>NZ_JBHUFR010000061.1:0-2424 GCF_042680985.1 Paraburkholderia dipogonis | reverse complement strand
CCACTGTTTTCGAATCAGTGGACACCTTTCATGACAGAAGAATACTCAGAAACGACTAGGCTGAAGGTCGTCAACGTCGGTCGGGACGGCAAGCGCAGATATGACCGGCAAACCAAACAGAAGTTGGTGGAAGCGTGTCTTGAGCCGGGTGCTTCGGTCGCCGGGCTCGCACTCAAGCACGGGGTCAACGCCAACTTGCTGCGCAAGTGGATCAAGCTGCATCAGCAGCGAGTGGCTGGCACATCCCTACAGCCGACGCCGATCGGCACAGCTTTCGTTCCGGTAGTCGAAGTCGATATTCACGAAGCCGTGGTTGCACCCGAATCCGCGAAGGCACATCGGCGCACCCCCGCAGCAAGGGCGTCGTCGCCCGCAATGACTTCGGCGCGGTTGATGGTGCAAATGCCCAACGGCGTCACACTCCGGTTTGAATGCAGCGGCAATGACGCGCCGTTGCTGTCGGCCATGATCGAGACGCTGGGACGGTGCGATGTTCCGCCTGGACGATGAACTGAAGGTCTATGTGCATCGTGACGCCGTTGACTTCCGCAAGAGCATCAACGGTCTCGCAGCCATCGTCGAGCAGTCAATGAAGCTCGATCCATTCGCGCGTGCGGTTTATGTGTTCAGCAATCAGCGGCGCGACCGCATCAAGATGCTGCTGTGGGACCGTAACGGCTTCTGGCTTCTCATGAAACGCCTCGAGCAGGACCGCTTCGTATGGCCGCGCAAGGAAGCGGTGCTCATGCTGCGAACAGAGCAACTTCACTGGCTACTGGAGGGCATCGACATCGAAGCGATGCGCGCGCATCCGAGGCGCTATTATCAGCGCGTGACCTGAAACGCGAACCAGCATCGCTGGTCTAATTCAGTGATGCCGCCACCATCCTCATCCTCTACCGACGAACTGCAGGCGCTGCGCGCAGAACTCGCTGCCATGAAGAGCGAGTTGCGTGTGGTGACAGTCGAACGCGATTTGCTGCGAGAGAAGCTTAAGGCCTATCAGCGGCAACTGTTTGCCTCCAGGAGCGAAGTGCGCGGTGCTGAGCAACGGGACCTCTTCCTGAATGAAGCAGAAGCGCTCGCAACAGGATGCGAACCAGCGCAAGAGACCGAAACTGAACAGAGCGTCGAAGTCGGCGCGCATGAACGCAAGAAGCGTGGGCGCAAACCGTTAAACCCGATGCTGCCTCGCGAGGTCGTGCGCCATGAGTTGCCCGAATCAGAACGCGTCTGCGCACACGACGGCCACGCACTGGTCGAGATCGGCGCCGAGATCAGCGAGCAACTCGATATCGTGCCGCAGCAGGTTCGCGTCATTCAGCACCAGCGAATCAAATACGCGTGCCCTTGCTGCGACCTTGGCATCAAGGTGACGCCGGCACCTTCGCGCATCATCCCGAAGGGCTTACTCACTGAATCAGCGCTTGCATGGGTGGTTGTGAGTAAGTTCGCTGACGCGCTGCCGCTGTACCGGATCGCCGCGTTGCTGCACCGTTTCGGTGGCGATCTCTCGCGCGGCACGCTGGCAGCAAGCGTAGTGCGCGTCGGCATGGCAGTGCAGCCGCTGATTAACCTGATGCGCGACCACCTGCTCGAGGCCGACATCGTCTACGGCGATGAAACGACGGTGCAGGTACTAAAAGAGCCAGGCCGTGCTGCACAACGCAAGAGCTACATGTGGGCGCAGATGAGCGGTACCGGACCACCAGTGCGAATGTTCAGCTACAGTCCCACGCGCAGCGCGGCACAGGCCGCCGTGCTCTATGCTGGCATCAAACCCGGCGCGGTATTGATGAGCGACGGCTACGAGCCGTACAACGAAATCGCCCGAACAAACCAGCTGGTGCACCTCGGATGTTGGGCGCACGCGCGACGTTACCTGATTGAGGCCGAAGAGGACCTTCCGAAGGTACAGCGCGGCGGCAATCATCCGGTGAGCGAATTCATTCGCCTGATCGGCCAGCTGTTTGCCGTTGAGGCACGATCTGAAGACATGACGCCGGAGCAGCGCCAGCAACTCAGACAGGCCAAAAGTCAGCCAGTTCTTGATCAGATCGAGGCACTGTTATCGCTTCATCTGAACACGGTGCTGCCGCAAAGCGGGTTCGGCAAAGCGCTTCAATATCTGCGAGGCCAGTGGCCCAAGCTCGTTCGCTACGTCGGCAACGGAGCGTGGCCCATCTCGAACAACCCGTGTGAGAACGCGATCAGACCGTTCACGGTTGGACGCCGGAACTGGCTCTTCAGTGACACCGTCGCCGGCGCAAACGCTGCCGCCAACCTGTATTCGCTCGTGCAAACCTGCAAAGCCAACAGCATTGAGCCGTACCAATACCTCATCGCGTTGTTCAAAGGTCTGCCGCACGCACACACCGCCGACGACTACGAGGCTTTGCTGCCCTGGCGACTGAATCCAAGCGT
>NZ_JBHUFR010000060.1:0-916 GCF_042680985.1 Paraburkholderia dipogonis | reverse complement strand
GCGAGAGCTGCCTCAGCGCCCGCCGCGGTGTAGATCGGCTTGATGGCCGACGCCAGTCCCCGCCGGTCCTTCCAGCTCGCGTAGTCCAGCGAATTACGGATCAGATGGACGATGCAGGTTTGCAGCGTCGTGGCCGGGAACACTGCACCCAGCGCCTCGGGCATACCCTTCAGGCCGTCGGTGACGGCGATCAGGATATCCTGCACGCCTCGCGTCTTCAGGTCGCTGAACACCTTCATCCAGAACTTCGCGCCCTCCGTGTTCTCGATCCACAACCCCAGGATGTCCCGTGTGCCGTCCGGCAGGATGCCCAGCGCCAGATAGATCGCCTTGTTGCGCACCAGCCCTTCCTCGCGGATCTTCACGCGCAGCGCGTCGAAGAACACCACCGGGTACATCGGCTCGAGCGGACGTGCCTGCCAGGCGCTCACCTCGTCCATCACGGCGTCGGTCACTGAGCTGATGAACTCCGGCGACACCTCGGTGCCGTACTGCTCGGCCAGAAACCCCTGGATCTCGCGCACCGTCATGCCGCGCGCGTACATCGCGATGATCTTGTCGTCGAAACCCGTAAAGCGCCGCTCGTGCTTCGGAATCAGGATCGGGGCAAAGCTGCCGTCACGGTCACGCGGGATCTCCAGGCGCAGCGGACCGTCGTCGGTCAGCACTGTCTTGCCGCTCTTGCCGTTGCGCTGGTTGGTCGCGTCCTCGGGCCGCACGGCGCCGGCCGCATAGCCCAGATGGTGTCCGAGTTCGGCGCCCAGCGCCCGCTCGATCAGCGCCTTCTTGAACGCCGCTGAGGCAGCATGCACCGCTTCGGCCGTCATCGGCCCCTTCACGAACTGGTCGATCAGTTCCTTCGGAATGGACGGCAACGCCGTCTGGGCCTCGGGGGACGTCTTGGGTTTGCGTGGCA
>NZ_JBHUFR010000059.1:0-1192 GCF_042680985.1 Paraburkholderia dipogonis | reverse complement strand
GGGGTCGCCGGACGGGGCTCTGGCCGTGCGTCGGCGGGGTGCGGTCTCGACGAGGAACACCGTGATGACTGCGCCAGCGATGAGGCTGTACAGCGCGAAGTCGAGGGTTCGCGCAAGGCCGAAATGCTGGGCGACAAAGCCGGCGATCACCGGCGCGACGCCCCCGCCGAAGGTCTCGCCCACCCCGGAGACGAAACCGATAGTTGACGCGACCAGCCCCAGCGGCGCGGCCTCGATCGCCACCGGGCCGCTCAGCAGGCTGAGCAGGCCGATCGAGAACATCGCCACGCCGAACAGCAGGGCGAACAGCAGTTGCGGATGGGCACCGGTGTTCGAGAAGAAGTACAGCAGCACGGCCGCGGCGATAAAGCCAGTCAGCGCGGTGAGGCGGCGGCCAATGTAATCGGAGATGCCGGCCACGCCGAACGAGCCGACAAAGCCGCCGAAGCCGACGGCCGAGGCGACGAAGCCCATGCTGCGCGTATCCAGGTGCAGCACGGTGACCAGATAGGTGGGCACCATGGCCCCGATCACGAAAATGCCGCCCATGGCACACAGGATCGCGGCGGTCGCGACAATCACGTTGCGGCTGGCCAGCAATTCGGTCCAGCGCGGCCTGACTGCGGGCATCTGGGCCGTGAGCGGCTCACTGGCGCTGCGATCGTGCAGGTTGCGCCAGATCAGGGCTGCCACGATCAGGCCCGGCATGGCGGAGATCGTGAAGACCCAGTGCCAGGAGGGCACGATCTGCAGCAGCTGCGTGGCCACGATCGGCGCGAAGCCCAGTCCCATAAGCGGCATCATGCTCAGTTGCAGGCCCAGGTTCAGCCCGCGCCGGGACGGCCGGGATGCTTCACTGTTGGCCGCGAGGCTCGCCGGTGTGAACGCGCCTTCAGCCACGCCCATCACCGCACGCAGGAACATCAGGCTCAGGAAGCCGGAGGCCAGTCCCGACAGACTCGAGAGCAACGAAAAGGCGATCATCGTGACCACGAGGATCTTCTTCCTGCCGATACGGTCCGACAGCGGACCCATGGCAATGGACCACAGTCCCCAGGCGACACCGAGTACCCCGATCAGGCTACCCAGCTGCGAATAGTTCAGGTTCAGCTCGGCCATCATGTGCGGAAACAGCGGCGCCATCAGCCACCGGTCAAAACCCACCAGACCAAACCCGACACCCAGCAGCACG
>NZ_JBHUFR010000058.1:0-599 GCF_042680985.1 Paraburkholderia dipogonis | reverse complement strand
CACCGGGCAGGCGTCACACCCTATACGTCCACTTTCGTGTTTGCAGAGTGCTGTGTTTTTATTAAACAGTCGCAGCCACCAGTTTATTGCAACCCCTTCACCCTCTGCCCGCAGGGGCATCAAGCTACAGGGGCGTACCTTATCCCGAAGTTACGGTACCAATTTGCCGAGTTCCTTCTCCCGAGTTCTCTCAAGCGCCTTAGAATACTCATCTCGCCCACCTGTGTCGGTTTGCGGTACGGTCTTGTTAAACTGAAGCTTAGAGGCTTTTCTTGGAACCACTTCCGATTGCTTCTTCACCGAAGTGAATGGCCTCGCACCCTTGAATCCCGCGCCCGGATTTGCCAAAGCGCCTTCTCCAATGCAAGGACCGGGACTTCCAACACCCGGACAACCTTCCGCGATCCGTCCCCCCATCGCATTTAACAATGGTGCAGGAATATTAACCTGCTTCCCATCAGCTACGCATTTCTGCCTCGCCTTAGGGGCCGACTCACCCTACGCCGATGAACGTTGCGTAGGAAACCTTGGGCTTACGGCGAGGGGGCTTTTCACCCCCTTTATCGCTACTCATGTCAGCATTCGCACTTCCGATACCT
>NZ_JBHUFR010000057.1:0-2489 GCF_042680985.1 Paraburkholderia dipogonis | reverse complement strand
AAACGCGGCGTTGGGTTAGCGAAGGTCCGCAGGGATTTTCCAGGGAAGCAGCGCGTCGTAGTCGTCGACGGTCTTTGCCAGAGGTAGCCGCTTGAACAGCCATGTGAAGTAACGATACGGGTCGATGCCGTTGGCTTTGCACGTTTCAACCAGGGAATACAGATTGGCACTCGCGTTAGCGCCATCTACAGTATCCGCGAACATCCAGCCTTTGCGACCTATTACGAAGGGGCGAATGGAATTTTCGCAGGGATTGTTCGATATGGGCCAGTCGCCGTTCTCGATGTATCGGATCAGCTTCGGCCACTGTTCGCGCAGGTAGGTTAGCGCCTTGCCGAGCAAGCTGTTGGGCACGACACCGGGCGATTGCTCGAGCATCAGATTGTGGATGGCGTCGAGCACGCGTGCACTGTACCGTCGTCGCAATCGCTGCCGCCTGTCGGCTTTCCATTTCGCGCTACGCGCCTCGGCAACGAACAACTTTCCGATCAGCTTGATGAAGCGCGTCGCGAGAAGATCGGGCGAGCGCGCTGCCTTGGGCACATTGTCCTCTGCCTTGACGAAGTAGCGTCGGCAATGAACCCAGCATCCGATGTGCACCAGTTGGTAACGCTGGGCAATGCCGTTATAGGGCTCGTATCCGTCGGTCATCAGGGCCGCTCCTTCACGCACGCCGACGAACAGCTTGTCAGCCAGCTTTGCACCTCGTCCGGGCGTGTAGGTGAAGCAGCAGATCGGCGTGCCCGAACCGGTCATCTGCGCCCAGAGATAGCTCTTTGTTTGTGGCTTGCGTCCCTTCTCCTTCAGGACCTGGAATGTCGTCTCGTCGCAGTAGATCAGATCGGCATCGAGCAACGCATCGCGCATCAGGTTGATCACAGGTTGCGTCGCGAGCCCGACACGGACGATGCTTGCTGCGATGGTGTTCGATGAGATGTCGCCGCCGAAGCGTCGCAGCAGGCCGGCCTGACGGTAGAGTGGCATCCCGAACTGATACTTGCCGGCAGCGATCCACGCAATCGCCGATTCGCTCAGGAGTCCTCGTGGGATGATGCGCGGCGGCGCTGGCGTGACCTTGATGCCAAGATCGCAGCACGGGCAGGCATACTTGACGCGCTGGTGCTGGATGACGCGGAGCTGCTCCGGGATCACGTCGAGCTGTTCGCTGGTTTCAACTCCGATCTCCACAAGCGCGTGACCGTCGTTGGCGCAGAAGCGATCGGCTTCGGGCAGTTCGTGCCGCACGACATCGCGCGGCAGACTGGGATCGAGCGGCTTGCGGTGGCCACGCTTCTTGCGAGTGTGCGCGCCAACCTTCGTTTCCGGTGTGTCTTCCTGCGCGGGCGTGGAGCTTGCACCGAGCGCCTCAGCTTCGTTGAACAAGCCGTATTGATCAGAATCCCGCGCTTCGCTCTTTGCACCGAACAGCTCGCGGCGGTAAGCCCGTAAGCGCTCCTCCGCGAGGTCACGCTCCGCTGTCACGAGTCGCAGCGTGCTGCGTAGCTCGTCACGTTCCTGCTGAAGCGCAGCGTGCTCCTCGCGCATCGCCAGGAGTGCCTTGAGCTCGTCGGCAGAGAGGGTGACGTTGATCGGCATGTCGCTTAGACCGGCACGCCAATGTCGTGTTCAACTCACACGAGCATAATGTCGTTTCGGATGGCGCCGAAGCGCGGCAATGTCCGCGCCCTTGAGTAGCCACTGCAACCGCTCGACGTCCAGCGTGACGACCCCGGTGCTACTGTCGGGCCAGACGAAGCGGTCCTTTTCTTCGAGCCTCTTGAGCAATAGCCAGAATCCGTTGTGATCCCAGCCCAGGATCTTGATACGATCACATCGCCGATTCGTGAACACGTAGAGCGACGAATCCATCGGATTGAGGCCCATCGCCTGCTCCACGAGAATCGACAGGCTGTTCATTCCGTATCGGAAATCGACGGGATCGCGATGCAGATAGACGTTCAGACCTTCGTCGAACCGGAACACGCCAGCCTCCCGAGCACCTCGATGATCGTCGTGATCTCTTCAACGCCAGTCTCGCCGAAGTCGAGTTCGACACCGTTGGGTAACCGAACATGCAGCGCGAGCGCTATCGACGCGACCGGAGTAGACGGTGTCGACGGCGACACTGGCGCAGAGATGACGGGAACAAACACCGGTAAGGTACTTGCATTGCTGGGGCCTCTGACCGTCGGAGCAGGAACGTCGATCGAGACGCCATCAATTACCATTGGGTCTGGCTCCCGGGAATCGTGCAGGATCTGATGCTGATAGCGCGTGATCCACCGACGTAACTGGTTCGGGTTGACGTCGTGGTCCATGGCCGCACGCGCGATCGACACGCCCGGCTTCAGGCATAGTGCGACCAGTTCCCGTACAGCATCCTCATTAAATTCGCGCCGGCCATCCCGTTTCTGGCCAACGACCAGCCTGCTGCGGAGGTCTCGATTCTCGTTCATTGCGGTCTGAGTGCATGTGTCCACGCGGACACT
>NZ_JBHUFR010000056.1:0-1155 GCF_042680985.1 Paraburkholderia dipogonis | reverse complement strand
AAGGTCGACCGGCGAGTTCGCCGCGCCTGATTGCGGGGCTGCTGTATTTGCAGCATGCGTTCGACCTTTCCGACGAAGAAGTTGTCTGGCAATGGGTGGAGAACCCGTATTGGCAGGTGTTCACCGGTGAGACCTATTTGCAGACCGAACCGCCAATCGACCCGTCGAGCCTGACGCGCTGGCGCAAACGACTGGGCGAAGCCGGCGTTGAAGAGTTGCTGGCCGAGACGATCGAAGCGGCCAAACGTGCCGGCGTGATCAAGGCCTCGAGCGTGAAGCGCGTGATCGTCGACACAACGGTCATGGAGAAGGCGATTGCCCATCCAACCGATTCACGCCTGCTCGAGCGGTGTCGCGAACATCTGGTGAAGGCGGCCGCGCGGCACAGCCTGAAGCTGAGGCAGAACTACAACCGCGAGGCGCCGCGTCTGGGGCTGCAGATTGGCCGCTACGCTCACGCGAAGCAGTACAAACGCATGAGGAAAGCCTTGCGCACGCTGCGCTCGCGCGTTGGACGGGTGATGCGCGATGTGGAGCGACAGGTCGTCCAGGTGGCAGACCCAGGCCGTGCTGCATTGATGGAGCTGATTGGCCGCACGAAGCGCATCCTGGCGCAAAAGCCGAAGGACAAAAACAAGCTCTACGCGCTGCACGCACCAGAAGTTGAGTGTCTGGCGAAAGGCAAAACCCGCACACCCTACGAATTCGGCGTGAAAGTGTCGATCACGACGACCCACAAGGAAGGACTGGTAGTTGGCATGCGCTCGATGCCAGGCAATCCGTACGACGGTCACACGCTGGCTGAAGCACTGGAACAGGCGGCAATCCTGAGCGACACCACGCCGGAAGTCGCCATCGTTGACCGTGGCTACAAGGGTGTCGCGGTCGACGGCGTGAAGATCTACCACCCGGGCTTGCGGCGGGGCATCACACGCGGACTACGCGCAATGATCAGACGGCGAAGTGCAATCGAGCCAGCCATCGGTCACATGAAGACAGACGGGAAACTCGGCAGGAACTGGCTCAAAGGAGCGCTGGGCGACGCGATGCACGCGGTGCTGTGCGGCGCCGGCCACAACCTCCGGATGATCCTGAGGAAGCTACGGCTTCTTTGCGTCTTTATTCTGGCTGCCTTGCTTAACCGCCGCTTTGCTG
>NZ_JBHUFR010000055.1:0-1321 GCF_042680985.1 Paraburkholderia dipogonis | reverse complement strand
GGCGCGGGAGACTTGGCACGCGTCGGTCTGCGTGTGCCAAAGTAAGGGTGCTCGTCAACTGTGCGTCAAGGAGAACCGGAAATGAAACCCACCCTCATCGGAATGGACATTGCCAAGCAGGTATTCCAGCTTCATGCACTCGACCCGCAGAGCGGCCAGATCGAAAGACTCAAGCTAAAGCGTGCACAGGTTCTCGAGTTCTTCGCCAGGCGCGCACCTTCGGTTGTTGTGATGGAAGCGTGTGGCAGCGCACACGACTGGGCGAGACGGCTGCAGCAGCTCGGTCATGATGCGAGGCTCATCTCCGCGCGGTCGGTGCGGCCGTTTGTGTTGCGTAACAAGACCGACGCGGCCGATGCCCGAGGCATCTGCACAGCGGCGCAGCAGCCGGATGCGCGCTTTGTTGCTATCAAGAGTGAAGATCAGCAAGCCATCCTGGCGATACATCGGATGCGTGCCCAGCTCATGAAGTTCCGCATCATGCAAACCAACGCGTTGCGCGGTCTGCTGTACGAATTCGGCGAAACACTGCCCGAGAGTTATCGGGCCTTCACCAAAGCATTCCCTGCCACGCTTGCAGGAGTCGCTGAACGTCTGCCAGGGATCCTGATCGACAGCCTGCGTGAGCAATGGAATCGCGTTCAGGCCACCGACAAGGAAATCACCGTGCTTGAGCGGCGGCTCGCTACCGCCTTTCGTAACAACGGGGACTGCCAGAAGGTCGCCGACATCCCTGGCGTTGGCCTTCTCACTGCCACCGCGACGGTTGCATCTATCGGCGATGCGCGAACGTTCAAATCCGGCCGTGAGCTTGCCGCCTGGCTGGGTCTGGTGCCGAGGCAGACGGGAACGGGTGGACGGGTACGACAGATGGGCCTGAGCAAACGCGGCGACACCTATTTGCGCACACTGCTAATGCACGGCGCCCGCTCGGTCATCATCCAGGGCACACGATCGGCGTGGATCGACGGCCTGCTCAAGCGCAGACCGTTTAATGTTGCCGTTGCCGCTGTCGCCAACAAACTGGCACGAACCATCTGGGCGGTACTTGCCCGAGCGCAGGGCTATCAGGCTTCACCGCCCGCTGCTGCGTAGACTTCACGTTATGGTGGCTTCCTGAAACCTTCCTCAAGGAGCGCAAGCAAGTGCTGCATGATGGCTAACAGGTTGGACCGGGGCGAGGAAAACCCGATAGGGAAGATGAACCATTGTGTTCGATTTGCAGATGAGGACCTCGCCAGCGAATTCCATTAGGGCCTGCAGGCGTAACCGACCTGCGAAAACGGGCCGGACATAAGCGTGCTGCCTTTACCTGAAAGCC
>NZ_JBHUFR010000054.1:0-927 GCF_042680985.1 Paraburkholderia dipogonis | reverse complement strand
ACGGGCAATTAGTATCAGTTAGCTTAACGCATTACTGCGCTTCCACACCTGACCTATCAACGTCCTGGTCTTGAACGACCCTTCAAGGGGCTCGAAGCCCCGGGGATATCTCATCTTAAGGCGAGTTTCCCGCTTAGATGCTTTCAGCGGTTATCTCTTCCGAACATAGCTACCCGGCGATGCCACTGGCGTGACAACCGGTACACCAGAGGTTCGTCCACTCCGGTCCTCTCGTACTAGGAGCAGCCCCCTTCAAATATCCAGCGCCCACGGCAGATAGGGACCAAACTGTCTCACGACGTTTTAAACCCAGCTCACGTACCTCTTTAAATGGCGAACAGCCATACCCTTGGGACCGGCTACAGCCCCAGGATGAGATGAGCCGACATCGAGGTGCCAAACACCGCCGTCGATATGAACTCTTGGGCGGTATCAGCCTGTTATCCCCAGAGTACCTTTTATCCGTTGAGCGATGGCCCTTCCATACAGAACCACCGGATCACTATGACCTGCTTTCGCACCTGCTCGACTTGTCGGTCTCGCAGTTAAGCACGCTTATGCCATTGCACTATCAGCACGATTTCCGACCGTACCTAGCGTACCTTCGTACTCCTCCGTTACACTTTGGGAGGAGACCGCCCCAGTCAAACTGCCTACCATGCACTGTCCCCGATCCGGATTACGGACCAAGGTTAGAACCTCAAACAAACCAGGGTGGTATTTCAAGGATGGCTCCACGCAGACTGGCGTCCACGCTTCAAAGCCTCCCACCTATCCTACACAGACCGGTTCAAAGTCCAATGCAAAGCTACAGTAAAGGTTCATGGGGTCTTTCCGTCTAGCCGCGGGGAGATTGCATCATCACAAACACTTCAACTTCGCTGAGTCTCGGGAGGAGACAGTGTGGCCATCGTTACGCCATTCGTG
>NZ_JBHUFR010000053.1:0-1016 GCF_042680985.1 Paraburkholderia dipogonis | reverse complement strand
TTGCGAAACGCAGACCTTCTTCCATCGCGATCGGGTTGATCAGCTTCACCGTGATCGACACGTTGTCGCCCGGCATGACCATTTCCTTGTCCTTCGGCAACTCGATCGAGCCCGTCACGTCCGTCGTACGGAAGTAGAACTGCGGACGATAGTTGTTGAAGAACGGCGTGTGACGGCCACCTTCGTCCTTGCTCAGCACGTACACTTCAGCCGTGAAGTGCGTGTGCGGGTTGATCGAACCCGGCTTCGCCAGAACCTGGCCACGCTCCACGTCTTCACGCTTCGTGCCACGCAGCAGGATACCCACGTTGTCGCCTGCCTGACCCTGGTCGAGCAGCTTGCGGAACATTTCCACGCCCGTGCAGGTCGTCTTCACCGTCGGCTTGATACCGACAATCTCGATTTCCTCGCCGACCTTGACCACGCCACGCTCGACGCGCCCCGTCACCACCGTGCCGCGACCCGAGATCGAGAACACGTCTTCCACCGGCATCAGGAACGCACCGTCAACTGCGCGCTCCGGCGTCGGGATGTACGTGTCCAGCGCGTCGGCCAGATTCATGATCGCCACTTCGCCCAGCTCGCCCTTGTCGCCTTCCAGCGCCAGCTTGGCCGAACCCTTGATGATCGGCGTGTCGTCGCCCGGGAAGTCGTACTTCGACAGAAGCTCGCGCACTTCCATTTCGACGAGCTCGAGCAGCTCGGCGTCGTCCACCATGTCGCACTTGTTCAGGAACACGATGATGTACGGAACACCAACCTGACGCGCCAGCAGGATGTGCTCACGCGTTTGCGGCATCGGGCCGTCAGCGGCCGAGCACACCAGGATCGCGCCGTCCATCTGCGCTGCGCCCGTGATCATGTTCTTCACATAGTCAGCGTGGCCCGGGCAGTCGACGTGTGCGTAGTGGCGGTTAGCCGTTTCGTACTCGACGTGCGCCGTGTTGATCGTGATACCACGTGCCTTTTCTTCCGGCGCCGCGTCGATCTGGTCGTATGCCTTCGCTTCGCCGCCA
>NZ_JBHUFR010000052.1:0-1185 GCF_042680985.1 Paraburkholderia dipogonis | reverse complement strand
CTCGATCAGTGAGCTATTACGCTTTCTTTAAAGGATGGCTGCTTCTAAGCCAACCTCCTGACTGTTTTAGCCTTCCCACTTCGTTTCCCACTTAGCAATATTTGGGGACCTTAGCTGGCGGTCTGGGTTGTTTCCCTCTTGACACCGGACGTTAGCACCCGATGTCTGTCTCCCGTGATTGCACTCTTCGGTATTCGGAGTTTGCTATGGCGTAGTAATCCGCAATGGACCCCACAACCATGACAGTGCTCTACCCCCGAAGGTGATACACGAGGCACTACCTAAATAGTTTTCGGAGAGAACCAGCTATTTCCAGGTTTGTTTAGCCTTTCACCCCTATCCACAGCTCATCCCCTAACTTTTCAACGTTAGTGGGTTCGGACCTCCAGTACGTGTTACCGCACCTTCATCCTGGCCATGGATAGATCACCTGGTTTCGGGTCTACACCCAGCGACTGAATCGCCCTGTTCGGACTCGCTTTCGCTACGCCTGCCCTAATCGGTTAAGCTTGCCACTGAATGTAAGTCGCTGACCCATTATACAAAAGGTACGCCGTCACCCCCTTGCGAAGGCTCCGACTGTTTGTATGCATGCGGTTTCAGGATCTGTTTCACTCCCCTCCCGGGGTTCTTTTCGCCTTTCCCTCACGGTACTGGTTCACTATCGGTCGATCACGAGTATTTAGCCTTGGAGGATGGTCCCCCCATCTTCAGACAGGATTTCACGTGTCCCGCCCTACTTGTCGCATACCTAGTTCTTCCATGATGTTTTCGTCTACAGGGCTATCACCTGCTATGGCAGCACTTTCCAGAGCTTTCGACTAACACTACAGATAAAGAATGCAGGCTGGTCCCATTTCGCTCGCCACTACTCTGGGAATCTCGGTTGATTTCTTTTCCTGCGGTTACTTAGATGTTTCAGTTCACCGCGTTCGCTTCACATGACCTATGTATTCAGTCATGGATGACCCATACGGGCCGGGTTTCCCCATTCGGATATCGGAGGATCAAAGCTCGTTTGCCAGCTCCCCTCCGCTTTTCGCAGGCTACCGCGTCCTTCATCGCCTGTGATCGCCAAGGCATCCACCACATGCACTTGTTCGCTTGACCCTATAACAGGTATGTCTCAAATTCAGGCACACCCGCTACAGGTTGAGTATTCGTGTTGCGCCGTATTCCAAAGCA
>NZ_JBHUFR010000051.1:0-5942 GCF_042680985.1 Paraburkholderia dipogonis | reverse complement strand
CCGCACAAACACAGCAGAGGATCTGCACGATGACAGCAAGACGAACGACCATCCGGCAACTGCCGTTGACCGAGGTCGTTGACCGCGACACACCCGGCGCGACGCCGGTCAGTATCACCACCCCCGAGGGCGGCACCATCTATCACACGGTCCCGCTCGCAGACCCCGACGCCGGCAAGCGACGCGACACCCGCCCGAAGTGGATCGCTGGCACCTTTCCTCTCTTTCCCGTTGTCCGACTTGCTGACGGCGCGCCGTGGGCTGAGGCGAACCTCTGGCTCATCGATATGATCGAGTCGAAGTCGTCGCCGAACATGCTGACGTTCGCCAGCATCGCTGACGACCTGGTAGCGTTCCGTCGTTATCTGGATGACGAGGGTATCGACTGGCTCGTCTTCCCTGTGAACAAGAGGCAACGTCCGACCTACCGATATAGCGGCTCGATCAAGCTGGCCGTGCAGGCCGGCGAGCTGTCTCGGGGCGTTGCCAGGCGTCGTATGGGCACCGTGGTGCGCTTTTATCGCTGGATGATGACCGAAGCAGGCTTTCGATCCACGAACGCGCCGTGGGTCGAATCTGATCGTTTCATTGAGTTCAAGGACCAGAAGGGCTTCAGCAGCGTGATCGAAGTCAAGACCACGGACCTGTCGATCAGTGGGCGGCGCGCAGAAGACCCGTGGGACGATCACATCCAGGACGGTGGTCGCCTGCGCCCGCTCCCCTCTGCCGAGCAGTCGGCGCTGCTTGAATCGTTAGCCACACTCGGCAACATCGAGATGACGCTCGTTCATCTGTTTGCGCTGTTGACAGGCGCCCGCATCCAGACGGTACTGACCGTGCGTGCGAAACACGTGATGCGCAAGCCTGACGGGTTTCACGGCGACGACATCCGTCTCGCCTGCGGGCCAGGTACCGGCATCGACACGAAGGGCGGCGTCAAGGGCGTGTTGCACCTGCCGCGCGGTTTCTATGAGCGGCTGTACGTCTACGTGCACAGCGATCGTGCGCGCAAGCGCCGCCAGATGGCAGATGGCGGCGATCACTTCGACCAGGCGCTCTTTTTGAGCCATCGCGGTGCGCCGCTCTACGAGGATCGCGCGTCGCGCGACCCGCTCACCTCTGGCCCGCGCGTGCGCCGTCACGTCAAGACCGGGCAGGCCGTGCGCCAGTTCATCAGGGACGAACTGTTGCCCATGATGCGTGTGCGGCTTGGCAACCCCAGGTACGAGTTCAGCTTCCACGACCTGCGCGCGACCTTCGGGCTCAACACGGTCGACGCGATGACGGCGAGCGGGACGAAGTACACGCGGGCGCTCGACCAGTTACGGCAGTTGATGTGGCACGTACACCCTTCAATGACTGAACGCTATCTCGCTTACCGCGATAATCGCAAGCTGTTCGACGCTGTACAGGACGGCTGGGGAGCGCATCTGTCGACGCTGGTCACGCGCACCCTCAACACCGCGGTGGCATCATGAGCCGCCTGTACGAGGAAGTTCGCATGCCGCTCACAGAAGGCACGCTGCTTCTGCATCCCGAGCGCGTGCTGCTCAGGTGGGAAGGCGTTAGAAACCGTTCCGATATCGGTCAGATCTGCTATCTGACGCGCGACACGTCGAGCCCGCAGCGCACGCGACGCACTTTCGACCCAACAAGCTTCTGCAGCGAACGCGCCAGGGTCGTGCGTCTGCTCGTGACCCAGCTTTCCGGGCGTATGGCCCTTGGCGCGAGGCGTCCGGCGACGATCTTCATGGATTTGCGCGTCGTGCTTGATTTCGTCAACTGGGCCGACAGCCAGGGCTTGCATCAGGTGCTCTGTGACGAGAAGGCTACCGCAGAGGCGGTTCATCGGTACTTCCGTGAGAGGCGCGAACAGGTCTCGCTGGGCAACCAGAACCGCAATTCCGTCGCCAGCCATCAGCGCAGTCTGTTGTCGATGCTACGTGAGTTCTTCCGAAGCGACGACTTCTGCGCCGACGCGAGGGTGCTGCGCCACCAACAGGATGCCTGGGTGCCGACGGCTGTGCCTGACGCCGAAGCACAGGCCGCCCTGCTCGCGTGGGCCGATGCGCTCTTCAGCAGCATCAGCACGCTGGTGCTCGACTTCAAGCCGTACCCCGTGCGCGTGACCACGGTGCGAGGTGAGAATCTTTGCCTCGTTCCGCACATCTACGGCCGTAGTGACGGCGACGACTCGCGCGGCCTGATCGGCTGGAATCTGGAGACAGGAGAGCCGCGCACACGGGAGGAACTCAGGACGCGGATGGTTGAGGCAGGGGCTAACAATCCGCGTGAGCGTTCGTGGAACATCGCCAGGTTAGCGGCTAAACATCTTGCGGCGGCGAACGCGGACGCGCAGTCGTCAATCCGACGCTCGCACGCTTCGATAGCGGCCTCTAGCTTCGCCGCGCTGTTTCTTGCCGAAACGGGCATCAACCTCGCGCAACTGTTAGCCATGAAGTGGAGTCCGAAGCTTGCCACTAGCCTGCAGGATGCGTCGGTTGCGCGTCAGAAGTTTCGTCAGGTCAAGTACCGGGCAGGCGGGAAGGAGATTACGTTCACCGTCTCGCTGGGCTTCATGCCGAAGCTCAGGGCGTATCTGGCGTTGCGCGAGTATCTGGTGCAGGACGCAGAGTGGGACGCGTTGTTCGTCGTAGTCGGGCATCATGCACAGCTGCGGCGGATAACGGGTCTCTCAACCAAATTCCTGGAGCTGCTTTACCGTCGACTCGACACACTCGGGATCGCGCTGCCGCGCATTGGCGCGCGTCAGTGGCGTGCGGCGAAGCAGGATTGGGCGGTGAGCAACCACGGCCCCGTCATCGCAGCCGGGCTGATGGGGCACTCGCTGGAGACGGCGCTGCGCTCGTACTCGAACGGCACGGATGCCGCGCACAAGGCTGAGATGGGGGCGTTCCTCGCTTCGGTCGAGAAGACCGTGCTGGGGCCGGACAACGACCCGATGGGTAGCATCGGGAGCGCAGTGGGCATCTGCATCGGATTCCACAAGCCTGCGCCGATCGCGGCTTCGGTCACGGTACAGCCTGACTGCCGCTCGACCGAAGGGTGTCTCTTTTGCGACCAGTACCGCGTGCACGCTGACGCGACCGACATCCGCAAGCTGCTGAGCTGCCGTCACTGCGTCAGGCTCGTGTGCGGGCGTGCTGACTCGATCGAGCAGTACGACAGATCGTTCGGTGCGGTGCTGCGACGCGTTGACTTCCTGCTCGACGAACTGCGCAGGCGGGATGTCGCGCTGGTCGAACAGATCGAGCATGACGTTGATATTGAGGGGAATCTGGACGCTTTCTGGTCGGCCAAGCTCGACCAGCTTTACGAATTGGGAGTGGCATGAACAACACACTGATCGCGCCGACCGCTGAGCGGCCCGACTGGTATCGGGTCGAGGACGATACGGTCGTCGCGCGCGACACGTCCGGGAACAATGTTTCGCTGTTTGGTGACGATACCTGGGACATCCGTGCGTACGCGGTTGGGCCACGCAGCACGCATCTCTATTTTAGGAGCCACTTGCCTGACGGCGTGAGTCGCGCGCTTTCAGAAGCAACCACGCGTCAATGGAAGCAGGTCATGTACTTTCTGATGCACGAAGCGACCGATATGGTACCGGCGTCCGGCACGCTTCAGGCTCGTTCAATCAACCTGAGGGAGTTCACGTTCTTTGCCGCCGCACGTCAGCTTACGCTCTACGATGGCCTGTCCAACGTCGCCGTTGTTCTGGACTATGCGGCGCAAGCCGGAATGGAGTCGAAGGCCCAACGCCTTCATTCGATTCTGGTGAAGCTTCACCGTCTGGGCGTCGAGACCACAGGGCTGCGCGTACCGCTGGTCCAATTACATAAGCCTCTGCTTAAACGCTGGGCGCAACACGCTGGATACTCGCAATACCCTGCCATCCCGACGCGGATCTACCAGCACTTCCTGTCGACCTGTCAGCATGACCTCGGCATCGCTGAAGACGTCGCTGATGTTCTGTCGGACTACCTCGCACGCGTATACGCTGGTGAGAGGCCTGGTGTCCCTGCAGAACTGGTAAGTACTGCAACGCACTTCCGGTGCGAGGACCCCCGTTATGTCGCGTCGTCGCTTGTGGCGTCGATCACCGCGCTATGTCAGCTTGTCATCCTGTCGTTCACCGGCATGCGCGCGGCAGAAGCAGAGACCCTGCCCTACAACTGCCTGAGTGAGTTCCGTCTGGATGGCGTGACACATTACACCATCGAGGGCGTCACAACCAAACTGTCGGGCGGTCGTGCCAGGCGCGCGTGCTGGGTGACCAGCCCGCTCGCTGCCCGCGCTATCAGGCTCGCGCGACGCCTGTCAGGCGAGGCGCACCGTGCGCACGGCGCGCAAGGTTACGCCGAATCGACGGACGGTTCGCACCTGCTGTTCTGCCGGATGGGTCTGCCGATAGGCCCGCGTCATGGATACGTAGCAAACCGGGCGGCAAGTAAAGTCGCTAACTATATCGAAGCCTTTCGTGAGCGCGTCTTTCCGACGATCACATTCGAGGACATCGCCGAGCTGAAGCGGGTCGACATGCACCGCGCGTGGGAAGACGAGCCGAAGTACGCGCTCGGGCAGCAGTGGCCGTTCACTCGCCACCAGCTTCGCCGGAGCCTAGCCCTCTACGCTCATCGGAGCGGCCTCGTGACGCTACCTACGCTCAAACGTCAGCTGCAGCACCTCACGCACGAGATGAGCACCTACTATGCGCGCGGCTCGGCGTTCGCGAAGGGTTTCATCGACACCGACAAGCGCCACTTCGCGAAGGAATGGGCCGAGACGCAGGGCCTGTCCGAGTATCTCGCGTACGCCGAGCAGGTGCTGTTCGCTGACGAGCGGCTGTTCGGCGGGCACGCAGCGTGGACGCAGAGCCGTGCCGTGCAGGCCTCGCCTGTATCGGTCTACTCGCGCGAGCAAACGATCAGAAAGTTTGAGAAGGGTGAACTCGCATATCGCGAGACGGTGCTGGGCGGCTGCGCCAGCGTCGAGCCCTGCAGGTCGACACCGCTCGACTGGATGCGTCTGGATTGTCTTGAATCGAACTGCCGTAGTCTCATCGTCGTGCCGTCGAAGCTTCAGCGAGTGATCAAGGTGCAGCAGGCTACGGTCGGGAAGCTGCGCGCAGTTGATGAGACAAGCGTCGAATACCGTATCGAGGCACAGACGCTGCAACGACTGCTTGACGCGCAGGAGAAACTGATTAAACCGGAGGCAGCATGAGCGACGCCATGACCGACTACTACGCCGCCCTTGAGCGGCTGAAGAAACGACAAGGAGTGCGTATCAACAATGACGCCGTGGCGATCGAGGCGGGCCGCAAGAAGGGCAGCATCAAGAAGTCGCGCCCGCAGTTCACAGCACTGATTGACGCGATCGATGCAGCCAACGCGGTAGCCGGGCGCCCGAAGCTCGAACTGGCCGAGCGTCTGGACCGAGCGAAAGGCGACGCGAAGGATCTGCAGGCACAACTTGACGAGTCACTGGCTCGTGAGCTCGCACTGCTGCGTCAGGTGTTCAGCCTGCGCAAGGAACTGGCCGCGCTACGAGGCGGTAGCGTCGTGCCTCTGCACCCGCGCTAGATCGGGGCGAGCGTTTTCGCTCGAAACGGGCACTTGTGCTGCTTTACCTGCGTCGGGTGCCTTGAGTGCGTCGACTTGGTGCTCGCTACGGCGCACCCGGCGTGGTGTCGCATCAAATCCGATCGTGATTCTGTGACACCGCTGAACGGGTCAAGGGAGGGCGAAGCCCGGCGAAGTGAACCCTTGACGCGCGATGGTTTGACACGCTCCAGCATGGTCGGACGCCCGGCTCTATCGGGCCTCTGACCATGCGAAACTTGCGGCGGAAGATGGACACCCGATCGTCGTTCTGTCCACTTTTTCGGCTAGCCAAATGGACATCCTGCTGACTGCCGA
>NZ_JBHUFR010000050.1:0-181060 GCF_042680985.1 Paraburkholderia dipogonis | reverse complement strand
TACATGCTCCTTGAGCTACATGTTATGCCTTACACACAAAATTTATGACAGGCCCCACGTTGACCGCCGCCGTGGCAACCACGACGGCACAGATTGCAAAGACCGGCAGAATACGTTTGGGGCCGTTTATGGTCATTTTAAATATTGGACCTTTAGCGGGATATAGCAGTCTGGATCAGCTTTCACTTCGTCCTGCAGTTCGCGCACGAAGTTCTCCATCTGACCATGCAGATTGATGCAGCCCGCGCTGCCCGGGTGCGTGCCGCCATGAATGAAGAAACCTCCGCGATTGAACGTCGTTGTGGAGGGAAATACATGGATAGTAATCCGGTGGACCCCCATGCTGCCGTCGGCGCGATGTTGTACCAGCGATTGGTCCACATCTGCGACGGCTGAAGCCAATAGTCGCCCTCGGGAATTGGGCCTTCCTGATGTTCCTGTTGCCTGTTTGGCGAATAGTCAAAGCTGCCGTCCGGCAAAGGACGGCCCGACACAGCCCGGTAGAAATAGAAGCGCTTGCCACCTGTCAACCTCAGCCAATGCCCATCGAAGGCTAGCACCAGCCTTGAACGTTTGCAGCCGGGTAACATCGGATAACTATGTTCCGACACGTACACATTGCTCATGGATCCCTCTGCGATCACCCAAGAGGTTTCAGACTATCCGCAGCCCGATGGCAACTTGTGTAAATTTGTCAGAAACACGGCTCCTTTTCCCAAACGGCTCTCAGCAAGACAGCCGCCATTGCGACTTGCTGGCCACACCTGTATAAATATACAGTATAGTATCCCGTTGCGAGCTGGCTCCTGGCGTGCGTCTCCGCCGGCCAGCCGCACTGAACTTGCGCGGTCGCGAGGCGTCCGTGAGAGGTGGCCCACTCATTCAGACGGTCGGAAAAATTGGCATCTAACGGCACTATCAAGATTCGCGGCGCACGCCAGCACAACCTCAAGAACGTCGATCTAGACGTACGAACCGGCGAAATGACGGTCGTCACCGGCCCGTCCGGTTCCGGCAAGTCGAGCCTGGTGTTCGACACGCTGTATGCGGAAGGGCAGCGGCGCTACGTCGAAACATTCAGCGCTTACGCGCGGCAGTTTCTCGACCGCATGGACCGGCCGCAAGTCGACCGCGTCGACGGCGTGCCGCCGGCCATCGCGATCGACCAGACCAATCCGGTACGCAGTTCGCGCTCCACCGTCGGCACCATGACGGAGCTCAACGATCACCTGAAGCTGCTCTACGCGCGTGCCGCCGAACTATTCGACCGCAAGACGGCTCATCTGGTGCGTCACGACACACCGGAAACGATCTACGCCGAGTTGCTTGAACGCACGGCGCAAAACGAACCGCGGCTCGTCGTCACGTTCCCGGTCGAGTTGCCGGAATCCGCGTCGGAGCAGGAAGTGGAGCAATGGCTGTCGGCCAGCGGCTACACGCGCGTGCAGGCGCAGCGCGAAGTCGATTCGCCTACCGGCAAGCGCAAGCTGCTCGACGTGGTGGCCGACCGCTTCCGGCTGCGCTCGGTGGACAAGCAGCGGGTGGTCGAGGCAATCGAGGCTTCACTCAAGCGCGGCGGCGGGCGCGTCAATATTTATGTGCTGCCGGCGTCGCCGGAAGGGCCGGAAAGCCAGGAAGCGGAACCGCAAATCTGGCGTTTCTCCACCGGCTTGCACAGCCCGGAAAGCGATCTGCGCTACGCCGACCCGCAGCCCGCGCTGTTCTCGTTCAACTCGGCCTACGGCGCGTGCGAAGTCTGCCGCGGCTTCGGCCGCGTGATCGGCGTCGACCTCGGACTGGTGATTCCTGACGCGCGCAAGACGCTGCGCGACGGCGCGATCAAGCCCATGCAAACGCCCGCATGGAAGGAGTGCCAGGACGATCTGATGCGCTACGCGGCGAAAGCCGATATCCGTCGCGGCACGCCGTGGGGTGAGTTGACGGACGCCGAGCGCGACTGGGTCATCAACGGCTCGCCGGACTGGAACGGCAAGTGGCAAAGCCACTGGTACGGCGTCAAACGCTTCTTCGAGTATCTCGAATCGAAAGCGTACAAGATGCATATTCGCGTGCTGCTGTCCAAATACCGCAGCTATACGCCGTGCGAAACCTGCGGCGGCGCGCGCCTGAAAACGGAATCGCTGTTGTGGCGCCTGGGTAGCAAGGCGAATGCGAACGACGTGTTGCCGGCAGACAAGCGCTTCCTGCCGCGCGGCGTCGACTGGACTCGCGGGCAGCTCGAAGCGTTGCCGGGTTTGACCGTACACGATCTGATGCTGATGCCGATCGAGCGCATCCGGCGTTTCTTCGACGAAATCAGCTTGCCGAGCGCCTTGCTCGACGACGCGCTCAAACTGCTGCTCGCCGAAGTGCGCACGCGCCTCAAGTATCTGTGCGACGTCGGCCTTGGCTATCTGACGCTCGACCGGCAGAGCCGCACCTTGTCGGGCGGCGAGGTGCAGCGGATCAACCTGACCACGGCGCTTGGCACCTCGCTCACCAAGACGCTGTTCGTGCTCGACGAACCGAGCATCGGCTTGCATCCGCGCGATCTGAACCGCATCGTCGAAGCCATGCACCGGTTGCGCGATGCGGGCAATACGCTGGTGGTGGTCGAGCACGATCCCTCCGTGATGCTCGCGGCGGATCGTCTGATCGATATGGGTCCGGGGCCGGGCGAGCGCGGCGGCTCGATCATTTACGACGGCGCGCCCGAGGCGATCCGTTCGTCAGGCACGCTCACTGGCGAGTACCTCGGCGGCCGGCGGCATGTGGCCGACGCGGCGCATTGGTCGCAGCGTCCCGTGGATGCCGCCACGCCGCGCATCGTGCTCGAAGGCGCGACGGAACACAATCTGCGCGATGTCACGGTGGAGATTCCGTTGGAGCGGCTCGTCTGCGTGACGGGCGTGTCGGGTTCCGGCAAGTCCACGCTGCTGCAAGACGTGCTGTATCCGGCCATGGCGCGGCACTTCGGACTCGCCACGGAATCGCCGGGCGCATTCAGGAGTCTGAGCGGCGCAGATCAGGTCACCGACGTCGTGTTCGTCGACCAGTCGCCGATCGGCAAGACGGCGCGCTCGAATCCTGCGAGTTACGTCGGTGCGTTCGACGAGATCCGCAAGCTGTTCGCCAAGGCGCCGCTCGCGCAGCAGCGCGGTTACGGCCCCGGCATGTTCAGTTTCAATTCGGGCGAAGGTCGCTGCCCGACCTGCGGCGGCTCGGGCTTCGAACATATCGAAATGCAGTTTCTCAGCGACGTGTACTTGCGCTGCCCCGATTGCGACGGGCGCCGTTATCGCGCGGAACTGCTCGAGGTCAAGATCGAGCGCGGCGAACCGGCGCGCGCGCTGAGCATTGCCGACGTGCTGGAATTGACGGTGAGCGAAGCCACCACATACTTCGCTAAAGATGCCGAAGTATTGCGCGTGCTACAGCCGATCGTCGACGTGGGTCTCGAATACGTGAAGCTCGGCCAGCCGGTGCCTACCTTGTCGGGCGGCGAAGCGCAGCGGCTCAAGCTCGCCGGTTTCCTCGCGGAATCCGCGCAGACGCGGACCGCGCGCAGCGCGAAGCAAACAGTCGCGAAGCGTCTGTTCATGTTCGACGAACCGACCACGGGCCTGCACTTCGACGACATCGCCAAGCTGATGCAGGCGTTCGGCAAGCTACTCGCAAGCGGCCATTCGCTGATCGTGATCGAACACAATCTCGACGTGATCCGCGCGGCCGACTGGCTGATCGACCTCGGTCCCGAAGGCGGCGACGGCGGCGGCCGCGTGCTGTGCGCGGGCACGCCGGAAGACGTCAAAACGTGTCCGGAGTCGCATACCGGCGAAGCCTTGCTGCAATACGACCGCGCCATGGGCGCGGCGGCCGAGCCGGCGTCGCAAGGCATTCCGCTGCAAAAGGCGCTGAGCGCCGCGCGCGCGCGCCGGGCGATCGAAGGCGAGGACGTGGTGCGCATCGTCAATGCGCGTGAGCACAACCTGAAATCGCTGGACGTGGATATTCCGCACGGCAAATTCAACGTGATTACCGGCGTGTCCGGTTCGGGCAAGTCCACGCTCGCTTTCGACATTCTGTTTCACGAAGGGCAGCGCCGTTACCTCGAATCGCTGAACGCCTACGCGCGTTCCATCGTGCAGCCGGCGGGGCGTCCCGAGGTCGACGCGGTGTACGGCATTCCGCCGACCGTCGCGATCGAACAGCGGCTCTCGCGCGGCGGCCGCAAGAGTACGGTCGCGACCACGTCCGAGGTGTGGCACTTCCTGCGTCTGCTGTATGTGAAGCTCGGTCTGCAGCATTGCATTCACGACGGCACGCCGGTCACGTCGCAAAGCGTCGAATCGATCGCGGCGCAGTTGCTGCGCGATCACAAAGGGCAGCATGTCGGGTTTCTGGCGCCGCTGGTCGTGAACCGTAAAGGCGTCTACACGGATCTGGCGAAGTGGGCGAAAGCGCGCGGCAATACCCATCTGCGCGTGGATGGCGAATTCGTGCCGGTGGACCCGTGGCCGAAGCTCGACCGTTTCCGCGAACATACAATCGAGTTGCCGGTGGCCGATCTCGTCGTGTCGCCGGACAATGAAACTGAATTGCGTCGGGCGCTCGATCAGACGTTGGAAGTCGGCAAGGGCGTGATGCATCTGCTGGCGCCTTTGGACGGTTTGCACGATGCGATCAGCGGCGGCCGCGCCACGGCGAAACTCGGCGCGGTGAAGGTGCTGTCCACCAAGCGCGCGTGTCCGACGTGCGGCACGAGTTATCCGGAACTCGATCCGCGCATGTTCTCGTACAACAGCAAGCATGGCTGGTGTACGACCTGCGTCGGCACGGGCCTCGCGCTCACGCGCGAACAACGCGCGGTGTACGACGATACGATCGTCGTCGACGATAATCGTGGCCGCGAGCAAAGTCTGCCGTCGGAAGAGCAGGAGCCCGAAGGTCTCGTGGACGAACCGTGTCCGGATTGCGCCGGTACGCGTCTGAATCCCACGGCACGCGCGGTCACGTTCGACGCGCAGGCGATTGTCGATGTCGCGCAATGGACCGTGTCCGACACGCGCGCCTGGATCGACACGCTGGAGATGACGGGGCGCGATGCGGAAATCGCGCGTGACGTGGTGAGCGAAATCGGCAGCCGTCTGCAGTTTCTCGAAGAAGTGGGACTCGGTTATCTGAGTCTCGATCGTGCGGCGCCGAGTCTGTCGGGCGGCGAAGCGCAGCGCATCCGGCTTGCCGCGCAGCTCGGCAGCAACCTGCAGGGCGTCTGCTATGTGCTCGACGAACCGACTATCGGTCTGCATCCGCGTGACAACCAGATTCTGCTGAACGCTTTGCGCAAGCTCGGCGAAAAGGGCAATACGCTGGTGGTGGTCGAGCACGACGAGGACACGATCCGGCGTGCTGATCACATCATCGACATCGGGCCGGGCGCCGGCAAACGCGGCGGCACGCTGGTCGCGCAGGGCAGTGTGGCGGATCTGTCGGCGCAGCCCGATTCGCTGACCGGACAGTTTCTCGCGCAACCCATCGTGCACCCGTTGCAGCCGCGTCGCGAAGTGGTCGCGCCGGGCAAGCGCACGGCCGCGGTGCCGGAGAACTGGCTGACCGTGCATGGCGGCAAGCTGCATAACTTGCGCGACGTTACGGTCGGCATTCCTTTGTCGCGACTCGTCGCGGTCACTGGCGTCAGCGGTTCCGGCAAATCGACGCTCGCACGCGACGTGCTGATGACCAACCTGCTGGATGCCGTCGGACGTTCGGTGTTGTCGTCGCCGGCCACGCGGCGCGCGCGCGCGGCGGCCGAAGAAAAACCGGCGGCGAACCGGCGTTCCAGCGTGCTGGCGCGCACGGCGCCGCGCGCGCCGCTAAACGTGACGCATGCATGGCAAGGCTGCGATTCGATCACCGGCTGGGAAACCATCGACCGTGTACTCGAGGTCGATCAAACGCCGATCGGCAAGACACCGCGTTCGTGTCCGGCCACTTACATCGGCGTGTGGGACGCAATCCGCAAGCTGTTCGCCGGCACGCTCGAAGCGCGCGCGCGTGGCTATACGGCCTCGCGTTTCTCGTTCAACACCGGCGAAGGCCGTTGCCCGGCTTGCGAGGGGCAGGGCGTGCGTACCATCGGCATGAGCTTCCTGCCCGATGTGAAGGTGCCTTGCGACGTGTGTCACGGACAGCGCTTCAATCCGGAAACGCTCGCGGTCACGTGGCGCGGCAAGAATATCGGCGACGTACTGACCATGGAAATCGACGAAGCGGTCGAGTTCTTTGCGCCCATCACGAACATTGCTCATCCATTGCAGTTGATGAAAGACGTCGGGCTCGGCTACCTCACGCTGGGTCAGCCGTCGCCTACGCTGTCCGGCGGCGAGGCGCAACGTATCAAGCTCGTCACTGAATTGAGCAAGGTGCGCGATGACATCACACGGCGCGGGCAGAAGCCGCCGCATACGCTGTATGTGCTGGACGAACCGACCGTGGGCCTGCATATGGCCGACGTCGCCAAGCTGATTCGCGTGCTGCATCGTCTCGCGGACGGCGGCCATAGCGTCGTTGTGATCGAGCACGATCTGGATGTGATCGCCGAGGCGGACTGGATCATCGACCTCGGTCCGGAAGGCGGCGTAGGTGGCGGCTCGATTGTCGCTGCTACGGACCCCGAAGGACTGTCGCGCGTCGCGGCAAGTCATACCGGCGTTGCGTTGCGGCCGGTTCTCGCACGATCGCGCAACGACAGTGCTGTCGTGGCGGGCGAGGGCACGAACGGTTAATGCAGCAGAGCGGCGCGATCAACGTTGCGCCGCTCCTGCTTGCTCGTTTGTTGAGCGCGCAGAAGTTTGCCGGCGCACGATTCACTTCTAGCCAAGTCATTCAGTCCGCGCGAAATTGCGCTGTACAGCCCATCAACGTCGCGCCGATGCCACTCTGCCCGTCATCACTGGCATCGTTGGCTTAATGTAATTTATTGGAATTGTTTTGTAATTCAATTTAGCGCGTAATTGGGATGCATATATAAAGTGTCGTAAATTCCGCTAAATTTTTTTTAAAGGCTTCTGGCCTTCTGCTATCGTCTCGCCTTCGGTGCGGTCACTCTCCGGCGCCCGACCACCACGACAAACTTCCTGCCTGTGGTCCACGCAAGCCATGCTGCCAGGCGTCTAAAGGCCTGCCCAGTAGGGCTTCCGCGTCAGGATCAGTCGTTCGGCCAGCAGCTTTTCGTGCATCGATGCGCGCCGAACGTGCAGTAAATTCCCAATTGTCGGGCAGAAACATCTGAATGCTTATCTGCTCCACGTACGCTTATTCTTTTAAAGCGGCGCGAATTCGGCATGAGTTAGAGTTATCTCTCTAAACTAAGTATGTTGTCATCAAAAAAAGTTTGACCGTACATTTTTTGTCCTGCTATTGTTGCCACCCATGAAACGCATGTGACAAACGCGCAAAAAGTTCCAGGCGCTACGAGTTATAGAGATCAAGTTGTCTCCAGCGTTCATGCAAGGCAGAAGCGAACGGCTCAAAGTTATTCTATTAGTAGTTCTACTTAGATCGATTATTCGGCTCACATGATGCACGGCGACGTCTCCCGCAGACGTCGTCCGTGTCGTCGGATAGGAGCCGGCTAGTGTCACGTCCGTTTTGGACTCCGAATCAAAGGCCGCCAGTCACCAGGTGGTTGATGTGAATGCTGTTTGCGGCTGGTGAGCGCACTGCAGTTACAGAAATGGATGATTCACGCCGGAGGAGTAAAGGTGGGTACGAAAGTCGAAGGGCATTTTCCGGCAGCAGCGGCCCGTATGCAGAGGCCGGGGCGCCCGCGTGAGTTTGGGCGCAAGCAGCAAAACCCAGTACGCCGCTTTGGCGGCATCGCAGTTGTTCTGCTTTTGCACATCGTGCTGATTTATGCACTGATCAATGGCCTCGCCACTAAGGTCGTGCAGGTCATTCAGCATCCTATCGAAACGAAAATCATCGAGCCGGTGAAGCCGCCGCCTCCGCCGCCGTTGCCCACGGTGCAGTTGCCGCCGCCGAAATTCGCGCCGCCGCCGCCGCCGTTCGTGCCGCCGCCGGAAGTGCAGGTGCAAACGCCCCCGCAGCCGACCATCACGCATCAGGCCGCTCCGGTCGTGTCGGCGCCTGCCGTGGCGCCGCCCGCACCGCCGGCGCCGCCCGCGCCCACGAAGCCTGTGAGTACCGAAGTCGGTGTGGTGTGTCCGAACTCGGATCAGATCCGTTCGTCGATCCGCTACCCGAAGGAAGCGCAGGAAAACAACGTGACAGGTGATGTTCTCATTGAATTCGTTGTCGACCCGCAAGGCCATATTACGAATGAACGCGTTGCCAAATCCTCGGACGACTCCTCACTGGATCGTGCGGCGTTCAACGCAGTCAAGCAGTTCACGTGCGTTTCCCAAGGCCAACCTGTCCGTGTGCAAGTTCCGTTCTCCTTTAACTTGAACTGAATTCACTGGCTGTTCGGTACCGGTAGCGATTTATCAGTCTTAGTTTAGAAGTTGTACTAATGAACATGGAGCAGGCATGAAGAAGCGTACTCTCGCCGCACTGGCGGCAAGCATGTTGATCGCCGTGACCACGGTGGATTTTGTTGCGCCGCAAATGGCCCATGCGCAGGCTAGCGAAGCCACGGCGTCGGCTGCCGCCGCGCCGGCTACTGCCGCGCCGCAAACCGCGAGCGCAGCCGCGGACGAAGCGGTGCCACCGCCGGCACCGGCTACGTCGGAAACGGTCACCAACCCCTACGGCCTCAGCGCCCTCTGGAACAACGGCGACTTCGTCGCCCGCTTCGTGCTGATTCTGCTGGTGCTCATGTCGATGGGCAGCTGGTACATCATGATCACCAAGTTCGTCGAACAGTTCCGCGCGAACCGCCGCGCGAAGAGCGCCGACGAGCAGTTGTGGACTGCGCCGTCGCTGGTCGAAGGCGCGAAGCTGCTCGACGAAACGTCGCCGTTCCGCTTCATCGCCGAAACGGCTATCGAAGCGGGCGAGCATCACGACGAAGCGCTGCTCGAAGCCGTGGACCGCAACACGTGGATCGACACCTCGGTCGAGCGTGCGATCACCAACGTGTCGAATCGTCTGCAAGACGGTTTGGCTTTCCTCGGTACGGTGGGTTCGACGGCGCCGTTCGTCGGCCTGTTCGGTACGGTGTGGGGGATTTATCACGCGCTGACGGCCATCGGCATTGCCGGCCAGGCGTCGATCGACAAGGTTGCGGGTCCGGTGGGCGAGGCGCTGATCATGACGGCGATCGGCCTCGCGGTGGCGGTGCCCGCTGTGCTCGGCTACAACTTCCTGGTTCGTCGCAACAAGTCGGTGATGGAGCGGGTTCGCGCATTCGGCGCGCAACTGCATACCGTGTTGCTGGCCGGCAGCCGCCGCCCGGCGCGCGCGGTGGCTCGCGAAGCGTCGCTGGTTCAATAAGCGGAGTCCGTCATGGCAATGAGCGTTGGGCAGGACGACAACGACGAGGTCATCTCCAGTATCAACACCACGCCGCTCGTCGACGTGATGCTGGTTCTGCTGATCATCTTTCTGATCACGATTCCGGTTGTGACGCATACGGTGCCGGTGCAATTGCCGAAGGAGACGATCCAGCCGCTGCAGACCACGCCCAAAAGCATCGTCATCGCGGTGAACCGCGACGGCGACTTCTTCTGGAACGAGAAGCAGGTCGATGCGCCGACGCTGTTGGCACGCCTGAAGACCGTGTCGGTCATGACGCCGCAACCGGAAGTGCATGTTCGCGGCGACCAGAGCGCGCGCTATGAGTTCATCGGCCGGGTCATTACCGAGTGCGAGCGCGCCGGTATTGCCAAGGTTTCGTTTATCACTGAGCCGCCCGCGCGCGGCGGCTGATTTTGCGATCGACAGGAGCCGAAAATGGGAATGAACGTATCGTCGGGCGGCGGCAGCGAACCGGATGTGATGGTCGACATCAACACCACGCCGCTGATCGACGTGATGCTGGTGTTGCTAATCATGCTGATCATCACGATCCCGATTCAGACGCACGCCATCAAGATGAATCTGCCGATCGGCAATCCACCGCCGCCGATCACGCAGCCTGAAGTAGTGCAGATCGATATCGACTTCGACGGCACCACGACCTGGAACGGCCAGCCGGTGCCGAACCGCGCGGCGCTCGAATCCAGGCTCGCGCAAGTGGCCGCCGAACCGGTTCAAGCCGAAATCCATCTGCGGCCGAACAAGCTGGTGCCGTACAAGGATGTCGCGGAGGTCATGGCGTCCGCGCAACGACTGGGCGCGACCAAGATCGGCCTGATCGGCAATGAGCAGTACATGCAATAGGGAAGGGCAATGCAAACGATTCATCACCGGTTCAAGCGCGCCGTTATCGCGGCCGCTCTCGTGCTGCCGCTCGCCGCTCATGCCGCCGACACATTGCGGCCGGACGTGGCGAAGCCGCTGAATGCCGCACAGGATCTGTATCGCGCGCACAAGTACAAGGACGCGCTGACGAAGATCGATCAGGCGTCGGCTGTGCCCGGCAAGACGCCGTACGAGAGCACCATGATCGAGCAGATGCGTGGCGCGGCAGCGGCGGCGGCGGGTGAAACCGGCGTAGCTGCTCAGGCCTACGAAACGTTGCTGAGTTCGGGCAAGTTGAGCGGCGCTGACGAGCAACGCACGTCGGCGGCATTGGCCGGCATCTACTTCCAGCAGAAGAGCTATGCGCAGGCGGCGAAGGTTGCGCAGCGTTATCTGAAGTCGGGTGGCAGCGATCCGGACATGCGCACGCTGCTGGTGCAGTCTTACTATCTGTCGAACGATTGCGTGAGCGTGGTGAGCCTGCTCAAGCCGGGCATCGACGCGCAGGTGCGTGGCGGTCACGCACCTGACGAATCGCAACTGCAATTGCTCGGCACGTGTGCGCAACGCGTCAAGGACGATGCCACGTATCGCAGCACGCTCGAGAAGCTGGTTGCCTATCATCCGAAGCAGTCGTACTGGGACGATCTGTTCTCGGCGATCCGCAACAAGCCGGGCTATTCGTCGAAGCTCGATATCGACACGTATCGCTTGCGTCGCGCGACCGGCTCGCTGTCGACCGCCGACGACTACATGGAAATGACCCAGCTGGCGATCGTGTCGGGCACCACCGCGGAAGGCAAGCAGGTCATCGATCAGGGCTTTACGTCGGGCGTTCTGGGACGCGACGCGCAGGCGGATCGCGAGAAACGCCTGCAGGCGCTCGCGGCCAAACGCGCACAAGCGCCCGCCGATCCGGCGAACCCCGTTGCCCCTGTCGATGTGGGTTTCAACCAGGTTTTCGCGGGGCAGGCGAAACAGGGTCTCGCGGCGATGGATGCCGCGATCACCAAGGGCGGACTCGACCATCCGGACCAGGCGCAACTGCATCTTGGTGAGGCGTACTACATCGCGGGCGACAAGGCTCGCGCGCTGCAAACCTTCCGTGCGGTGAAAGGCACCGACGGTTCAGCCGATCTCGCGCGTTTGTGGGTGCTGGTGGCGTCGAAATAAGAGCACTCCGCTTCCTTCGGGTTCTCTCAGGTGAGGCGCGTCCCCTCGCGGCGGACGCGAGGGAGTGCGCTCGTCCCAATGAATGCGGGTCCGTCCTTCATGTGGATATGCGGACGCGGTGGCAGCTATCAAAAAGGATATTGGGAATAGGCAAAGTCTTCTGGACAACAAATTGATGTGGTTGTCCACGTCGAACTATGAGCACGGATATCACGGACGTTTTAGGGAGAATGTTACGCTCGACGAAACATAATTTGCATATATCAAACTATTTTTGACTACGGGATTCTGTCTTGCTATGGTCTTGCCACTCAATAACAAGGCACATGTTGCAATCTCTATAGGAAGCAAAATCCGCGCGCTGCGCCAACGGCTCAGTCGCACGCTGGATGAAGTGGCAACGACCGCAGGCATTTCCAAGCCGTTTTTGTCGCAGGTGGAACGGGGTCATGCAACACCTTCGATCACATCGCTGGTCGGTATTGCGAGAGCCTTGGGTGTCACGGTGCAGTACTTCGTCGACACGCCGACCGAAGACAAGTCGGTGCGTAGAGGAAGCGAGTTGAAGTACTTCGGATTTGACGGAACCGCCAATCTGTTTGGCAGGCTGACGAACCTGTCGGTCGGCGGCAAGCTGGAAGTGATCCTCGTCAGGATGCCGGTGGGACAGAACCCGTCGGAAGTCACAACGCATGCCGGTGAAGAATTCTTGTATGTGATGAGCGGCCAGATCTCGCTCACGCTGGAAGGCACCACGTTCGTATTGCAGGCAGGCGACACCGCGCATTACGAGTCTACCGTGCCGCACTCCTGGTCCAATACCGCGCGTGAAGAGGCGGTGGTCGTGTGGGTCGGGACGCCAAGACTGTTTTAGTGCCGCAGGCTGTGCTTTAGAAGAAGGCACTCGCTCGATATTTTTAAGGATTACTTAGGTGTATACCCGCGATTAAAGAGACCGGACCAGCAGATGGCGGAGCCTGCTCACATGGCAGTAGAAATGGCATCGATTGGAAAGCGCTGCGCATTCCGATTGCAATAAATTAGTAGTCCGACGCTGACTTATTTGAAGTTGCTTTAACGGAACGCGGCGCAAGATCGCCGTATATCGAGTAGAGCGGTTCACGAGACCACTCTTCACATACTGCTGTGGCCTTACTGACGAGCGAGAAGGGGAAAAATGAAACAAAGGGCATTGGCGCTGGCCATTAGAAGAATAGTCTGGGCTGAACTGGCGTTATCGGCCGTGATCGCCGTACCGGCGTTTGCACAAAGCCAGCCGGCCACCACCGGCACCGCGGCAGGCGCGACGACGGCGGAAAGCACCCCGGCAACGGGCACGGCTGCCACACCGTCCGCGGATGGCAACACCGCGACGCCGACGGGAAAAGGGGTCCAGCAACTCAAGAAATTCGAGGTGACCGGGTCGCTGATCCGCACGTCGGACAAGGTCGGCAACACGGAAGTTCAGACCATCACGACCAAGGACATCCAGCAAAGCGGTTATACGACCGTGGCCGACTTCCTGCGCGGCACCTCCGCCAACTCGGGGAGCAGCTGGGGCCAAACTACGATGAATAGCTCCGCGCAAGGCGGCGGCGGTATTGCATTGCGCGGTCTGAGCGAGAAGTACACCCTGGTGCTGGTGGACGGGCAACGGGTGGCGAACTACGGCAAGGCGGTGAACTTCACCGACACGTTCTTCGACGTGAATTCGATCCCGCTCAACATGATCGACCACATCGACATCGTGAAGACCGGTGCGGTCTCGGTGTATGGTTCGGATGCCATTGCGGGCGTGGTCAACATCATCACCAAGAAAGACTTCCAGGGCTTGCAGATCGATGGCCAGCTCGGCAAGGCACAGCATCCGGGCGACGCGCAGGGCAATTTCAGCGTGCTCGGCGGTATCGGCGATCTGAATGGCGACCGCTTCAACGTGACGGCCGCCGCGAGCTATTACCGCGATACCGGCTCGTCGCTTGGCGATCGCGACATGACCGCGGGTCAGGACTTCAGTCAGTTCCCGGGTGGTCTCGCGGGCCCGCTCGGTCCGAACCAGCAATCGTACTGGACCACGGCTGACGGCACTAACACGGCACTCAGCCCCTGTCCTCCGGGCAGCGTGTCGGCGAACGGCGCATCCACGTGTAAATCGAATCCGGCCAGCACCACCTCGCTGGTGCCGGCCATCACGCGCCTGAACGCGAAAGTGCGCGGCACGTTCAAGATCAACGACGACGTGCAGGCTTACGCCGACTTCTGGGTGAGCCGCGACGAAACCGTGCAGAACGAAGGTCCGGCAGTGCTGAGCAGCCAGACCAACGCATTCAACCCGGCCACCGGTTCCGCGTTGCCGCTGTCGCGCACGGTCTCGGGCACCAACCCGTACAACCCTTTCGGCGTACCCACGCTGATCAACTATACGTTCCCGAATACCGTGTCGGCGGATACGGTGTCGACGTTCTGGCGTGCATTGACCGGTGTGAAAGGCTCGTTCACCACCGCCAGATTCGGCGATTGGGATTGGTCCGCGGATTACGGCCATTCGCAGAGCACGGTCGACACGACCTACGGCAATGCGCTGAATGTTGCGGGCCTCGAGAACATTCTGCAGAACGGCGTGTTCAACTTTTCGAATCCGTCGGCCACGCCGAACGGTTTGAACGGCGTCTTCCAGAACGACTATGAGCAGGCGATCTCGAAGCTCGACAGCGTCACGGCGAAGACCTCGACGAGCAACCTGTTCACTCTGCCGGGCGGTCCGGTCGGTGTCGGTTTCGGTACGGAATTCCGTCACGAAAGCAACATCATCAACTCGCGTACGTATAGCGCGCTCGGCATTACGGCGCCGGCCAACGTGCAAACGGTCGACGGTGAGCGCAATGTGGCCGCCGTCTACTATCAGGTGGATATTCCGATCATCCACAACCTGACGTTCACGCAGGCGGGCCGTTACGACCACTACAGCGATTTCGGTGGTGCGTTCTCGCCGAGCTTCGCGTTGCGCTTCCAGCCTGTGCGGGCTATCACGGCTTTCGCATCGTATAGCCGCGGCTTCCGTGCGCCGACGCTGGTCGAAAACTCGCAGGCAACCTATCTGGCTCACCAGAATCTGGTGGACCCGAACGACCCGAGCGGCACGCCGACCAAGCACTTCACGACGGAACAGGTCAACGGCAATCCGGCGCTGCAGCCTGAGCGCACCAAGAACTACAACATCGGCTTCCAGCTTTCGCCGGACTCGTCGACGGATATCGGTGCAGCGTTCTACAAGATCCACATTGACGGCGTGATCGGCACGGACGATCCGAACGCGGTGATGGATGCGAACAACCCGTCGAGCGTGATCCGCAATCCGGACGGCACGGTGGCCTACATCAAGGAACAGTTCGTCAACCTCGGTTCGCTCGACACCGACGGCTTCGACATGAACTTCCGCAAGTCGGTGGGCACGAAGTACGGCACGTTCACGCTGGCAGGCGATTGGGCCTATGTGTGGCACTTCAAGCTGAATAGCCCGGGTGCGCCGACGCAAGACTTCGCCGGCAATAACCTCGCGCTGTTGCAGCCGTTCGGTGCGTCCAATCCGCGCTGGAAGGGTAATACCAGCCTTTCCTGGGATTACCGCAAGCTGACCACCACGCTGACGTGGCAGTACACCGGCCCGTACACCAACGCGGTGGCGTCCGAGTTCGGCGACGGCGGTACGCTGTCGGTGGCGTCGTATAGCCAGTTCAATCTGATGGCCACGTATCGTGGCTTCAAGAACTGGACGATCTATGGCGGCATCAACAACATCTTCGATCGCAAGCCGCCGTTCGACGTTGAGTGGCAGGCCACGCCGGATATCACGGGCTACGACCAGTCGCTTTACACCAACATCGGCCGCTTCTTCCAGGTCGGCGCGTCGTATCGCTTCTGAAGTCCTCGATGTTTGTGATGCACCCGCAGTCTGTCTAGTCGGTCGGCCGCTCCGGCTTCCATCATCGGTACCGGAGCGGCGCAATTTTGTTAGCGATGTACGTTGGAGCGTCCGCGCGCACAATGCTTGTTCAGGGCCATGGCGAGCGAACTCGGCGAGTTAGCCGCAGCGCGGCGTTAGTGGGGAAAGCTACGGGAGCGACGCCGTCAGGCCGTCACTCGCACCGATTCGATTTACCGCGCGCCGGCCAGAAGCCGGCGCGCGTTCTCACGCATTCCGAAGATGAGACTTGTGAAGTTTCGCTGGCCGCGCTGCGTGCGGACTGCAGCGGCAACGCCCGCCGCTGCGGCAAAGCGGCGGCCCGGCAACGTCGCGCGAATCGCGCTGTGCGCAGGGGCGTGTCTCGCATTGAGCGCGATCTGCGCGCAGGCGCGGCCCTCGATTGCTCAGTACGACGAGCCGAAATATCCCGCCGGCTTCACGCACTTTGACTACGCGGACCCCACCGCGCCGAGCGACGGCAAGCTCAGCTTCCAGAACTTCGACGAACTCCAGACTTACGATTCGCTGAATCCGTTTCTGGTACGCGGTGCGCCCGCGCCGGACATTCTGCATCTGATGTTCGATACGCTGATGCAGCGCAGCTGGGACGAACTCGCCTCCGAGTATCCGCTCATCGCCGACGATGTCGAAGTCGCGCCGGACCTCGGTTCGGCCACCTTCCACATCAATCGTGCCGCGCGCTTTTCAAACGGCGATCCGATCACCGCGGCCGACGTCAAATACTCATTCGACACCTTGACGAGCCCGAAGGCCTCGCCGCTTTTCAACGCGCAGTTTTCGGTCATCAAGAGCGCGACCGTGATCGACAAAAACACGATTCGCTTCGACTTCAAGCACGCCGAACGCGACGCACCGCTGATCGCCGGCGATTTGCCGATCTTCTCGCCGAAGTGGGGCATGCGCGCGGACGGCACGCGCCTACCGTTCGACCAGATCGCGAACGAGACTCCGGTCGCGAGCGGTCCGTACCTGATCGAGTCGCGCAAGAACGACAAGCAGATCACCTATCGCCGCAACCCCGATTACTGGGCCGCGAATTTGCCATCGCGGCGCGGCATGTTCCGTTTCGCGAGCATCACCTTCAAACTGTATCGCGACCATTACACGCAACTGGAAGCGTTCAAGGCGGGCGACGCCGACGCGCTTGTCGAATACAGCGCAACGCAATGGGCGCGTAAATACGTCGGCAAGAACTTCGACAACGGCCTATTGAAGAAAGGCGAATTCGCCGACGGCCCCGCGCAAATGCAAGGCATGCTGATGAACCTGCGCAAGCCGATGTTTCAGGACCCGCGCGTGCGCCGCGCGCTGACGATGGCCTTCGACTACGACTGGATGAACCGCATGATGTTCTACGGTCAATACCGGCGCACCAGCAGCTATTTCGCAGCGAGTCCGTTCGGCGCGACCGGCATGCCCGGCCCGAAAGAACTGGCCTTGCTTGAACCGTTGAGAGCGAGCGTGCCGCCGGAAGTATTCGGCCCGATGCTCAAGCAACCCACGACGATCGCCCCGGAGTCCTTGCGCGGCAACTTGCGCGTGGCGCGCGATCTGTTGGCGCAAGCCGGCTGGCACTATCGCGACGGCGCCTTGCGCGATGCCAACGGCACGCCGATGACCATCGAGATCATGGACGATCAGCCCGGCATGGACCGCCTGATCCTGCCGTATATGCAGGCGCTCGGCATGCTCGGCATTCAGGCGCATATGCGCGAGATCGACAGTGCGTTGTACCAGAAGCGGCTGGATAACTTCGAGTACGACATGACCACGTTCATCTATCCGCCGGTGACGATTCCCGGCGCGGAATTGACGCGCCGTTTCGGCAGCGCGGCAGCCTCTGAAATCGGATCGGAAAACTATTCGGGCATCCGCTCCAAAGCGGTCGACTCGCTGATTCACTCGGCACTCTCCGCCGACAATCTCGACGACCTGGAAGCGGCGACCCGCGCGCTGGATCGCGTGCTGATCTACTCGTTCTACCTCGTGCCGGAGTACTACGCACCGGGCGCGCGGATCGGCTACAAGTCGACGCTCGGTCATCCGGACAAAGTGCCGATGTCGTATCAATACGAAGACTGGGTGATCGACTACTGGTACACGAAAGGGTACATGAAAGCGCTGGCCGCCCAGACCGCATCTTCCACCGCGGCTACGGCCGCTACGGCTCACTGAGGCACAGCATGCTTGCCTACATTCTCAGACGCTTGTTGTTGATGGTGCCGACGTTGCTTGGCGTGGTCACGCTGACCTTTGTCGTCACACAGTTCGTGCCGGGTGGGCCGGTCGAACAGGTGATGACGCAACTCCGCCACGGCGCTGGCCGTGGCGGAGAGGCGGGGGCGGGCGGCGGCGGTTATCACGGCAGCCAGGGCGTCGATCCGCAGCAGATCGAGCAGATCAAGAAACAGTTCGGCTTCGACAAGCCGCCGCTCGAACGCTATCTGCTGATGCTCAAGCACTACGCGACGTTCGATCTCGGCCAGTCCTACTATCAGCACGACAGCGTGTGGGACGTCATCAAATCGAAGCTTCCGGTGTCGATCACGCTCGGCTTATGGACAGTGCTGCTCACGTATCTGATATCGGTGCCGTTGGGGATCGCGAAAGCGGTGCGCAACGGCTCGCGTTTCGATACCGTCACGAGCGTGCTGGTGCTCGCCGGCTATGCCATTCCCGGTTTCGTGCTGGGCGTATTGCTGCTGATGTTATTCGGCGGCGGCACGTTCTGGCAGGTGTTTCCGATGCGCGGCCTCACATCGGATAACTTCAACGATCTCAGCGCGTTCGGCAAAGTGCTCGACTATCTATGGCACATCGTGCTGCCGGTCACGGCTTCGGTTGTCGGCAACTTCGCGATCGTCACCATTCTGACCAAGAACACGTTCCTCGAGGAAATCGGCCGGCAGTATGTGCTGACCGCGCGCGCCAAGGGCGCGCCGCAGCGCGACGTATTGTGGAAACACGTGCTGCGCAATGCGGCTATTCCTCTGCTGACGGGTTTGCCAGCCGCCTTTGTCGGCGCGTTTCTGAACGGCAATCTGCTGATCGAAACGCTGTTCTCGCTCGACGGCATGGGCCAACTGTCGTACGACTCCGTGATTCGCCGTGACTATCCGGTCGTACTCGGTTCGCTGTTTCTGTTCACGCTGATTGCCCTCGTAACCAAACTCATTGCTGACGTCTGCTATGTCCTCGTCGACCCCCGCATCCAATTCAACCGCCTGGACCGCTGACGCGCCCGGCGCGGCGCACGCGGCGTCGCCGTCTCCGTGGCGGCGTACGTGGCTGCGTTTCAGGCAGCAGCGTCTGGGCTACTGGAGCCTCGTGATCTTCGTGTCGCTGTTCGCCATCAGCCTGCTCGGCGAGGTGTTGTCCAACGACCGTCCGCTGCTCGTTCGTTACGACGGGCACTACTACTTCCCGATCGTGAAGGACTATCCGGAGACGCTATTCGGCGGCGATTTTCCGGCGCGTGCCAATTACCTCGATCCGTACATCCGCTCGCGGCTCGAATCGAACGGCAACTTCGCGATTTATCCGCCGAATCATTTTCACTACGACACCATCGACTATTTCGCCGCGCATCCGTATCCGGCGCCGCCCACCGCGAGCAACTGGCTCGGCACGGATCAGTTCGGGCGCGACGTGCTGGCGCGGCTGTTGTACGGCTTCCGCCTGTCGGTACTGATGGCGCTGGCGCTCACGGTGTCCGGTGTCGTGGTCGGCGTGCTGACGGGCGCGGTGCAGGGCTTTTACGGAGGACGAACCGATCTGATCGGCCAGCGCCTGATCGAAATCTGGAGTTCGATGCCCGACCTGTATTTGCTGATCATCTTCGCATCGATCTTCGAGCCCACGTTGTGGCTGCTCTTCATTTTGTTGTCGATGTTCGGCTGGCTCGTGCTGTCCGACTACGTGCGCGCCGAATTCCTGCGCAACCGTTCGCTCGATTACGTCAAGGCGGCTCGCACCATGGGCCTCACTAACTGGCAGATCATGTGGCGTCATGTTTTGCCGAATAGTTTGACGCCGGTGATTACCTTCCTGCCGTTCCGCATGAGCGCCGCGATTCTCTCGCTGACCAGCCTGGACTTTCTCGGCCTTGGCGTGCCGCCGCCCACGCCCAGCCTCGGCGAACTGCTGCAGGAAGGCAAGAACAATCTCGACGCGTGGTGGATCTCCATGTCGGCGTTTGCCGCGCTGGTGATCACGTTGCTGTTGCTAACCTTCATGGGCGACGCATTACGCAATGCGCTCGACACGCGTTCGCGCGGCTCCGCTTTTGGCGGAGGTCCGCGATGACCACCACTCAGGCGCCGATGGCCCGGCCGTTGCTGGAAATCGACCGTTTCTCCGTGCGTTTCGGCGACAAGGTCGCCGTGCACGAACTCAGCCTTTCCATTGCACGCGGTGAGCGCGTGGCGCTGGTCGGCGAATCGGGTTCGGGCAAGAGCGTCACCGCGCTGTCCATTCTGCGGCTTGTCGAGCATGCCGAATTGAGCGGCCGCATGCTGCTCGATGGTGAAGACCTGCTGCAGAAAACCGAGCAGCAGATGCGTGGCCTGCGCGGCGCCGACGTCGCGATGGTGTTTCAGGAACCGATGACTGCGCTCAATCCGCTCTTCACGATCGGCAAGCAGATCGCCGAGAGCCTGCGTCTGCACGAAGGTTTGCGGCCGAACGCGGCGCGCGAGCGCGGTATCGAGTTGCTCAGACGCACCGGCATTCCCGAGCCGGAACGGCGGATCGACAGTTTTCCGCACCAATTGTCCGGCGGCCAGCGGCAGCGCGCGATGATCGCCATGGCGCTCGCATGCCGTCCGCGTTTGCTGCTCGCCGACGAACCGACCACAGCGCTCGACGTGACCGTGCGCCAGCAGATCGTCGACCTGTTGATTTCGCTGCAGGAACAGGAAGCGGCCGAACGCGGCATGGCCGTGCTGTTGATCACGCACGACCTGAATCTGGTGAAGCGTTTTGCGCGGCGCGTCGCGGTCATGGAGAAGGGCGTGCTGGTCGAAACCAATACGACCGAGGCGCTATTCGCGAGTCCGCAGCATCCATACACGCGGCGGCTGCTCGACAGCGATCCGCAACGCGCGCTCGAGCCGGTCGAGGAGGGCGCGCGCCGGCTGCTCGAAGTACAAGGATTGGCCGTCGATTACCGCACGTCGGCGAAAGGCTGGCGGTCCATGTTCGGGCGCTCCACGTTTCGCGCGGTGCATGACGTCGATCTGAGCGTGCGGCGCGGTGAAACGCTCGGCATTGTCGGTGAATCGGGTTCGGGGAAATCGACCCTGGCGGCCACCGTGCTCGGCTTGCAACAACCGGCGGCGGGTCATATCCATATCGACGGCCTGCCGCTTTCCACGCTCAAGACGGCGAGTTCACGCCGCGCGCTGTATTCGCGCATGCAAGTCGTGTTTCAGGATCCGTTCGGCTCGCTGTCGCCACGCATGACGGTGGAGCAGATTATCGGCGAGGGTTTGGCCGTGCATCGGCCGGAAGTGGATGCGAAGGCACGGCGCGCGCGCGTCGGCAGCCTGCTCGAAGAGGTCGGCATGCCCGCCGACGCGATGCTGCGCTATCCGCATGAGTTCTCCGGCGGCCAGCGTCAACGTATTGCGATTGCGCGCGCGCTGGCCGTCCAGCCGGAATTGATCGTGCTCGATGAGCCGACCAGCGCGCTCGACGTGTCGATCCAGAAACAGGTGCTGAATCTGCTGACAAATCTGCAGAAAAAGTACAAGCTAAGCTATTTGTTCATTACGCACGATCTGGCGGTGATGCGAGCCATGGCGCATCGCGTGATCGTGATGAAGTCCGGACGCATCGTCGAAGCCGGCGACACACTCGCTGTGTTGCATGCGCCGACGCATCCTTATACCCAGTCGCTGCTGGCCTCGTCGCTCAATGTGCCGGAGTCGGGCGCCGGCACGACTCATACGGGACACGCCAATGATTGACGAACGTTGGGCACAGGCTGCCCAAACGCTGAAGAGCCGCGCGGCGTTCTGGTCGCTGCGCATTGTCGACGAACAGATCGACGACCACGAGATCCGCAACGACATTGCACAACCGCTGCGCACGGTGCGCGATCGCGGCGCGATGTTGATCGCGTGGGTGGGCGCCGGCGCGGGTTATGCCGCGACCGCGAATCTGTCGGCGGCCGGTTTGCAGGCGGCGCTCGATATGGCCACCGCACGCGCTGAGGCGAGCGCGGCCTTGTCGCTGATCGACCATCGCGAAGTCGCCCGTCCGGTCGCGAGCGGCCGCTACGTGTCGCCGAATGCGCAACGCGCGTTACCGAGCCGCGCCGAATGGCTCGAGCTTCTCAGCGCGGAATGCGCGGGCGCGAACCTCGACGCGAAGATTGTCGAACGTGTCGCGGCGGTGCAGATCACGCACACCGATCAGCTCTACATTACCGGTGATGGCGTGCGGATCGACCAGTGGTTCCGTTTCGTGATGCCGCAATTGAGCGTCGCCGCGCACGCAAACGGCGATACGCAAGTGCGCACGCTGGGCGGCAACTACGGCACGCTCGGCCAGGGCGGCATGGAAGTGCTGGCGCGCTTCGGCTTCGAAGGCTCGGGCGCGCGCGTCGCTAACGAAGCGCTGCAACTGCTGGCCGCGCCGAATTGCCCATCCGGCAAGCGCGATCTGTTGCTGATGCCCGACCAGATGATGCTGCAGATTCACGAATCGATCGGTCATCCGCTCGAACTGGATCGCATTCTCGGCGACGAACGCAACTTTGCGGGCTGGAGCTTCGTCAAGCAGGACATGTTCGGTTCGTATTGCTACGGCTCGGAATTGCTGAACGTCACCTTCGATCCGTCGCTGCGCGAAGAAGCGGCAGCCTACGCGTTCGACGACGACGGCACCGAAGCGCACAAGCAATATCTGATTCGCAACGGCGTGCTAGAACGTCCGCTCGGCGGCGCATTGTCACAGCAGCGTGCGCGCATGCCGGGTGTGGCGAATTCGCGCGCGTCGAACTGGAACCGGCCGCCGATCGACCGCATGGCGAATCTGAATATCGAGCCCGGCGAGAGTTCGCTGGAGGAGATGATCGGCAATATCGACCAAGGCATTCTGATGCGCACCAACACGTCCTGGTCGATCGACGACCATCGCAACAAATTCCAGTTCGGCTGCGAGTTCGGCCAGTTGATCGAAAACGGCAAGCTCACGCAGGTCGTCAAACAGCCGAATTACCGCGGTATCTCCGCGAATTTCTGGCGCAGCCTGAGCGCGGTGGGCAACGCGGCCACGCGCGAAGTGTATGGCACGTCCATGTGCGGCAAGGGCGAACCGGCGCAGATCATTCGCGTCGGCCATGCGTCGCCGGCTTGCGTGTTCAGCAACATCGACGTGTTCGGAGGCGCATGATGAGCCAGTTCATCTCTTCGCGCGCGGCTACCTCGGTGGATTGGGAGCGGCATTTCACTTTGCTCGCGGATGCGATCGAGCGCTTGCAGCAAGGCAGCGAAACCACGCTCAGTTCATTTGCCGGCGAGCAGTCCGACTTCATTCGTTTCAATTCCGGCAAGGTGCGGCAGACGGGCAGCGTGTCGCAAGGCAAGCTGACCTTGCGTCTGATCGACGGCGCACGTCAGGCCTATTCCACGCTGACTGTATGCGGCGATTTGCAGCAGGATCTCGATGAAGTGAGCGCCGCGCTCGCCACCTTGCGCGAAGGTCTGCGCGATGCGGCGGACGATCCGCATCTACTGTTCGATACGTCGAAATGGCAGCGCACCACGCAGCGCTCCGGCAAGCTGCCGAACCCCGATGGGCTCGCGCAGATCGTCGCGGAATGCGCGCAAGGACTCGACTTCGTGGGCTTCTATGCGGGCGGCACGATCGTGCGCGGCTTCGCATCGACGAGCGGCAGCCGCGGCTGGTATGAAGTGGACAACTTCAATTTCAGCTGGTCCTTGTACGACCCGAGCGGCCGTGCGATCAAAACCACCTACGCCGGCGACGACTGGAGCGATGCCGTGTTCGCCGGCAAAGTCAAGCAGGCCGCGACACGTCTTGCGGTGCTCGCGCGCACGCCGCGCACATTGGCGCCGGGGCGTTACCGTTCCTATCTCGCGCCCGCCGCGCTCGCGGAACTGCTCGGCGTCACCGCCTGGAGCGGCTTTTCCGCACGCGCTCAAGCGAGTTCGCGCAGCGAGCTGTACAAGTTACATGTGGGAGAAGTCGTAGTCGACCCGCGCGTGACGATCAGCGAAGATCTGAGTCTCGGCATCACGCCAGGCTTTAACGACGACGGCTATCTGCGTGACAGCGTGCCGTTGATCGAGGCCGGCCGCAGTGCCGAACGCCTGACCAACGCGCGCAGCGCACGCGAATACGGTTTGACGCCGAACGGCGCGCTGGCCAGCGAGTCACCGGCCGCGCTTTCGATGCAAGCGGGCGACCTGCCGGAAGACGAGGTGCTCGCAAAAATCGGCACTGGGCTCTACATCGGCAACCTCTGGTACGTGAACTTCTCGGACCGCATGAATTGCCGCCTTACCGGCATGACGCGCTTCGCGAGCTTCTGGGTCGAGAACGGAGAAATCGTCGCACCGCTCGAAGCCATGCGTTTCGACGACAGCCTGTACCGTTTGCTCGGCAGCGAACTCGAACAACTCGGCGCGCATGCTGAACTGTTATTGAGCGATTCGACGTGGGGCGAGCGCGCCACGGGCGGCATGCAATTGCCGGGCATTCTGGTGAGGTCATTCGAATTGACGTTATGAGCCTATGGATCAACACGAAAAAACAAAATCAAAACCTGAGAGCTTGCCTGAGGGCCTGACGCTGCGCGCGTTGCGCGTGGCCGACGCGGAACAATTTCACGCGATGCTGCAATTGCCCGTGGCGATGAACGGCAATCCGCAGATGCCGTTTCGGACCGTTGCCAGCACACGCGAGCACCTGGAAAGATTCGAGGCCCCTGGCATCGCGATCGCGGCGACGCTCGGCGACACGCTGGTCGGTCAGGCCAGCCTCAGCCCTTTCAAGGGACGCCGCGCGCATGCCGCCTCGCTCGGCATTGGCGTGCACGACGCATGGCAGCGGCGCGGCATCGGTCGTGCCTTGATGACCGAACTGCTCGATCTCGCCGACAACTGGCTCGGCCTGCGCCGCGTCGAGTTGCATGTCTACACCGATAACCACGCGGCACTCGCGCTCTACCGCAAGTTCGGCTTCGAAATCGAAGCGCATCAGCGCGGTGTCGTCTTGCGTCGCGGCGTGCTGATCGACTGTTACTTCATGGCGCGGCTCAGCGAGCCGGCGCCGTGGATATCGCCGCCTTCGGCCGCCCATCTCGCCGCGGAATAAGACCATGAAAGAAACAAGGTTGCCGGACGAAGCTGCACATTACAAATGTATTATGGTGCGCGCGCTCGAATCGTGGGACATGGATGCGTTCGCCGAGATCATGAGCTTGCCCGGTGTGCGGAGCGGCACGCTGTCGGTCGGCTATCGCAGTCCTGAGCAACTCGCGGCCTGGTACGAACGGCGCCTCAAAGGCGGCGTGAACGTGTGCGCGCTTATCGACGGACGTGTGGTCGGCCATGCCGGTCTCGAGGTCCATCTGTCGAGCCGCGCGCACAGCGCACACTTAGGGCTCGTCGTGCACGACGCGTATCATCGCCGCGGTGTCGGCGCCGCGCTTTTGCAAGGCTTGATCGATTGCGCGGACGCGTCGCTCGGTTTGCGCCGCATCGACCTCACGGTGTTTTCCGACAACGCGCCGGCCATCGCGCTGTATCGCAAGTTCGGCTTTGTCGAAGAAGGCCGTTCGCGCGGTTTCGCCATGCGTGACGGTGTGCTGGCCGACGTGCTGCATATGGCCCGCCTCGTCGACGCACCGCGCCTCCAGACAATCTGAACGGATTCATTGAGTGCCATTTTTCTTCATCGACCGCCCGGTCTTCGCATGGATCGTCGCGCTCGCCATTGTCGTGGCGGGCGCGCTGGCTATTCCGCAACTGCCGGTGGCGCAGTACCCGCGCCTCGCGCCGCCGCGCATCGTGATATCTGCCATGTATCCGGGGGCGTCGACTGAGGTCGTGGACGAGAGCGTCGGCAGCATCATCGAAGAGAGTCTCGATGGCGCCGACAATATGCTGTACTACCAAACGACCAGCGACAACCTGGGCGAACTCGAAATCGACGCGACCTTCGCGCCCGGCACCAATCCGGACCTCGCGCTGGTCGACATCCAAAACCGGCTCAAGCAGGTCGAGCCGCGTTTGCCGCAGCAGGTCGTCCAGCAGGGCATCAGCGTGTTCAAGGCGGCCAACACGTTCCTGATGCTCGTCGCGCTCACGTCCACCGACGGCACGCGCGACTCCGTGCAATTGAGCGACTATCTGAGCCGCTACGTACTGCGCGAGTTGAAGCGCGCGCCGGGTGTGGGCTCGGCTCAACTCTGGGACGCCGACGAAGCGCTGCGCATCTGGCTCGATCCCATGAAGCTGCGCGAATACGGCCTCGGCGCCGCCGAGGTGAACGCCGCCATCGCAGCACAGAACGCGACCGTGACGGCGGGCACGCTCGGCGACGCGCCGTTCGTGCCAGGCCAGCAATTGACAGCCTCGGTGAGCGTGAAGGGCCAGTTGATCTCGCCGGCCGAATTCGGCCAGATCGTGCTGAAGGCGCGGCCGGACGGCTCGGCTGTGCGCCTGCGCGACGTCGCGCGCGTCGAACTCGGGCGGGACAACTACTCGTACTATTCGCGCCTGAACGGCAAGGCTGCGGCGACGGTCGGGATTCAACTCGGGCCGCGCGGCAACGCGCTCGAAACGTCGAACGCGATTCGCGCGCGGCTCGCCGAGTTGGCGAAAGGATTGCCCTCGGGCGTCGCCATCGAAATCCCGTTCGACAACGCGCACTTCGTGAAGATCGCCATTCACGAGGTGCTCGTCACGCTCGCGGAAGCGGTGGTGCTGGTGTTCTTCGTGATGTGGCTGTTCCTGCGCGATCTGCGGTATACGCTGGTGCCCACCGTGGTGATTCCGGTCACGCTGATGGGCGCGTTTCTCGCCATGTATGCGTGCGGTCTGTCGATCAACGTGTTCACGATGTTCGGCCTCGTGCTTGCCATCGGCATTCTCGTCGACGACGCGATCGTGGTGGTGGAAAGCGTGCATCGCGTCATGGAAGACGAGGGCTTGCCGCCACGCGAGGCCACGCGCAAGGCGATGTCGCAAATCGGCGGCGCGATTGTCGGCGTGACGGCGGTGCTGACCGCGGTGTTCGTGCCGATGGCGTTTTTTCCCGGCGGCGTCGGCGGGATTTACCGGCAATTCGCGGTGGCGATGATCGCGTCGATGCTGGTGTCGTCGTTCATGGCCTTGTCGTTGACGCCCGCGTTGTGCGCGAATCTGCTGAAGGCGCACACGCAATCGGTGCGTCAACGCGATGCGCGCCGCGGCATTCTGGGTTTCGCGGCGCGTGCGGCGAGCCGCTTCACATCCGGCTTCGATCGCGCCGCGCGTGGTTATCGCGGCTTGACCGCGCGCACGTTGCGCCGCATTGGCCCGATGCTGGCCGTCTATGCGGTGCTGGTCGGCGCGTGCGGCGTGCTTTACTGGCAGATGCCCGGCGGTTTCCTGCCAAGCGAGGACGAAGGCCAGTTGCAGGTCATGGTGCAATTGCCCGCGGGCGCCACCCAGGCACGCACGCTGGCCGTGGTGCAACGCGCGGAGAAGATTCTCCATGCCGAGCCCGCCATCGCGAACGTCACGAGTGTGATCGGCTGGAGCTTTTCGGGCAGCGGTCAGAACGTGGCGATGGGATTCGTCGAACTCAAGGACTGGGGCAAGCGCGATATCGATGCACTGGCGCTGCGCGACCGGCTCAACGCAAAGTTCGACAAGATTCTGGACGGTAACGTCGAGGCGCAATTACCGCCTTCGGTGCCGGGGCTCGGACATTCCGACGGTTTCGTGTTCCGCCTCGAAGATCGCGGCGGAGTGGGGCTCGACGCGCTGAAGGCCGCGCGCGAGCAACTGTTCGCGCAAGCCAAGGCGAGTCCGGTGCTGGCCTCGGTGCATTCGGAAGATCTGCCGGACGCGCCGCGTGTCGAGCTTATCGTCGATCGCGCGAAGGCGTACGCGCTCGGTGTGTCGTTCGACCGCATCGCGGACGTACTGGGCAGCACCTTCGGCTCGACCTATATCGACGATTTCCCGGCCGGCGGCCGCATGCGCCGCGTGATGATCGCCGCCGACGCCGCCGCGCGCATGACAGAAGACGATCTGCTCGCGCTCTCCGTGCCCAACTCGACGGGCGGCATGGTGCCGCTCTCGGCCATCGCAACGCGTCAGTGGACGATCGGCCCGGTGATGCTGACGCGCTACAACGGCTATCCGTCGCTCGATGTGAGCGGCCACGCGGCGCCCGGCTACAGCTCCGGCGCGGCCATGGCGGAGCTTGAGCGGCTGGCGGCATCGTTGCCGGTCGGCGTGAGCTATGACTGGGTCGATGCGGCACGTGAGGAAACCGCGGCCGCGAAACTCACGCCGTTGTTGATCGGCCTCTCGTTGCTGGCGGTGTTCATGGCGCTGGCCGCGCTCTACGAAAGCTGGACCATTCCGCTTGCCGTGCTGATGGTCGTGCCGCTCGGCGTGATCGGCGCGGTTGCGGCGGTGCTGTTGCGTGGCATGCCTAACGATGTGTACTTCAAGGTCGGCATGATCACGGTGATCGGCCTCGCGGCGAAGAACGCGATTCTGATCGTGCAGTTCGCCCGCGATCTATACCAGCGCGGCATGCCGTTGACGCGTGCGGTGACCGAAGCCGCGGGCGCGCGCTTCCGGCCGATCGTGATGACCTCGGCGGCGTTTCTGCTGGGCGTCGTGCCGCTCGTGGTGTCGAGCGGCGCGGGTGCCGAAAGCCGCCGCTCGATCGGCACGGGCGTGTTCGGCGGCGTGCTGGCTGCCACGCTGTTCGGGCTGGTGTTCGCGCCGGTCGCGTTCCATGCGGTCGCATCGCTCACGCACGGAAGGCGGCGGTTGGCGGAACTGCATCGCAAGCGCGCGGAGCGGCGGACACGTGGGGCCGCGACCGCGATCGAACGCGAATCGTTCGACGAGTCGCCGACGGCCTGAGTGTGCAGATAGCTGTGCCGTGACCGGCGGCGTGCTGCGCTGCCCGGCACGGTCAGGCGCTCAGCAATGCGCACGGCAGGTCTTCAATCGTCCGACGTTTATCTCTATTGTGCACCGCACGCACGAATTGTTCATACGTATAAAACCGCCAATGTTTCAATATAGAAACATTTTTAGACGTTCGAAAAATGCGTTTAAAAATAACTAATGAAGACCGATTCGTTAAATGCACACCTATTGCATAGGGTGGCCAATAAATTCCCAATTTGCGAATAAACCGGCTATTGAATGGTCATTATCTGCGAGGTTTGCGATTCAAGTTTGAAACACTTTTGGATGCTGCTTTGCCATACGCAGGTCATAAACGGGAGGTGATCCGGCACACCAAGGCGGCTCCCATCAATGCCTGAAAAGCCGCTCTGGTAGCCATTCGGCGGCGAGATTCCGGAGTCGTCTATGTAGGCGTGACCGTGGCGCGCCGCTGTCCCATTGTTCTCATATCAAACGCAAGATAACGGTTTTCTTCATACATTCTGTTTCTCGCTAGTAATTTGTTTTTCAAATTTACTATAGCGATCCATTCCGTTACCATCACGCTTAATCCGTTAAGCGGCTTGCCGTGATTTGCGCCGGCAATAATCATTCCGCCCATACCGGCCGCTAACGGCGATCGGGGTCCACAATGTACGACAGCTTGGGGAAATATCATGCCGCACATGCACCTTGATACTGCGAGGATCACCTGGTTACATACGCCCACGCTGAACGTGCGCAGTGCAACGCGGCGAATTGGCGTGTTGCTGTTCGACGGCTTCTGGCTGCTCGGCCCAGGCACGGTGGTGGAAATGTTCCAGACCGCGAACGAACTCTCGGGTTCGCGTGCCGGTGAAGAGCAGCCTTACGAAGTGCAATTCCTTTCCATGGACGGCGGCAGCGTCGCCAGTTCTTCTTCCGCGCGCATCTGGACTGACCGTATCGACGCGCGCTTTGCCAGCGGTTTCGACGTGCTGTTCATCGCGGGCGGCTATGGCGCGCATGTGGCCGCGCGCGACGAGCGGGTGCTCGGCTGGCTGCGCTCGGTGCAATCGCGCACGCGTGCGATCGAAACGATCGGTGAAGGGCGGCTCGTGCTGGAAGCGGCCGGCCCGACGGATAGCGACGGACCGCAGGTGAACCGCTATCTCAGCAGCGTCACAGGCGAGTCCGCGCTCAATGCGTCGAACGACCGTAACGACTGCGCCCGCAGCGCGCTCATGTTTATCAAACGCGATCTCGGTGCCGAGCTTGCCCGCAGTGTCGCCGACCGTGTGATGCCCGGCATGGCCGCGACCTGGGTGCCGCTGCCGGCAGAAGGCGGCACGCTCAGCGTGGCCGAGAAGATCCGCGCTGCGGCGCGCTGGATGGAGGCCAATTGCGACCGTCCGGTTTCGGTGGCGGACGCCGCGCAGGTCGCGGCGATGAGCGAGCGCAATTTCCTGCGGCGTTTCAAGCATGAAATGCAGGTCACGCCGTCGGACTATCTGTTGCAGGTTCGCCTGCGCATTGCCTGCAACTTCCTCACCGAGACCGAACTGCCGGTCGACAAGATCGCCCGGCGCAGCGGTACGGGCAACGGCGATCGTCTCGCCAAGATTTTCCGCAAGCGCATGGCGCTGTCTCCAACCGAATATCGCGCGCGCAGCCGCGTGGCGAGCGAGGCATAACAATCATGCGGGCGCCCGAGCCGGCGGCGGGGCGCCTTACGACACGTGGACGCGTCAACCGTCGTGGTGGTCGCGTTTTCGCCGGTCAGGTTTCTTACGAGCGCAGCAGCAATGGGCAACAAGGTGATCGCGACGGCATTGCCGGAGGTGAAACTCATCGAGCCCGAGGTGTTTTGCGACGAGTTCGGCTTCTGCTTCGAGAGCTTTAGCGCGGACGAGTTTATCGACGACGTCTCGCAAGCTTTCCAATTGGTGCAGGACCGGCATTCGCGCGCGGTGCGTGGCGTGTTGCGCGGCTTGCACTATCAGGTGCAACGCCCTCAGGGCCGGCTCATGCGAGTCGTGGTGGGGGAAGTGTTCGCCGTCGCCGTCGACGTGCGGCTCAATTCGCCGAACTTCGGCAAGTGGTGCGGGGCGTATCTGAGCGCGGCCAATTACCGGCAGATCTGGGCGCCGCCGGGCTTCGCGCACGGTTTCGTGGTGCTGTCCAACTTCGCCGAGTGTCTGTGGAAAACCACCGAATACTGGTTTCCCGAACTGGAGCGCTGTATTCTGTGGCGCGATCCGGACATCGGCATCGAGTGGCCGATCGATTTCGAACCGACCCTTGGCGCGAAGGATGCCGCGGGCCGGCGTCTTTACGAAGCGGAGAACATCGCCTGAGCGAGGCGCACGGTCTTGCGCGCCGAGGTGCGCAAGACCGTGCCGCGGATTTTCAGCGCGCCACCATCACGGCGCCGACGCTTGCGGTCACCACCAGCAGCGTGCCCATGATTTGCAAGATCCCCATCGGCTGATGCAGTACGACGAAGCCGGCCAATGCGCCGATCGCCGGTTCGACGCTCATCAGGATTCCGAATGAGGCGGCCGGCATGTGCCGCAACGCTACCATTTCCAGCGCGTACGGCAGCAGCGGGACCAGCAGCGCGAGGCCCGCCGTCGCCGCGACCTGGCCCGCCGCGAGATGCAGACCGCTTTGCGCCAATCCGAATGGCGTGGCCACGAGCGCCGCCGCGATTAGCGAGACCGACAGTCCCTCGAGTCCCGCGAACAGGGTGCCGGTCTTCTTCATCAACACGATATAGGTGCCCCATCCGAGCGCCGCGCCGCAGGCGAGCAGCACGCCGAGCGGTTCACCGATCCAGCCGGCCCGATCGCGCGAGAGCAGGATCACGCCGGCGGTCGCCAGCACGGGCCAGAGCAATGCGCGGGCGCGACGCACTGCGAAGGTCGCCACGGCGAGCGGTCCGAGAAAGTCGATGGCGACGGCGAGTCCCAACGGAATGCGCTGAAGCGCCGCGAAAAAGCACAGTGTCATGCCCGCCATCGCGGCGCCGAGCACACCCGCTGCAGTCCAGTGAGCGCGCGAGTAGCTCAGAAGGCGCGGACGCACCAGCAAGGCGAGCACCAATGCAGCCCAGCACAGGCGCAGCCAGGTGGTGCTGAGTGAACCGTACGTGGCCATCGTCGGCGCGGACAGTGCGGCGCCGAACTGCACGCTCGACATCGACAGCACGCACAGCAACGCCGCCCCGGCCGTGCCGCAGGCGGGTTTCACGCTGGTTTGCGCCGGATTTAGCGCGGGTTGGAGAGTGGTGTCCTGCATGGTCGTCTGGTGAGTGGGCGTTCGATCGGAATTCGTCATCGCTATCTTATCGGTGCTGACGGTATTAAGATAAGTTGATATTTCTTATGCCAACTTCAAGAACCTTTATGACCCGAGATCTCGACAGCAGCCTGCTGCGCGCCTTTGTCACCGTGGCGGAGACGGGCGCGGTGGGCGTGGCGGCGACGCGCCTCGCGCGCACCCAGGCGGCGGTGAGCATGCAATTGCGCCGGCTCGAAGAGGAACTCGGGCAGCGTTTGCTCGACCGCTCGCCGCGCGGCGTGCAGCTCACCGAAGCGGGACATCTGCTACTGCCCTATGCCCACACGATACTCGGCGCGGGCGCCGATGCGCGCCGCGCGTTGAGCGCGGGGCAGGTGTCCGGCACCGTGCGGCTCGGCATGCTGGAGGACATTGCGGTCGGCCGGTTGCCGCGGGCGTTGCGGCGCTTTTCGATCGCTTATCCGCAAGTGGCGCTGGAGATCGTCGTCGACGGCAGTGCGGCGTTGTCGAACCGGCTCGCGGATGGCAGCCTCGACGTAGTGGTCGGCGACCCCGCGCTGGTCGACGCCGCACCGCATCTCACGTGGAAGCAGCCGCTCTTCTGGGTCGGCGCGCGCGGCTTCAGCCGCGACGCGCAGGCGGCGTTGCCGGTGGTGGCTTTCGGCGACGCGTGCCTGTGGCAGCAGCAGGTGTTGACGGCGTTGCGCCGCGCGGGGATTGCGTGGCGCATCGTGTGCACCAGCACCAGTCTGCCGGCCGTGCAATCCGCGGTTGAGGCGGGGCTCGGCGTGTCGGTGCTGCTCGACGGCAACATCCGTTCGGAGTCGATGCGCGTGCTCGGCCAGGCCGAGGGTTTGCCCGATGCGCCCACCGCGGACTTCGGTCTCTTCATGCGCGAGGTTTCAGGCGCGCAGGCGGCCGCCGTGCAAACCTTGCAAACGTTCCTCTGCGAGGAACTGCACCTCGGTCTGCGCGAAGGCGAGCCGCAGCTTGCGCCGGCCTTGGCCTAGTGCGCCGGCAGTCGCTCCCATGTGAGTTTTTACGACATTTTTTCTTGAGACGCGTCCACGCGAAATCTACACTTCGGGCATCTTGATACCGCCAGGTGCTCAACGTGAAGCGACGTGCAACGAAGCAACAACCCGTTCGTATCGATTATGCGTGTCACGGCGTGGGCCGTGTCGAATTGCGCCGCTTCGATCCGGCGCGCGATTCGTTCGTTGCACTGACGGCGTTGCTGCATCGGGCCTTCACGCCGCTCGGCGCGATGGGCCTCAATTGCACGTGCGTGGATCAGACCGTCGAGACCACACGCCTGCGCGCCACGCGCGGCGATTGCTATGTCGCGGTGTGCGACGGGCGCATCGTCGGTACGATGACCCTTTACGCGACGGATCGTGATTCGGCGTGTGAGCTATACCGGCGCGACGACATCGCCAGCTTGCGCCAGTTCGCGGTCGAGCCGGCGTGGCAGGCGCGCGGTATCGGTACGTTGCTGATTGCGTTCGCCGACCATTGGGCCGCGACGCGCGGTTATGCGGAACTGGCACTCGATACGCCGCAACCGGCCGCGCATCTGATCGCGTTTTATCGTGGGCAGGGGTTTCGTATCGTTGATTTCGTGCGCTTCGACGGCAAGCGCTATGACAGCGCGATCTTGAGCAAGCCGCCGGTGGCGACGCGTAAGCTCGCGAACTGGTTGCATCGGCTGAGTGTGCGTGCGCCTATTGCGCGCGCGGCGTGAGGACGAATGAGGCGGCAATGAGGCGGCAACGGTGCGATAACGAAGACAGAGAAGTGCTGCAGTGCAATGCGTGGCAGAGAACGTCTTGATGCAGGTCTAGCCTGAAGTGAAATCCCCGGCGCGGGTCAGCAACAATTGCAATACGGTACGGCAAGTATTGCAACAGGGTGCCGGTTTTCGCGCCGGGGCAGGAGTGATTCAACCTAAAACAATCGACGCGTTCATCAGCGTCGCATCACGCCCATCAGCAAGGTGACGAGGAAGATCACCACGAAGATGAAGAACAGGACCTTGGCGATTTCAGTCGCGCCTGCGGCAATGCCGCCAAAGCCGAATACCGCGGCGATGATCGCGATGATGAAGAAGATTGCAGCGTATCGAAGCATGGGGCCTCCCACCGATGGATTGCTGGATTAAATGGAAAACGGCGACTCGTTGTGGGCACTGCGTGCTTTGACGGGTTTTTTGCCGGCGAGCGGAATAGAGCAATAGGTGTGCCCAGACCTTGGCGCACCAAGGGGAGCCCCTGATCGGCCCGCTGCTTTTCTGCTGTTACCATCGCGGATCGTCGATTTCCGCACAGCCCGCCATGCAAGCCAATCCGCTCAGCGAGATTTCCCTGATCCGCAAGCTGAAGCTCAATCAGCTCATGATCTTCGAACGCGTACTGGAAACGCGCTCGGTGGTGCGCGCAGCCAACGAGATGCGCCTCACGCAGCCGGCCGTCACCAAGGTCATCCATGAACTCGAATCCTGCTTCGACGGCGCGTTGTTCGCGCGCTCGAATCGCGGCGTCGTGCCCACGGAACTAGGGCTGCTGCTCGGACGGCGCGTCAAATCGTTGATGGCCGAGCTGCGCTATATGACCGACGAACTCAACGATTTCAGGCTTGGCACCAGCGGACATGTGATCGTCGGCACGCTCATCTCGGCATCGGCGCGGCTGTTGCCTGCTGCGATTGCCATGCTGAAGGCGCGCACACCGAATGTCCTCGTGACCGTGCGCGAAGGCACCACGGCGCATCTGTTCCCGGCGCTCGCCACCGGCGACCTCGATATCGTCGTGGGACGGCTGCCAGAACGCGAGTTGCCGATTGCCAGTGCTTTTCCGCTGACGCACGAGGCGCTCTTCGACGAATCGCTGTGCGTGGTGGTCGGCAAGGGCTATGGCCCGGCGCCGGCGGGCGTGACGCATCTGGCGGAGCTGGTCGGCTCGCCGTGGATTCTGCCTACCCCTGACTCGCCCGCGCGGCTCTCGGCGGAACACCTGTTTCGCGCGGCGGGTTTGCCACTTCCCACGGATATCGTCGAGTCGCTCTCGCTGCTGACGAACATCGGCTTGCTGCTCGATACGCCGAGGATCGCGCTGATGCCGCGCGTCGCCGCGCAGCAGTTCGCCGAGGCGGGCTTGCTGCGCATTCTCGATTTGCCCGAGAGCGGCGCGTTCGGCACCGTCGGTTTTTCGGTGCGTTCGCACAAGGAGCAGAGCGCGGCGTGTCAGACGTTTGTCGAATGTCTGCGTGAGGCCGTCAAGGTCGCCACGCCTGAACTCGATGTGCCCGCATGAGGCGCTCTGGTATTCCGCTTTAGCATATCCAGCGCTCAATCTTTGATTACCGCCGCGTGAGGCCCCAACCGTAGACTCCTGCCAATACTTCAATCGAGCAGGAGACGTTGTGACCTTCACCCCGGCCGCCGCGCAGCGCGCTCAACCGTTACTTCGCCATTACGTCGACGGCGAATTCATCGCGACTGCGACCACGTTCCCCAATCTCAGCCCGGTCGACGGCAGCGTGCTCGCCCACGTTTGCGAGGCCGACGCCGCCACGGTCGACGCCGCCGTGCGCGCCGCAGCCGCCGCGCAGCGCGCCGGCTGGCGCAATACCACGCCGGCGCAACGCGCCGACTGGCTGCACAAGATCGCCGACGGCATTCAGGCGCGCTTCGACGAGTTCGTCGCCGCCGAAGTCGCCGATACCGGCCGTCCGCTCGAGCAGGCCCGCAAACTCGATATCGCGCGCGGCATCGCCAACTTCCGCACGTTTGGCGATCTGATCCGCACCGCGAATAGCGAGTTCTTCGAAACGCACGCCGCCGACGGCAGCGAGCTGATCAACTACGTGACGCGCAAGCCGCTCGGCGTGATCGGCATCATCTCGCCGTGGAATCTGCCCTTGCTGCTGTTCACGTGGAAGGTCGCGCCGGCGCTCGCCATGGGCAATTGCGTGGTCGCCAAACCTTCGGAAGAGACGCCTGGTTCGGCCACGCTGCTGGCCGAAGTCATGCACGACATCGGCTTGCCGCCCGGTGTGTTCAATCTTGTGCACGGTCACGGTCCGAATGCGGCCGGCGAGTTTCTCACGCGTCATCCGGACATCAGCGCGATTACATTCACCGGCGAATCGCGCACCGGCAGCACGATCATGAAGACCGTCGCCGATGGCGTAAAGGAAATCTCGTTCGAACTCGGCGGCAAGAATGCGGCGGTCGTATTCGCCGATGCGGACTTCGACGCGGCGGTGGCGGGGGTTCTGAAGTCGAGCTTCACGAATGCGGGGCAGGTGTGTCTGTGCAGCGAACGTGTGTATGTGGAGCGGCCGATCTTCGAGCGCTTCGTCGCCGCGTTGAAAGAGAAGACCGAAGCATTGCGCGTGGGCGCGCCGCACGATCCCGCGACGACGATGGGGCCGCTCATCTCGCGCGGACATCGCGAGAAGGTGCTGTCGTATTTCCGTCTCGCGGTCGAAGAGGGCGCCACTGTCGTGACAGGCGGCCACGTTCCGCAATTCGGCGACGAGCGCGACCAGGGGGCATTCGTGATGCCGACCATCTGGACCGGCCTCGCCGACGACGCCCGCTGCGTCAAGGAAGAAATCTTCGGACCTGTATGCCACATTGCGCCGTTCGATACGGAGGACGAAGTGATCGGCCGCGTGAACGACAGTGCTTACGGTCTGGCCGCGAGCATCTGGACCACGCAGCTCGCGCGCGGGCACCGGGTGGCGCGGCAGATCGAAACCGGCATCGTGTGGGTCAATGCGTGGTTCGTGCGCGATCTGCGCACGCCGTTCGGCGGCGCGAAGCTCTCGGGCATCGGCCGCGAAGGGGGACGTCACTCGCTCGACTTCTATTCGGAGCTGACCAACATTTGCGTGAGGATCGCATGAGCGGATTAGACCTGAACGCCGTGCGGCACGTCGCCGACGCGCTGTGGCGCGCGCAGCAAACCGGCGTGCCCGTCGCACCGGTTCGCAACGCGATCGCGGAACTCGGCGGCGATGCGCTCGACGCGGCCTACGCGGTGCAGCGCGTGAATACCGAGCGCCAGTTGGCCGCCGGCCGCCGCCTGGTGGGCCGCAAGATCGGCCTCACGTCGAAAGCCGTGCAGATGCAACTCGGCGTCGATCAGCCGGACTTCGGCATGCTGTTCGACGACATGTCGATTGCCGACGGCGAGGAGATCGCGCTGTCGCGCACGCAACAGCCCAAAGTGGAGGCGGAGATCGCGCTGGTGCTCGCGCGCGATTTGCCGCACGAACGTCACACGATCGCCGATCTGATCGGCGCGACGGCTTACGCGTTGCCCGCCATCGAAATCGTCGGCAGCCGCATCGCCAATTGGGATATCCGCCTGACCGACACGGTGGCCGATAACGCATCCAGTGGCCTCTTCGTGCTCGGCAACCGGCCCGTCAGGCTCGACGCGTTCGACATCGTCCACTGCGGCATGGCGATGGAGCGTCGCGGCGATCAGGTGAGCGTGGGCGTGGGCGCGGCATGCCTGGGCAATCCGCTGTACGCGGCAGTGTGGCTTGCCGACACGATGACGCGTGTCGGCGCGCCGCTCAAAGCGGGCGACATCGTGCTCACGGGCGCGCTCGGGCCGATGGCGGCCGTACAGGCAGGCGACGTCTTCACCGCCCATATCGAAGGACTCGGCTCCGTGAGCGCGAGCTTCGCTCATCACTCTGAATCCACGTCGTGAACGGGAGCGCCATGTACGACAAACAGGACAAGCAGGCCGTGGCCATCATCGGCTCCGGCAATATCGGCACCGATTTGATGATCAAGGTGTTGCGCAACGCAAAGCACCTCGAAATGGGCGCGATGGTCGGCATCGACCCGGCTTCGGACGGTCTCGCGCGCGCCAAACGGCTCGGTGTGGCGACGACCGCACACGGTATCGAAGGCCTCGTCGCCATGCCGAATTTCGGCGCGGTCCGCATCGCGTTCGATGCAACCTCGGCGGGCGCGCATCATCGGCATGCCGCGGTGCTGCGCGAACACGGCGTGACCGTGATCGATCTGACGCCGGCCGCGATCGGGCCGTTCGTCGTTCCGGTCGTGAATCTGTTCGCGCATCTCGACGCGCCGAACCTGAACATGGTGACGTGCGGCGGCCAGGCGACGATCCCGATCGTGCACGCGGTCTCGCGCATCGCGCCGGTACGGTACGCGGAAATCGTCGCCTCGATCGCGAGCCGTTCGGCGGGGCCGGGCACGCGCGCCAATATCGACGAGTTCACCGAAACGACCTCGAAGGCGATCGAAACCGTAGGCGGCGCGGCGCGCGGCAAGGCCATCATCGTGTTGAACCCGGCCGAGCCGCCGTTGATGATGCGCGACACCGTCTACTGTCTGACCGAAGAAGATGCGGACACCGACGAAATCGAAAGCTCCATTCACGCGATGGTCTCGGCTGTTGCCAGTTATGTGCCGGGCTACCGGTTGAAGCAAGCGGTGCAGTTCGACCGCTACACGGCCGCGAATCCGCTCGCATTGCATGCAAACGAGCGCCGCGCGGGTTTGAAAGTGAGCGTGTTTCTCGAAGTGGAAGGCGCCGCGCACTACCTGCCTTCGTATGCGGGAAATCTGGACATCATGACATCGGCCGCGCTGGCCGCCGCCGAGCAGATCGCGGCGAGCCGCGTGGCGGCATGAGAGGAACGACGCAATGACCGATAGCAACAAAAAAATCTACGTGTCCGACGTGACGCTGCGCGACGGCATGCATGCGATCCGCCATCAGTACTCTTTGCAAAGCGCGGTTGCGATAGCGCAGGCGCTGGATGAAGCGGGCGTCGACAGTATCGAAGTGGCGCATGGCGACGGCCTCGCGGGCTCCAGCTTTAACTACGGATTCGGCGCGCACACCGACCTCGAATGGATCGAAGCCGTTGCGGCGACGGTGAAGCGTGCGGAAGTGGCGACGCTGTTGCTGCCCGGCATCGGCACCGTCCACGATCTGCGCGCGGCCTACGACGCCGGCGCGCGTGTCGTGCGGATCGCCACGCATTGCACGGAAGCGGATATCTCGAAGCAGCATATCGAGTACGCGCGCTCGCTCGGCATGGACACGGTCGGCTTTCTGATGATGTCGCATATGACGTCGCCCGAGGCATTGGCGAAGCAGGCCAAGCTGATGGAGAGCTACGGCGCGCAATGCGTGTATGTGGTCGATTCGGGCGGCGCGCTGAGCATGCGCGACGTCGCCGAGCGGTTCGACGCGTTCAAGGCCGTGCTCGATCCGGCCACGCAGACCGGCATGCATGCGCATCACAATCTCTCGCTGGGCGTGGCAAATTCCATCGTCGCGCTCGAACACGGCTGCGACCGTGTCGATGCGTCGCTCACCGGCATGGGCGCGGGCGCGGGCAACGCGCCGCTCGAAGTATTTATCGCCGCAGTGGATCGCATGAAGTTGAAGCACGGTTGCGACGTGAAGCAACTGATCGATGCTGCGGAAGACATCGTGCGCCCGTTGCAGGAACGCCCGGTGCGCGTGGATCGCGAAACGCTCGCGCTCGGTTACGCCGGCGTGTATTCGAGCTTTTTGCGCCACACTGAAGCGGCCGCGGCGAAATACGGTCTGTCCGCGTTCGACATCATGGTCGAGTTGGGCGAGCGCCGCATGGTGGGCGGGCAGGAAGACATGATCGTCGATGTCGCGCTGGATATGCTCAAGGCACGCGAGCTGGCGAATCAGGAGGCCGCATGATCGACCTCGACGGCATCGCCGCGCGTCTGGACGACGCGGCCCGCCACGCCGAGCCGATTGCGCAGATCACCGCGGCCGCGCCGTTTTCACTCGACGACGCCTACGTGATCCAGCGCGCGTCGATCGAGCGGCGCATTCATCGCGGCGAGAGCATGGTCGGCGTGAAGCTCGGCTTTACGAGCCGCGCGAAGATGATACAGATGGGTGTCGATAGCCTGATCTGGGGCTGGCTGACCGACGCGATGCTCGACGAAGACGGCGGGCGCGTCGCGCTCGATCGCTTCATTCATCCGCGCGTGGAGCCCGAAGTCTGCTTTCTGACGAGCCGCGAGATCGATCGTCCGTTGACGCTGCTCGAAGCCTCGCGTTATCTGGAAGCGGTGGCCCCGGCAATGGAGATCATCGATTCGCGCTACCGCGATTTCAGGTTCACGCTCGAAGACGTGGTTGCCGATAACTGTTCGTCGGCGGGCCTCGTGGTTGGACCGTGGACGCGGGAGTTCGACGGCTTGCGCAATGCGGGCGTGACGATGCGCATCGACGGCCGGCTGGTTCAGGCCGGCTCGACCGCTGCGATTCTCGGCGACCCGTTGCGTTCGATCGTGCAGGCTTCGCGCCTGCTTACGCAAAGCGGGCTGGCGTTGCCGGCCGGTTCGCTGATCATGGCGGGCGCCGCGACCGCCGCTCATCCGTTATCCGCGAATGCGCACGTGCATTGCGCCGTTAACGGGCTCGGCAGCACTGAATTCACTACCTATCGACTCTCATGACCAGCGACTCGACCATTCAAGGGCGCATCGTGCCCGGCAAAGCCAAACCGCGCGGCCGTTTTCCTCATGTGACGCGGGCGGGCGACTTCCTGTTCGTCTCCGGCACGAGCTCGCGCCGTCCCGACAATTCCATTGCGGGCGCGTCCGCCGACGAACTCGGCACCGTGCAGCTCGACATCTGCGAGCAAACGCGCGTGGTGATCGAGAACATTCGCGATATTCTGCAGAGTGAGGGCGCGGACCTGTCCAACCTCGTCGAGATCTCGTCGTTCCTCGTCAACATGAACGACTTCGGCGGCTACAACGCCGTGTATGGCGAGTACTTCGACGAAACGGGTCCGACGCGCACCACGGTCGCGGTGCATCAGCTGCCGCATCCGCATCTGTTGGTCGAGATGAAGGCGATTGCGTACGCGCCGCAAAAATAGACACGCGCACAAACGACAAAGAGGCAGCCATGCTCACATACGGCAAACCGTTCAATTTCCAGCGCTGGATCGACGATCACGCCCATCTGCTGAAGCCGCCCGTCGGCAATCAGCAGGTGTGGCAGGACAGCGATTTCATCGTCACGGTGGTGGGTGGCCCGAATCATCGCACCGATTATCACGACGATCCGCTCGAGGAATTTTTCTATCAGCTGCGCGGCAATGCCTATCTGCATCTGTGGATAGACGGCAAGCGTGAACGCGTCGATCTGAAAGAAGGCGACGTGTTTCTGCTGCCGCCGCACGTGCGCCATTCGCCGCAGCGGCCCGAGGCCGGCAGCGTATGCCTCGTGATCGAACGGCAACGCCCGGCGGGCATCGTGGATGGCTTCGAATGGTACTGCGATGCTTGCGGGCATCTCGTGTATCGCGTCGAAGTGCAGTTGAAGAGCATCGTTAGCGATTTGCCGCCGCTGTTCAACGCGTTTTACGCGTCGGAGGAAAAACGACGTTGCGGGCATTGCGGCCATGTCCACCCGGGCAAGGCTGTCTAAACCAACAGAATAACAATGACACTTCGAATCGACATGCATTCCCACTTCTTTCCGCCGATCGCGCGGGAAGAGGCCGCACGTCTCGACGCGCAACGCGCGCCGTGGCTGCAGATCGACGCGGACGGCGAACGCGGCATGATCATGACCGGCGAGAAGCCTTTTCGCCCGGTGTATCGCGCGCTGTGGGATCCGGCGGCGCGGATTGCCGAAATGGACGCGCTCGGCGTCGACATTCAATTGATGTGCGCGACGCCCGTGATGTTCGGCTATGGCTATGAAGCGGTCGCCGCGCACGATTGGGCCGCGCGCATGAACGACCACGCGTTGGAGCTCTGCGCGCACGCTCCGCAGCGTTTGATGGCGCTCGCCCAGGTGCCGCTGCAGGATGTCGAACTGGCTTGCCTTGAAGCGACGCGCGCGCATCGCGCCGGCCATCGCGGCGTGCAGATCGGCAATCATCTCGGCCCGCGCGATCTCGACGACGAACATCTCGTGACCTTCCTCACGCACTGCGCGAACGAAGGCATTCCGGTGCTCGTGCATCCGTGGGACATGATGACCGACGGCCGCATGAAGAAATGGATGCTGCCGTGGCTCGTCGCGATGCCGGCGGAAACGCAACTGAGCATGGTGTCGCTGATCCTGTCGGGCGCGTTCGAGCGGATTCCGAAGTCGCTCAAGTTGTGCTTCGCGCATGGCGGCGGCAGCTTTGCGTTTCTGCTCGGCCGTGTGCAGAACGCGTGGGAGCAGCGCGACATCGTGCGTGAAGATTGTCCCAATCCGCCGGTGTCGTACCTCGAGCGCTTTCACGTGGATAGCGCCGTGTTCGACGAAGGCGCGTTGCGCCTGCTCGTCGAAACGATGGGCGAGGACCATGTGCTGCTCGGTTCCGACTATCCGTTCCCGCTCGGCGAACAGAAGATCGGTGACCTCGTCGCTCATCATCCGCAACTGAGCGAGACGGCCAAGGCCAAGATCCTCGGCGCTAACGCACAGCGATTCTTCGATCTGCCGGTGGACATCGCGCACGCTCTTTAATAGACGAACTCAGGCGGCGCTTCAGAGCGTTTGTCATTGCAATGAGAAATAACAGGAAACTAGCCAGATGATTACCCGGGAACACTGCGCCGCGCTCGACTCTGCCGACACCTTGGCCCATTGCCGCGCGCGCTTCGATCTGCCCGCGGACACGATTTACCTCGACGGCAACTCGCTGGGCGCGATGCCCGTCAATGTGCCCGCGCGCATCGAACAGGCGTTGAAGCAGGAATGGGCGCACGGCCTGATCCGTTCATGGAACGACGCCGACTGGTATCCGGCGCCGCAGCGCACCGGCAACAAGATCGCCGGGCTGATCGGCGCGGGACAGGACGAAGTAATCGTCGCCGATTCAACGTCTGTGAATCTGTTCAAGGTGCTGGTGGCGGCCACGCGCATGCGCCCCGGCCGCAATGTGATTCTGGCCGAACGCACCAACTTTCCGACTGACGTGTATATCGCGTCGAGCGTCGCGGAGATGACCGGGTGCGAACTGCGCTGCGTCGATCCCGATGAGATCATGGCGGCTATCGACGACAGTGTGGCAATCGTGTCGCTCACGCACGTCAATTACAAAACCGGCAAACGCTACGACATGGAAGCGGTTACGCGTCAGGCGCACGAGGCCGGTGCGTTGATCGTGTGGGACCTGTGTCATTCGGCGGGCGCCATGCCCGTGAATCTGAATCGTTGCGATGCCGACTTCGCGGTCGGATGCGGCTACAAGTATCTGAACGGCGGCCCTGGCGCGCCGGCTTTCGTGTTCGTCGCGTCGCGCCATATCGAGGCCGTGCGTCAACCGTTGACCGGCTGGCACGGGCATTCCAAACCGTTCGAATTCACGCATGACTATGCGCCGCATCCGGGCATCGATCGGATGTTGACGGGCACCGCGCCGCAACTCGGCGTGATCGCACTGGAGAGCGCGCTGGAGGCTTTCGACGGTGTCGATCTCGACGTGCTGCGCGACAAGAGCGTGGCGCTCGGCAACCTGTTTATCGAATTGACCGATCAGGAGCTGACGGGCCTGGGTTGCACGCTGGCTTCGCCGCGCGACGCCGACAAGCGGGGCAGTCAGGTCTCTCTCGGCCACGCGCAAGGCTACGCGATCATGCAGGCGCTGATCGCACGCAACGTGATCGGCGACTTTCGTGCGCCGGATATTTTGCGCTTCGGTTTCGCACCGCTCTATGTGCGCTACGTGGATATCTGGGACACGATCGCGCAACTCAAGGACATCATCGCAACCAATGCATGGAATACCGACGAGTTCAAGGTGCGCAAGTCGGTCACGTGACGCGTTTGCAGGGTCGATAGTGAAGCATATGCCGCGCTTCGAATAGCGAAGCCGCACGACAGCGCGGCACCGGCGCTTGTGTCCACACGCAAGCGCATCCAGGAGGAGACACAAGATGACGCAAGAGCAGCGAGGCTTCGACACGATTGTCGAACGTGAGAAGGGATTGCAGCGTGGATTGTCGACCGGGCAGTTGTCGATGATCGCGATTGGCGGCGCGATCGGTACCGGGCTTTTTCTCGGCAGCGGGTTTGCGATCGGGTTTGCCGGGCCGAGCGTGCTGGTCAGTTATGCGATCGGCGCGCTGATCGCATTGCTGCTGATGGGATGTCTCGCGGAGATGACCGTCGCGCATCCCACTTCGGGTTCGTTCGGCGCGTATGCCGAGCACTATATCGCGCCGTGGGCGGGCTTTCTGGTGCGCTACGCGTATTGGTCGTCGATCGTATTCGCGGTCGGCACCGAGGTGACGGCGATTGCCGTCTATATGAAGTACTGGTTTCCCGCCGTGCCGGGCTGGTACTGGATCGTCGGATTTTCAGCGGCGCTGATCGGTATCAATTCGGTCAGCGTGAAAGTGTTCGGCGCGGTGGAGTATGTGTTTTCTATGCTGAAGATCGTCGCGATCGTCGGCTTCATTCTGCTCGGTGCTTATGTGGTGTTCGGTGCGCCGGCGGATTCGACGATCGGCTTTGCCAATTACACGTCGCACGGCGGCTTCTTTCCGAAGGGCGTCTGGGGTATGTGGGTCGCGGTGATCGTGTCGATCTTCAGTTATCTGAGCATCGAGATGATCGCGGTCGCGGCGGGCGAGGCGCGTGATCCACAGAAGGCGATCACGCGAGCTTTTCGCGCGACGATGTTCCGCCTGGTGTTCTTCTATCTGCTGACCTTGGCGCTCATGCTGGCGATCGTGCCGTGGAATGCGGCCGGAACTGACGAGAGTCCGTTCGTGCGGGTGATGGCCGCGACTCATGTGCCGGGTGCGGCCGGCGTCATCAACTTTGTGATTCTGGTGGCGGCGTTGTCGGCGATGAACAGCCAGCTCTATATCACGACGCGGATGATGTTCAGCTTGTCGCGGGCCGGCTATGCACCGCGAAAGTTGGGCGCGTTGAACGGTAGAGGCGTGCCGGTCGCCGCACTGTGGTTATCGACGATCGGGATCGCGCTGGCTACCGCGTTGAATGTGGTTTATCCGGACGCTTCGTTTGTGTTGATGATGTCGGTTTCCATGTTCGGGGCGATGTTTACCTGGCTGATGATCTTCGTGACGCATTTCTTCTTTCGTCATCGGCATCAGGGCACGCCGTTGGCGTTCCGGATGTGGGGTTATCCGGGAACGTCCGCGTTGGGAGCCGGGTTGATGGTGAGCGCGCTGGTTACGACGTGGTTCACCAGGGAGTTCCGAATGACGCTCGTGATTGGCGTGCCGTTTATTGTTTGCTTACTGGTCGTTTATTTCGTCTGGTATCGCAAGCGGGCGGTTGAGGGCGCGGCGGCCGAGCTTGTATGAACGCTTGAAAACTCCGGCGTGAGTCCGTCCGGGTGCTTGTCAGGCAGATCAAAATATTCCCGCATTCAATGCAGATCGTGTGTCTTGTGCGCGCCCCCGGCGCGCATTTTTTCGTTTGAGCATTGTTGCCGTGCAATCAGGCAAGACTGATTTGCTTATGGACGCGTATTCGGGCCGAATACGGCGTTTCTGGCGGGCACTCAAATGGCGGGTGCGGTCATCGGCATATGCGGTACTGTTCCGTCAGTCGCGTTTCAGATGATCGCACAGCGCCAGGCGAAAGCACTGGTCACGGTCTACCGAACCCCCAAAACCCACTTTGCAAACCGCTCAGCCTCATCGGCAGAAATTGCATTAGGCGGCATCTGCGCCCCGGTATTCCACTTCTCCGAGCTGCCTTCGAGCATGCTCTTCTTCAACTTGGCGACAGCATCGGAATCCCCGCGATACCGCTGGGAGATAGCGCGAAAAGACGGACCGACCTTGGTCGTATCCATGGAATGACAAGCGCGGCAAGTCTGCTCGCTGGCGGAAACAGACCCACCTGTAGTGATACCACCGTCGGGCGCCGCCGCAAAAGCACTTCCGCAAATCAAACATAACCAGGCAGCACTCAGAATACGTAAATTCATATCCACACCCCATAACAACCACAAAAACCAGAAACGCAAAAAACCCCACCGACGAAAACCGCCGGCAGGGCAAAGCGCTCACCAAAGAAACGCATCAAGAGAGAAACATGCAGAACTAACTCACCGAGCTGGCCAGGGCTTGGCCGGCGCACCGATCACGGGCTTGCCGAGCAGCGGCGTGGACAACGCATAGGCCCCGTTCTCCGTGAAAGCCCAGATGATGTTCCGGTCGTACTCCGTATAAATCGCCAGCACACCCTTGCCCAATGTATAACTCGGCAACTCGCTCTCATCAGCGAGCGCCGGCACGAAATACCCGGCAATAGTCGGTTTGGCCGGATCGCGCACATCGAAAATCTGCACACCGGCGTTATAGAATGAATAGGGAATCACACCTTGCCGCCAGCCACCCGGCTGTCCTGTCGCGTTCGACCGCTTCGGACCGAAGTTGCCGCCGCGCTGGCAGAAACTCGTGAACGGCGCGCCTTCGGGCGGCGTCGGCTGCGGCAGCTTCGCCGCGACCTTCAGATGCGAAGGGTCGCGTGCGTCCACGACAAAGATGTCTTTGTACGGCTCGTAGCAGTCACGGTTCATCGGGTAGCCACTCGTCAGCACGTAACCAGTGCGGTCGTATTGGCTGACATCGGCGTTGTCGTATTCGGTGCCCGCTAAACTCGGCGCCGTGTTCACGTTGCCGAGCACTTTCGGTTTGGCGGGATTCGACAGATCGAAGGAATAGAGCCCGAGTCCGCCCATCGCGCCGAAGCCGATCTTGCCGCCTTGCTCCAGCGGCTTCGGCAGGAAGATAGGAATACGCGAACCCATCCACGAAGTACGATTGCCCGCGCGGGGATTCGTCATATACGCCTGTTCGTGCGCCTCATTGCCGAGAATCTGTCCCGGCACGGAAATCTGCGAGACGAACTTCGGATCGGCCGGATCGGACATATCCCACACCTGATAGCCCGGCGAATACAGATAGTTCGGGTACTCGGTCAAACCATAGCTGTCGTCCGGCGCGGCGGACAGAATCATGTACTTGCCACCGTAGTATTCCGGCGCATCGAGCGAACCCGAACCCTGTTGCTGACCGATTGGCGCATCGGGATGCTTGTAGTCGGTCGTGCGCGTCGCGATCAACTTCCATTGGCTCGGCAGCGGGCCGTCCATTTCGAAGACCTTGAAACCCTTGAGCGAGTTGTAGTGACGCTGAGCCTCGACCTTGTCCGGTTGTTCGCTCTTGTCGGTCATCAAACCATAGCGGCCAATTTCGAACGAAGCAACCAGCACCGGCTTGCCGAGCTTCCTGCTCCACACGATGGTGGCGCCGCCCAGGTAGTCATGCACATTGTTCGGATCGAAGTGTTCGGTCGGTCCTTTGGGCCCCCACGTGCCGCCCTGCGAAAACACCACTTTGCCATTGGCCGGATCGGTGACGTCCATGATGCGCAGATAGTCGCGGTCATGAATGTAGAGATAACGGTGTCCATCGAAGTCGGCGATATTGTTCCAGGCGTGGAAGGGCGAATCGACGAGCGGATAGAAGGCCAACACCTTCACGTCCTTGGCATAGCTTTTCTTGTCCCACGTGGTCATCTCGCCGGGGAAGTGCTGGCCTTGATGCACCTCGGGCGTCGCCTTCGGCCATACGAACTGCCCGGTTGCCGGATCCATGCCGTAATCGACGCCGGGCTTGAGCGGAGCGGGGCGGCGATCGGGCGTCAAACGCAGCCATGCGGCCAGATAGGGGTCCTTGACATTCGGCGTGCCGGGCGCCGCCTGTGTGCCCGACGCCGGCGTCGCCGCGGCCGCCGTCGCGCCAGAAGCCGCATCCGCAGTTGCAGCCGGTTGAGCAGCTTCGCCGCTTGCGCACGCCGCGGCCGACATGAACGCCAGTATTGCGCCTGTAGCGAGAGATGATTTCAGATTGCTTGTGCGAAGCATGAGCTTCCTCCTTTTTATATTAGAACGCGTGGCGAATACCGAACTGGAAGCCGCTCGGATTCTGTCCACCGTTCGGATAAACCTGGAACGTCACCGGATAAGGCACGGGTACGTCGTGCTGATGTTTGACATGCGCGAACGTGGCATACAGGTCGGTCCGTTTCGACAAACCGTAGATGTAGCCGATCACGCCGCCGGTGGCGCTGGAAATGCTGGTGTTGTTGTCGTCGTGGCGATGCACCACGCTCAGGTACACGCGGTTGCGTCCGTCGATATTCCAGCGCGCGCCGATCTGCGCATCCCAACCCTGCGAATTGAATGCGACGTAGGGCGGATACGCGTAATAGCCGTTGTACGTGTGATAGATCAGCGTCGGCTCGAAGCCGCCGAACTTGTAGACGGCGGAGAAATAGTTGTCGCGCGACGAGTGGATCTGCGAGGACCTGAAGATATCCCGCGTGTACTGCAACTCGCTGACGGCGCCGATAAAGATCGGCCCGTGCCGGTAGTCGATGCTGGTGCTGAGGAAGCGTCCCGCGCGCGTGCTGTCGCCCACACCGGTGGTCGCCATGATCCGGCCGGTGAAGCCGTAGAAAGTCGGCGTCTTGTACTGGATCGCGTTGTCCACGCGGTACGACGCGTAAAAGAACTCCATGTTGTTGACCATACTGAAGTCCGCTGCCCAGCTCGGATCGGCGTAACCCGCGATCCAGTACGAGGGCGTGAACTGGCGGCCCATCGTGATTTCACCCCAGCTGCCTTTCAGGCCGACAAACGACTGGCGAAATTGCGCGGACTGCACGCCGGTGTTCGCGGAGAACATCGGCTCGATGGTGAACACGGCCTTGTTGCCGCCGCCCAGGTCTTCGACACCGCTCAGGTTGAAGCGCGAGTTGTTCAGGCCGCCGCTCGACATGCGCGTCACGTTGCCGCCGGAACCGGAAGAGATCAGATGTTCGAGGTTCAGGTCAACATAGCCGGACAGCCAGACGCTCGACTGAGCATGTGCCCCGGCGCATGCGAGCATCAAGGCGCCTGACACGAGAGTCTTCTTTTTCATTCCATCTCCAAACTAATCGTCGTTATTTTCGTGTTGTGAAGAGTGCTGTCGGCGCGCTCGACAGCCACGGTTACGGCCTTTTGTTCGTGTATACACAAACTGGTAAAAATTATACCCACGGCAAAATTTGGATTCCGAGCTTTATTTTTTTATACAAAACAACGTTTTGGTTATAGCGGGTTGACCCGAATGGCATCGCGCGTCAAAACCGATGCCGGATTCCGGCCGCATAAGTCATCGCGGTGCCGTAGCCGGAAAGCCGGTCGTAGACGGTGAGCAGGTATAGGTCGGTGCGTTTTGACAAGAAATAGTCGAGACCCGCGGAGCTCGTATTGCGGCCTGTGACGATGTTTTTCGGCGCGCTGCGTCGCGTGTACGCCCATTCGGCGAGGGCGGTGAGCTGCGAGGTCAGCGGCACGGACAAGCCGGCTTCGACGGTGTGCGCGCCGACGTCGGTCGAGTCGGTGCGCAGTCCTTGCAGTGCGCCATACAGCTTGAAAAGCGAAAAGTCGTACGCGGCGCCGACGATGTACGCGTTCTGTGTCGGCGCCGCGACACCCGCGACGAGACGAGTGCGTTGTACCGTCGCGACAGCGGTGAGCGAACCGCCGGCGTAGAGCGCGGAGAACGCGGCGTTGTAAATCCCGTTCGCGCCCGCGACGCCGCCGGGCGCATACACGGCCGTGGCGGTCAGGCCATTCAGAGTCGGGCTGGTGTACTGAATGCCGTTGTTCCAGACGGTGTCGCCCGCAATCGCGCCGCCGTAGGGCGCGGTGAACGTCTGCATGACGAGCGGCGAAAACAGGATCGACGCCTGGAACGGATTGGCGACCTGCTCGGCGAGGTAGAGCAGATTGGTGTGCCGGCCGAACGTCACGCGCCCGAACGGCCCGGCGATGCCGACATACGAGTTGCGTCCCCAGAAGGGATCGGCGGCGGTGCGGCCGAGGCCGCCATTGGTCGGTTGAAAGAAGCTTTCGAGCACGGCGATCGCGTGATAACCGGCACCCAGCTCTTCGTTGATGCGGATGCCCCAGTACGGCGCCGTGAGCCCGGGGCTCTGTTCGGCGAGTGCGGCGGGCGGCCCGTTGCTGCGTTTGCTGCTGGCGATATCCAGCCCGACGAGGCCATACAGCGTGACGGACGTCTGCGCCTGCACGGCGCGTGAAGCGATGCACCATGCAGCGGCGCAAACGAGCGCGAGCGCGCCCAACGATCGAACGTTCATAGCGAGTCCCGGTGAGCGGTTTGGAATAACGAAAACAGCAAAGACAGCGGGTCGGCGGCGCGGTGCTGCGGACCGCCAAGCCGCCACGTGTCAAACGGTGCGCACTGCGAATTCGACGGAGGCGTGCATGAAGTGCTGGGCCAGGCTGGCGATCAATGCGTCGCGTTGCGCGATCAGCGAGGCGGGCGAGCGTCCCGCGATGTGCGGTGTGACGAGCACATCGGGATGGTCGAGCAACGCGCGCGGCACCTCCGGTTCGTGCTCGATCACGTCAAGCCCCGCGCCGGCAATCGCGCGCTCCGCCAGCGCGGCGAGCAATGCCTGCGTGTCGAGCACCGAACCGCGCGAAACATTCACCACGTAGCCGTGTGGCCCGAGCGCGTACAAGACCTCACGATCGACCAGATGCTTCGTCGCCGGACCGCCGTTGCAGGCGATCACGAGAAAGTCGCTGGCGGCGGCGAGTTCCGTGAGCCGGCCGTAGTAGCGGCCGGGCGCGTCGGCATGCGGCCCGCGCGCGTGATAGCCGAGCGTCATGTCGAAACCCCGCGCGCGTGCCGCGATCAATCTGCCGATGCGGCCCATCCCGACTATCCCGAGCCGTGCGCCCGTCAGCGTGGCACGCTCGCCGCGCGACGTGCGCCAGTTGCCGGCGCGCACCGCGTCGGTGAGCGGCGCATAGCCGCGCGCGAGTGCGAGCAGCAGTCCGATGGCGTGATCGGCGACAGTCGCCGCATTCGCGCCGGGCGCATGCGTGACCATGATGCCGCGTCGCGCGGCCGCGGCGACATCGACGTTCTCGTAGCCCGCGCCGAACGCGCTGACGATCTCGAGCGCCGGCAGCGCAGCCATCCGCGCTTCGGACAAACCGGTCGAGCCGTTGGTCACGACCGCGCTCACCGTCGTCAGGTCGATGCCGGCAGGCCACATTTCAGGCCAGCCATCCGGCAGGTAATGCAGCGTGTAAGCGCGCCGCAGCGCATCGAGTGTCGCGTCGGGCAGCGGGATCAGCGCGAGCACATGGGTGGCGCTCATGCGGCCGCTCACGGTTGCGGATCGGCCGATTGCGCGGCCGGTGCCACTTCCTTCACAGCGCCTTTCCAGCCGTTTTCGGTGATGTCGAACACGGTGCCGTCGGGCATGCGGTATTTCACTTCGTAGAACACGTTCAGGTCTTTCTCGTGGCGTCCCGTCAGATAGGTGCCGCCCGCCGCGACCACGCGCGCGGCGGTGGCTTCCACGTTATCCACCCACATGCCGAAGTGAATCACCCCGCGCACATTCTTCAGGCCAGCGTAGCCGGGCACGGTCTCGTCCTTGAAGTTGAGCAGCGCCACGTTCATCGTGCCGTCTGTCATGTAGATGCCGCGCATCGCGTTGCCCGCGCGGCGCATGCCGAATGCCTGCTCGAAGAATTGCGCGGCCGCTTCCGGATCTTCGACCGAAAGCGCGATATGACGGAGCTTGTCCATGTGATGTCCTTGCGTTGTCCTGAAGGTGATTCGCCCGCGGGCGAGGAGAGGGTTGTCGTGACTGTGAATCAAGAGTGTCCGCAACTTCACCAGGTATACTACGTACAATAAATGTATACACAAAATTGATTAGATATACCAGAATGGTCTTCATGCGCTGGCCGAAGCGGCCGGACTGAATCGCTGCAATGCATGAGGACCACCGATGCACACTTTGCGGGAACCGTTGGGCAGTCTCTCCGCCGCGCTCAGGCAGCGCTTTGCGCAGATCGGGCCGGTGTGGGGGCGCGACATCAACCGCCATCGCGATCTGGTGATCGACGCGTATACGCCGTTGGTGGCGGCGGCGCGCGATGGCGGCGAATCGTTCGAGGTCGCGCGCGAACTGGCTTACGGCAGCCACGAGCGGCAGCGTCTGGACGTGTTCGCGTCTGAAGAAACGCGGCGCAAGGGCAATGCCGATGTGGTGCTGTTCGTCCACGGCGGTGCATTTCTGCGCGGCAGCAAGAGCTTCAACGGACTCATCTACGACAACGTGTCGCGCTGGTTTGCCCGGCAAGGCTGCGTCGCACTGAATGTGGAATACCGGCTTGCGCCGGACGCGCCGTATCCCGCGGGCGCGGATGATGTGGCCGCCGCGCTGACCTGGGCGCAGAGACACGTTGACGAATTCGGCGGCAATCCGCAAAGAATCTTTCTGGTCGGCCACTCGGCCGGCGGCGCGCATGTCGCCACGTATCTGTGCGACCCGCTCTTCAGCGAATTGCGCGGCAGCATGCCGCGCGTCGCGGGCGCCGTGCTGATCAGCGCGCGGCTCGTCGCCGACGTGCACGCCGACAATCCCAACGCCGCCGGCGTGCGCGCCTATTTCGGCGCCGACCAGACACGCTACGCCGCACGTTCGCCGCTGACTCACGCGGCGCATTTCGACACGCCACTGATGGTGGTCGTCGCCGAATACGAAAACCCTTATCTGGATGCCTACGGCGCGGCGTTCTTCGAGCGCGTGCTGACGGCACGCCGCAGTGCCGGCGAAGCAGCCGCGCAACGCACACCACGTTTCGTGCAGATGCTGCGGCACAACCATACCTCGGTGGTCGCGCATTTCGATTCGGGCGAGACGCTGTTAGGCGACGCGATGCTCGATTTTTTCGGCGCGTGAGCGCGCAGATTCAGGCGCTTTCGTTCGCATCCCATATCAAGGAGTCTCACATGGTCGCCCATAGGCCCTCCGCTTTTGCGACACCTCGTGTGTTCGCGCCAGTCATCACGCCGTTCACCAAAGACTTGCGCATCGACGCGCCGCGTTTCGTTGCGTTCTGCCGCTGGCTGGTCGGGCAGGGCGCGGGTCTCGCGCTATTCGGCACCAACAGCGAGGCCAACTCGCTGGGTCTGACCGAGCGTCACGCATTGCTGGATGACGTGATCGAGGCCGGCATCGATCCCGCGCACATGTTGCCGGGCACGGGCTCGTGCGCGCTGCCTGAGGCGATCGCGTTGACGCGTCATGCGTGCGAGGCCGGCTGCGCGGGCGCGCTGATGCTGCCGCCGTTCTTCTACAAGGGCGTCAGCGACGACGGTCTGTTCGCGTACTACTCCGACGTGATCCAGGCAATCGGTTCGGATCAGTTGCGCGTGCTGCTGTATCACATCCCGCAGTTCACCGGCGTGCCGATCACGCACACGCTGATCGAACGGCTGATCACGGCGTATCCGCGCACAGTGGTGGGCGTCAAGGACAGTTCGGGCGACTGGGCCAACACCGAGGCGATGCTGCGCAAGTTTCCTGGCTTCGCGGTGTTTCCCGCGTCCGAGGCGTTACTCGGTAAGGCGCTGCCGCTCGGCGCCGCCGGCTGCATTTCAGCGACCGCGAATATTCAGCCGCAGGCGATCGCGAGTCTGCTTGACGCGACGACATTGGAAGAACGGGCAGTGTGGGAAGGCAAAGTGACGACGGTGCGGCTGGCCGTAGAGGCGCAACCGATGATCCCGGCGTTGAAGCATATCGTCGCGCACTTCGCGAACGACGAGTCGTGGACCCGCGTGCGTCCGCCGCTGACGCCGATGAACCCCGCGCAATCAGGCGCGCTCCTGCAGCAGCTTCAGGCGTTGGATTTTTCGATGCCCGCGATGGCAACGCTTGCGACGGTGGCCGCGTGAACACGCAGCGCCTACCGGCGCGTGTCGCGACGCCGGCAAGCGCCGCGACCTCAGGCGTTCTCGCGCTCCGTGCGCTGGCGCTTGAGCCGGCCGAGCACGACGATCGACAGCCGCGCGGTGTGGTCGCGCATGGCGTTGTACGCGCGTTCCGGTTCGGAGTCGAGGATGGCGGACACGATCTCGCGATGCTCGTCGGTGGCCGCTTCGAAGCGCGAGGGCGAAGCCGGCTGCGCGGCGCGAAAGCCCGCCAGACGCTGACGCTGCACCGCCATGATCTGCGCCAGCGACTTGCTTTGCGCACCCTTGCAAATCAGTTCGTGGAATTCGCGATTGAGTGCGAAGTACTCCGTCTCGTCGCCGCGCGCGATCGCGGCGTTCATTTCGGTCTGCAGTTCTTCGAGCTGCTTCTTCTCGACGAGACTCATGCGCTGCGCGCTCAAACGGCAGCACAGCGCTTCGAGTTCGCACATGGCCTCGAGCATATCGGCGAGTTCGTCGATGCTGAACTGCGCGACCACCACGCCTTTGCGCGGTGTCAGCTCGACCAGGCCGCGCGCGGCCAGCTCGCGCAGCGCTTCGCGGATCGGTGTGCGCGACGCGTTGAAGCGTTCGGCGAGCGCTGCTTCTTCGAGCTTCTGGCCCGGTTCGAGCGCGCCGTCGATGATCTCGTCGCACAGCAGGCGGTAAATCTTGGAGGAGAGCGTGGTCATCGTGATGGTCGTGGGTTGAGCGAAACCGTGGGCAGGCGGCCCTCATTATGCGCCAGCGGCCCGACCGCCTCAATCGCCACCGCGCATATCCGGCCTTTGCAAGCTCATGCAGTGTACGCGTGAACGTGTTTACGCCCCGATAAGTGTATACGAGGATTCTAATAAAAATACACCGATGACTGAATGTATACGACTATGAATGTATCCGAATATGTCAGTCCGGTTATTGAGTCCTCGACAGTCGAAAATTCACCCCTACAGAAAGCGAGGCAAGACGTGACCTGGTTTGGTATCGCAACCTACGAATTGAATGGCCGCAACGGCATGGGCCTGGCTGTCGGCGGCAAGCTTTACGACGCGCACGCCGCATTGAGCCGGATCGCCCCGGAGGCGCCGCTCGCGGATGTCGGCACGTTGATCGCCGGCTGGGAGACGGACGGCGCCGCCGCTGTCGAACGGCTTGAACGGGCGGCGTGCGCGATCGAGGCGGGTACGCTGGAGATCGCCGCGCTGCAAGGGCATGCGCTATGCGTGCCGTTCCAGCCGCGGCGTATTTTCGCGGCCGCTTCGAACTATTACGAGCACGCTCGGGAGATGGGCACGGAACTCGCGCCGCGCGAGGAGAGCACGCCGTACATGTTCATGAAGGCCGAGACGAGCGTCGTGCCTACGCTTGCCGAGGTCGTGATTCCGCCGCACGCCGAGCGGGTCGACTGGGAAGTGGAACTGGCCGTGGTGATCGGCAAACCCGGCCGTCACATCGCCCAGCAGGATGCTTACGACTACATTGCCGGCTACACGATTCTGAACGACGTCAGCGCGCGCGACCTGAATCGCCGCACCGACTATCCGTTCAAACACGACTGGTTTCGCGGCAAGAGTTTCGATACCTTTGGTCCGCTCGGGCCGTGGTTCGTGCCGCGTGCGTGCATCGCCGAGCCGCAGAATCTGCGCATGCGTCTTTCGGTGAACGGCGAAATGATGCAGGACGGCAATACGTCCGGGATGATCTTCAACATCGCCGAGCAGATCGAATATTTATCGACGATTCTCACGCTGCAGCCCGGCGATCTGATCGCCACGGGCACGCCGACCGGCGTCGGCATGGGACGCGGCGTCTATCTGAAGGCGGGCGACGTGATGGTCGCTTCCATCGACGGCATCGGTTCGATCGAGAATCCATTGGTCGCGGGCTGAGCGCCATCCATTGACTCTACTCATTGACGGGGACACGACATGTTGCAGTGGATACGACGCGCAGTGGCGCGGAGAGTGTCGGGACTCACACGGCGCACGGCGTTGAGCGCTGCTGTGCTGGCCGCAGTGACGCTCTTCACCGGCGTCCACGCGGCCGCTCAAACAACGGATAAGGCCGCCGCGCAGGTTGCGGACAAGGTGCGCGTCAATCTGGCGTGGCTTCCACAGGGCAGCACGGGCGGCATTCTGCTCGCTCAGGCCAAGGGCTACTATCGCGAGGCAGGGCTCGATGTCAGCGTGATGCGCGGCTACGGCGGCCAACGCACCGTCAATGAAGTGGATGGCGGTCTGTTCGAGTTCGGCTACGGCGACCCCGTGAGCGTGATGCTGAATCGCGCGCACGGCGGCCATGCCGTGATGGTCGGCGCGATCAACACGCGCTGGCCCGGTGCGATGTGTTATCTGGAACGGCCCGGTTTCAAGGTGAGTTCGCTGAAGGATCTCGCCGGCATGACGCTGGGTGGCGGCGGCGCGTCGCCGGTGCAGAACATCATGCCGGCCTGGCTGAAGCAGAACGGCATGGCGCCCGATGCGATCAAGACGGTGCGGCTCGATCCGGCGGTGATCAACACCGCGTTATTGCAGAAGCGCATCGACCTATCAGAGTGCTGGGAAGGCGCTAGCCTGCCGGTGCAGGCCGCGCTGGCGAAGCGGGCAGGGCAGCAACTCGGCAAGGTGTACTACCGCGATTTCGGTCTGGACATGATGGGCAACGGTATCGTCACGACGGACAGTTTCGTGGCCCAGCATCCGGACGTGGTCAAGCGCTTCGTGGCCGCCACCTATCGCGGCTATGCGCTGATGCGCGAGCATCCGCAGGAAGCCGCCGACGCGATCGCGGCGCAATATCCCGTGCTCGACAAGACGATCCTGCTGCAGCAGATCGTCGAGACCAACGGCCTGATCACCGACGACCCCGCGCAACACAAGACCGGCTGGTTGCGCCCGGCACGCATGGACGCCACCGCGGCATTCGTGTCGCACGCGTTCAACACCGGCGCGAAGGTGAAGGCGGCCGACCTTTATACGAACCGGTTTGTGGAATGACGCGCGCTTTAAACCGCATTCAGACCGCAGCCCGCGCATGACAAAGGAGACAGGTAATGAACAGTTTGCGTCCCAAGCGGCTTGGACACATGGTGCTGATGGTGCGAGACATCCAGAAGTCCGCGCGCTTTTACACGGAAGTGCTGGGCCTCAAAGTATCCGACTGGATCGGCGATCAGATGGTGTTTCTGCGCGCCGGCAGCGATCACCACGACCTCGCGCTCGCGCAACTGCCGAAAGATTCCGCCGACTTCAACGACCTGCCGCGTTATTCGCGTCCGGGACTCGAACACTTCTCGTATCTGATCGACAGCTATGAGGAAATGGAGCGCTCGGTCAAGGTTTTGCAGGAGCATGGCGTGGAGATCGTACGCGGCATCGGCCGGCATGGTCCGGGTAATAACCTGTTCCTCGTGTTCAAGGATCCGGACGGCAATAACGTCGAGGTGTACTGCGAGATGACGCAGATCGGCGAACGCGACGAACATGAGCCGCAGGTGTGGGAACGCACCATCGAATCGTTCGATCAGTATCGATTCGAGCGTTTCGTGGTTCCACCGCCGCCACATCTGGCCGCGCAGAAGTCGGCGCAATCAGCGCAAGGCGGCGCGCCAACTACCGCTGACGAAGCGAAGAAATCCGATCCTTCCGCCCAGACATAATTCGGAACCCTTATGAAGCGATTGATCGAAACCGTCTCGTTCTGGGTTGTGATCGGCCTGGTCTGGGAGTTCGGCGTGCGCTGGACGGGCACGCGTGACTACGTGTTGCCGGCGCTCTCGCAGGTGTTCGCCGCCGGTTGGGAGATGCGCGGCCAGTTGCTCGCGGATACGCTCGCAACGGCCTGGGAGGTGTTCGCCGGTTTCGCGCTGGCGCTGGTCGGCGGCCTCGCGATCGGCCTGCTCGCGAGTATGTCGAGCATCGCGCGGCGCACCTTGTTCCCGCTCGTCACCGCCTTGCAGAGCATGCCGAAGATCGCGCTCGCGCCCTTGCTGATCGTATGGTTCGGCTATGGATTCGCCTCGAAACTGGCCGCGGCCGTGCTGTTCGCGTTCTTCCCGATCGTGATCGCGACAATGGGCGGTCTGGCCGGCGTGCCGCGCAATCTGGACGAGCATTTCCGCGCGCTCGGCGCGTCGCCGGCCAGGACGTTCTGGCATTTGCGCTTGCCTGCGGCGTTGCCCGCGCTGATCGACGGCTTGAAGATCGCCATGCCGCTCGCGGTGATCGGCGCGATTGTCGGCGAGTTCATCGGTTCGGAGTCCGGCCTCGGGCACCTGATCGTCTTCGCGGCCTCGAACGCGCAGACCGCGCTTTCGTTCGCGGCGATCCTGATGGTGACGGCGCTGGCCATGCTGTTTTACTGGGCCGTCGAACTGGTTTCGCGCGGCGTATGGTGGAGAGGAGTGACGGTCTGATGGCACTGGTCGACAAGTTGCGTATCGTGCAGCGCGCCGCGGCAAACGGCGCGGCGATTCATCCAATGAACAAGGACGAGACAGCGCCCGCGCTGATCTCGGTCGAGCAGGTGGGCAAGCGTTTTGCCGCGCGCGGCGGCGCGCAAGCGTTCAGCGCGCTCGAAAGCGTCTCGATGCAGATTCGCGAGAGCGAATTCGTTTCGATTCTCGGACCGAGCGGTTGCGGCAAGAGCACCTTGCTGCGCATGGTCGCGGGCCTCATACCCTGCGACGAGGGCCGTATTCTTCTCGGCGCCGAACCGATCGGCGCGCCGGTGCCGGACATCGGTGTGGTGTTTCAGACCAGCAATCTGCTGCCGTGGCTGAGCGTCGGCGCCAATATCCGGCTCGGCGCGAAATTGCGCAATCTGCCGCGCGCGCAAGTGGATCAGCGGCTTCCCGCCTTGCTCGAAACCTTGGGTCTGACGGCGTTCGCCGATCGCTATCCGCATGAGTTGTCGGGCGGCATGCGGCAGCGCGCCGCGATCGGGCAGATTCTGCTGCTCGAGCCACGCGTGATGCTGATGGATGAACCCTTCGGCGCGCTGGACGCGCTCACGCGCGACCGGCTGAATGTCGAGTTGCTGAGAATCTGGCAGCAGAGCACGCTCACCGTGTTGCTGGTCACGCATAGCATCCACGAGGCAGTGTTTCTGTCGGACCGGGTGCTGGTGATGTCCGAACGCCCCGGCCGCGTGATTCACGACGTCAAGATCGATCTGCCGCGGCCGAGACAACCCGATCAGGTGAAAAGCGATCCGCTATATGGCGAGTACGTTTCGCAGTTGTCGAAGCTGATGGGTGTGTTTTAGTCGCGCTCGCCGGCACGTGGCGGCTGCGTCGTTCACAAGATGCAGCGGCCGGCGTCGCCGGCCACTGCAAAGATCATGTCGATATCGATATGAATCGGCTCATCAACGCGCGGCGGCGTCCGTGACTTCATCGTTCCAGTAGGGCGGCAGCGCCTTATACGGATTGCCGCCGGCGAGCGATGTGACATACACGCCGCCCGCGCCATGTGCCTTCGCGTATTGCACGACACCCGGCAACTGCGCGGCGGTCGCGCCGTACACCATGTGCACGAAGCGGCTCTTCGGATAGGCGGCCTGCCAGCTCATCGGCTGGTATTTCGCGTAACTCTTCGCGGTACTTTCGAATACGACGAACTGGTCCGCCGTCGGCAAGCTCGCGTAAAGCTCGGGAATGTTGGTGCCCGGATTGGCCGTCACCGAGTAGGTGGCGTTCAGTCCTTTGATGTAGTTGTAGATCGACTGATAGAACTGAATGTGCGACATCTGGCTGTCGGACGTCATTTCGTCGATGAAGAAGCCGTCTACCTTATACATCGCGACGTAGGCGTTGATGTCGGTCACGACCGCGGAAAGCGAGCGCTTGCCGTACGAGGTGGAGATATAGCCCAGCACCTTGCCGCCGGCGGCGCGAAGCTTGGCGGCGGCCGCCGCGTAGTTGGGATCTTCCTTGGCGCCAGGGCCGCTGTTGGGATTCAGGATGGCCGTGGTCGGCACCTTGCGCGCCGAGGTCACGAGACTGTTCCAGTTCGCGACGCTGCTGGTGGCATTGAAGTAGGAAGGTACGACGAGACTCGTGGTAGTTGTGGTCGCCGCGAAGGCTGTGCCGTTCAGGCATCCCACAACCAGCAGGCCCGCGATCAACCCGGCCCGTTTCAGACTTCTACCCGTGCGGCCCAAAAGACGGACTGTTTCCGCCGATTCCGAAGCCACAAACGCAACTGCACCCATTCCCCGATTGTCTTGCATGTAGCCTCCTGACGCGGTGTGGTCACCGCTGTCGATTGGCCCGCCGTGGATACGGCGGGCAACTGGCAAACTCCCGCGAAGGAGTCCCTGTAGCTTTGCGTCGCCGGATCGCTCCGGGTTTGCCCAAACTGCGCTTACGGCATCTCCCGAATTTTCTTTAGGGGGCCGATTTATTTATTCGCAGCGTTTGAATCGAATGCCCGTGAAGCATATCGGAAAATTAGTTTCTGTCTATGCGTTTCGGTACTTATTGCTGGGTGCGGTGCCCGAGCCGAGACGGGGAGCAGTCAAATGCGCGTGTTAGACATGCCTTAAAAAGATTTGGTGATTTCGACGAAGTACCGCAGCGCACATGTGATTTAATGATCAGAAGAATTAAGCGCCGCGAGCATCATCGGGACTCTGTGAGGTGATTTTCCAACACACCGTCGATTTGCTTGACGAATTGATTGCAGGCAATGCCGCCATTACTGTTCGGCTTTCAGGGACGCGCAATCGTTTGCCTTTGAATTCAAGCGGATGCATTTGCTGTTATTTAACTATTGGGATTCACGCAACGCCATAAGCGAGCTTGAGACACCCCATGTCATGTGATATCTTCCACGGCCTTACCAGTAACCAAACAAAAAGTCGGTATTGCATCCGCCGCAACGTTGCTTTTGCGCGATGTAAATAATGCCGACGGGCCGGCTCGAAAATCCGCAAGCGGAAACTTTCTCCCCCTTAGGGAGAACGCCGCTCGCGTTCAGACTGAACGGGGAAAAGATTTTGGCGATGAAGAAGCGGACCCGGGCATGCGCCGGCGGGGACACTTGCGGGGTTGTCGAACGCGCGGGCGAGAGATTTCTTACGCGAACCTTGATTGCGGTAGTGCTTGGCGCGGCGGGTATTGCACCGCTTGCAACACACGCGGCGACTCAAGCAGCGACTCTGGCTGAAGCCGCACCGTTGCAACCCGCTGCGGCGGCACATCACTCCGCCGTGTCCGAACCCAACCTCGCTTTCTTCTATGCAGCCAATCCGCCCGTCGGCGAATTGCAAGCATTCGACGCCGTCGTGGTCGACCCCGCCACGGGTTTCGAGCCGGCGGCTCATCCGCTGGCGCATACCACATGGATCGCGCGCACTAGCGGCGCCGAGTCCGCCGGTTCGGCCGAGGCGTTCCTCTCCGGTCAGATCGAGCCGCTGTGGCAACGCGGCTATCGCGGCTTCCTGCTCGACACGCCCGCTGCTGTGGCCGCAGCGAGCCGCATTCATCAAGCTCATCCGGATGCGCGCCTCGTAGCGGGCGGCGCCGACGTCATGCGCAACGCGCTGCCGGTGGCGAAGTCGCTCTACGCGGTAGTCGGCGATTCGCTGGTGCGCGGTATCGACGACAGCGGCCAGCTTCTGGACGTCCCCGAAGCATTGCGCGCACAGCGTATTGCGGATGCACGCGCGTTCACGCAGCAAACCGGCGTGCCGGTGGTGTCCGTGGAATATTGCGCGCGCAACGACCGGCAATGCGCGCGCGACACCGCCGCGCGCGTCGTGTCGGCCGGCATGCTGCCTTATGTGACGAGCAAGGCACTCGACGTGGTCGGCATCGGCAAGATCGAGGTGCTGCCGCGCAAGATTCTCGTCGTGCAGGACCGCGACACCAAAGATCCGCTCGACCTGAGCGCCGGCGTGCGCGATCTGGCCACGCCGCTCAACTATATGGGTTACGACGTCGAGTACGCCGACTTTTCGTCGCGTCTGCCCGACGCCATTACGCCGGACCGGTACGCGGGCGTCGTCGCGTGGATCCAGCGCGGCGCGGTGCCGGACCCGGAGGCGTGGCAACGCTGGGTCGCGGCTCGCATGGCGGATCACGTGCCTGTCGCCTTCCTCGGCGCGTTCGGCTTCGACGCGGCCGGTTCGGCAGGCGCGGCGCTCGATCTGCAAGCCGTGGGCGGCACGCTGGCCGCGCCGGTCACGGTCGTCAAGAGCGACCCGATGGTCGGCTTCGAAATCAGCCCGAAGCCCGAACCGCGCGATCTGCAAGGCGTGCGCGTAGGCTCGCGCAGCCAGCCGCTGCTGCGTGTTTCGGCCAACGGCGTGCTGCTCGATCAGGTTGCGCTCACACCGTGGGGCGGCTATGCGCTCAGCCCGTACACCGTGGCGTCGCTCGACAGCATCGAGCAGGAACGCTGGGCGATCCAGCCCATGGCGTTCATGAAAGCCGCACTGCATTTGCAGGACATGCCGTCGCCGAGCGTCACGACTGAAAACGGCCGGCGTCTGTTCATGTCCCACGTGGACGGCGACGGTTTCGCCTCGCGCGCCGAATTCCCCGGTCCCGACTATTCCGGCGAAGCGCTATACGAGCAGATCTTCACCCGCTATCAGGTGCCGATGACGCTTTCGGTGATCGAAGGTGAAGTGGGTCCAAAGGGTCTGCACCCGGATATCTCGCCGCGTCTCGAAGAGATCGCCCGCAAGATGTTCGCGCTGCCGAATGTCGAGATTGGCACGCACACCTACTCGCATCCGTTCCAGTGGGAGCAGGTGGACAGCAAGACCGGCGCACAGGTGGATCGCGGAGGCGGCGACGCGGCGTTCTCGCTGAACATTCCGGGGTATCACTTCAATATCGACCGCGAGATCACCGGTTCGATCGACTACATCAATACGCGCCTCGCGCCGCCCGGAAAGAAGACCGTGCTGCTGCAATGGTCGGGCGACTGCCGCCCGCCTGGTTTCGTCGTGCGCAAGGTGTACGAAGCCGGCGTCTACAACTTCAACGGCGGCGACACGGTCATCACCCGATCAGCCAATAGCTGGACCAATATCGCGCCGATCGGCGTGGACAAGGGGCCGGGCGCTTATCAGGTGTATGCGCCGAATCAGGACGAGAACGTCTACACGAACGACTGGCAAGGCCCGTTCTACGGCTTCCAGCGCGTGCTCGAAACTTTCTCGATGACCGACAAGCCGCTGCGCTTCAAGCCGATCGACATCTACTACCACATGTATAGCGGCACCAAGGTGGCCTCGCTGCGCGCGCTCGACCAGATCTTCTCGACGGTGCTCAAGCAGCCGGTCATGCCGGTCTACGTGAGCGAGTACATCCGCAAGGTGCTCGACTGGCACACGTTCGCGGTGGCGAAAGAGGTGGGCCCGCAGGCGAACGACTGGATCGTGCGCGGCAACGGCGAGGTGCGCGAATTGCACTGGCCGCGGGCGGCCAGGCCGTCGCTGGCCGATGCTTCCGGCGTGACGGGTTTCGCGAACGGTCCGGACGGCACGTATATCCATATCGACGGCGGCAGCGCGCGCTTTGCGATTGGCAACGCCACGGACGCGGCGCCGTATATCGGCGAAGCCAACGGTTTCGTGCGCAATTTCCAGCGCACGGCGCAGGGCGTGCGTTTCGAGTTCGCCGGTCACTATCAGCCGTTCGTCAAACTGGCCAACGCGCAACAGTGCAAGGTCAGCGTCAATAAACAGCCGGTAGCCACGCGCCGCGACGGCGAATTCCTGCGTTTCGATACGCCGGTCGACGTCGGACAGAAATTGAACTATCAGTCAATCGAGGTCGCTTGTGGTCGATAACCGCCCTCGCATCGCGCCCACGTGGCTCGTCCTGCTGCTCGCGGGCGTCGTGTTGATCACGCTCTATCTCGTGCATCCGCGCGGCGGTCTGCGCAGCCGGATGACCTCGACCGACGCGCCGAGCGATCTCAGCATCGCGTATCTGGAAGCATGGCTGCGCGTGCAGCCCGACAACTCGGAAATCCTTTCGGTGCTCGGCACGCAATACGTGCGTCTGGGCCGCAACGAGGACGCGCGCCGTATCGCCGCCCGCATGGAGGCGATGCCGGACGAGCACCTGCGCCGCGCGGCGCAATTGCTGCGTCTGAGCGTCGACACGCGCGAGACGTTCGCGCTGCCCGCTAACGATCCGGGCCGCGAGGCCGCGCTTGAGCGTTTGCGCACGCAGCTCACGAATGCGGCTGCGCTGACGTGGTCGAATGCCGATCTGCAGATGCTGGCTGAGGCGGCGGCGTCGGTGAATGCGCAGCAGCTCGCCGGACAACTCTACGCGCGCCTCGCGGTACAGGACGCCGCGCAGCAAACGCGCTGGAATCGCGAAGTCGTGCGCTACGCCATGTATGGCGGCGACTATCGCGGCGCGGCGAACGGCTGGTTCCGTTTGCAAGCCAGCGCGGCAACGGTCGATGCGAGACGTCAGTGCTTTATCGAAGGCATCAAGGCCTTGCAGTCGGGCAATCTGCTCGACGAAGCGCTCGCTGCCGCCGATCAACACGGCGCCGAATTCAGGCACGATCACGAAACGCTCGTGGTGCTGCTGAATCTGGCGCGCGCGGCGCATCGTCCGGATCTCGTGGACCGTTACGCGAAGGCGCTGGCAGGTTACGCGCAGGCTCGGCCGGAAGAAGACGGCGCGCTGCGCCTCGTCGACTTTATCCGCGAGCGTGCAAGTGAAGCGGGCACGCGAGGGCAGTACGCCTATATGGATGGTCCGCAAGTGCGGGCTGGTCTTGCCATGCGCGCGAGTAGCCTTGGTTCGCGCGAGGTGCATGTCGTGCGCGTCGCGGCGTCCAGCGCTGCGCCGGCGTCGGTGAAACCCGCTGCCGTGGCGCCCGTCGCAACGGCATCAGGCGCCGCGGCTGCGTCGGCCGCCGCGTCGAACTCCGCCGCTGCCAACGACGTACCGGGCCTCCTCTATCAGTCGTTCCTCGAATCGAGCGATCTGCCCAACGCTCAGCGCGTGGCGGCGGAGCAGGTCGGCAAGAACCCGGGTTCGCCGGTCTGGACTAAGCGCCTCGCTCAGGTTGCCGAATGGAATCACGCGTCGCCGCTCGCCTTGCAGATGTGGCTCGCCTACGCGCAAGCCACGCACGATCCCGAAGGCTGGAAAAACGTGATGCGCCTCGCGCCGATGCTCAACGACGACAACGCCTATCTGGCCGCGTTGATCCAGGCATCGAATGCTTCGCCCGGCGACCTGAAGCTGGTCGACTCCGTAGTCGCGGCTTACGAACGCCTCGGCCGTCCTGACGACGCGCTGGCATTCCTGCGCGGCCGCCAGCGCAATTCGCCGGCGGAAGCGATCGACGCGCGTCTGGGTCAGCTCGCCGAGCGCTCGGGTCACGACGACGAAGCGCTGACTTATTACCGCAAGCTGAACCAGCTTTATCCGTCGAACACGCAATACGCGCTGCGCACGGCAAGCCTCCTGTATCGTCACGGCGACTACAAGGGCGCGCTCGACACGCTGCTCGCCGCGCGCCGCGGCGCCAGGAATGACGATGTGCTGTTCTGGCGCAACGCCGCCCAGCTCGCGCGCCTGCTGCAGCGTGACGATATCGCGAATGACGCCTACAAGCATCTGCTGGCAAGCGGCCAGGCGGCGCCTGAGGACCTGAGCGCGATGACGTACTTCTACGACGCGTATCCGATCGACGCAGCGCGCACGTCCGAGCTGCAGTTCCGCCGTGACCATTCGCAACGCGCGCTGCAAAGCGCGATTCACTATTACACCGACGCCGAGCAATACGAGCGCGTCGATGAATTGCTGAAGAGCCTCACACCCGAGCAACTGGCCGCGGGCGAAGCCGACCCGGCATTCCTGCGCGTGCGGGCCGAGTACTATCGCCAGATCGATCGTCCGCTCGACGCGTTGCACGATTTGCGGCACGCGGTGTCGCTGCCCGGCGCGACGCTAGACTTGCGCGCCGCGCTGCTTTGGACGCTGGTGGACTACGGCAGCGAAGCGCAATTGCGCGAGGCAGTCGCCGAATGGCGCGATGCGCCTGCCCAAGCGCCGGCTTTGTGGGGGCCGCTGGCCGCCGCGCAGATGCGTTTGAACCGCCCGGAAGCGGCGCTCAGGTATCTGCGCCTGCAGTCGGCGTCGATGTCGCGCGATCCGTTATGGCAACTCGCCTACGCCGAAGCGCAGGAAATGGCGGGGCGCAGCGATCTCGCCTGGTCGATCCGCCGCAATGTCTGGCGTCAGATGCAGCAGGAAGAGGCCGAGGTTCGCGCCAACAGCGCGCAAGGCCAGATCGTGCTGCGCACGCGCGCCTCGCAGGGTGGCGAAGTGCATGAGCAGATGCTCGGCCGTCGCGTCACGCTCGCGTCGATCTTCGAAAACGCGGACGTGTCGAAGGCTTTCCTGATCGATCTGCTCGCGAGCGACGCGGGCCGCAACGACAACGCCGATGCGCGCCGCACGCTGCTCGGCGACGCGGCCGGCCTGCCGCCCGCGCAACCGGTGAAGGCACCCGCAGCGGCGAAGTCGCCGGATCAGGCGCTGTTGACTTCGTCGGTGGCGCGGGACGTGGCGCTCGCCTGGGCGATGTCGCATGAAGCGAGTCCGCTGGCGAAGCGCTGGCTGGCGCGCCAGTACGCCAACGTGCTGGTGCAGCCGTCCGAGCAGCTGATCGCAATCGCGCTCGCCGAAAACGACAAGCCCGCGATGGAGCGTCTGCTCGACCAGCAAGGTGCACGCTTGCCGCTCTACAACCGTATCGATGCTTCGATCGCGGTGGATCGTCCGGGAGCGGCGGAAAACCTCGCGTTTCAGGGCCTGGAAGGCGCGCCCTACGATTCGGAGCTGCACAGCCGGCTGGAGCAAACCGCGCTGACATGGCCGCAATCACTCGACGCGACCGTGACCAGCTTCGTCGAACATCCGCTCGACTATATTGAGCAGACGCTGGCGGGCAGCATCAAGGTCGCCGATCTCTACATGGTCGGCGTGAACGGTGTCCAACGCTTTCAGCACTCGACGGACGAGTCGCAACTGACCAACGTGCCTTCGGTGGATCGTTCGGTGGAGTTTTACGCGCGCCGTCAAACCTACGACACCGCTTTCATGGTGACCGCCGGCCGCCGCGAAGCGCTCGACAGTTTCTATAGCGTGTCGGTGGGCGCGGAGTGGGGCAGGAACTCGCCGCTGTCGATCGCGCTGAAAGCGGGCCGCAATCAGACAGCACGCGAATCGCAGGCATTGCTGGTCGGCGGCATGAAGGACAACGTGGTCGGCACGATCACGTACCGCGCGACGCAGCATCTGTATGCGACGGGCACCGTCGAAGCCGATCGTTTCTATAGCCAGGCGCGCAATTACCTCGGCAGCGGCGTGCTCTCGACGGGTGAGATCGGCTATCGGATCCGCACGAACTATCCGGACTACACGGTGCGCCTGATCGGCGCGCATGGCGACTACGGCGCGAGCGGCTCCGCGGACGGCCTGATTTCGCGGCTGATTCCGGCAAGCGCCGGGCCGGTCGCCGCATCGACCTTCGTTCCGCAAACCTATTCGCAATACGGGCTGTTCTTCGGTTTCGGCAACGATCTGATCGACCAGTACACGCGCGCATGGCGCCCGTTCCTCGACGTGGGCGTGTTGCACGACTCGTTCCAGGGCTGGGGGCCGTCGATCAGTCTGGGTCTCGCGGGCACGGTGTTCGGCGGCGATCACGCGGCACTCTTTTTCTCGCATCAGCGCGTCTCGCGTCTCGGCACGCCAGTGACCCAGATCGGCGCGCGCTATAGCTGGTTTTATTGAACCGGATTTCGCATAGTTATCCCAAGGAGAATTCTTCATGTACGGCATTAAACGATTGGCTCGTACGAGCGCCTGGTGTGTCGCGGCAGCCGCGCTGGCCCTGATGGTGAGCGCGTGCGGCACGGTGCGCCAGACCTCCGGTCCGGCGCTCGCGCGCGGCGACAAGGTGGCGGTGGTGTCGATCGCCAACTACACTGAAACGCCGGATGCCGGTCACAGCGCGGAGTCGATCGCGGCCAACACGCTGCGCGCGGGCGGGATCGCCGATGTGCGCATCGCGCCTGCCGATTCGAACCGCAACTCGCTATTCGACACGACGCAGCGCGCCGACAGCGACAAAGCGCTGGAATGGGCGCGTTCGCAGAACGCCCGCTATGTGCTGTCGGGCGCGGTTGAAGAATGGCGCTACAAAACAGGCGTGGACGGCGAGCCGGTGGTCGGCGTGACGTTCGAACTGATCGACGTGTCGAACGGCGCCGTGGTGTGGAGCGCGACGGGCACGCGTACGGGCTGGAGCCGCTCGGGTCTGTCGAGCGTGGCGACCTCGCTGATCGCCAAGGTTCTGTCGCCGTTGCAAGCGCGTCAGTAAAAGCATCGATAAGCATATCCCCAAGGTTGCGTGTTTGTGCCCGAAGTGCGGGCCGCCGGCCGCAACCCGACATGTAAAAAGGAAATGGCCGTGAATACCGCAGCCGTGGAAAACAACCCAGGCGCCTCGAAGCCGCGCCATGCGCATCCGTTCGGCAATCTCGGACGCGTGCGCCGCCTGCTGGCGCCCGCGGTGGCGCGGCCGTTCGCGATCGTGGAGACCGTCGTGCTCGTGCTGGTCGTACTGGCCGTGGCGCTCTGGCTTCATCCTGAAGACCCGTTGCTGCTGCACAATGGTTTTCCGTGGCTGTGGCTGGCGTCGCTGCTAGTGGCCTTGCGCTACGGCAGCCTGCTCGGTCTGCTGAGCGGAGCGTTGATGCTCGGGGCATGGGCGCTCTTTTATCCGAATGGCGGCCCGTTCCCCACGCTGTATTTCGCGGGCGGTCTGATCCAGACGATTCTCGCCGGGCACTTCGGCGATACGTGGGGCAGCCGCGCCGAGCGCGCGTCCTCGTTGAACGATTACCTGAACGACCGCCTCGTCGCGTTGACCAACAGTCACTATCTGATGCGGCTCTCGCACGAGCGGCTCGAAAAGGATTTGTTGTCGCGCCCGACCACGTTGCGCGATTCGATTACCGAGCTGCGCCGTCTGTCGGTCGCCACGGATACGGCGCTTGCCGTGCCGGCAACGGGCAAGGAAAACGATGCGCCGGGCGGCGATCCGCTGGGCGGCGCGAGCGGTCTGCTCGAATTTGTCGCGCAAGCCTGCCAGATTGAAGTCGCGGCGCTGTATCCGGTGCATCACGGCAAGCTCGGCACGCAGGCCATCGCGCAGATCGGCGATCCGTTCGAACTCGCCGCGCACGACGAACTCGTCACGCATGCGTTGAACACGCTGAGCGTCGCGCATCTGAAGAACGAAGACACCGTCGTGCCGGTCAGCCAATACCTGGTGTGCGCGCCGCTCGTATCGGCGGACGGCGAACTGCGCGCGCTGCTCGTCGTCAAGCGCATGCCGTTCCTGTCGCTCAACTTCGACAACCTGCAATTGCTGCTGGTGCTTCTCGGCTATTACGCGGACGGCGTCGAGCATTCCGCATTCGTACAGCGCATTCTCGACCGCGTGCCGAACTGCCCGTATGAATTCGCGCTCGACCTGAGCCGCCTCACGCGTCTTCAGCAGAAGGCGGGCGTGGCGTCGTCGCTCGTCGCGCTGGCGTTTCCGCGCGATGAAGAGGGCGACTCGCTGTTCGAGCACGTCATGCGCCGCCGCCGTTCGCTCGACGTGATGTGGCCGGTGCAGACCGCGAAGCAGTCGGTGTTGGTGAATCTGATGCCGGCCACCGACACGACCGGTATCGACGGTTATCTCGCGCGGATCGAAGCCAGCCTGACGGCCCAGTTCAACACCGACCTGGAACGCGCGCGCGTCGGCGTTCATACGCTCCACCTCGAGGGCGGCGAGCCGGGCGCGGCGCTGATGCGCCTTCTCAAACGAAGCGGCCTCGATGTCTAAGACCCTTTCTCTCATCGTCGGCGCGCTCGCGGCCGTGGTGGCCGTGATCGTGCAATATCTGGCGATCGCGAGCCTGCTGCAACCGGCCGGCGCGATCGATCCGCTGCTGCGCTTTTTCGCGTGGCAGGCGTTGGCGGGACTCGCCGAGGCGGTCGCGTTCCGCTCATGGCTGCCGCTGAATTACCGCGAGCCGCGCGCGGTTTCGCTGTTGTTCCTGTGGCTCGCCTGTACGTTCGTGCCGCTGTTCGGCGGCCTCGTCGTGCTGATCAGTTGCATCTGGGCGGCGCTCTTTCCGGGAGCCAAGGAAAGCGATCAACTTGCCGATGTGCCGCGCCCGGAATTCGTCACCTACCTGGTGTCGCGCGTGTCGCACGGCGGCGGCGCGCGTTTGCAGGCGCGCCTCGCCAACACTCAGGTGTCGCCCACCGACCGGCTGTCCGCGCTGGTGGCGATCCAGAGCATGCCGACCCGCACCACGGGCACGTTGCTGCGCGAGTTGCTTGCCGATCCGCTCGAAGACATTCGCCTGATCGCTTACGGTACGCTGGATCACGCTGAAAACGAGATCATGCAGAAGATCTTCCGCACCAGCAAAGCGCTGGAAGCGACGGACAACGACGTTGAGCGCCGCGCGCTGAACCGCCTGCTCGCCGAGTTGTACTTCGAACTCGTGTACCAGAACCTGGTGCAAGGCGCGGTTTACCGCCATACGCTGCAACAGGCCGACCGCTACGCCCAGGCGGCGCTCGAAACCGATCCGGGCGATGCCGCGCTGTGGCTGATTCGCGGCCGTCTCGCGCTGGCGAACGGCTTGCCCAATGCCGCGCATGAATACATCGGCCAGGCGCTCGCACTCGGTTTTCCGCGCGAACGGCTGGTGCCGTGGCTGGCGGAAGCCGACTTTCTGCGCGGCGACTACGCTCGCGTCAAGCAGCTTCTCGCATCGCTGGGCAATGCCGCCGCGTTGCCCACACTCAAACCGGTTGTGAAGTACTGGTCATGATGAAAGAACTCCCGATCCGCCGTGCCGCCGATGCCGATGTCTGCCTGTTGCTCGAAGGCACGTTCCCGTTCGTGCGTGGCGGCGTGTCGAGCTGGGTCAATGAAATGATCCGCTCCTACCCGGAGACCCGCTTCGCGATTGTGTTCATCGGCAGCCGGGAACAGGACTACAACGGCGCCGCGTATGCGTTGCCGGACAACGTGGTGCATATCGAAACGCACTTCCTGTACGAACAGGTCGTGGCGGATTTTCAGCCGCGCGCCGTCGCCGGCGACGCCGCGGCGTTCGCGCGCTCGCAGAAATTGCACGACGCCTTGCGCGATCCGCGCAGCGGGCTGGATGTCGGCGGTCTGATGGCGAGCATGATTCCGATGCTCGGGGCGAATGGCGCGCTGAACGAGCAACAGTTCCTGTCGAGCCGCGCGGCGTGGGACACGATCGTCGATCAGTATCAGAAGTACTGTACCGATCCGTCGTTCACGGATTATTTCTGGACCGTGCGCATCATGCACAAGCCGCTGTGGCAACTCGCGCGCGTCGCGGAGAAGCTGTTGCCGGCGAAGGTCTATCACACCGTATCGACGGGATACGGCGGCTTTCTCGGCGCGTTGATGCATTACCGCACCGGCCGCCCGCTGCTCATCTCCGAGCACGGCATCTACACGAAAGAACGCAAGATCGACCTGCTGCAAAGCCAGTGGATTCGCGACAACCGCGGCGTGTTCGAACGCGATATCTCGCGCGTCAGCTATTTCCGCGAACTGTGGGTGCGTTTCTTCGAAGCGATCGGCAAGCTCGCGTACGACGCCGCTGACGATATCGTCGCGTTGTACGAGGCGAACCGCCAGCGTCAGATCACGGACGGCGCGCGCGCCGAGCGTACGCAATGCATTCCGAACGGCATCGACGTCGACGCGCTCGGGCCGCTGGTGGCGCAACGCAAGCCGCGTTCGCACCGCGTGGTCGCGCTGATCGGCCGCGTGGTGCCGATCAAGGACATCAAGACCTTCATTCGCGCGATCTTCATTGCGTCGCGCACCATGCCGGATCTCGAAGGCTGGATCATCGGACCGGAAGAGGAAGATCCCGCTTACGCGCTCGAATGCCGCGCGCTGGTGGAGAGTCTCGGCCTGAGCCGCAATGTGAAATTCCTCGGCTTCCAGCGCATCGACGACATGATGCCGCAGATCGACGTGATCGCGCTGACCTCGATCAGCGAGGCGCTGCCGCTGGTGGTGCTGGAAGGTTTCGCCGCTGGCGTGCCGGCCATCACGACCGACGTGGGCTCGTGCCGTCAACTGATCGAAGGCGTGGATGCGGAAGATCGCGCGCTCGGCTCCGCGGGCGCGGTGGTCCAGCTCGCGGACCCGGCGGCCTTCGCCCAGGCGGTGCTGGCGCTGCTCGCCGACGAAACCCGCTGGCAGGCCGCGCAGCAGGCCGGCCTCGCGCGCGTGCGCCGCTACTACACCAAGAAGCAGATGATCGACCGCTATCGCGAGCTGTATGAGCGTCTCGCCGCGATGCCGGATCGCGAGCGCAACTATTCGGCCGCCGATGCGGCGCGCTGCCCGATGCATCACGGCACTCAATCAAAGGCGGAGCCGCACGCGAGTCCGGCGCAGCCCGTTCAATCGCAGGAGACACGCTGATGGCGGGTATCGGCTTCGAATTACGCAAGATCATGCGCCGCGACACGCTGACCGGCGTGGCGCGCGCCTATGCCTACGCGGGCCTGATCAGTTCCGGTCCGCTGATCCTGTCGATCTTCGGCATCCTGATCATTGGCCTGATCAGTCTCACTTCGGTGATTCCGACTTTCGCGATCGTGCAGTTCCAGGTGTCGGTCACCTATCTGATCGCGCTCAGTCTGATTCTGACCGGGCCGCTGCAACTGTCGTTCACGCGTTTCATCTCCGACCGGCTGTTCGAAAAGCGCGACGACCTCGTGCTGTCGAACTACAACGGCGTGGTGCTGGTGTCGTCGGTGTTGGCCAGCGTGGTCGCTGTGGTCGCGATGCTGGTGGGCTTTCGCGAGGAGCCGCTGATCTACCGCTTGCTGATGATTACGGGCTTCGTGGTGGTCAGCAACATCTGGATCGCCGTGATCTTCCTGTCGAGCGTGAAGCAGTACCGGCAGATCCTGATGGTATTCGCCGTCGGCTATGCGTGCGTGGTGTGTCTCGCGCTCGCGTTGAACGGCTATGGACTGGTCGGTCTGCTCGGCGGCTTCGTGGCGGGGCACATCGTGCTGCTCGCCGGTCTGTCGGGTCTGATTTACCGTAACTACCGCAGCGAGCGTTTCGTGTCGTTCGAAGTGTTCGAGCGACGCTTCGCCTATCCGAGCCTCGCGCTGGTCGGCCTGCTGTTCAATATCGGCGTGTGGCTCGACAAGTTCATGTTCTGGTATGCGCCGGGCACGGGCACGCGCGTGATCGGGCCGCTGCATGCATCGGTGATTTACGACATTCCGATTTTTATCGCCTACGTGTGCGTGATGCCCGGCATGGCGACGTTCCTCGTGCGCATCGAGGCGGATTTCGTCGAGTACTACGACGCCTTTTACGACGCCGTGCGCAGCGGCGCGACGCTGCGCCATATCAACGAAATGCGCGACATGATGGTGGGCAGCGTGCGGGCCGGCCTGTATGAAATCATCAAGGTGCAGGCGGTCGTGCTGCTGCTGATCGTCGCCTTCGGCGAGCGCGTGCTGGGCTCGCTCGGCATTTCGCCGCTGTATATGCCGCTGCTTGTGGTCGACGTGGTGTCGGCGAGTCTGCAGGTGTTGCTGCTGGGTCTGCTCAATGTGTTCTTCTATCTCGACGGGCGGCGTATGGTGCTGCGGCTCACTGGCGCGTTCGTCGTGCTGAATGGACTCTTCACCGGCATCACGCTCAGGCTCGGGCCGGATTTCTACGGTTATGGATTTGCGCTGGCGTTGCTGGTCGTGGTGGTGGCAGCCGTGAAGGTGCTCGATCGTAAATTCATGTCTTTGGAATACGAAACGTATATGTTGCGGGGTTGATCCAGGGCGGCGCCGTTCCGGCTCGAGATCGCGTTCATGCTGCCGTTCCAGAAGCGGTGAGGGCAGTGCGGGCTCGACGAGACGAACCGGCGCGCCGGCACCTTTGGCCTCACACCGTTCGACTTCGGATTCCACCATGCATCAAGCTGATTTTGGCCCGCTTCGGCGGGCCGCTCGCGCGCGCCTTGCCGCCGGTGTTCATCACCGTCGCGGAGCCGTCCAATGCTGGCTCAGTGCAGCCGTGATCGTCGTGGCGTGCAGTCTGTTGGCCGGCTGCGGAGGTGGTGGCAGCGGCACGGGCGGTCCGAATGGATCGACGGCGGCTGTGGCGACTCCGGCGAGCGCAAGCGCCGGTAACTCTAGTAACTCGACTGGTTCGCCGAACTCGACCGGTTCGGGCAATTCGTCGAACAACACGAATTCCGGCTCGACTACCGCGCCCACGATCTCGACGGCCCGCGCCTTGCCGGCATCGCCGGTGTGGACGGCCTATTACGGCCGGGGCAGCGCGCTCGACCTCGCTCAGGCGGCGGCCACGTTCAACGTGATCGTGATCGACGCGGATCCGGGCAACGGCACGCCTGCCTTCTCGGCCGCGCAAATCGCCGCGTTGAAGGCGAACGGCGCGAAAGTGCTCAGCTACCTGAATTTTGGCGCCTGCGAAAAATCGCGGACTTACTGGAACACGGTGCCGTCCGGCTTCGTGTCGTGCGGCGCGAATACCGCGGCGCAAATCAGCAGATATTCGGGCTTCCAGGAATACTGGATGAATCCCGCCAACGCCGACTATCAGAACCTGATTGTCAACTACATCGCACCGCGTCTCGCGGCAACCGGTGTCGACGGCTTCATGCTGGACAACTTCGAAATCGTCGGACACGGCGCCAATGCGTCGAGTGCGCCGTGCAATGCAAGCTGCGCCCAGGGCGGTCTCGATCTCGTCAAGCAACTGCGTGACCGCTTTCCAGATCTGTCGATGGTGCCAAACGCCGCGCCGGTATCGGCCATCGGCGCAACGACGGGCGGTGTATCGTTTCCGTGGCTGATCGACGGCGTGATCGCGGAGCAGGTCTTCTTGCCGTCCACTAGCATGTCGCTCGTGCAGCAGCTGAAGTCGTGGCAAAGCATAGAGCAGAATCTCGGCCGCAGCGCTTTCCTCGTCGGCTCGCTCGACTACACGTCGTCATGCACGGCGAGTTCGGCCGCGCAAACCGCATGGACGGCTGCGCAACAGGCGGGCTTCAGTCCGTCGATCTCGACGGTATCGCTCGATAGTATTTGCTGGTGGCCGTTCCTGCCTGTGGGTAGCTAGAAACGACGGCGTCAAGCGGGCGGCGTTGCCCGAACAACATGAGAGAGGAGCCGGATTTGTCCGAGCACGATCACGATCAGGACCGACGCTTCAGCTTGCGCGCGCTGCTGCGCCGTGTCAGCCGGTTCGCGCGTATGGCCGCGCTCGGCGCGCTGGCTTCGGTTGCGCACGCGCAGGGCGCGGCGAACGCGCCGGCGGGACCGTCGGTGGCGTTGTACTACGGCATGAATCCGCCTGTCGATGAACTGGCCGGATTCGATGTCGTGGTGGTCGATCCCGACGCGCACTTCGATCCGCGCGCACACCGGCAGAGCCATCCGGCGTGGTTCGCGTATGTGAGCGTGGGCGAGGTGAACCCGCATCGCGCGTATTACAGCGCGATGCCGCGCGCGTGGCTGCCGGGCGTCAACGAGGCGTGGGCCTCGCATGTGATCGATCAGACGGCCGCTGAATGGCCGGCGTTTTTCGTCGACAAGGTGATCGCGCCGTTATGGAAAAAAGGCTATCGCGGCTTCTTTCTCGACACGCTCGATTCCTACCACCTGATCGCCAAAACCGACGCCGCGCGCGCCGCGCAGGAAGCGGGGCTGGTGCGGGTCATCCGCGCGATCAAGAGGCGTTATCCGAACGCCAGGCTGATCTTCAATCGCGGTTTCGAGGTCCTGCCGCAGGTCCATGATCTCGCCTACATGGTGGCGTTCGAATCGCTGTACCGCGGTTGGGATGCCGGCAAGCAGCGTTACACCGAAGTGCCGCAAGCGGATCGCGACTGGCTGCTGATGCAGGCGGCGACGATCCGCGATCAATACAGGTTGCCGGTGCTGTCCATCGACTATTGCCCGCCCGCCGCCGACGACACATGCGCGGCCGCCACTGCGGCGCGGATCACGGAAGCCGGCTTCGTGCCCTACGTTACCGACGGCGGACTCGCGACCGTCGGCGTGGGCGCGGCTGGAACCGGCAATGCACAACCGTGACAAGCGGATTGAATCAATACCAAAGGAATTTCGCATGGACTTGAAAGGCACGATTCTGGTCACCGGCGGCGCGGGCTTTATCGGCTCGCATACCTGTGTCGAATTGCTGAACGGTGGCTACGACGTGGTCGTGGTCGATAGCCTCGTCAACAGCAACCGCGAGTCGCTCAAACGCGTCGAGCAGATCACGGGCAAGCGCGTCGCGTTCCATGAAACGGATTCACGCGATGAAGCCGCGCTGCAACGCATTTTCGACGCGCATCCGGTGAGCGGCGCGATTCACTTCGCGGCGCTCAAGGCGGTGGGCGAATCGGTCTCGAAGCCGATCGAGTACTACGACAACAACCTCGGCAGTCTGCTCACACTGCTTTCGGTGATGCGCGCGCGCAACGTGAAGCAGTTCGTGTTCAGTTCGTCGGCCACGGTGTACGGCGTGCCGAAAACTTCGCCGATCGACGAATCGTTTCCGCTCTCCGCCACCAATCCGTACGGGCAGACCAAGCTGATCGCCGAACAGATCCTGCGCGATCTGGAAGCGTCGGATCCGTCGTGGCGCATCGCCACGCTGCGTTATTTCAATCCGGTCGGCGCGCACGAAAGTGGCCTGATCGGCGAAGACCCGGGCGGTGTGCCGAACAACCTCATGCCGTATGTCGCGCAAGTCGCGGTCGGCAAGCTGGAGAAACTGCGCGTGTTCGGCGGCGATTACGACACGCCGGACGGCACCGGGGTGCGTGATTACATCCACGTGGTCGATCTGGCGCGCGGACACCTGGCCGCGCTCGACGCGCTGGTTGCGCGCGATGCGAGCTTCGTGGTGAACCTCGGCACCGGCCAGGGCTATAGCGTGCTGGACGTGGTGCGCTCGTTCGAAAAGGCTTCGGGCAAGCCGGTGCCTTATGAAATCGTGGCGCGCCGTCCGGGCGACGTGGCGTCCTGTTTCGCCGCTCCGGCCGCGGCGGAAAAGCTGCTGGGCTGGCGCGCGCAGTACGGCATCGAACGCATGTGCGCGGACCATTGGCGCTGGCAGTCGGCCAATCCGGCCGGCTACGCCTGAGGCTCGATCCGATTCGATCCGATTCGGGGCGGCTCGCCCCATCCGATACAACATCACGTGGGAAAGCAAGTTTATGTGTGGCATTGTCGGCGCGGTAGCGCAACGTAACATCGTCCCGGTTCTGATCGAAGGACTGCGGCGTCTCGAGTATCGCGGCTACGACTCGTGCGGCGTCGCCGTGCTGGCCGCCGCCGGTCCGCGCCGCGCGCGCAGCACGGCGCGCGTCGCCGACCTCGACGCGCAGGCGCGCGAGACGCATCTGGAAGGCGGCACGGGCGTCGCGCACACGCGTTGGGCGACGCATGGCGCGCCGGTCACGGACAACGCGCATCCGATTTTTTCGAAGGATGAATTGGCGCTGGTGCATAACGGCATCATCGAAAACTACGAGCCGTTGCGCGAGATGCTGCGCGCAAAGGGCTACGTGTTCGTTTCGCAAACCGACACGGAAGTGGTCGCGCACCTGGTGCACAGCCTGTATTGCGGCGATCTGTTCGAGGCGGTTCGCGAGGCGGTGAAGCAACTGGGCGGCGCATACGCGATCGCGGTCGAGCATAAGGCTCATCCGCATCTCGTGGTGGGCGCGCGGCAGGGTTCGCCGCTCGTCGTCGGTATCGGCGAAGGCGAGAATTTCCTCGCGTCCGATGCGCTCGCTTTGGCCGGCGAGACCGAACGCTTCATCTTCCTGGAAGAGGGCGACGTGTGCGAGTTGACGCTCGAGCGCGTGCGCGTGGTGAGCCGCGATGGCATCGACATAGAGCGCGAAGTGCGCACGGTGGCTGCGTATGGCGGCGGCGTGGAGCTCGGCCCGTACCGGCATTTCATGCAGAAGGAAATCTTCGAGCAACCGCGCGCGATTGCCGATACGGTACCGCAAGGCGAATCGCTCGATGCGTCGTTGTTCGGTGAGGAGGCTGCGGCCGTGTTCGCCGATATCGACAGTCTGTTGATTCTCGCGTGCGGCACCAGCTATTATTCGGGACTGACGGCCAAGTACTGGCTCGAATCGATTGCGAAGATTCCCACCCAGGTCGAAATCGCCAGTGAGTACCGTTATCGCGATTCGGTGCCGAATCCGAAAGCGCTGGTGGTCGTGATTTCCCAATCGGGCGAAACGGCCGACACGCTCGCTGCGTTGAAGCATGCGCAGTCGCTCGGACACAAGCACACGCTGTCGGTCTGCAACGTGGCGACGAGCGCGATGGTGCGCTTGACGTCACTATCGTTCCACACGCACGCGGGCCGCGAGATCGGCGTGGCGTCGACCAAGGCGTTCACCACGCAGCTGGTCGGACTGTTCGTGCTTGCGGCGACGCTCGGCAAAATTCGCGGCACGGTGAGCCCGGAACAGGAGGCCGACTATGTGCGCCAGTTGCGCCATCTGCCGGCCGCGTTAAACGCGGTGCTGGCGCTGGAGCCGCAGATCATCGCGTGGTCGGAGAAGTTTTCGGGCAAGGAAAGCGCGCTGTTTCTCGGACGCGGCTCGCACTATCCGATCGCACTCGAAGGCGCGCTCAAGCTCAAGGAGATTTCTTATATTCACGCGGAGGCGTATCCCGCCGGCGAGTTGAAGCATGGCCCGCTGGCGCTCGTCACCGATGCGATGCCGGTGGTGACGATCGCGCCGAACGACGCGCTGCTCGAGAAGCTGAAGTCGAATCTTCAGGAAGTGAAGGCGCGTGGCGGCGAGCTTTATGTGTTTGCCGATACGGATACGCGGATTGGGAGTGAGCCCGGGATTCATGTGATCAGAATGCCGGAGCACTATGGGCCGTTGTCGCCGCTTCTGCATGTGGTGCCGTTGCAGTTGCTGGCTTATCACACGGCGTGTGCGCGTGGGACCGATGTGGATAAGCCGAGGAACCTGGCGAAGTCCGTGACGGTGGAGTAAGGGGGTAGCGGCGGTTTCGCCGCACTTGATGTTGATGGGTTGCGGATTCAGGCTCTTGACCGTGCAGCGAATACCGCAACCAACCCGAAAACGCTTTCAAACCACCATGTGGTAGTTTTTTAGTTCGACTGCTGCTCCCGACAATCCGCGTCGGGCTTCTGGCCCGCCAAAGCTCATTCAGAGTTTTGACCACCGCTCGCAAACCGCGCGGCGGCTATGTTCTCATCCTCGTTACGCATTGGCGTCATGCCCGGAGCGCAAGCTGCTGCGCGACGATCATTGGATTGCGCAAAGACCTGTATGGATGTACAGTATCCTGCATGGAATCTTGCGGCGCGGCTGTAGTTGCGGCGGCGCGAGCGACGGAGCATAGGAGAGAACATGTTTCGATTGTTGGGCTTGGGCATCATGCTGTTCGCATCGGCTTCGACGGCAATGGCCGGCGGGCACTATGTCGAGGTCTGGAACCCGCCGGAAGCGCGACTCGGCAAGCCGCATTGCGCGGTCGTTGCCCGTCGGGCTGCCGGGAGCCGTCACATCGTTCCCCATGCCGTGAAAGCTCGCGCGCGGCCTGCACCGGCGCCGGTTGCACGACTCGTCGCGAAATCGGATAAGCGGGAAAGCGCGCCTGCACACGCACCGGACATGTCCGAAATTCCGCGGCAGATCACGCCCGAGGGCAACGTGTTGCGGGTGGATTTTCGCGGCGTCTCGCCCGGGGTGACACGCTGATGGAGTCCCAGACTTATCACGGCTACACCGTCTGGGGGCACGCCATCTTGCAGCAGGAGGACATCTTGCAGCCCGAGCGGTACGGCGCTAGCGGGACCATCACGCTTGCCGGCAAGCTGGTCGAAGCGTCGGGCATTCTCGCCTGCTTCGATACTGAGGACGAAGCGCAACGAGCGGGTCTCGAGTGGGCGCGTGCCTGGATCGACAGTCACGGGTGAGCGGCGCGAAACCGCTGCGTGGACGTCTGACTCATTGCGCGCGGCTCGCGATGTCAGGCTAATGGGCAAAAAGAAGCCGGCGATGGCCGGCTTGAAGGGTTCTGGTTTTCCGAGGCTTCCAGAACCTGAGAGACGATGAGCGCTGCGTCTAACGTTCACGGAAAACACATCCCGGCTGCACGACGCACGCTCAGGCCAGCATCCTACTGCTGCCGGCTTAACAGATCCTTAAGCATGCGTGCAGCGGCTGCCCGCACGTTGATTTCTCCGGAACATTCCGGCAGCCTCCAACCCTCACTTCGCCGCCCGAGCCGCCGTGATGATTGCTGCCGCGACTTCAGTCGGCTGCGACATCATCGCAACGTGGCTCGTATTGACCTTGACCACCGTCGCGCCGATCTGTTGCGCCATTGCGGCCTGCAAGGGCGGCGGGATCATGCGGTCCTTCTGCGCCAGCACGTACCACGACGGCTTGCTGTGCCACGCGGCGGTGGCGAGCTTGTCGTCCGCGCAGCCGGCGAACCACGGGCCTTGCGTCGCGGCTACGACACGGGCTTCGGCCGGCGGCAGGTCTTGCGCGAAGTCCTTCATGATCGCATCGGTCGAGAGTGTCAGATAGCCGGCGGAGTCCTTCTGCAATGCCGCCATCCAGGCAGGCGCGGGCTTGCCTTTGAAGAGGTCGTTGATCGACTGGCCGTTATCCGGTGCGAACGCCGCGACGTAGACGAGGGCCTTGACCTTGTCGCTGTTGCCTGCCTGAGAGATCACGGCGCCGCCCCACGAGTGGCCGACCAGAACGACGGGCCCGTTCTGTTGTTCGATGACGCGTTGCGTTGCCGCGGCATCGTCGTCGAGTGACTTGAGGGAATTCTGCACCGCGACCACGTGCAGGCCTTTTGCTTCCAGCAGCGGAATCACCTTGTTCCACCCCGAACCGTCGGCGAACGCGCCGTGCACCAGCACGACGTTCTTTCCCTTGAGACCGTCGTTCGGCGCGGCGGCGCTCGCCGGGGTGAAGGCGGCCTGCGACACCAGGCCGCCCAGCATCAACGTCGCAGCCAGACACTTTTTCAACAGGGTATTCATAATGTTCATCCTCTTCGTCAACTTGGTTGGGTGAGAAACAGTTCGAGGATTGGAGAATGCGCTGTCTGGCCGGTTTGCTGTATCGGTCGAATGACCGAGCCGATCCGGTTTCACTGGACAAGCGGGTGCTGACAACAAGGTCGAAAGCTATGCATGACGTTTCTGCAATCCGGGTACTGGACGCCGTCAAGGCTCTGGCGTTCATTGGCGACCTCAGCATGGGGCAGCCCACCGATCATTCGCCCCGCACAGGCCGGCTGGCGGCGCGGCTCGCGGCAGAGGCCGGTCTGGACGACGCCCAGTGCGACGTCGTCAAAGAGGTGTCCCTCCTGCGGTGGTCGGGCTGCACGGCCAACGCAACCAGTTTTTCCGACTGGTTCGGCGACGACGTCGGCGGCCGCGCGGCCATGCTCGCCATGCGGCCTGACTGGACCGGGACCGGCAAAACGCCCGCGCAAGTGGGCGCCGCGATCACCTCGCTCGCCCAGATACACTGCGAGGTCTCGGGCGAGGTGGCGCATATGCTGGGCCTCGCCCAGGCGACGCAGGAAGCGCTTCGACGCATTTTCGACAGTTGGGACGGCGCCGGTTTGCCGGACCATCGGCTGGGCCGCGATGTGCCCGCGGCGGTGTTCATCGTCGGCGTGGCCGGGGATCTCGAGATTCTGAGCCGGGTCTACGGTCTCGAGCGCGCGCAGACGCTGATCGCGCAGAAGGCCGGCCGGCAATATCCGCTGGAACTCGCGCGACTCGCCTCAGCGCGTGCTGCCGCATGGCTCGCTGAACTCGACGATCCGGCCGCGCAGCGCCATGCCGAGCCCGCCTGCACGGCCGCGATGCAGCTTGCCAGCGCGCCGGAGATTGTTGCCGACGTGATCGATCTGAAGCTGCCGTGGATGACCGGCTATTCGCGCCAGGTAGCCGAGACGGCCGGCACCTGCTGCGCGCGTCTGGGCATGAACGATGAGGCGCGGCGGCGCACCTACACGGCGGGGCTGCTCCATGGCATGGGACGCATGGCGGTCCCGAATGCCATCTGGAACACACCCGGCGAGCTTTCTCCGGCCGCATGGGAAAAAGTGCGGCTCGTGCCTTACTGGACCGCGCGTGCAGGCAAGCAGATCGAGGGCCTCGCTCGCGAGTCGGAGATCGCTTCGTTCGCGTACGAACGTCTCGACGGTTCAGGCTATTTCCGCGGCAGCGGCGGCGATGCAATGGGACGCGAAGCGCGTGTACTCGCGGTTGCCGCCGCGTGGGTGGCGTTGCGCTCGGCGCGTCCCTGGCGGGCAGCATTTTCACCGGAACAGGCCGCGGCTCTGCTCGACGAGCAGGCGCGGGCGGGGCGTTTCGATGCGGAAGTGGTCGAGGCAATCGTCTCTTCTGAACTCGGCGACTTGCCGGCCTCCGGCGAGCGTGGGCGGACGCCGAAAGCCGGCTTGCTGTCGCCGCGAGAAGCGGAGGTGCTAAAACACATCAGCCTGGGCGCCAGCAACAAGGAGGTTGCCCGCATTCTCGAACTGAGCCCGAGTACCGTGCGCACGCATGTGGAGAGCGTGTTTCGCAAGCTCGAATGTTCTACCCGTGCCGCGGCCACGTTGAAGGCGTCCGCGCTCGGGTGCATTTAGTTGGGGCGTTGCGTACGGTTTTGCCGTGGTGCGGGCGCCCGTGCTTTCTGAAAATCGCGGTTTGCTGCTGTCAACAGCGTCCAATTACAACCGCGCTGGCGGCGCTCACCGCAACTGCGTCACCGCGAGCAGCAGCACCATGCTGCCGATCGCGCCATCCAGCACACGCCACGCCGTTGCCCGCTTGAAGAGCGGCGCGAGGGCGCGCGCACCGTAACCCAGACCAATAAACCAGATCCCGCTGACCGCCATCGCGCCCAGCGCGAAGGCGACCCGCGCGCCTTCGGGTTCGCGCGCGCCGGCCGTGCCGATCAGCAGGAATGTGTCGAGGTACACGTGCGGATTGAGCCACGTGAAGGCGAGCGTCATCAGAATGATCGGCACGGCGCGCTGCACGGGCGCCGCGCTGAGTTTCTCGCCATCCATCACCGCATGCTCCGGCCGCACCGCGCGGCGCAACGCGTTGATCCCGAACCACGCCAGATAGGCGAGCCCGACGTACAGCATCGCGTGGACGAACGCGGGATAACGCTCGACCAGCACCGCTGCGCCGCCGACGCCCGCACCGATCAGAATGAAGTCCGACAACGCGCACAGCGCAACGATCTTGCCGACATGCGAGCGCATGATGCCCTGGCGCAGCACGAAGGCATTTTGCGCGCCGATCGTCACGATCAGGGATGCGCACAAGGCGGCGCCGTGGGAAAAAGATAGCCAATTCACAATCGATCCAGTAGACGGGAGCAGCGAACGAGGCTAGTCTGCGGGTTTGCCGATCATAAGAGAAGCTAATTCACTTAACGCCGATTAAGGAACGCTAATGCTCGACTATGCGTTGCTCGACGCACTCGCCGCCGTGGTGCGCCACGGCTCGTTCGACCGTGCCGCCGGCGAACTGAATGTGACGCCGTCCGCCGTGTCGCAACGGGTCAAACTGCTGGAAGAGCGCGTGGGCAGCGTGCTGGTCAAGCGCGGCCAGCCGTGCGTCGCGACCACCTCGGGCGCGCTGCTGTGCCGCCACACCGAACGCGTGCAGTTACTCGAAGCGGAGCTGACCGGCCGCCTGCCGGCGCTGCCCGGCACGCTGGTCGAACCGTGGCCGGCGCTGCGCATCGCGGTCAACGACGACAGCGTGGGCACCTGGTTCATCGACGCGGTCGCGCAGTTTTGCGTCGAGCGGGAGATGCTGCTCGATCTGGTGATCGACGATCAGGACCACACCGCGCAGCGAATTCGCGACGGCAGTGTGCAAGGCGCGGTCACCACGCAGGCTGAGCCGGTTCAGGGTTGCCGCTCCACGCGTCTCGGGCGCATGCGTTATCTGGCGGTCTGTTCACCAGCGTTTCTCGCGCGTCACTTTGCCGGCGGCGTGACACGCGAGAGTTTGCGGCGCACGCCGTGCGTCGACTTCAATCCGAAGGACCAGTTGCAAAAGCGCTTCATGCGCCGCATCACGCGCGCGGACCTCGATCCGCCGTTGCACTGGATTCCGCACGTCGCCGGGTTTTTGCGTGCCTGCGTCACGGGGCTCGGCTGGGGCATGTGCCCGGAGCGCATGATCGCGTCGCATCTGGCCAGCGGCGAACTGGTGGAGATCGCGCCCGGCAAGCATATCGACGTCGATCTCTACTGGCAGAGCTGGCGGCTGTCGATCGGCTGGCTCGACGACTTCGGCGCGATGCTGCGCAAGCGGGCAACGGAGTTTCTGGACTGACAGACAGTTTGTAACGCGTCGTCAGCTTGCCGGCCGGCGCGGGTACTCCCATTCGCACAACACCGCGGCGAGCGGCACTGTCGATCATGGCGAGTCGGTCTCCTCGCAGCGATGCCGGCGGGTTGACACAGAGGCAATCAGCCCGCTGCGGCCTCGGCGGTCACGTTGTAGTCCGCGGTCCACGGCGCGCCGGTCAATGCCTTCAAACGCCCTTCGTGCATCGAGAAAATCCAGCCGTGAATCTGCACCGGGCGCTGTGCGCGCTGAATCAACGGCATGGCTTGCAGCGCCTGCACCTGAGCCAGCACATTGAGCTCGGCGAGTCGATCCGCGCGCGCCTCGAAGCTTGGCAGCTCGCGCAGTTCGGCGCTGTGCAGCGCACTCAGCCGGCGAATTCCTCCAATGCGGCGATTGACGTTCGGCAATTCGGGCGCGGGCGGCCGCAACGCCGCCTGCACGCCGCCACAGCAGTGATGCCCGCAGACGATCACATGTTCCACCTGCAGTACCGTGACCGCGTATTCGAGCACGCTCGCCAGGCTCTCGTCGTTATCGGCGACGAGATTCGCGATATTGCGATGCACGAAAACCTCGCCGGGCATCGCCCGCGTAATGGCTTCCGGCACGCGGCTGTCGGAGCAGCCGATCCACAGCACGTTTGGTTGCTGATTGCTGGCGAGGCGCCGGAAATAGGCGGGATCGCGGTTGTTGATTTCGTCGGACCAGGCGAGGTTTTCGACGAGCATGCGTTTCGGGTATGTCATGAACGGGCTTCCCTTGATGCGATGATCGCGTTGGTAAGTGCAGCGGTGTCTGTCGCCGAACGGGCGTCAGGGGTTCTCGCTGTCGCTTGCCATGGCCGCGTTGGCGAGTGTGTCGGGAATCGGGGCGGCGAGTGCGGTTGCGTAGTGTTTCATCGAGTCCTCCGCAGGTTGATCTGGATGACTGAACAATATCGATCAGGCAGGGACATTGTGCGGGACAGGGGATGAGGCCGTGGTGATCGCCGCATGATAGTTTTGTCATCGTGCGGGCGCGTGCTGCGCCTAACTGATCGGCGGATGCTTCGGAAAGCGCAGGCTGAAGGTGGTGCGCACGTGCGGCACGCTTTCCACGCTGCATTCGCCGTGATGTTCGTCCATGATCGACTTGACGATGGCAAGTCCGAGGCCCGTGCCGCTCGCCGAGTTATGCCGCGACGGATCGACCCGGTAGAAGCGGTCGAAGATGCGCTCCAGATGCGGTCTCGCAATGCCGGCGCCCGTGTCCGACACCGATACATGCGCATGGCGCCGGTGTTCCGCGCACCGCACGTCGACCACGCTGCCGCGCGGCGCGTGGGTCAACGCGTTCGAAATCAGGTTGCTGAGCGCGCGCTGCACCATCAGCACATCGCCGTCGAAGCGCGCGCTGCCTGAGACGACGATCTCCACGCCGGCATCGGCGGCCATGATTTCGTAATAGCCGGCAATGCGCAGCGCCTCACTGCGCGCGTCGACATACTGCAGCGTCAGCCGGTGGCGAATGCTGTCCGCGCGCGCGAGAAACAGCATGCTGTCGATCAGCCGCGCGAGGCGCTGGCATTCATCCACGCTCGATTCGATCACGCTGCGATATTCATCGGCGGAACGGGGTTGTGAGAGCGCCACTTGCGCTTCCGCCAGCAGATTGGTGAGCGGAGTGCGCATGTCGTGCGCGAGGTCGGACGAAAATTGCGTGAGACGCGTGAAAGAGTCGTGCAGGCGCGCGAGCATCCGGTTGAAGGCACGGCTGAGTTCCTTCAGTTCGCCGGGCATGTCGTGCTCGGGCAACGGTTCCGCAAGATGGCGGCTGGAGATCTGCTCGGCGCGCGCCGTCAAACGGGCCAGCGGCCGCAATCCGAAACGGCCGATCGACCATGCGAGCAGCGCATTCACCAGCGTCCCCGTTACGATGACGACCAGAACATTGAGCGCATACGCGCGCAGCAGCGCGCGCTCGCCGCTCGCGTCGTATTGGACGACCACGCGCACCTGGCTGCCGGCGAGATCGCCGAGCGGCGCCATCGCCACCAGAAACCGCAACGGCAGTTTGTCGAGCGACACGCGCACCGGCGCGAGGGCGGTGCGAACGGCCATCGTCTCCGCATTCGGCCGGTAGCCGTTGGTGCGAACGAGCGGTGCGCTGTGCGCATCGAACAGCGCGATGTCGAGGTTCTGATGACCGTATAACTGGTTGTACCACGTCTCACGATCCGCGCTGATCGCCTGAATGCTGGGCATGGTGTGCAGGCGCAGTTGCAGCGCGGCGAGGGTCGTGGTCATCTCGCGGGCCGACGCCGCTTCGATACGCGTTTTCAGGCCGTGATACAGCAGCACTCCGTTGAATATGAGTAGCAGCGAGGTCGAAAGCGCGAAGAGGATCGACAGCCTCGCGCGCAAAGTGCGCGGCACGAGCAGCGCCGCGAGCAGACGTCGAATCATGACTGCGATGGGCCGCGCTCTTCCAATACGTAGCCCATGCCGCGCACGGTGTGGATCAGCTTGGGTTCGTAGTTGTCGTCGACTTTCGCGCGCAGGCGGCGGATCGCGGCGTCGACGACATTCGTGTCGCTGTCGAAGTTCATGTCCCACACCTGGGAAGCAATCGTCGAACGCGGCAGGATTTCGCCCTGGCGGCGCATCAGCAGCCATAGCAACGCGAATTCCTTGGCGGTGAGCAGGATCATGTCGCCGTGCCGCGTGGCGTTGCGGCGCGTCAGGTCGAGCACCAGATTCGCTACTTGCAGCGAGGCGGCGTCGCGGGTTTGGCCCCGTCGCAGAATCGAGCGCACACGGGCCAGCAGTTCGGCGAAGTCGAACGGCTTGACGAGATAGTCGTCGCCGCCCATGTTGAGCCCACGCACCTTGTCGTCCACTTCGTCGCGCGCGGTGAGCAGCAGGACCGACGTGGAATGGGTGCGGCGCAGGTTTTTCAGCACCGTCCAGCCATCCTGGCCGGGCAGCATGACGTCGAGCACGATCAGATCGTAGTCCTCCGTTAAGGCGCGATGCTGGCCGGTCACGCCGTCTTCCACCCAGTCGACGATAAAGCCCGCTTCGGTCAGGCCTTTGCGAAGATATGTGCCGGTTTTGATCTCGTCCTCGACGATCAGGATGCGCATGATTTTTCTCTCACTGCTGTGGGTCAGCGGCCGATGCGTGTGGGCGCGCATGACGCCGACGCATTGGATGCATCGAGGTCGTGATGGGCTGCGGACGGCGAACCGGAGGGCTGCGACATGGTGCGAGTCATCGCGGAAAACACTTCGAGCGAAAGCAGGCCTCGCTCGAAGAACGGCTCGTGCAGGACACGCGGCTTCCCATATGCGGAGGAACAGGATGGCTCTCCGCCGTTGAACAGCCCGTCAGGTTGATTCCACCAGAACGCCAGCGAACTGAGTGCGATGACGAGCAGCGCGGCCCCGAGTGAAACTGGGTGATGAATACGGAGCTGCGCCCAGCGCACTGGGACGGTTGCGCCGAAATGCGTGATTCGCATCGTCAGGCTTCGCATTCGTTGAAAGTGAAGCATACGGTTCAATGTGAGGATGGGACGCGACCATCGTACAGATACCATAGTTGCCCGATGCGGGCATGAGAGCGAGATGACAATTCCGTCATAAATCTCGTGCGCATCTTTTGTTGCGCTGCATCGTCTGGACGACGGGAACTGTCATGTCGCGCTCACGTTTAGCGAGTGTCTCCGGTCTGGCATAAGGACCCGGTCAAACGGAAACGGAGAATGGATCGTGTGGAATGCGAGGTGATTTGCGGGAGCCGTCGCAAGGAAAAACCAGCGAGGACGTGCAGCGTGAGTTGGCCGTGGCGCGCGAGTCAAGGCTGCATGCACATGATAGACGCGTTTCAAATGCGGCAGATTGAAGCAGACGGCAGGGCGCTCACTTGCCGACCCGATCGCATGGGTCGGCAAGTGAGCAGCAAGGTTTTGTCTAGTGCAAACGGATCAGCGGATGCACGCGTCTGCGCAACCAGTGGCTCGCCGAATCGAGCGCCATGCGCGCGAAGCCGGTCAGCGTCATCACGTGTCGCCGATAGATCAGCTTGTAGACCGCGGTGGCCAGCCATCCGTCGACGAACACGGGCTGCTTCAGCAAGCTATTGCTGAGGCTCCCAATGGTGCCTTCACGCCCGAAGCCGACCAGCGTGCCCGCGTCGCGATACACGAACTCGGGCAGCGCTTCGCCCGCTATGCGGCACTTCAGCGTACGCGCAAGAAACAGCGCCTGCTGATGCGCGACCTGCGCGCGCGGCGCGAGGAACGCGCCGGCGTCGTCGGCGGGACAGGCCGCGCAATCGCCGAGGCCGAATACGTTTGCGTCGTTCGTGCACTGCAAGGTGCGATTCACCTGAATCTGTGCGTTGCGATTCACCGCGATGCCGTCCAGCGTGCGCAAGACAGGCGGTCCCGAGATGCCCGCCGTCCAGATTGCGATGTCGCTGGCGAGCGGAGCGCCGCCGTCGGTCAACACGGCGTCGGCACGCACTTCGGTGACGCGTGTCGAGCTCAATACGTCCACGGCGAGACTGGCGAGCATCCGTTGCGCGCGCGCTGAAATCGTTTCGGACAAAGCGGGCAGCACACGCCCGCTGCTTTCGATCAAGCGAATGCGAAAGTCACGTACCGGATCGAGCGAGAACGGCGTGTAGCGATTCAGCAAACGTACTGTGTCGCGCACCGCGGCGGCGAGTTCGACACCCGTTGCGCCCGCACCGATGATGTTGATCGACACCGGCGTGTCCGCCTGCGCGGTCCGCGCCCGGCGTGCGTGATTCGCGCGCAGACAGGCATCGAGCAGCTTGCGGCGGAATGCTTCGGCGTGCGCGACCGATTCGAGCGGCAACGCATGTTCGGCGGCACCTGGCACGCCGAAGTATTGCGTCACGCTGCCCATGGCCAGCACCAGCGTATCGAAAGCGATCTGCCGGGACGGTAGAATTTCGCGGCCGTCGGCGTCATGCAATGCGCTCAGGGTGATATGCCGCTCCGCGCGATCGAGTGCGGTGAGTTCGCCCTGTTCGAATTCGAAGCCATGCCGTTGGGCCTGCACCGCATATTGAAGTTGATGGGTCGCGGGATCGAGTTGGCCTGAAGCGGCTTCGTGCAGCAGCGGCTTCCAGAAATGCGTGGGCCAGCGGTCGACCAGCACGATCTGCGCGAGACCCGCACGCCCGAGGGATTCGGACAGACGCGTGGCCAACCCAAGTCCACCCACGCCGCCACCGACGATCACGACCCGATGCGCCGCATTATTGTCCATGCGTTGCGCGGGTTGCGCGTGGTGCGCCCGTTGCGTTGTCGTGCCTGCCTGCTGATCGATTGCGGCCATGATCGCTATCCTCCTGAGGTTGTTCGTGCCGGGCCGGTGCCGGCGCCGCGCGAAGCGCGATTCCAGGCATTCGCCGGCTCATCTGTCAGGCCAGTATAGAATCAGCGAAAACCGCAGCACAATTTAATGTTCATACGGGACATATAGGTTTTCACTTATGTTAAAAGCCGCGACGTTTCGTCAGTTGAAGACCTTGCATACGATTGCGACGCTCGGCAGCGTGTCACGCGCGGCCGAGGAATTGCGGCTCACGCAACCCGCTGTGTCGCTACAGGTGCGTCTGCTGGAAGAGGCCGCGGGCGCACCGCTCCTGCAGCGCGTGGGCCGTGGCGTGCAGTTGACCGCGGCCGGTGAGATTCTCGCCCGCTATGCGCTGGAGATCCTCGACCTGTGGAACGGCGCGGCAGACGATCTGGCCGCGTTACACGGCGAGCAGGGCGGCACGCTGCGTATCGGCGCGATCACCACGGCCGAGTATCTGATCCCGCCGTTTCTGGTGCGTTTCACGGAATCGCGTCCGCAAGTGAAGGTGCAATTCAAGGTCGGCAATCGCGCCGACATCGTCCGTATGCTGGCAACGCATGAAATCGATCTCGCGGTGATGGGCAGCGCGCCGCGCGAATTGCGCACGGCGGCAACCGCATTCGCCAAACATCCGATGGCGTTCGTCGCCTCGCCCGCGCATGCACTGATGAAGAAAAAGCGTTTGTCACTCGACGATCTGCAAAGCGCGAATCTGTTCGTGCGGGAACGCGGTTCGGGCACGCGTTCTACTGTCGAGAATCTGTTTCGTCTGGCGGGCCTCAAGCTTCACATCGGCTCTGAACTGTCGAGCAATGAGGCGATCAAGCAGCTGGTCGAAGCGGGGTTGGGTATCGCTTTCCTGTCGCTGCACGCCTGTTCGCTCGAGTTTCAGGCGGGCCTGCTCGCGCTGTTGCCCATGCCCGCCAACCCGATCGAGCGCGACTGGTATGTCATGCATGTGTCGGATAAGCGCCTGCCGCATGTGGCCGGTTTGTTCCGCGATTTTCTGATCGAGCACGGTATGTCGGGCGCGGTGCCGGTGCCGCTGCCTGCCGTCGCTGCCGCGAAAAAACGCCGCCAGACGCGCGAGGCGGGCGGCGCGGACGCGGTGTAGGGCCAGCAAAGTGGCGTGGGGATTCTCGCGATTCGCTTCGACGTTTGTGCTTCGTGAGCGCTGCGGGAAGTCCCTATACGGCCTTTCAGTTGGCCACTGAGCCTTGCCGGACGGGACTTACGGGTTACATCGCCGGAGATCGAAGTAAAGGTTGGGCAGACGATATTTTTGCCCGCGCCGATTGTCTTTACAGTGGCGTCCAGACATCTGAGAAAAGTGGACGCCGCATCCCCGTGGCGAGCCATTGTGATTGACCTGGCCGTTACAGGAGTCGGAGACAATGAGCAGCAACAGCATCACTCAAGTCGAAACATTCGGTTTCGAACGCATTCCGGATCGCTCGCGCTATGCGCGGCCGATCGATCTGTTCCGCTTGCTGTTCGGCGGGTGCAATACCTTTTCCACTTCCGTGCTCGGCAGTTTCCCGGTGCTGCTCGGTTTGTCGTTCAAGGCGGGCGTCTGGTCGATCGTGCTCGGCGTGCTGATCGGCTCGTGCATTCTCGCGCCGATGAGCCTGTTCGGTCCGCGTAACGGCACCAGCGACCCGGTTTCGTCGGGCGCGCATTTCGGCATTCACGGGCGGATCGTCGGCTCGTTTCTCGCGGTGCTGACAGCAGTCGCGTTTTTCTCGCTGGCGGTGTGGAGTTCCGGCGACGCGCTCGTGGGCGGCGCGAATCATCTGCTCGGCTTGCCGGTCAACTGGATGACGCTGAGCTTCGCCTACGGTCTGTTCGCGGTGCTGGTGCTGACCGTGTGCGTGTACGGTTTCCGCTTCATGCTGTGGGTCAACAAGATCGCGGTGTGGGCGGCGAGCATTCTGTTCGTGGTGGGTCTGTTCGCGTTCACCAAGTCGTTCGACGGCGCATACGCCGGTAAGGTCGCTCTCGGCTCGGTGGGTTTCTGGCCCGCGTTCGTGAGTGCCGTGCTGGTCGCGATGAGCAATCCCGTCTCGTTCGCCTGCACGCTCGGCGATTGGGCCCGCTATATTCCGGAGAACACGCCGAGAAAGCGCACGATCCTCGCGGTGATGCTCGCGCAACTGGCCACGTTCGTGCCGTTCTTTTTCGGCCTCGCCACGGCGACGATCATCGCCAGCAAGGCGCCGGATTTCATCGCGTCGAACAACTACGTGGGCGGTTTGCTGGCCATCTCGCCGAACTGGTTCTTCCTGCCGGTGTGCCTGATCGCGATCATCGGCGGCATGTCCACGGGCACGACCGCGCTGTACGGCACCGGCCTCGATATGTCGAGCATGTTTCCGAAGTTCCTGAACCGCGTGCGCGCCACGTTGCTGATCGGCAGCCTCGCCATCGGCTTCATTTTCCTCGGCCGCTTCGCGTTCAACCTGGTCGAAAGCGTGTCGACGTTCTCGGTGCTGATCAACGTCTGCAGCTGTCCGTGGATGGTGATCATGATCATCGGCTTCGTCACGCGGCGCGGTTTCTATCTGTCCGACGACTTGCAGGTGTTCAATCGCGGCGGCCGCGGCGGTCACTACTGGTTCACGCACGGCTGGAACTGGCGCGCGATGGGCGCATGGATTCCGAGCGCGGCGATCAGCCTGTGCTTCGTCAATCTGCCGGATCAGTTCGTCGGCCCGCTCGGCCAGCTCGCCGGCGGTCTCGACATCAGCATGCCGGTTTCGCTGACGCTGGCGGCCGCGCTGTATATCGCTTTGCTGCAGTGCTTTCCGGAACCGGACGGCGTGTATGGAGCGCAAGGCCGGCGTTGGCTGCGTGGCGGTTCGCAACACAATGTGACCGTGCATCCCGTGGTGCCGGCGACTAAGCTTAAGGTAGCCACGCAGCCGCGAGTGCGTGCGGAACGCGAGCGTGAGGCGGAGTTGGACACGCAGGACGCGGGTTGAAGCGCACAGCAATGTGCGCGGCTTCGTGCAGTACAGGCAATGGCATTTAAATTGAGTAGGCAAACAGGATGAGCGAGTCAGTAAAGCGCGCGTTTGAAGGGGTAAAACTGTTTCCGTTCTGGCTGGACAATCCGCGCGCGCCGGTTGTCGAACGGGAATTGATCGGTCCGACCACCGCCGATCTGGTCGTGGTGGGCGGCGGCTTCACCGGCCTGTGGGCCGCGATTCAGGCGAAAGAAGCCGATCCGTCACTCGACGTCGTGCTGGTAGAAGCAGGCAAGGTCGCGTACGGCGCTTCGGGCCGTCCTGGCGGCATCATCTCGACTTCGGTCATGCACGGTCTGCCGAATGCGACGCGCGTCTTTCCGCAAGACCTCGACGTGCTCGAAAAGCTGGGGCAGGAGAATCTCGACGGCTTCAAGGAATCGTTGACGCGCTACGGCATCGAGGCGGACGTGGAATGGAACGGCGAAATGACGGTCGCAGTCGATCCGGGCCATCTCGGTCATCTGAAGGGCGATTACGAGTTGCATGTCGCGCATGGACACGACGTGGTCTTGCTCGACAGCAAGGGCGCACGCGAGCAACTCGATTCGCCGCTTTTTGCCGGGGCAATGTGGTCACGCAATCGCAGCGGCACGATTCACCCGGCGAAACTCGCGTGGGGTTTGAAGGCCGCCGCGCTGAAACTCGGCGTGCGTCTGCATGAGCATTCACCGATCACGCGTCTCGAAGATTGCGGCGCGAAGATTATCGTACACACCCAGGCGGGCCGCATCGAAACGCCGCGCGTGCTGCTCGGCACGGGCACCGCGGACGTCGGCGTGACTGACATCAAGCGCCGCGTGATGCAGGTGCGCGATCACATCATCGCGACAGCACCGTTGAGCGACGAGCAGATGGCGCGTATCGGCTGGAAGAATCGCCAGGGCATTTACGACACCCGCACGCAGCTCAATTATTTCCGGCTGACCAAGGACAACCGCATCATCTTTGGCGGACGGGTGAGCTATCACTTCGGCGGCAATCCGAATCCCGCGGAAGATCGCGACGAGAGTACCTATTACAAGCTCGCCGAAGCGTTCTATCGCACCTTCCCGCAACTCGACGACGTGCGTTTCACGCATGCATGGGGCGGCCCGATCGATTACTGCTCGCGCGGCGCGGTGTTCGCGCGCCGCTATCACGGTGGCAAGAGCGTGTTCGTCGCCGGCTATACGGGCTTCGGCGTGGCGGGCAGCCGCTTCGGCGCGAAGATGGGCCTCGACATGCTGTGGCATCGCGATACGGTGATCACGTCGCTCGATATTTCGCGCAAGGGGCCGTCGTATATTCCGCCGGAACCGGTGCGCTGGATCGCCGCGAAGATCACCTTCAACGCTTTCGACGGCGCGGATGATCGCGGCGGTTGGCGTCGTCTGTGGATCAATTCGATCAAGGCGCTGGGTTTTCCGATGTAACGCGAAGGCGTCCGCGCAAAGTGCGCGGACGCGGCTTTTTTCACCGGCATAAAAAAACCGCACCATGAAAGATGCGGTTTCCAGTGAAGCAGCAGCGCAATGCAGTACTTGAATCAACCGCAGTACACGATGCTGTACTTCTTGGTCGCCACCGGCATATGCCACGTGCCCGAGAAGCCTTTGTGCAGGATGAAGGCGTCGCCGGCGGCATAGCGTTCGCTGCGGCCGTCGTCGCTGGTGATCACGACTTCGCCTTCGATCAGCACGCACACTTCGTGAATCGGCAGGTCGGCCAGCTTCAGTGTGCCCGCATCGCATTGCCACACGCCGGCTGAGAGCATGTTGGTGGCGTCGGAGTAAGCGTTGAGGGCGTGCGGTGCCTTGGCGCCGTCGAGAATGACGTCGGCCGGATCGTGCAGGGCCGGGTTCAGACCGGAAGCGCCAGGGCCTTTAGCGTCGATGCGGGTGAAAGTGATGTTGCTCATGTGTCTCTCCTGGTTGATTGGATCGAAATCGCACTCGTTGAGTCGAGGCGAAAAATGGATTCGAAGCCGGAGTCTGAGCCAAAGCTGCGTAGCGATGAATTTCGATTTGAAGACATTCAGATCGAACGGCGTCGATGTAAAGCAGGCGATGCCGCCGCGGGTGCGATTTGCCCCGCGTCTGACCTGACAACTTTCATATAGAGGACAAGCCTCATGCAACACGCCAAACAGTTTTATATCGACGGTCAGTGGGTCGACCCGGCCGAGCAGACCAACGCGGCCACACTCGATGTAATCGACCCGTCCACCGCCACCGCGTTCGCGCAGATTTCGCTCGGCAGCGCGGCGGATGTCGATCGCGCGGTCGCCGCCGCGAAGCGCGCGTTTCCTGCCTACAGCGAGACGACGATCGCGCAACGCATCGACTTGCTGCAAGCGATCCTCGACGTCTATCGCAAGCGCTATGACGACATGGTGCATGCAATCAGCCGCGAGATGGGCGCGCCGCTGCAGTACGCGAACGATGCGCAGGCATGGACCGGTGTCGCACATCTGGAGACCATGATCCGCACGCTCGACACCTTCGAGTTCGAGTACGTGAAGAGCGGCATTCTGATCCGCAAGGAAGCGGTCGGCGTGTGCGGGCTGATTACGCCGTGGAACTGGCCGGCCTTGCAGATCACCACCAAGGTCGCGCCCGCGCTCGCGGCCGGTTGCACGATGGTGCTCAAGCCTTCGGAACTGGCGCCGTTGTCCGCCATCGTCTTCGCCGAGATTCTCGACGAAGCGGGCGTGCCGGCCGGCGTGTTCAACCTCGTGAACGGCGAAGGCCGCACCGTGGGCGAAGCGATGTCGTCGCATCCGGACATCGACATGATGTCGTTTACCGGTTCGACGCGAGCGGGCGTGCAGGTCGCGAAGGCCGCGGCGGATACGGTCAAGCGCGTGCATCAGGAACTCGGCGGCAAATCGGCCAACCTGATTCTCGAAGACGCCGATCTGAAAGAAGCCGTGATGCGCGGCGCGCGTGCCTGTTTCGACAACAGCGGCCAGTCGTGCGATGCGCCCACGCGCATGTTCGTGCCGCGTGCGCGCGAAGCCGAAGCGCTGGCGTATGCGAAGGAAGCCGCGCAAGCATTGAACGTCGGTCCCGCGAATGCGAAGGGCACGGACCTTGGCCCCGTGATCAGCGAACAGCAGTTCGACAAGATCCAGCGGCTGATCGGCGTGGGCATCGAAGAGGGCGCGACGCTGGTGGCCGGCGGCGCGGGCCGCCCCGAAGGATTGAAGGACGGCTACTTCGTGCGGCCGACGGTATTCGGCAAGGTCACGCCGGACATGACGATCGCGCGCGAGGAAATCTTCGGCCCGGTCCTGTCGATCCTCGCCTACGACTCCGAAGACGAAGCGATCGCGATGGCCAACGACAGTCTCTACGGTCTCGCGGGCTACATTCAGTCCGGCTCGATCGAACACGCGCGTGCGGTGGCGAAGCACCTGCGCACCGGCACCATCTATCTGAACTACGCGGACTACAACCCCGAGGCGCCGTTCGGCGGTTTCAAGCAATCGGGCAATGGACGCGAGTACGGTGAGTTCGGTCTGGAGGACTTTCTGGAGATCAAGGGCGTGGTCGGTTACGAGGGTTGAATCTCTACCACGCGGCGAAATAACTAAAGCAGCAACTCGATCGAATGAAACAGCCGGCGCTGCTCGGGATCTTGCGAGCGCGCCCCTTCGTCGATCACTTCACGCAGGCATTCTAGAAAGCACGCGGCTGCCGGACTCGTCGGCGCGCCGCGGCGTGAAGTGATGCTGACGATGGTTTCATCCACCGTCTCGCGCAGCGGCAACGCCCACAACTGCTCCTTCGCGAGCGTCACTTCCACGAGCGGCCACGGAAAAATGCTGAGCATGTCCGTGTGTGCAAGCAAACCCAGCACGACCGCCAGCGAGTGCGCGAGCAGAATAGTGTGCGGCACCTGCATGCCGCGCTTGCGGAACACATTGTCCGAGATCGACTCGCGACTCGCCGGGTCCCAGTTCAAGATCCACTCCGCGTCTTCCAGTTCGAGCAGCGTGCGGCAGCCGGCCTTAGGATGATCGCGCCGCGCGACCACGGCCGAATGCGTGGAAAACAGCGGCACGTTGTGAAACTCCGATTGCGGCGAAGCGGGCGGCGGACGACCGATCGAGAAATCGAGGCTGCCGTCGCGCAAACGCGGCTGCACGACCGCGAGCAAGCCCTCGAAGAACTCCAGTTGCACTTCAGGCATGCGCTGCCGGAAGCGCTGCACTGCGGGCGGCAGAAACGTCAACGCGACCCACGGCGTGACGCCGATCGACAGCTTGCCGGCCGCCGCGCCGCGAAGCGCTTCGATCTCGGCTTGCGCCCGATGCAGTTGCCCCAACACCAGACGCGCATGCACGACCAGCGCGCGGCCGAACTCCGTAAACGCGACGCCGCTCGCGCTGCGCACCACCAGCGGCGCTTGCAGATCGGCTTCCAGTTCGCGCATCGCCTTGGTCACGGCGGCCGGCGACAAGTCCAGCGTACGGGCCGCGGCCCGGATACTTCCAGTATCGGCGATGGCCGCTAAGGTGCTGAGCTGATGAAGTTTCATCTGACAGGATGGCAAGAGGGTGGCAACCACGGGTTGCTGCCGCAACGATTTTACGCCTGCCGCTGGAAAATCGGCGTCGTTATGCTGGGTTCACGCTTTCAATGACGGAGACACGACGTGAACACCATGGCCATTCCGGCGGGCATCGCCGAACTCGAAGACGAAATGATCGCGCTGCGCCGCCAGATCCACGCGCATCCCGAACTGGCTTACGAAGAGTTCGCCACCGGCGACCTGGTCACCGAGCGCCTGCAGGAGTGGGGCTACACCGTGCATCGCGGGCTGGGTCAGACGGGCGTCGTCGGTCAATTGAAAGTCGGCAATGGCACACGCAAGCTCGGGCTGCGCGCGGACATGGACGCGCTGCCGATTCATGAAACCACCGGCCTGCCGTACGCGAGCAAGCTGCCCGGCAAGATGCACGCATGCGGTCACGACGGCCACACGGCCATGCTGCTCGCCGCCGCCAAACATCTGGCGCAGGAAAAATGCTTCGACGGCACGTTGAATCTGATTTTCCAGCCCGCCGAAGAGGGCCTGGCCGGCGCGAAAAAAATGCTCGAAGACGGCCTGTTCGACAAGTTTCCATGCGACGCGGCGTTCGCGATGCACAACATGCCGGGCTATCCGGCCGGCAAGTTCGGTTTCCTGCCGGGCTCGTTCATGGCTTCGTCGGATACGGTGATCATCAAGGTGACCGGGCGCGGCGGTCATGGCGCGGTGCCGCATAAGGCCGTCGATCCGGTGGTGGTGTGCGCGCAGATCGTGCTCGCGTTGCAGTCCATCGTGTCGCGCAATATCGCGCCGCTCGACATGGCGATCATCACCGTGGGCGCCATTCACGCGGGCGAAGCGCCGAACGTGATTCCCGAGACCGCCGAGATGCGCCTCTCGGTGCGCGCATTGAAACCTGAGGTTCGCGATTATCTGCAGGAGCGCATCACGGCGGTGGCGTGCGGGCAGGCGGCCGTGTTCGGCGCGCGTGCGGACGTGGACTATCAGCGTCGCTATCCGGTGCTCGTCAACGATGCGGCCATGACCGGGCTCGCGCGGCAAGTCGCGCTCGACTGGCTCGGCGATGACGGCCTGATTGCCGACATGCAACCGCTCACCGGCAGCGAAGACTTCGCGTTCCTGCTCGAGCGTTGCGCCGGCAGCTACCTGATCATCGGCAATGGCGACGGCGAGGGCGGTTGCATGGTCCACAACCCGGGCTACGATTTCAACGACGATTGCCTTGCCACCGGCGCCGCCTACTGGGTGAGACTTGCGCAGACGTTTCTGGCCTGACGCCACAGCGTTTGCATAAGCGGGCAAAACCGCCGCGCATCAGCAGGAAGACATCACGGAGACACAGATGGACTATTCCGCCACACCGCAACCCGCAGGCACCGACGCGTTGAGCATGCAGAGCACGCCGGCCGCGCAGCCTGCCGAACGCACGAGCCACGCCAAGGCGATTGCCGCGATCACGCTGGGCAACGGCCTTGAGTTTTTCGACTTCACGATCTACAGCTTCTTTGCGACGATCATCGGCAAGCTGTATTTCCCGGTGGAGGGGCAACTCGCACAATTGATGCTGGCGGTCGGCACGTTCGGCGTCGGTTTCATCATGCGGCCGGTGGGCGGCATCGTGCTTGGCGCGTATGCGGACCGCGCGGGTCGCAAGGCCGCGATGAGCCTCACGCTGTGGCTGATGACGCTGGGCTCCGCGATCATCGCGTTTGCGCCGACGTATGCGGCGATCGGGGTTGCCGCGCCGTTGCTCGTGATTCTCGCGCGCTTGATTCAGGGTTTTGCTTTGGGCGGTGAGGTCGGCGCGTCGACGTCGTTGTTGCTGGAGTATGGAAGCAATAAGACGCGTGGGTTCTACGGCAGTTGGCAGTTCGTGAGCCAGGGGTTGAATACGGTGTGCGGGTCATTGCTGGGCGTCGCGCTGGCGGCGGCGCTCTCGACTGCGGCGCTGGAGAGTTGGGGGTGGCGCGTGCCGTTTGTGATCGGCATGGCGATGGGGCCGATTGGGATTTATATTCGGCGGCATTTGAATGAGACGCTGCCTGGTGTGGAAGATGGCGCGGCGGGTTTGCAGGCGGGGTTGCAGCCTGTCTCGCAGCCGGTGCGTAAGTTGTTTCGCGAGCATTCGCGCGTGATCACGACGGGTGTGTTGACGACGATCGGTGGGACGGCGGCTAACTACATCGTGCTGTTTTATCTGTCCACTTACGCGATCAGGATCTTGCATTTGCCGATGTCGTCGGCGCTCTGGGCTGCGTGGACTGCTGCCGTGGTGACGGTGATCTGTTCGCCGTTTGCCGGCGCGTTGTCCGATCGCGTCGGGCGTAAGCATGTGTTGTGGGTTTCGCGCGTGTTGCTGATTGCGGCCGTGTATCCGGCGTTCATGGTGATCAATGCTTCGCCGACGGTGCCGGTTTTGCTGGCGGTGGTCGCTGGTTTGGCCGTGCTTGTTGCGTTTACCGCTGTGCCTAATATCGTCATGTTGCCGGAGATGTTTCCTCGCGAGATTCGTGCTACTGGGATGTCGATTGTTTATTGTCTCGGGGTTTCTATCTTTGGCGGGTTTGCGCAGTTTTTCGCTACTTGGTTGATTCAGGTTTCTGGTAGCAACCTCGCGCCGGCCTGGTATCTGATTGGGTGCGGGGTCGTTTCTTTGTTGCCGTTGCCGTTTATGCGGGAGACTGCGGGGCGGGATATTGGGTAGGTTTTTTGCCGGCGTGGCGGGTTGGGGTGTGTGCTCGCGGGTGTTGGCCTTTCCTTGTTTTGTTAGCGGTCTATTAGCGTTGCCCCTGTGCGGGGCGGCACTTACTTCTCTTTGCCGCCGCAAAGAGAAGTAAGCAAGAGAAAGCGGCTCAAACCGCTAATTCTTAAGCGGGTTCCTCGCGCAGCCGCGGTAGTGGTGCATCTGGAATCTGTGATCTCGCACACTCCGCGTGAATGACACAGCAGTCATTCTTCCGGCGGCGCTGCGCGCGCCGTCGCGGTCGTTCAGCTGCGCAGCGCTCGAGGTTGGTCGACTGTTGTCCGGTCGGCGCGGTGTTTGCATCCGATGACGCGTGATCGGTTTGTATGGATTCCTGCATTGTCCGCGCACGGCTGCCGGTGCCACGTTGGAAGAGTAGATGACGTGGCAAGAACGGCAGTTTGAAGGATCACCCACAAAAATGCGGACAGGTTCCCGCGCGCCTACGAGCCGCCCGCGAGAAAACTGCCAACGTCTCGACGAGACGCTCAAGCGCAAAGCCGTCAACGGTACTGAACGACCGCAACGGCGCGCGCAGCGCCGCCGGAAGAATGACTGCTGTGTCATTCACGCGGAGTGTGCGAGAACACAGATTCCAGATGCACCACTACCGCGACTGCGCGGGGGACCCGCTTATGAGCTAGCGGTGTGAGCCGCTTTCTCTTGCTTACTTCTCTTTGCGGCGGCAAAGAGAAGTAAGTGCCGCCCCGCACAGGGGCAACACTAATAGACCACTAACAAATCAAGGAAAGGCCAACACCCACGAGAACACCAGCACCCCGCCACGCCGTCAAAACCCCCACTCCAAATCACCGCACCGCCGACTCCCCCCCATCCGCCACCGGCGCCTCATCCTCAGCCGCCGCATCGCGCGTTTCGGGCATCGCCGCCCACACCAGCAAAACAGCCAACGCCCCAGCCGCAGCCAATCCAAAAAAGCTAACCGCATTGCCAAACCGATCGGCAACAAATCCAGCAGCGGTAGTACTCAACGTAGCCCCAACCCCAGCCGCCAAGCCAAACAACCCAATACAGAGGTTATAACGCCCCTTACCGCCGGCCACATCGGCGGCAATCAACGGCAGCATCACCCCGAACACAGCGGCACTCAACCCGTCGAGCATCTGCACCGGCACCAGCAAATAAGGGCTGCTGATTCCAGCAAACAACAACGCCCGTATCGGCAAAGCCGAAAACCCGAGCAGCAAAATAGGCCGACGCCCCCATCGCTCGGCCGAGCGCCCGACCCACGGCGACATCATCGCCACGATCGCCTGCGGCACGATGATGCACGCCGCAATCACGAGCTGCACGTTGTCGCCCATGCCGGCCGTCACTTCGCCGGCGGCGAGATTCAGCATCGCCGCATTCGACAAATGGAACAGCACGATGCACGCCGCGAACAACAGCATCCGCTTGTCGCGCAGCAACTCGCGCAGGCTCTCGCGACGCTCGATCTGCTGCGGCGTCGGTCCGGCTTTAGGAAGCTCGACGGTGTCGGTGCGCTGGATTATCGTCAACGCGAACAGCGCGGGCACGGCGAGCGCGGCGGTCAGCCAGAACACCGCGCGCGGCGAATAGTACTCGCCGAACACGCCCATCAGCCCAGCCGCGACCGCGCTGCCGATCGACGCCCAGCGCGCGTTGCGCCCCAGCCGGTCACCGAGATTCGCGCGTCCCACCAGCGCGAACGAGATCGCGGCGAGCGCCGGTGTCAGCATGCAGCTCGCGAAGCCGTGAAAGACCTCGGCGGCGATCACCGGCAGCACCGTCGGACTCACGGCCAGCAGCACCGCGCTCAGGATGATCGCGAAGATCGCCCAGGCCGCGGCGCCTTTCTTGTTGCGCAGGGCATCGACAGCGGCGCCGCCGGGCACCTGGCTCACCATCGCGCTGATGGTGCCCACGGAGAGCGCCATGCCGATCTCGCCCTGCGTCCATTTATGCGAGGCCAGATAGGACGCGATGAACGGTCCAAAACCCGTTTGCACGTTGGCGACGAAAAAATTCAGCCAATCGAGCGCGCGCAGGCTGCGCGCCGTTACCAGAGTGCGGCCTGTCATCGGGCCGCCCGTGCGTTGGATACCGCCGTGGACGTGGCCGCGGCGGCGGGCGCGGAAGCAGGAGCGGGCGCCGCTGGCGGCGCCGGCGACACCGCGCGTATCGGTTTGTCGCTTGCGTAAGGCGGCGTCGCGTTGATCTGCGCATCGCTCAGATCGATGAGCGGATGCAACTCCTTATCTTTCGTGACGAAACGCAGCGCCGACCAGTTGGCGGCAATCGTGCGCCGTTCCGTGCTGACCATGCCGTTAACGTCGAGTACGACCGCCTGCGGCTGCGCATTGGCATCGATCAACACGTCGATCACGCGGCCGACCTTGGCGCCGTTCGAACGCTCGACGGTGGCGTCGATCAGCGGCAATTGCACGGCAGCCGCGGCGGCCTTGGCCGCGTTCGCCGGAATCGCCGCGGCATTGAGCGTGATGGGCGCAGCCTTCGCGGCCGGCGTGAAGCGGAACGCGCTCCACGGGAAGTTCACCTTGCGGTCGCCCACGCCCAGGAAGCCTTGCAAATTCACGACCATCTCACGCGGCTTGCCGCCAGCGTCGGCGATCAGATCGACCGCACGTCCGACCACCTTGCCGTCGGGCTTCTGCACTTCGCTATCGAGCAGCGCGTGCGCCTCCTTGCGCTCGATGGTGCGCAGCACGATCAGCGGCGGAGGCGGCGGCGGAGGCGGCGGAGGCGCCGTGACAACAGGCGGCGGAGGCTCGACCTTGTGCGGCTTGACGACCGGCTTCCTCGGCTTTTTCGATTGCTCGGGTTCGGCCGCTTCGGTCTCGACCGGTTCGGGCGCGGAGGCGGCCACGGGCGCGCTGGCCGGCTCGACGGGCATCACCGTGGCGTCGACGATCGGCGCCTGCTGCGGGCCCCACAGCAGACTGCAACCGGACAGCGCGAACAGCGCGAACACAGCAAGAAGCAAGAGACGCCAGGCAGGACGCGAAAAACCGCCGCTCATCAAGAAGGACTCCATGGGCCGGTGCGGACGGGCGCAGTGGGCCGCCGCAGTTAAGACATGTACGGGCCAGAGTGTAACCCGCGAGGTCGGGCGGCCCCGGTTTTGCAGGCGATCTGACAGGCTGGCGATAGCACGGTTCATGCCGCGCCCGGCCGATTCAGCAGATCGTCGAACTCCGTTTTCAACCGTGAAAGCCCTCAAAACCCTTTCATATCCATGTGACAAACCGTAGGTGTAAACGCGCGGGCGGCGCAGCTACTTTGGCTTCCCCTAAAGGATATAAGCATCGCGACATGTCAGGCATGCCATCCATGCGATGGGAGATATATTTGTGTTGCCCTACATTTCGAGACAGCAAAAAGACCCCACCCACATTAAACCAACGCAACGAGACGACCCTGATGGCGACCGCACCGGCGGCCGCTTCAGCACGCTGATAAAGGAGGCACTCATCATGATGGAACCCCACGCCCAACCGATTTCTGAAGTCGGCGCCGAATCATTCGACGGAAAGGGCTTTTTCGACCGCTATTTCGAAATCTCCTCGCGCGGCAGTTCGCAGCGTCAGGAAATCGTCGCGGGTATCACGACCTTCCTCGCGATGGTCTATTCCGTGTTCGTCGTGCCAGGCATGTTCGGCAAGGCGGGCTTCGACACCAGCGCGGTGTTCGTCGCCGTGTGTCTGACCACGGCGTTCGGCTCGCTGCTGATGGGCGTGTGGGCACGCCTGCCGATCGCGATCGGCTGCGCGATTTCGCTGACGGCGTTCACCGCGTTCGGCCTCGTGCTCGGCAAAGGTCTGCATCCGAACGTCGCGCTCGGCGCGGTGTTTCTGATGGGCGTGGTGTTCACCGCGATTTCGGTGACGGGCGTGCGTTCGTGGATTCTGCGCAATCTGCCGACGGGCATCGCGCACGGCACGGGCATCGGCATCGGCCTGTTCCTGCTGCTGATCGCCGCCAACGACGTGGGCCTCGTCGTCAAGAATCCGGGCGCGGGTCTGCCGGTCGCGCTCGGCAACATCACGGCGTTGCCGGCCATCATGTCGGTGGCGGGTCTCGCGGCCATCTTCGGTCTGGTGCGCCGCCGCGTGCCGGGCTCGATCCTGCTCGTGATCGTGACGATTTCGGCGATTGCGTTCGTGATCGATCCGGCCATGTCGTTCCACGGCGTGTTCGCGGTGCCGTCGCTCAGCGCGCCGGGTCACGCTTCGCTGATCGGTGCGATGGACATCAAGGGCGCGTTGTCGATGGCGGTGCTGCCTAGCGTGCTGGCTCTGGTGATGACCGCGGTGTTCGACGCCACCGGCACGATCCGCGCCGTCGCGGGACAAGCGGGGCAACTCGATGAAAACGGCCGCATCATCAACGGTGGCCGCGCCTTGACGGCCGACTCGCTGAGCTCGATTTTCTCGGGCCTGCTCGGCGGCGCGCCGGCTGCTGCGTATATCGAATCGACGGTCGGCGTGGCGGCAGGCGCGAAGACCGGCATGGCCGCGGCGGTGGTCGGTCTGCTGTTCCTCGTGGTGATGTTCTTCTCGCCGCTTGCGGCCCTCGTGCCTTCGTATGCAACGGCGCCCGCGCTGATGTACGTGGGTCTGCTGATGCTCTCGAACGTCAGCAAGCTGCATATGGACGACATGGTCGACTCGATGTCGGGCCTGATGTGCGCGGTGTTCATCGTGCTGACCGCCAACATCGTGACGGGCATCATGCTCGGCTTCGCGACGCTGGTGATCGGCCGCGTGGTCAGCGGCGAATATCGCAAGCTGAACGTGGGCACGGTTGTCATCGCGGTCGTGCTGGTCGGTTTCTATCTCGGCGGCTGGGCGATCTGATCGTTAGGTCATGACCTCGGGCGCTGCCCGGGTCTTGCCGGGTTGCAGTATCGATCTGTTGAATCTGTGCTGGAAAGCGAGAGCAGGGCGGTGCGTTTCTGGCTGCTTTGCTTGAGCCTGTAGTCGTTTGTTCTCCACCTTTGACGCGGCGCGTTGCAGGCTCGATCTGCAGCACGCCGCGTATCTTTTTGCCGTGCTTCCCACTTTACGTTCCGCGCGTTTTACGAAAACGCGTACCTGTCCTTGACTTTAGCTGCTTCGTTTCTATACTTAACCTCATGGTTAAGTTTAACGAAGCACTACTCGATCGCACTTTTGCGGCGCTCTCCGACCCGACGCGCCGTGCGTTGCTCGCGCGTCTATCGTCGAAAGATCTGTCGGTCAGCGAACTCGCCGAGCCGTTTGCGATGTCTTTGCCCGCTGTGATGAAACACCTCGACGTGTTGAGCGAGGCGGGTCTCATCACGCGCAGCAAAACCGGCCGCACGGTGGCGTGCCGCCTGTCCGCCGGGCCGATGGAAGAAGCCATGGAATGGCTTGGCCGCTATCAGCGCTTCTGGTCCGAATCACTCGATCGTCTTGCCGCTTTCGTCGAAGAGGAACAAGCGCCATGTCCACCCAGCCCAGCCTCACCCTCCAGCGGCGTCTCAACGCCGCGCCCGCCAAAGTCTTCCGCGCCTGGACGGAACCGGCGCAATTCATGACGTGGATGCATCCGGGCGGCGCGGACGTGGTGCGCGTGGAAATGGATGTGCGCGTCGACGGACGTTACGCGATCGTTTATCGCAAGCCGGACGGCAACGAGGTCGAGGTCGGCGGTCAGTATCTGGAGGTGGTCCCCGACCGCAAGCTCGTCTTCACATGGGTGTGGCGCTACAGCCCCGAACATGAATCGCAGGTCACGCTGCTGCTGGAACCGGACGGCGACGCCACATGGCTCACGCTCACGCACGAACGTCTCGCCGACGAAGCGCAGTGCGAGGATCATCGCCGCGGCTGGACCGATGGGATCGATTCGCTGGAACGCTACGTGGCGTGAGTTCGTTTGTTTTCGTTAGTCTGCTCGATGCAGGGAAGGAGACGCATATGGAACCGCAACACCGTACGGGATCGAGAGAGGAGTGGCTGGCCGCCAGCAAGGCATTGTTAGCCGAAGAAAAAGCGCACATGCGCGCCGGCGACGAACTCGCGCGCAAACGTCGCGAGCTGCCTTGGGTCAGGGTGGATAAGACTTATACCTTCGATACACCGCAGGGCCGCAAGACGCTGGCCGATCTGTTCGATGGACGCAGCCAGTTGATCGTCTATCACTTCATGCTCGGCGCGGATTGGGAAGAAGGCTGCGTCGGCTGCTCGTTCCTGTCGGATCATATGACGGGGATCGTCACGCATCTCGAGCATCACGACGTATCGTACGTGACGGTGTCACATGCGCCGCTCGCGAAGATCGAGGGTTTCAAAAAGCGCATGGGCTGGACGTTTCCGTGGGTGTCATCGGCCGGCAGCGATTTCAATTTCGACTACCACGTGTCGTTCACGCCCGAACAGTTGGAGAGCAAGAAGGCGTTCTACAACTTCACCGAGCAGGACGTCGGCATCGACGAGCAACACGGCCATAGCGTGTTCTACAAGGACGAGAAGGGCGACGTGTATCACACGTATTCCGTCTACGGACGCGGCGACGAGCGCTTCATCAACACCTACGCGCATCTGGACGTCACGCCGAAGGGCCGCAATGAAGACCGCAGTCTGACCGATTGGGTCAGACATCACGACCGCTATGAAGAGAACCCGCAAGGTGGTTGCGCCGCTTGTGGTTCCTGATGGTGGCAGCGCTAACCCGGATCTGCGCGGCTAGATGGGGACGTCATGCACTTTGGCGTCCCGCTTCGTAAAACAGCGCGAAGATCAACGCGCTCGTGTTCAGAGCGACATGTCGAAGGCGGGCCTGAGGAACAGTTCGATCGCCATCACGACGAGTCCCATCGCGGCCGCTGACAACGTCAGCGTGCCGTATTCGTCGTAGCGTGCATCGTAAAGACACGCCACGACGAAGAGAATCGCCAGCAGATTAGTCAGCCAATCGAAATTCAGCGCCAAAGTCATCGATCAAATCCGGGCTCATGTGCGGCTCGGATTGTCGAATCGCACGGTCAGGTGAGCGCGATTCTATCGAGTCGAGCTTACGGATTCGCAACGACAACGCTTACACTAATTACGCTTTGGGATGCGCCATCAGCGCCCGGAAGAGCCTCTTGCGGGGCACTTCCGGACGCCTGAATGGAAATCCCCTTGGCTTAAGCCACGGACGGCGTCTGCTGCGCAGACATCATGTCGTGCTCGATCCAGTCGATCACCGACGTGCGGCTCGGTTGCCATCCAAGCAGCTTGCGGGCGCGGTCACCGCGCACGCGGCTGTTCGAGCCGAGCCCGTACGAGGCCATTTCGTAGCCCCATTCCTTTTGCGCGTCTTCGAGCGGCCAGTCTTGCGGCTCGCCGAGCTTCATCGCGCGCGCAATCGCGGCGCTCATGTCGCGGAACGACGCCTCGCCGCTTTCGACGAAGTAGAAGGTGCCCGCCGGCGTCTTGTCCAACGCGAGGCGATACAGTTCGGCGACGTCGTCGATAAACACGTTCGACCAGATGTTGCCGCCGCTGCCCACATGACGCACCACGCCGTTCTTCTGCGCCTGACGCACGAGGCGCGGCAATTGCACGCTCGCGCTGCCCGGCACCGCACCGTGGCCGTAGATCAGCGTGTTGCACAGCACGGCCGAGCGGATATTCAGCTTGGCCGAATTGAGCACCAGCAGGTCGATCGCGACGCGCGCCACTTTGTCGGGAGTCGGCTCGGGCAGCGCGTCCTCGTGATAGATGCGCGCCTGACCCGCTTCGCCGCCCGACGCATCGCCGACGATGCTTGAACCGCTCGTATGCAGAAACGTTTTGCCGGAGCCGGCGAGTCCGTCGATCAGCGCTTTCACCGCGCCTTCATGATCGCTGCTCGCGGCGTTGATGACGGCGTCGGCGGCTTGCGCTTCGGCGATCAGCAACGCGCGGTCGTCGAGCGTGCCGATTACGGGTTCGATGCCGAGGCGTTGCAGTTCGGCGCTCTGTTCGGGGTTGCGGATCAAACCGCGCACGGTGTGGCCGGCGCGCGCCAGATGTGCTGCGATCGAGCCGCCGATGAAACCGCTTGCACCTGTGATGAAAATCTCCAAGACGTTCTCCTTGATGAGAAACACGATGACATGCACGCAGTATCCGCCGACTTGATTCTCGCAAAAACCGTGTTAGTCTCAAATCAATCTTGATTTGAAATCAACAATGAAAACTTCCACCGACGAGTTGCTGGTGTTCGTCACGGTGATCGACAGCGGTTCGATTACCGCGGCCGCGGAGAAACTGAATCAGACCGTCTCCGGCGTGAGCCGCGCGCTCACGCGCCTCGAAAAGAAACTCGATACCGCGTTGGTGAGGCGCACGACGCGCCGTCTGCAACTCACCGAAGAGGGCGAAACCTTCCTGCAGCGCGCGCGAGCGATTCTGGACGCGATGGAAGAGGCCGAGGAATCCGTCACGCGCGGACGCGAGCGGCCATCGGGGCGCCTGCGGGTCGATGCCGCGTCGCCCTTCATGCTGCATTGCGTGGCCCCGCATATGACGGCGTTTTCGGCGCTGTATCCGGAGATCAGGCTGGAGCTGACCAGCAATGAACGGATCGTGGATCTGCTGGAGCAGAAGGTGGACATCGCGATCCGCATCGGCGAATTGCAGGATTCGACTTTGCATGCGCGCGCCCTCGGCACCAGCAAGCTGCGTGTGCTCGCGAGTCCGGCGTATCTGGCCGAATATGGCGAGCCGAAATCGGTGGAAGCGTTGCGCGAGCATCGGCTGATCGGCTTTACGGCGCCGGAGCATCTGAACCGCTGGCCGTTGCGGGAAGGGCGCAAGGGCGGCGCGGAATCGCTGAAGATCGAACCGGCGATCACCGCATCGAGCGGCGAGACATTGCGGCAACTGGTGCTGTCGGGATGGGGCATCGCCTGTCTCGCCGATTTCATGAGCGCGGCCGACGTGCGCGAAAAGCGTCTCGTGCCGATTCTCGGCAACGTGCTGGCGGACGAGCGGCAGCGGGTGAGCGCGGTGTATTACCAGAGCGCGTCGCTGGCGGGGCGCGTGCAGTGTTTTCTGGATTTCATCGCAGCGCGCGTGAAGCTTTAGCGGCGCTATTTCATCCGTGGTCGAATCAGCTGAAGCCCGCGGCTCGCCTGAGCGCGCGGGCTTTTTTGCGTCGTATCGAGTCGTCTCTTCTATAACGCTTTTAAAGGCCGCAAAGCAGGCCGCAAAGCGCGCCGATTCACGGACCACATATTTTTTACGCCTCGCACTTGCGATTTTGAACGTGTATATACAAGTTGAGATCCGAGGCGCTCATAAGGCAACCCGCAGCGCGGAGCCGCAGGAAATTCCGGCAGACGCAAGATCCAAGCCAAGCTTACGTTTCACCCTAATGGAAACCCCTGGGCCGAAACCTCAAAAAACAAGTTGTATATACAAGCCGACGCCGCTAGACTTCTCTCAAATTGTATAGACAGGACGACAACCATGATCACTCTGAAGCCCGGCTACCTGACCCTCCCGCAACTGCGCCAGATCGCACGCGAGCACGTCGCGTTGCAACTCGATCCCGCCAGCCACGCCGCGATCGACGCCTGCGCGCAAGCCGTGGCCGATATCGCCGCGAAGGGCGAACCGGCCTACGGCATCAACACGGGCTTCGGGCGCCTTGCCAGCACGCATATTCCGCACGACCAGCTCGAACTGCTGCAACGCAATCTGGTGCTCTCGCATGCAGTCGGTGTGGGTGAGCCGATGTCGCGTCCGGTGGTGCGCCTGTTGATCGCGCTGAAGCTATCGAGCCTCGGCCGTGGTCACTCGGGCATCCGCCGCGAAGTGATGGAAGCGCTGATCACGCTGTACAACGCCGACGTGCTGCCGGTCATTCCGGTAAAGGGTTCGGTCGGCGCATCGGGCGACCTCGCGCCGCTCGCGCATATGTCGGCCACGCTGCTCGGCGTCGGCGAAGTGTTCGCCAAGGGCGAGCGCATGCCGGCCACCGAAGGCCTCGCGCTCGTCGGCCTCAAGCCGCTCACGCTGCAAGCCAAGGAAGGTCTGGCGCTGCTGAACGGCACGCAGGCTTCGACCGCGCTCGCGCTCTACAACATGTTCGCCATCGAAGACCTGTACCGCACCGCGCTGGTGTCGGGCGCGTTGTCGGTGGACGCGGCCATGGGTTCGGTCAAGCCGTTCGACGCGCGCATTCACGAACTGCGCGGCCACCAAGGCCAGATCGATGCGGCCGGGGCGTACCGCTCGCTGCTGCAAGGCTCGGGCATCAACGTCTCGCACGCCGATTGCGACAAGGTGCAGGATCCGTACAGCTTGCGCTGCCAGCCGCAAGTGATGGGCGCGTGTCTGGATCAGATGCGCCACGCCGCCAACGTGCTGCTGCTCGAAGCGAACGCGGTCTCCGACAATCCGCTGATTTTCCCGGACACGGGCGAAGTGCTGTCGGGCGGTAATTTCCACGCGGAGCCGGTCGCCTTCGCCGCCGACAACCTCGCGCTCGCCGCCGCCGAAATCGGCGCACTGGCCGAACGCCGCATCGCGCTGCTGATCGACGCGACGCTGTCGGGTCTGCCGCCGTTCCTCGTTCGCGACGGTGGCGTGAATTCGGGCTTCATGATCGCTCACGTCACGGCCGCCGCGCTCGCTTCGGAAAACAAGACGCTCGCGCATCCGGCTTCGGTCGATTCGCTGCCCACGTCGGCGAATCAGGAAGACCACGTGTCGATGGCGACGTTCGCTGCGCGCAAGCTCGGCGACATTGCTGAAAACACCGCGAACATCCTGTCGATCGAATTGCTCGCCGCCGCGCAAGGCGTCGATCTGCGCGCGCCGCACAAGACCAGCCCGAGCCTGCAGAAAGTGATGGACGCAGTGCGCAAGGACGTCGCGCATTACGAGCTCGACCATTACTTCGCACCGGATATCGCGGCGGTCACGCGTCTCGTGCAGGACGGCACGATCGCGAAGCTGAGCCCGCTTTCCTTCGCGTCCGAACAGTAAGCAGTCAGCGAGGCACAGCAAGCCCATGAACGCACCGGCCTATCAGGGCATCAAGGACTTCATCCTCGCGCGCATTCATGCGGGCGAATGGGGCGAAGGCGACCAGGTGCCCTCCGAAAACGAGCTTGCGCGCGAATTCAACGTGGCGCGCATGACCGTCAACCGCGCGTTGCGCGAGCTGACCTCGGAGCAGGTGCTCACGCGTGTGCAAGGGTCGGGCACCTTCGTGGCCCGTCCCAAGTACGAGTCCACGCTGGTGGCGATCCGCAGCATCTCCGACGAAATCGTCGCGCGCGGTCATCGCTATCAGGCCAACGTGCTGCACATCGGCGCGAGCATCGCCGACGAAGCGCTCGCCGAGGAAATGCAGGTGAGCGCGGGCAGTCCGGTGTTTCATTCGCGTGTGCTGCACTTCGAAAACGACGAGCCGGTGCAGCTCGAAGAGCGCTGGGTCAATCCGGCAGTCGCGCCCGAATACGCGCTGCAGGACTTCACGAACACCACGCCGAATCAGTATCTCGTGCGTGTCGCGCCGTTGCAGCGGGTCGAATACCGCATCGAGGCATTGGCTGCCGACGGCGATACACGCGAGTTGCTGACCATGGACGAACTCGAACCGTGCCTCGTGCTGCATCGGCGCACGTGGTCGCAAAGCCAGGTGGCATCGATCGCCAATCTGTGGCACCCCGGCAGCCGTTATCGCTTCACCGGACATTTCTGACTCAGCCGTTTTTGCCGTACCCGAATCTTTTTCGACCATCTTCAAGCTTTCCGAGGGCCATCATGAACAACCCGAAACACATCGACCCGCGTCTCGATCCTACCCGCACGATCCGCGCACCGCGCGGCGCGGAAAAGACCTGCAAGACCTGGATTGCGGAAGCCGCGTACCGGATGATCCAGAACAATCTGGACCCGGAAGTCGCCGAGCATCCGCATGCGCTGGTCGTGTACGGCGGCATCGGCCGAGCCGCGCGTAACTGGGATTGCTACGATCAGATTCTCAAGTCGCTGAAAGATCTCGAAGAAAACGAAACGCTGCTGATTCAATCGGGCAAGCCGGTCGGCGTGTTCCGCACGCATGCCGACGCGCCGCGCGTGCTGCTGGCGAATTCGAATCTGGTGCCGCATTGGGCGACCTGGGAACACTTCCACGAACTCGATCGCAAGGGTTTGATGATGTACGGCCAGATGACGGCGGGCAGCTGGATCTACATCGGCAGCCAGGGGATCGTGCAGGGCACCTACGAGACGTTCTTCTCGGTGGCGAACCAGCATTTCAACGGCGATCCTTCGGGCCGCTGGATTCTGACGGGCGGCCTCGGCGGCATGGGCGGCGCGCAACCGCTGGCGGCGACCATGGCCGGCTTCTCGATGATCGCGGTGGAATGCGACGAGACGCGTATCGACTTCCGTCTGAAGACGCGTTACGTCGACAAGAAAGCAGCGACCCTCGACGAAGCCCTCGCCATGCTCGAGGAAGCGAAGAAAGCCGGCAAGCCGGTGTCGATCGGCCTGCTCGGCAACGCAGCCGATGTGTTCGCTGAATGCGTGACGCGCGGCATCACGCCGGATTGCGTGACCGACCAGACCAGCGCGCACGATCCGATTCACGGCTACCTGCCGCAAGGCTGGAATGTCGAAGACTGGCGCGAGCGCCAGAAGACCGTGCCGGACAGCATCGTGCTGCCTGCCAAGCAATCGATGGCCAAGCAGGTCCAGGCCATGCTGACGCTGCAGGAACGCGGCGCGGCCACGCTCGACTACGGCAACAACATCCGCCAGATGGCGCTGGAAATGGGCGTGGAAAACGCGTTCGATTTCCCGGGTTTCGTGCCGGCGTATATCCGTCCGCTGTTCTGCGAAGGCAAGGGCCCGTTCCGCTGGGTCGCGCTGTCAGGCGATCCTGAGGATATCTACAAGACCGATGCGAAGGTCAAGGAACTGATCCCCGACGATCCGCATCTGCACAACTGGCTCGACATGGCGCGCGAACGTATCGCGTTCCAGGGCTTGCCGGCGCGGATCTGCTGGGTCGGCGTGAAGGATCGCTATCGTCTGGGCCAGGCGTTCAACGAAATGGTGAAGAACGGCGAGCTGAAGGCGCCGATCGTCATTGGCCGCGATCACCTCGACACCGGTTCGGTGGCGAGCCCGAATCGCGAAACCGAATCGATGAAGGACGGCTCGGACGCGGTCAGCGACTGGCCGCTGCTCAACGCACTGCTGAACACGGCAGGCGGCGCTTCGTGGGTGTCGCTGCATCATGGCGGCGGTGTCGGCATGGGCTTTAGCCAGCACTCGGGTGTCGTGATCGTCGCGGACGGTACGGATGCGGCGAAGGAGCGTCTCGGCCGCGTGCTGTTCAACGATCCGGCAACCGGCGTGATGCGTCACGCGGATGCGGGCTATGAACTCGCGCAGGAAACGGCGCGCGAGGCGGGTCTCAATCTGCCGATGCTGGGCCGTTGAACGTGGCGTTTCAAGGCATGCCTCGCAGCGCGCCTGTGGGCAACGGCGCAAGCCTCACGCTGATTCGCGGCGCCGATCTCGTGGCGGCGCCGTGGAAGAACGGCGGCGGCGTCACGCGTGAAGTGGCGGCGTTTCCCGAAGGCGCGGGGCTCGACGCCTTCGTGTGGCGGGTGAGCGTGGCCGATGTCGCGCAAGCCGGGCCGTTCTCGCGATTTGCCGGCATCGATCGCACGCTTGTGCTGTTGTCCGGCGCGGGCATGTTGCTCGATGAAGCGGATAGCGCGCACGGCGCAAAGACGCATGCATTGACGCAAGCGCTTGACATGGCCCGCTTCGCCGGCGAGGCGCAAATCGACGCGCGTCTGGTCGACGGCGCTACTCGCGACTTCAACCTGATGGTGCGGCGTGACGCGGCACAGGGCGAAGTGGAAGTATGGCGCGGCGCAACGCAACGCACGCTTTCCGCCGACGCGCTCCTGCTGTATTGCGCGGAAGGTTCGGTGTCGGTAACACCGGGCGACGCGCAAGCATTGTCGCTTGCCACCGGCGACACCCTGCGCATCGACACGCCGAACGCGCTGTCATGCACGGTCGAAGGCGCGGGCGCCTTGCTCGCAATAAGCATCCGTTACAAGCAACGATGACGACGATTCGCGTGCACGTCTGCTTCCTTTATGGCGTTTGCACGCGAACCACCACAGACACGCAACAAGCTGCAAAGAGCACGCGATGAAGCAAACCGTCTGGCATCACCTTAAACTTTGCCCGCAGGGCGATCCCCAACACACGCTGCCCGATGCCGCGATCGCCGTTGAAAACGGCACGATCGTATGGCTCGGCGCGGCTTCGTCATTACCCGCCGAATACGCCGCATGGCCGCGCGAAGATTTGCACGGCGCGTGGGTGACGCCGGGTCTCGTCGATTGCCATACGCATCTCGTGTACGGCGGGCAGCGCGCGGACGAATTCGCGCAGCGCCTCGCGGGCGTGAGCTACGAAGAGATCGCGCGGCAGGGCGGCGGCATCGTCTCCACGGTGCGCGCCACGCGTGCCGCGGACGAAGCCTCGTTGTTCCGCCAATCGGCCGCGCGTCTCGAACCCTTGCTCGCCGAAGGCGTGACCACGGTCGAGATCAAATCCGGCTACGGCCTCGACCTCGCGAGCGAACGCAAGATGCTGCGCGTCGCGCGTCAATTGGGCGAGCGTTATCCCGTGACCGTCTATACGACGTTTCTCGGCGCGCACGCGCTGCCGCCCGAGTTCGCCGGCCGTGCCGACGCGTACATCGACGAAGTCTGCAACACCATGCTGCCCGCGCTCGCCGACGAAGGTCTCGTCGATGCCGTCGACGTGTTCTGCGAGCGCATCGGTTTTTCGCTGGAACAAAGCGAGCGCGTTTTCAGGGCGGCGGAACGTTACAAACTCCCGGTGAAAATGCATGCCGAGCAGTTGTCGAACGGCGGCGGCACGGCACTCGCCGCGCGTCATCATGCGCTGTCCGCCGACCACCTCGAATTTCTCGACGAAGCCGGCGTTGCCGCGATGAAGGAAGCGGGCACGGTGGCCGTGCTGCTGCCGGGCGCGTACTACTTCATCCGCGAGACGCAGTTGCCGCCTTTGGAATTGCTGCGGCGCTATGACGTGCCGATCGCGATTTCGACCGACAGCAACCCCGGCACATCACCCGCCACCTCGCTGCTGCTGATGATGAACATGGCCACCACGTTGTTCCGCATGACCGTGCCCGAAGTGCTGCAAGGCGTGACGTCGCACGCGGCACGCGCGCTCGGCAAGGCGGATCGCCACGGCTCGCTGGAAGCGGGACGTGTGGCCGATTTCGCCGTGTGGTCGGTCGACTCGCTGGCCGAGCTGGCTTACTGGATTGGACGTCCGCTGTGCGCGCGAGTCGTGCGCGCGGGCGAGACCGTTTATACGCGGCGTGAATTGAGCTAAGGCCTGAGATGACTGAACCGCACAAGCAATCGAATCAATCGCTATTCGCCGAGTACGCGTACCTGCCGGATGGCTGGCGCCGCAACGTGCTGCTGGAGTGGGGCACGAACGGCACGCTCACCGCCGTCACGCCCGATACGTCGACGCCGCCTGCGGGCGTGCAGAAGGCCGCGGGTCCGGTACTGCCTGGCATGCCGAATCTTCATTCGCACGCTTTTCAGCGCGCGATGGCCGGCCTCACCGAATATCGCGCATCCGGCGCGGGCGCCACGGATAATTTCTGGAGCTGGCGCGACCTGATGTATCGCTTCGCCGCGCGCATCACGCCGGAAGGGCTGGCGAGCGTCGCGCAATGGCTGTACATCGAAATGCTGAAAGCGGGCTATACGTCGGTGTGCGAGTTCCATTACGTGCATCACACGCCGGACGGCAGCCGCTATGCGAATCAGGCGGAACTCGCGCAACGCGTGGTGGATGCGGCCTCGGCGAGCGGCATCGGCATGACGATGCTGCCGGTGCTGTATCAGTACAGCGGCTTTGGTTCGCGCGCGCCACGTGAAGATCAGCAGCGTTTCATCAACACGCCGGAAAGTCTGCTCGATCTGCTCGGCACGTTGCGCGCGGCGCGCCCTGAAACTGCCGCGTTGCGTTATGGCGTGGCGCCGCATTCGCTGCGTGCCGTATCCGCGGAGTCGTTGCGTACGCTGCTCGGCGGCATCGAGAACACGGCGCCCGTTCATATCCATATCGCCGAGCAGACCGCCGAAGTCGATGCGTGTGTCGAAACCGAAGGCGCGCGCCCGGTGCAATGGCTGCTGGATCGTTTCGATGTCGATAGCCGCTGGTGCCTCGTGCACGCCACGCACGTCGATGCGAACGAAACGCTGGCGCTCGCGAAAAGCGGCGCGGTAGCCGGTTTGTGTCTGACCACCGAAGCCAATCTCGGCGACGGCATTTTCCCGGCGCAGGAATATCTCGACGCGCAAGGGCGCATCGGCGTGGGCTCGGATAGCCATATCGGCGTCGACTGGCGCGCGGAGTTGCGTTTGCTCGAATACGGCCAGCGTCTCACGCGCCGGCAGCGCAACGTGCTGGCGTCGGCGCAGGCCACGCATGTCGCCGATCGTCTGTTCGACGCCTCGCTCGAAGGCGGCGCGCACGCCACGGGTCGCGCGGTCGGTGCTCTGCAGGCGGGCCGCCGCGCCGATTGGCTCGTGCTCGACGCGAATCATTCGAGCATTGCCGAGCATGCACCGAACGCCTGGCTCTCGGGCGTTGTATTCTGCGAGCATGGCGAAACGCCGATTCGCGACGTCTACACGGGCGGCGACAAGGTCGTCGAGAACCGCCGGCATCGCGATGAAGAGGGCGCATATGCGCGCTATCGCGTGGCGCTGGCGGACCTGCTCAAATGAACGACGCGCCAACTTGCCGGCGCGTGTCACATAAGTGCTGAACTGATCCTTCGATCCTATCGATTCCGGACTGACATGACTGCTTCGAATACTCCGCCGGTTTTCTCGCTGCATCGGGGAAGCCTGCCGCTGCTCATTTCGATTCCGCATCTGGGTACGCAAATCCCGGCCGACATCGCCACGACGATGACGCCCGCCGCGCAGCGCACCGACGATTGCGACTGGCATCTGGACCGTCTCTATGCGTTCGCAAAACGCATGGGCGCGTCGATTCTCGCGCCCACCTACGCGCGTTATGTGATCGACCTCAACCGTCCGCCCGATGGCGCGAATCTGTACCCGGGCCAGGACACGACCGGTCTGCTGCCGGTGGACACGTTCGACAAGGAGCCACTGTATCTGGACGGCCAACTGCCGGACGAGGCCGAAACCGCGCGCCGTCGCGACGCTTACTGGAAGCCTTACCACGAGGCGCTGCAAGGCGAACTCGCGGCGCTGAAGGCGAAACACGGCAAGGTGCTGCTCTGGGAAGCGCATTCGATCCGCTCGCACGTGCCGCGTTTTTTCGAGGGACGTCTGCCCGATTTCAACTTCGGCACGTCGAACGGCGCGAGCGCGGTGGCGGGATTGGCCGAGGAGATGGCCGCTACGGTCGAGCGATACGATGGAGGCTATACGGCTGTCGCCAACGGACGCTTCAAGGGCGGCTATATCACGCGCGAGTATGGCCAGCCGTCGCAAGGCGTGCATGCGTTGCAACTCGAACTCTCGCAGATCACGTATATGGAAGAGCACATGCCGTATGCGTATGACGAAACGTTGGCCGCGAAAGTCGAGCCTCTGCTGGAGGCGCTCGTCGTGAGAGCATTGGAGCGCGTCGAGACGGCGTGACATGCCGCTCGTCTTCATTTCTTTTCCACGCGCTTCACGATAGCCGCGCAAGTTGCGCGGCATGTGAAGCGCGTCGGCTGGCACCGCAAAGGTGTAACAGCATGTGTCCGTGATTGCATGCTGCCGTTTTCGCGCAGAACGTATAGAGCGCGTTGAAGAAATCAGCTTGCTCTGCTTCGACCTGATGCCGAAAAAAAAGCCCCGCGTTTAGCGAGGCTTTATGACGTGCCGGTCAGGGCGTGGCACCGCCATTAGTGGCAGCGTTTTTCCCAGTGATGATGAACACGCACCTTGTGGCAAACAGGGTGATGATGTTCATAAGCTTGCGCGGGAGCGATGGCGCTCAGGGCTGCGGCGGCTGCGGCGATGGCGAGGACGATCTTCTTCATTACAAAATCCTTAAATCAGTGTTGGGGTACTAACGGCGCAGCACGGGGCGTGCCGCGACCGCCTGCAAGCATGCCACATCGCGCGCATTGAGCGGAGGAACGCTGAGCAAACCCAGGTGTCAATTCACAACGACGCTCGTGATAAGCCGCCACCGGCAATGGATAGCGGGCAATGGTGCGTAGTCGCGCAGTGGCGTGTATTTACGACAGTTCGACGCTCACACAGTGGCATTCCGGGATTGCGCGCCATGTGGTGAAGCGTCTACCCTTTCAAAACGATAACGTGCGACGCGCGTGATCTCTACATCGGGCAAAAAGATGGAAGACCCAGCGATGGAAGATTCCGACGAATTGCTGCTCCCGGTCTGGCGAGCAAACCTGGTGCTGTTGACCCGCGAGGTCGGCGCGGCCACACGACTCGCGCGGATGATGACCTTCTCCGCGAGCTATCTGAAACTGATGTTGTCCGGCCAGCGCGAATTCAGCGAGGAATTCGTGCGCGGCATCGAAGCGGTGACGGGTTTGCCGGGCGGCTGGATGAACGCGCCGCACACCGAGCAGGACATCCCGCCCAACGCGCGTGAAGCGATCGACAACGAACAGCCGCTCGCGCGGTTTCGCGGCACGGCGCATCCGGTGCGAAAGAAGTCGGTGCTGCGGCCGCCCGAACCGATTTTTGGCCAGCCGGGGCCGGCTAAGCGCGTCGAGGAAGAAATCCTCGACGCGGAAGCGCATCGGCGTCAGGCGCACTTTCGCAAGGTCCGCGATGTGGCGATCCAGGACGTGCGGCGTTTCGAGCGGCACTTGACTCACGCGCCGGTCGAACTGGCGACGATGCGTGCCAAGGTGGAGGACGTGATCGCCGCCGCCGATCTCGACGACCCGATCCAGGCCGATCTCGCGGGACGGCTGGAGCAGATCGAAAAGCATCGGCACCTGCTGCTCAGGCACGTCGAGCGATTGCAGGCGTTGCTCGGGCAACTCGGCGAGACGGAGTGAGGCAGTGAGCGGCCGGTTAGCGTGCTAAAACCACGATAAGAACTCAGCCGAGGTGCATCTTGGGGAAAATTGCCGTCACGCTGCAGCAGGCGCTTGCCCGTTGTCGACAGGATGGCGCGCGAGGCAGGGCGCGGCGCACATGACGCGGGGCGTGGCGTTTTTTCTCAGGCTGGCCTGCGGGTCGGCGCTGGGCGCGTGCGTCGCGCTTGGCGCGTTCGCCGACGACAATACGTCCACCGCGTCCGGTGAGGACCGCGCGCCTTCCACGATCGAGCGCGACGTCCATCTCTTCACGATCCAGAAAGACGGCTCCGTCGAGGAATACGACGACACCGTCCTGCGCGCCGACACGACGAGCGGCGTCGACGATATCGCGCAACGCTACGTGTGGTTCAACAAGGACATCGAGCAGGTGCAACTGCTGGCCGCCGAAACGATCGACGTGGACGGCGTTGCGCATCCGGTCGGTCCCGAGGCGATCCGCGACGTGCAGGAGCCGCGCTCGGCAGGTGCGCCGAGTTTCGAGGACGGCGTGTTGCGCACGGTGATCTTCCCCGGCGTGGAGGCGGGCTCGCGCGTGCATCTGGCGTTTCGCAAGGCGCGCACGAAGCCCTTGCAGGCGGGCACTTTCGCGTACCTCGTCGAGCCGACGCGCGACCCGGTCGAACTGCAACGCCTGATCTTCGATCTGCCCGCCGACGTGCCGCTCTATGCCGACGCGCACGGCTACGTCGCCGTGCCGCCGGTCACGGCAAACGGCCGTACCCGCTACGAGTTCGACTACCAGCACGGCCCGTATGCGCCGCTCGAAGCGGGCTCGGTTGGCTACGCGAACTGGGGCGATCGCCTGATGGTATCGACAGTGCGGGACTTCGCGAATTTTGCCGCTCGCTATCGGGGCCCCGCAACCGACGCGACGACTGGCGATCCGGCGATTGTCGGCCTCGCGCAAGCGCTCGCCGCCGGCACCGACGATCCGCGCGCGAAGGCGCAACGGCTCTACGACTGGATGCGTCTGAATATCCGCTACGTCGCGCTGTTTCTCGGCGAAACGGCGGCGATTCCGCACAAGGCGGCCGACATCCTGCGCAACCGTTACGGCGACTGCAAGGACCACGTCGCGCTCTACGGCGCGCTGCTGGCCGCGGTTGGTATCCGCAGCGAGGCGGTGCTGCTCAATCTCGGGCCGTACTACAGTTTGCCGGACGTGCCCGGCTACGGATCGAGCGCGATCAATCACGCGATTATCTGGATTCCTGACTTGTCGTTGTATGCGGATACGACGGCGGGCGGCACGGCGTTCGGTTATCTGCCGCCGAGCGTGATGGACCGGCCGGTCTTGCTGGTCGGCGAGGGCGTCCTGTCGCGCACGCCGGCCACGCAGTTGCGCGAACGCAGCGCGCGCGTGCAGATCGACATCGATGAAAGCGGGGCGGCGAATTACGCTTACCGCGCGGAGGACGCGGGTTTTACTGCCGAGATCGAGCGCAATACCTTCAGGCGCTCGACGCGGCAGCGCACGCAGCAGATCGCCGCGAATCGTCTGCTGCAGACGGGCTTGCACGGCACGACGCAATTGCGCACGGCGGATCTCAGCGCCACGACCGGACCGTTTGCCACGTCGATGCAAGGGAAGGTGGAGCACTTCGTCTGGACCGACGGCACTACGGCGGTGCCGGCCTTGACGAGTTTCTCCGGCGGCATGGGCTCACAGGTGCAGGCGTGGCTCGCGGAGCCATCGAGGACTCAGCCCTGGACGTGCATCGGCGGAGAGTTCGACGAGACTCTGGAAATGACGCTGCCGCGCTTCGTGCGAGTGACGGATTTGCCGTCTGACACGGCGGTGCAAAACCGCTTTCTGACCTTTTCATCCCGCTACGTCTACGATCCTGCCGCGCGAGTCTTGCAGGTCAGGCGGCACTTGCGTGCCGCCTTTGGCCATCAGATGTGCTCCGCGAGTGAGTTCGCCGAAATGCACGACGATCTCGTTCGAATCGAGCGCGACCTCGATGCCGAACTGGTGGTCAAGGCCGCCAGGTCGAAGAGCCCATAGCGATAGCCGATACCGCCGGCACGGGCGCAACATCGAAACCCGTGCCGGGGTCACACGCGGCTTAACTCCCGCTCTTGGTCACGATGGGCACCCACGCGCCATTCTTGACCTGATAAAGCGTCGATGCGCCGCTCTTCAACGCGCCGGTGTTGTCGAAGGAAATCTTGCCGGTCACGCCTTCGAAATCGATGGCCTTGAGCGCGGACCGGTAGTCGTTCGGCGAGCTGGACTTGGCCTTCTGCATGGCCTTGATCGCGGCCCAGGCGCCGTCATAACCGAACGGCGCATAGGACAGGATATCCACCCCGAAGCGCTTCTTGAACTTCGCGGAGAAATCCTTGCCGCCCGGCAACTGCGCGAGTGGCCGTCCATATTCCCAGGCCATCACGCCTTCGGCCGAATCGCCCGCGAGCTTGATGAAGTCCTGATCCATCACGCCGCCGCCGCCCACCAGTTGCGCGTTCATGCCCAGTTGCTTCATGCGCTTGGCGAAGCCCGCCGCCTGCGTGTCCAGTCCGCCGAAGAAGATCAGATCGGCATTGGTCGATTTGATCTTGGTGATCTGCGTGCTGAAGTCGACCGCTTTGTTGTCGGTGTACTCACGGGCCACGAGGTTGCCGCCGTGCGCTTTCACCGCTTTCTCGAACTCATCCGCTTCGCCCTGGCCGAACGCGGTGCGGTCGTCAATGATCGCGATGCGCTTGGCCTTGGTCACTTCCACGGCATAGACGCCTGCATTGCCGGCGTTCTGCGCGTCGGTGGAAATTACCATGAAGGTGTTCGCAAAGCCGCGTCCGGTGATGGTCGGGTTGGTGGCGGCCGGGTCGATCACCGGAATGCCGGCCTGCTCGTAGATCTGCGAGGCGGGGATCGTCGTGCCCGAGTTGAAGTGGCCCACCACGGCGGACACGCCCGCGTCGACCAGCTTCTGCGCGGCTTGCACGCCGATGCGCGGGTCGGCCTGGTCGTCTTCGGAGACGATCTGGAATTGGGCCACCTTGTCGCCGATCTTGATCTTTTGCGCGTTGGCTTCTTCCAGCGCGAGCCGGACGCCATTCTCCAGATCCTTGCCGTAGCCGGCGTTGGCGCCGGTCAGCGGGGCAGCGAAGCCGATCTTCACCGGCAGGTCGTCGGCGAAGCTGGCCGGCGGCGCGATGGCGAAGATAGCGCCAACGAACAGGGCAAGCGGTTTCAGCGTGTAGCGAAGACTCATGGTCTCTCCTTCCATCGACAGTTTCAGGTTGTGAAAGCGGCAAGGCGGTAACGCTGGATCGACGCGCGCGCATGGGCTTCGCATGGCGCGCATCGAGAGACTACGAATGATCGGTCGCTTTGAACAATGCGGGAATGCGCGCACTTGCGCGGATTTGCGTTCAGGCGGTGATCAATCTGGCGCGAATATAGAAAGCCAAATTGGCACCGTCTTGGCAGTTCGAGGCGCTTTGAATGAGCATTTCGGCATAGTCCGCGCAGGGCGTTCGCTGGCGGCGTCCCAGCGCGGGTGCGAGGGTGCCGATTGCGGCATATGCTTAAGAGGGCGGAGCGAGCGGCGCTTTCGGCAATTCTTATTGTGATTTCTCGACTTGACGGGCAACCGAGGCGGCCCGCAAACGTCGGAGTATTGGCGCAAACCCGTTTAGACAAGCGGAACATCAAGGGTATGCAAAATGGATATTTTCGCTGATTGAGCTTGTTAAAGATATTCGCTTCACATAATCGCCGGGGGTCGCCAAGTTCCGAAAAATGGTGCATATGTTTTTCAGTTTGGCGGAGTTTGTAAAATTTCGTTGATAATTGGCGGGATACTTGACACGCACCCGCAATACTACGAAAGTATGCGAATAAATCGATGTTGAACGGTAAGGTGGCTTTTTAAAAAACTTGGCTCGCCATTTATTTGTGAAACGTTTTTCTCGATTCCGCAAATCATTTTTCCATTCGTGAGCTTAGGGTTTCGGACGGATGGTGCAAAGAGAATGGGCGTCTCGCAAAACGATGAAGAAAATATATGAATGCTCCAGACCCACTCGCAACTTATCATGAGCACGCTGTGGATAGCGAATCTTCGCGATCTGATAGCCAGTTGAACTGTCCGCACCTTGTTCAAGCGCGGCAGCGGGCGCATTTAAAGCTTCCTATCGGTGCAGACAGTTTCCCTTTTTCTGAGGGCGAGGAATCAATCGTTACACATCCTTTTAGTGGCTTTGCCGCATTTATGGGCTGACTGAATGGTGCAAAGCGAGGTTCGCCAGGTCGATGAGGCGCACGTTTCTCGTTTTTAGATAATGGATTTCGGTGTGTTGGAGTGTTCGAAGGGATGTCGGCAAAATCGCGCTAGGTTTTGCGGTTCTGTAAAAATACGGTAATAACAAATTCCGTCATTCAATGACTATAAAAATAACGAGTGCGCACCTCTACTACCAGATTATGAATCTGGAAGACGCCCACATTGAGGTGCGCAGCACGGCAAAGGCGTATATTGCATCGCTTCTTGATGATGACGACGCGGCGCTCCAATCTGATTCTCTTGCTGCCGCGACGCCCTGCGTGGATGCGAGCAAGTTGGTCGCATGGCTCGACACGCTTGCTGGCCAGTGGCGTTCCGATCAGCTGATTCGTCATCCGGCGGCGTGCACGTCCGCTGCCATGCGTTTCGTCGCGGCGCAATATGCACCGGTCGGGCTCGCGCCGGGTTGCATGTTGCAGAACATGACGCAGGCGGCAAACAGTCACGAGCCATTCCCCGCACATGTGCATGCGGCACACCTGTGGCACACCGGCGGCTTTGCTTTCGCACGCAATCATGCTTGCCTGTATCGTCAATTGCTCGAACATACCGGCCAGTATTTGCCGACTATCGATTCGCCTATGTTCGCAAAGCAGGCGAGACTGCTGCCGGAGTCGTCGAATCTCGGGGCTTACTGGCTAGCGTTATCGCTGAGTCCCGGCGTGTATGGTCCGGAAATCCTCGGCGCGGCGCTTTTTGAGTTGCAGGTCCCGATCGCGCCGGCAGTCGAAGCATTGCTATGCGCCGACGCTGCCATGCGTGGACACCCGTACATGGCGGCGCGCCATGACGCATCGAGGCAGGCCGCGCAGCGGCACATCGAGCAGGCGATCGGCGAACTGTTCGGCGAGCCGGCCAGCGACCCGTTGGTCATGGCGGCGCGCATCGAACGCGGACATCGGTTGTCAATGCATCTGCAGGACGCGTGGCACGCCGCGATCACTCGTCACGCACGCGACTACTTGCTAAATCCGACGGTCGCGATGGTCGAAATGATCCGCGGAAAGTCCCGCTTTGCGGTGGGTTACCACACACGCCTCAAGCTCTCCGGCCATTCATTTGACGAATATGTCGTGCAGGATGCTGACCAGTTTGTACGTGATCTCGCGCACTCGCGCTGGATCGTGCGAGGCCAGCCAGAGCAAAGCGCATTGCTTAACCGGCTGGTCGCATTCGGGGGCCCGATGTTCCGGGTATTTTCCCCCGGGGAACTCGATGTGATACACGCCTGGATAGCATCCCTGCCTGCCGACACACCGCAGGGATCCTCTACCAACAGCTCGCGGGTCACGACATCGGCTACCGCCGCACCATGTGTTCCGGGTGACCATGGTGTTGCCGAAGCGACCGCATGTGCTGATGCCGACAGGACTCGTATGCGCGCGGCGAGCAAGTTGGGGGCGCGCGAACTGTATCACCGCTTGCTTAACCACGAGAGCAACCCGTCCGTTTTCGACGCGGCCGGCGCGTTCGCGCAAACATGGCTGGCGCGCGTCGCCCGGCTCGTTGATTACGGTCCGGACATGTTGCCGTTCGTAGACTACACGCATCAACGCTTGCGACACTGGTTCGAGGATCGGGCGTTGCGGCAGGCACAGTCGTATGCAGGTCCAGGCCAGGACATCGACAAGCCGCGCGAACAGGTGATCGAGGAGGCCGTGCAGTTGTGCCCGATGATTTTCGTCGATGGCGGCTGGGTGCAACGGTGGACCAACGCCGGTTACGTGGAAACAGGCATCGGCTCATTGCTATTCGAGATCTTTTCTGACGAGATCGGCAATGGCGACCCGCAACTGAATCATCCGAATATCTATCGCGATCTCATGCAGCAGATGGGTATCGATCTGCCGGATTTCAGAAGTCGTGCATTCGCAATGAGCAAACTGTTCAGCGACGCCGCTTTTGAAGTGCCCGCATTCTGGCTGTCGATCTCTCAGTTTCCGCGCCGTTTTCTGCCGGAAACGCTCGGATTGAATCTGGCGATGGAGCTGTCAGGTGTCGGAGGCGCATACCGCACGGCGCGCGACGAACTGCGCCACTACCGGTTCGATACCCGTTTCGTTGACCTGCACAACACGATCGATAACGTCTCGACCGGGCACTCTGCCATGGCGCTACGCGCTATCGAACTTTACATGGACGCGGCGCTGGCCATGGCCAGCCCGGCGGCATCGCGCACGCAGTGGCGCCGTGTATGGACCGGTTTTCGCGCACTCGCGATTCCAAGGCGCAGTTGGAAGGAAATGTTCTCAAAACCGGAATATATGGTTTGACGATTCACGCGCCATACGCTGAAGAAAGGAATGTGAGAGTGAATTCATATGTCATTGGTGTCTCGTTCGGTTATCACGATAGCGCAGCCGCGATCATTCGCGACGGCGAGATCGTCGCCGCAGCGCAGGAGGAACGCTTCACGCGGATCCGGCACGATCCGGGTTTCCCATTGAACGCGCTGCGCTACTGCCTGCGCGAGGCCGGCGTCACACTTGCGGACGTCTCCGCGATTTTCTATTACGAGAATCCAGTCAAAAAGCTTGGCCGGATAGTATCGACCTACTTCGCTTTTGGCGCCCGAGGCTTCCGCTCCTTCATTTCGGACGTGCCAGGCTGGCTCACGGACAAGGTGTTCGTCAAGCAACTGATTCGAGGGGAGCTGGAGAACGGCTTCGGGGTATCGGCGCGACATACCGAGATCCATTACGTCGATCACCATGTGTCGCATGCTTCGGCAGCCTTCTTCCCCGGGCCGTTCGCGGAAGCGGCCGTGTTGTGCGTTGACGGCGTGGGCGAATGGGCGACCACTAGCGCATGGGTCGGCGAGCAAAACGCATTGCATCCGGTCTGGGACATTCGCTTTCCTCACTCGCTCGGTCTCTTGTACTCGGCAATGACGTACTTCTGTGGCTTTAAGGTCGATTCGGGCGAATACAAGTTGATGGGACTCGCGCCGTATGGCGTGCCGGTCTACTACAACACGATTCTCGACAACCTGATCGATCTGAAGCCCGACGGAAGCTTCTGGTTGAACATGAAGTACTTTGACTATGCAGTCGGCAACAGCATGGTCACCGAACATTTCGCGGCGCTGTTCGGCGGCCCGCGCCGCGAACCCGAGAGCCGTATCACGAGGCGCGAGTTTGACCTCGCCGCATCAGTGCAGCGCGTGCTCGAGGAAGCGATGCTGCGCATCGGTCGAACGTTACGCGCGCAGACAGGCCAATCCAATCTGTGTCTTGCGGGAGGTGTCGCGCTGAATTGCGTTGCGAACGGCAAGTTGCTCGAGGCGCGGGTCTTCGACCAGATCTGGGTGCAACCTGCTGCCGGCGATGCGGGCGGCGCGGTGGGCGCGGCGCTCGCTGGCTGGCACATGCAGATGGGGCGCACTCGCACGGTTGGAGCAATGGACAGGATGAAGGCAACCCTGCTCGGCACCTCGTATAGCAATGCCGAAATCGAGGTCATGCTCAACGGACATGGTGCGGTGTTCGAGCGCCTTTCCGATGAATCTCTGGCCACGCACGTCGCGGAGCTACTTGCGAGAGGCAACGTGGTGGGCTGGTTTCAAGGCCGCATGGAATTCGGACCACGCGCTCTAGGTGCGCGCTCCATTCTCGGAGACCCGCGTAACCAGACGATGCAAAGCGTGATGAATCTGAAGATCAAGAACCGGGAGTCGTTCCGGCCTTTTGCGCCCGCCGTGCTTGAGGAACACGCGCAGGAATGGTTTGGACTGGGTAGCGCGAGCCCTTACATGCTGTTCGTCGTCGATGTTCAACCCATGCATCGCAAACAGCTCAGTGCGCCGCAGCAAACGCTGACTGGCATCGATTTGCTCAATTGCGTCCGCTCGTCGATTCCTGCCGTCACGCACGTCGATTTCTCGGCGCGCGTGCAGACGGTCGGGAATGACGCAAATCCCCGTTTCCGACAGCTTCTCGAAGCGTTTCATCAGCTGACGGGTTGTCCGGTTCTCGTTAACACGTCATTCAATGTGCGCGGCGAGCCCATCGTCGAGACGCCGTCGAATGCGTATCTTTGCTTTATGCGCACGCAGATGGATTACCTGGTAATCGGGAACTATGTGCTGCGTAAAACCGATCAGCCGGAACTGGTGGAAGAGGGTGACTGGCGTACCGAATTCGCACTCGACTGAACCGGCGGCGAAACCGCTGTATCCATACATTTCCTTATGAGACATCCATGAAAATGGTCTTGAGGTTTGCATTGCTCGCGATTCTCACGTTGTCGTTTTTTATCTTCGTTGTCCCGCTAGGCGTATGTGCACGACTCATCTCGGACAAGCTCCGTTTGCGCAGGAATGTTCGGCTATCAACCTACTTTCACCTTTATCCAGTTGTTCGGACCAACGACGCTGGCCTTCACCAGGACAGCGTGCGGCAGTTCACGCATGGCAATTCCTGATATCGGCACTAGGAGGCTGAATGGACAGACAAGCATTGACACACGATGAGGCGGTTCGCGAGGTGTACCGGTTGACACCGCAGATCCGTGAGTATGACGAGTTCATGTACCTCGGCGTACGCTGGTTGCCGTACACGATGTTTTTTCATCAAAAGAACTATCGATCCGACGTGATCAACACGGACGACTTGGGCTTTCGGCTCAGCACATTCGGTGACATTCGAGATGTAAGCGTGGCCAACTTGCCGAAGGGGCGACCAGTCAACTTGCTCGTTGGCGGTTCGACCGCTTTGGGGACCGGCGCTACGGCAGACTCGCATACGGTTGCTTCACGGCTTGCCGCCAGGACTGGCGAGCCATGGTTGAATTTCAGCGGACGCGGCTATAACGCGGTTCAAGAGGTGCTGATGTACATGATGCATCAGCACCGTTTCGAGCGGATCAATCATGTAGTGATACTGAGCGGCATCAACACGCTTGCGCTCGAAGGGCAGCCGGATGAACTCGCCACCGACCACGGGCGTTATTACTATTCATTCGAGTACCAGCACTACATGAATCGCTACAACGACGATCTGAAACGACGCGCGCGAACTTACGCGTCGGCGCTGGACGGTCGCGAGAAGAATTTCATCTCCCGCTACATTAATCGGTTGCTGTCTGAGGACAACCCTGCGGACGTGGTGATCACCGACGAAGGTATCCACACAGGTGCGCGGGTCAGACGTGCCGCATGGGTCGTGTCGAATGCGATGAAGCAGTGGCAGCAATTGCTGGCCGGAACGGGCGCGAAGCTGAGTTTCGTCTTGCAACCAATGTCGTCGTGGACCCGGAATCATCTGACGGTGGAAGAAGGCTCGATCTTTCACGCCATAGACAGTTGTCCGAACAACTTCTGGCGACTCTTTTCGGGGATCCTCGGCAAGGAGATTCATGGCCCGTTTGCCGACGGAATACGAGAGGCCTGCGAGAGGCAGGAGATCGGTTTCGCGGATATGAACACGCTCCTGCGCGATTCGCCAGTCATCGACAACTACCTGTTTGTAGACCGTGTGCATTTCAACGACAAGGGCTATGACGAAGTGGCAGGCTTGATTGCCGACAAAGTGCTTTGACGATTTGCCCGAAGGGGCATTGGGAGACATTCATGAAAACGCAGACGAAGAAGTCTGGTCCATTTGCGGCTCTCGCCGCGCTGTTTCGCAAGCTGTTCCGGAAGAAAAAGAAGAACCGGGAGAACTCGATCTATCCGCTTCGCTGAGGGCATGGAACAGGCTGACGAGGTGCCTTCAACCAGCAGGGCGCCACGAAGTTCATCTCTATTCGGGGGCAGTGAGCGCCCCCTGTACACAAGGACAGGAGTCTCGTGAAGATTTTTTCTATGAAGCCGGGGCATGATGGCGCCGTCGCGCTGGTCGATGCGGCAGCCGGTAGGTTGGAATGGTCATTCGAACCGGAAAAAGACAGTTTTCCACGCTACGAAGTGTTCAATCCGTCGCAGTTTGTGTTTGCCGCCGAGCAACTCGGGGCAATGCCGGACGTGTTTGCCGTAAGCGGGTGGGGCAAAGGCTCGATGGCTGCTAACGCACCCATTGGCGCCGGCTACTACGGGCACGGCAACGAGGCGGTCCAGCATCACCATACGACAATGTTCGGCGCAAACGTCAACTATTTCTCCAGCAGCCATGAACGCTCTCACATCTGGTGCACTTATGGTCTGTCGCCTTTCGAGCAAGGAAGGCCGTGCTATGTGCTGACATGGGAAGGCGCGCTCGGTGACTTCTATCGGGTCGACGAGAAACTGGACGTGCAACACGTCGGTCGCGTGATGATGACGCCAGGCAACAAGTATGCATTCCTGTACGCACTCGCGGACCCCACGTTCACGCTGCCGAAGGGCAAGCTGCGTAATGAAGATCCAGGCAAGCTGATGGCACTGTGCGCGTATGGGAAGTCCGGCGAAATGACGCCCGACGAGCGCGAGATCACCGATTTTCTGCTGAAGCGCGACAGTATTCTGGCAACGCTGGCGAAGGACGATCTACGTGGTTCGAAATATCACAACCTTGGCTTGCAGCATCCCGATTTCACCCGGCTGGCGAAGCGATACTCCGATGAGATATTCAACCGTTTTTATCTGTACGCGAAAGAGCATCTGACTAACGGATATCCGCTGTTGATTGCCGGAGGATGTGGCCTGAACTGCGACTGGAACACGATGTGGCGCAATAGTGGGTTATTCGAGGACGTATTCGTCCCTCCCTGCACGAACGATACGGGCTCCGCGATCGGCACCGCTGTCGACGCGATGCGGGAATTCACAGGCCGCGCGAAGCTCGAATGGACCGTCTACAGCGACCGTGCGTTTATTGACGATCAGCCGGATATGCCGGACGTAGTGACTTATCCGCTCGATCTAGCGCACGTCGCCGGCTTTCTCGCAGAGAACAAGATTGTTGCGTGGACTCAGGGACGGTGCGAGATGGGTCCGCGCGCACTCGGCAACCGGTCGATACTCGCCGCACCGTTCGCTCGCGCTATGTGTGATCGGCTGAACCGCGTCAAGAAGCGCGAAGAATTTCGTCCAGTAGCGCCGATCTGCATGGAGGAAGAAATGTCTCGCCACTTCGACTGGGTCGGACCTTCGCCGCACATGTTGTATTTCCAGAAAGTGCGGAATCCGGAGCTGGCTGCAATCACACACGTCGACAGAACTGCGCGCGTGCAGACCGTTAACGCGCAGCAGAATCCACGCATGCACGCGCTGCTCGAACAGTTTCGTAGTCAGACCGGTTCAGGCGTGCTGTGCAACACATCTCTGAACTTCAACGGGACCGGATTTATCAACCGCACGAGCGATCTCTACCAGTACTGCAAAACCACCGGAATTGACGCCTTCGTTTATGACGATCGGTTCTGCGTGATCCGCAAGTAATTTCACATCGGGCGGCCAGACGGTCGCCCGGTCGGGTTTTTCGAATCGCATGCGCTTTGCCCTGAAAATTCCTCAACCATGACCGCCAAAATTCTCTACGTTTACGCTCCAGCGGGACCTCCGCTCGATTACCTCTTTCCGAAAGTCGCGAGCCGCGGCGATGTGCACACCTGCATCGTTAGCAAGCCGTCCGCCCGCAACCTCGAAACACTGTCCCGGTACAGCGCAGCGCTGCACGATTTTAGCGGCCTGCACCCGGACGACGGTTTCGCGCGCATTACTGAAATCGCGCATGCACTGAAACCGGATGCCGTGTTCACATTTTCTGAGTTCCTTCTGAAATCTGTGTCGGAGTTAGCTGCGCAACTCGGCCTGCGTGGCGTGGGCCCAAATGTCGACCTGGCACGCAACAAGACGTTGATGCGCCAGCGCTGGCAGGAAGCTGGCTTGCCGCAACCAGCGTTTTGCGCGATCCGGCGGCCCGAAGATCTGCATCGGATCGCGGAGTTGCGTTTTCCGGTGCTCCTCAAACTGGCATATGGCGCAGGTTCGATCGGCCAGCAGATAGTGCGTGGCATGCATGAGCTCGACGGTGCCGTTGCTCGTCTTCTTGATGCCACCGAGGCGGCGCGTCGTGCGGGAAAGCATGAGTTCTCCGAACGGTCTGGCTTTCCACAACTGGTCGCCGAGGAAATCATCGAGTCGACGACCGAGTCGTGGTACGCCGAAGACGGATACGGCGACTATCTTAGCGTCGAGGGGCTCGTGCGGGACGGCGAGTATTTTCCGCTTGCCATGACGGGCCGTCTGCGAACCATTGAGCCGTTCACTGAGTTGGGTAACGTGGCGCCATGCGTGTTGAGCCGCGACAGGAAGGAGCAGATCGTCGCCATGACCCGGATCGCGATCGACGCCCTCGGTTTCGAAAACTGCGCGACCCACACCGAAATGAAGCTAATGGCGAATGGTGCGGTGTCGTTTCTCGAAACCGCCGCCCGGATGGGCGGAGTCGCCATCGCCAAGGAAGTGGATGAGGTGTTCGACATCGACTATATCGATTTGTTTCTTGACGTGATGCTCGGTGTGGAGGCGCCGATTCCCTTATTCGAGCAGCATCCGCCGCGTTGTGCAACTGCGTCTGTCGCCCTGATTGGCTGCGACAGCAATGGCACGCCGTGGCGCGGCGCCAAGACCTTCAGGCCGGAGTTGGTCGACTGGCATACGCTGGTCGGCGAGCGCGCCAAGGTCGGAATAGAAGCTGCCCAGTCGGCGGAGGCGGGCAGTTGCATGACGCCATACGACGGTGCAGGCGGATTGCTGAACTATGCGGGACAAGCGTTCCTCTTTAGCGCTAACCCGGCCGATTTGAAATCTGCGGCCTATAGCCTGATCGACGGGCTCGAGTCGCGTTTGCCCGATCACGCATGGAGCTCCAACGGAAACTGCGCACAATGAATCAGACCCCCTTCCGAGTGAGCGTGCTGCTCTGGATTGTCAATCTTTCGTCCATCGCGGCGAGCGTGTTTAGTTATGTCTACCTATCCTACGTGGCGTATCAGAAGACCAGTTCAATGCTGCTGTCCGAAGCGGTCTTGCTCGCGCCCATGGTCATTCCGGTCCTGCTGTGTCTGGTCATCAACGCGGCGGCTAGCAGGCATTCACCGAAGACGATCCTCGTCGGGTTCAACCTCGCCGGTGCGTTGGTCGCGGTGGCGACCTACGCGCTGGTCGACCGCTTTGTGGCGGCGGCGATCGTCGGTACGCTGGTGATTGGTTTTCTCGACGCGACACAACGGATCGCCCGAACCGTCGCGATCAAGCGCTATTTTTCGACGAGCGACATTCGGTACGCGTTGCCAATCACGCTGACTGCACAGTTCATCGCCGGTGCGATTGCGGGTGTCGTGCTGTCGCTATACAAGAGCGAGATTACGTCAGCGATGGCAGGAGCGGTCACGATCGCAGCGTACAGCCTGGCCACGCTGGCGGCGGTGCTGTTGCCCGCCGCGCCCGCCCAGCCCGCGCCCGGTGTGTCGGCAGGTGCTTTTCGTGCGCTCACGAAGGTGCTGCGGACATCGCCGGCGTTGCAGCGCCAATTTTTCGCTTTCGTCCTGCTGGTCTCGGTGTACCAGGGGTTCTTCAACGTGTCGCGGGTGACTTTGCCAACCTCGGTGCTCGGCCTGTCGCAGACCTATGTCGGCTATCTGCAGATCATCAGCGCAACATCGGCCCTGGTCGCGGCATTGCTGTTTGCGTTCGCTAGCCGGCGTGGCGTCACGCCCGGCAAGGCGGCGATGTTCGCGATGAACGCGATCTGCCTCGGTGCGATGGTGGGATCGACGGCGTCAAGGAGCGTAACGGTCAGCTACGCGCTCTATTTCGTCTATATGTTTTTCTGGGAGGTGCTGTTTTTCAAACATCAGGGCGACGTCGTCGCGGCGACGCCACCCGAGCATATCGCGCTCGTCGCCACTTTCCAGTATGCGAGCGTCTATCTCGGGATGATCGTCACGGGCCTTGCTGGTAGCTGGATCGCAGAGGAGTATGGCCTGTTCGTCGCGGCACTGGTGTTCATTGTGCTCTACGTCGCAAGCATGACGTGGAACGCCGTGCGGGAGATCGGTGCGTTGAGCGAGTCGGCCTACAGCCGCTAAGTGGACAGGCTTTACTCAGAGCTGCGGGACACGTTGCAGTACTCCATTGACAAGTAAACGCGATGAATAAAACTATGCCGCTCGTCATGATTCATGGCCTGTTCGGGTCACAAAGCTTCTATGCGCCGAACCGGCGCATAGCCGACGTCGATGTTCATACGCCCGATCTGCTTGGCTACGGCATGCTTGGAAGCACCGCGGTCGAGCCGATCACGCTGACTAGACAGGCGGAGCATGTAATCCGCTATGTGCGGGAGCGGGCCGGTGCGCCGTGTGTCCTGCTGGGACACAGCGTCGGCGGCGCGATCGCGATGCTCGCTGCCGCGTCTGCGCCCGAGCTCGTGTGCGGGGTGATCAATGTCGAAGGCAACTTTACGCTCGAGGATGCGTTCTGGTGCCGCAAGATTGCCAACCTCGACGCCGCTGCGTGGCGGGCGGAGCACGCGCGCCTTGTCGCTGACCCGCAAGGCTGGCTAACGAACGGGGGCATTGCCGTGACGCCGCAGCGTCTCGAATGGGCGCGCGCCGTACTCGAGAATCAACCGCATCAAACGATTCAGGCCATGGCGCTCGCGGTGGTAAGGGAAACAGGCGCACCCGGTTTCCGTTCGAGCGTGCGCACGGTCGTCGAGCACGGCACGCCTTTGTTCATGCTCGCCGGCGAACGGTCCGCCTCCGGATGGCATGCGCCAGACTGGGCGTACGCCGCGGCGCGCTCGTATGTGATCCAACCGGAGGTCGGCCACATGATGATGCTTGAGGAGCCCGACGAGTTCTGCCGGATCATCGCCGCGATGGTGGCCCAGATCGCGGCCTGTCCACATGGTGGTTCTGTCAGTTCGACTGCGGCGAAGTCCGGTTTCATGGAAATGAAAGTGTAAGCTTGCTCCGGGTCGTTTGTTGACTCGCAAGGCGACGGTCTATCGGGGGCTGGGTGGTGCGACAGGCATGCAAACTCCAACCGCTCAATGCTCGCCTTGCTGCCGCAACAACTCTTCACGCAGACGCAGAAGCGGCGCCTTGGTGTCCTTGTCGGCCCACGTGTCGAGATCGTCCAAGGCACGCTGGCAGCCGTCGAGCACGAGGTCGAGGTCTACCGGCACGCCGTTGTTCAGCGCGAACTCGATGGTCTCGGCGAACTGCTGGCACTCGTCCTCGCCGTACGAGATGTCGAGGTTGTCGGCGATCACTTCGGCGATATTGCTGCGCGCCTTGTCGTCCGGCGTCACCATGTCGACGATGCCGCGCGCCACCGCCGGCGAGTAGTACAAAGCGATGTCGAGCCACTGCGCCGGATCGAAATCGGCCTGGTCGAACTGGCTCTCGAAGAACTCGATCGCTTCCTGTTCGTGCGCCTCGTCGGCGTCGACGCTGATGCACAACTGCTCAAAAAATTCTTCCCGCTCGCTGCGGATATAACCGTCCATCGATGCCTCGTTTGCTGAATGCCGGATGCCTGAAAAAGGCGGCGTGGGCGGGCAGGTGCCTTGTCCACGCGGCACGCATTATAGGACGGCCGGCTGACAGTCGAGCGACGCCGCGCGGATCGGCGCACACATGGCGCACATTACGATTTGCTTGAGTTGCCCGGATCGGCGCCTGGCCAGCGCTGAGTATTGGCTGAAGCGTCTCGTGCAGCCACCGCTTACGCCGTGTCCGCCACCCACGCATCGAACCACTCGCGCGGCTGCGCGATTTCATTCTGGGCGGCCACCAGTTCGAGCTCATAGCGCCCAGCCTGCCAGGTCGTCTTGACCACCGCATTCACGGCGGCCAGCGTGTGCTCGAAGGCCGCGCGAATCGAATCGCCGAGCAGCGTACGCGCGACGAACACCGCGCTCGTCAGATCGCCCACGCCCACCGGTTGCCGCGCGAACGGATAGAGTGGGCGTTGCCCCATCCACGATTCGCGTTCGGTGACGACCAGCATGTTGAAGCGGTCGGCGGGACTGTTGCGATCGAGCAGATGCTTGACCAGCACCAGCTTCGGCCCACGCGCGATGAGTTCGCGGCATGCAGTCACGGCTTCTTCCAGCGTATCGATCTCGCGGCCCACCAGACGCTGCAATTCGGTGTGGTTCGGCGCCATGGCGTCGGCCATCTCGGGCATGGTGCGCACGAGAAACTCCTGAATGCCCGGCTCGACCTTGCAGCCGCTTGCCGCGCCCATCACCGGATCGCAGAAGTACCAGGCGCGCGGATTGGCGGCCTTCACGGCCTTGACGATCTCCAGCACCGACTCCGCCTGTTCGGGCGTGCCCAGATAGCCGGACAACACCGCATCGCAGCGCGGCAGCATGCCGATCGCGCCGATGCCGTCGACCAGATCTTCCATTTGCGCGCCGTCGATCGCGCTGCCGGTCCAATGGCCGTATTGCGTGTGGTTCGAGAACTGCACAGTATTGAGCGGCCAGACATTGACGCCGAGCCGACGCATCGGAAACACCGCCGCGCTGTTGCCGGCGTGACCGAAGACGACATGTGACTGGATGCTCAGAACGTTTTTCGTCATGGTGTGGCCCGCGCAACGGGTCTGCGCGATCAATGAAAACGGCAAGGGTGCACCGCGGCGGCGATCCGGCAAGCACCGGACGCCTCATGCGGCAGGATTGCTTCAGATGGTGCGGGAAATCGGCACGCGCTGCATCGTCAGGCAACAATACATGAGTTTGCCGCGCGCGAGTCGATCCGTCCCCGAGTTGTTGCGCCGAACCATCAGACGCGCACGCGGCGGAGGACGGCTGCGGAGCCGCCCGCCGCTTGCAAAATGCTGCGGGCCACAGCCGTTCGAACTTAGGTGAGCTCGCGATACAACGCCAGATAACGCTTCGCCGAGGCGCCCCAGCCGAAGTCCTGGCGCATCGCGCGCCGTTGCGTCGCTTTCCATTCGGTGCGGCGCCCATAGAGCGCGAACGCGCGGCGGATGGCCGCGCCGATCCCTTTCGGCTCGAATCGTTCGAACACGAAACCGGTGGCGAGGTCGTCGGCGAGATTTTCGAGCGACGCGTCCACTACCGTATCCGCGAGACCGCCCACGCAATGCACGAGCGGCAGCGACCCGTAGGCCAGCGCATACAGTTGCGTGAGACCGCATGGTTCGAAACGCGAGGGCACCGCGATCACGTCGCTGCCCGCGACGATCGTATGCGCGAGCGTTTCATCGAATCCCAGCTCCACCGCCACGGACTCAGGATGCGTATGCGCGACGCGTTTCAAACCGTTCTCCAGCGCCGGGTCGCCGGTGCCGAACACGACCAGCTGCCCGCCGTGTTTGATGATTTCCGGCACGGCTTCGAGCAGCAGGTCGAGGCCTTTCTGCTCGGTCAGCCGGCTCACCACGCCGAACAGCAGCGCATCGCTTTTCTGCGCGAGGCCGAAGCGTTTTTGCAGTGCTTCCTTGCACGCAAGCTTGCCGGCGAGCCGCGTCGCGGTGTAGTGATTTTCGAGCAACGTATCGGTACCGGGACACCAGACCGTGTAGTCGACGCCGTTCAGAATGCCGCTCAGATCGTGCGCGCGATGGCGCAGCAAACCGTCAAGGCCGCCACCCTGGGCGAGCGTCTGGATTTCGCGTGCATAGGTCGGGCTGACCGTGGTGATGCGGTCGCTGTAGTAGAGCCCCGCCTTGAGAAACGACATCTGTCCGTAGAACTCGACGCCGTGCACGCTGAAAAAATCGTCCGGCAGGCCGAGCTGACCGAACTGGTGCGCGGGAAATACGCCTTGATACGCGAGGTTGTGCACAGTGAAGACGCTGCGCGCGAAGCGCTTGCCATGCTGGCGCTCGGCCGCCTTCAGATAGGCCGGAGCGAGCCCCGCATGCCAGTCGTGCGCGTGAACGATCTGCGGCGACCAGGCCGGGTCCAGTTGCTGTGCGAGTTGCGCGGCGACCCAGCCGAGCAGCGCGAAACGCTGCGCATTGTCGCCGTAAGGCACGTGTTCGTCGTTCAGATACGGATTGCCGGGCCGGTCGTACAGCGTGGCCGAGCGGATCACATAGACGACGAGGCCGTTCGATGCCAGCGCGCCCCGTTCAAGCGTGACGCCCGGCGCGTCGAAGCGGCGGCCCAGTTGCGCGACCGGCGTCAGGTCGGTCAGACCGGCGACCACCGCCGGAAAGCCGGGCAGTAGCACCCGCACATCGGCGCCGCGCTCGATCAGCGCGGGCGGCAATGCGCCCGCGACGTCGGCGAGACCGCCCGTTTTGAGGAGGGGATACAGCTCGCTTGCGACGTGCAGGGCGCGAATCGTCATAGGCTCAGTCTCTGTCCTGTTGGTTCGGGTTGGGCGCGGCTCAGCCGGCGGCAGCCGGTTTGACTAGACCTTCTGCTGCAGCGCTTCCGGTGTGACCAGCACGACACCGTCGTCGGTACGGTAGAAGCGCTCGGCGTCGCTCACCGGATCTTCGCCGATCACCGTGCCCTCCGGTATCGTGCAGCCGCGGTCTATCACCACTTTCTGCAACCGGCAGCTCGCGCCGACGGTGACCTGCGGCAACAAGACTGCCTCATTGATGTTACAGAACGAACTCACTTTTACATTCGACGAGAGCACAGAGCGCGAAATCTGCGAGCCCGAGATCACGCAGCCGCCGCACACGATCAGATTATTGCCCGAGCCTTGCAAGCCCTTCATGTCGCGCACGAACTTGGCGGGCGGCAACTGCTCCTGGTATGTCCAGATCGGCCAGTTGCGGTCGTAGAGATCGAGCGTCGGGATGGTGGAGGCGAGGTCGAGATTGGCGGCCCAGTAGGCGTCGATCGTGCCGACGTCGCGCCAGTACGGCTCGACGTTCGGATCCGACGACACGCACGACATGCTGAACGGATGCGCGATCGCCGTGCCTTGTGTGACCACGCGCGGCAGGATGTCCTTGCCGAAGTCGTGATCGGTGTCGATGCTGGAAATGTTCTCTTCGAGCAGCGAATACAGGTAATCCGCGCTGAACACGTAGATGCCCATGCTGGCCAGCGCCGTATCCGGGCGGCCCGGAATGCAGGGCGGATCGGCGGGCTTTTCCAGGAAGTCGGTTACGCGGCGGTTTCCATCCACGTGCATCACGCCGAAGGCCACCGCCTCCATGCGCGGCACCTCGATACAGCCGACCGTGCAATCCGCGCCGCTTTCGGCGTGGTCGGCGATCATGCGCGTGTAGTCCATCTTATAGATGTGGTCGCCCGCCAGCACCACCACGTATTTCGGCCGGATCGAACGGATGATGTCGAGGTTCTGAAAAACGGCGTCCGCCGTGCCGCGATACCAGTGCGCGCCTTCCACGCGTTGCTGCGCGGGCCACAAGTCGATGAATTCCCCCATCTCGCCGCGCAGGAAACTCCAGCCGCGCTGCAGGTGGCGCAAGAGCGAGTGCGCCTTGTATTGCGTGACGACCGCGATGCGGCGGATGCCGGAGTTCAGACAGTTGGAGAGCGCGAAATCGATGATCCGGTATTTGCCGCCGAAGTGCACGGCCGGCTTGACGCGTTTGTTGGTAAGCGGCCCGAGCCGCGTGCCCCGTCCGCCCGCAAGGACGATGGCGAGGGTAGTGCGTTGCAGATCGTTCAGCCGTGCCGGAGTGTCCATGTCTGTCTCCTGATTAGTATGCCCCGGATGGGTGGGTCGCTTGCTCTCCACTGATGAATCGTGCTGCGCGGCGGCGCCGTCTTCGCGGGCCCGTCTGCTAGTTCTAGCACTGATTTGCCGCGCACGCGTAGTCAGAATTGCGCGGATGCCGCTCGTGCGCCCCCTTGCGCACGATCAACCCTTGCACCGTGGCGATCCGTGCGCCACGACACACATAGAGCGTGAGGTGAGGCACCGCAATATGCGTGCCACACCTGTCGTGGCGCTGTCGGCATGCGCTGGCGGGAGCAGAGGCGGGCCACGCGTCGTAGAATCGTGCGCTTGCGGCCGGAGGTTTTGGGCGCTGGTCTCACCGTGCGTTTGCCGCGCATGCCTCCCCGTGTTTTCTTTTTAGAAAAAACCTCGATGAGTTTTTGCCGCCTGTCTTTGCTCGCCACGTTGAGCGTTTGCGCGCTAGCCGCCACCTCCACGCCCGCCGTTTTCGCGGCGTCCGCCGCCACGCCTGCGAGCGCCGCCGCGCCCGCGGGCGTCGACGCGCGGAGCCCGGCCAGCCAGCCCGCTTCCGCCAGCTCGAGCGTTGCGGGCGATACCGGCCCGGCGTACGGACCCGAGTTGCAGGGCTTCAACTACCCGGCGCCGGTCGATCAGTACGACTTCACCTCGCAAGGGGTGGCGATGCATATGGCGTACATGGATATCAAACCGGCCAAGGCGAACGGCCGCACGGTGGTACTGCTGCACGGCAAGAACTTCTGCGCGGCGACGTGGGACGCAACCATTCATCGGCTGAGCGATGCCGGTTATCGCGTGATCGCGCCGGACCAGATCGGCTTTTGCAAGTCGAGCAAGCCTGAGCACTATCAGTACAGTTTTCAACAGCTCGCGCGCAATACGCATGCGTTGCTGGAATCGCTCGGCGTGACCGACGCGACGGTGATCGGGCATTCCACCGGCGGCATGCTGGCGATCCGCTACGCGCTGATGTATCCGCGCGAGACGCAGCAACTGGTGCTGGTCAACCCGATCGGTCTGGAGGACTGGAAGGCGAAGGGCGTGCCCTCGCTGTCCGTGGACCAGTGGTATGAGCGCGAACTGAAGACGACCGCCGAAAGCATTCGCCGCTACGAGAAATCCACCTACTACGCGGGACAATGGCGCGCGAGCTACGAATCGTGGGTGCAGATGCTGGCGGGCATGTATCGCGGTCCGGGCAAGCAGATCGTCGCGTGGAATTCCGCGTTGCTTTACGACATGATTTACACGCAGCCGGTGGTGTATGAGTTAAGCCAATTGAGCATGCCGACGCTGCTGCTGATCGGCCAGAAGGACACCACCGCGATCGGCAAGGACGCCGCGCCCGCCGAAGTGCGCGCGAAAATCGGCCATTACCCGGAACTCGGCAAGGCCGCCGCAAAGGCGATCCCGCACGCGACGCTCGTCGAATTCGCGGAGTTGGGGCACGCACCGCAGATGCAGGATCCGCAGGCGTTTCATAAAGCGTTGCTGGACGGTCTCGCGGCGGTGCCGGCGAACCATTGAATCGATGGCGCGACCAAATCGCGCCGATCGACAAAAAAAGAGCAGCCACGGGCTGCCTTTTTTACATTCTCCGACGGCGTTACCTGTCTTATTTGCCGCCCGCCAACTCCTCACGCACTTGCGCGCCGATCTCGAATGAGCGCAGCCGCGCCTTGTGGTCGTAGATCTGCGCGGTCAGCATCAATTCATCGGCACCGGTTTGCTCGATGACGGACTTCAAGCCTTCGCGCACGGTATCGCGATCGCCCAGCACAGTGCATGCGAGCGAGTGCGCCACGCCATTCAATTCCATCTCCGAAGCCTCGAGCCGTTCGACCGGCGGTTGCAGCTGACCCGGCGTGCCGCGTCGCAGATTGATGAACTGCTGCTGCAACGAGGTGAAAAGACGTTTTGCTTCTTCATTCGTATCCGCGGCGAACAGATTCACGCCGACCATCGCATGCGGTTTATCGAGTGCGGCCGACGGACGGAATTGCGAGCGATACACCTGCAACGCCGTGAGCATATAGTCCGGTGCGAAATGCGATGCGAAGGCGAACGGCAGGCCGAGTGCCGCCGCGAGTTGCGCGCTGAAGAGCGACGAGCCGAGCAGCCACAGAGGCACGTTCAGCCCCGCGCCCGGAACCGCGCGAATGCGCTGGCCCGGCACGGGGTCGGCGAAATAACGCTGCAATTCGACGACGTCGTCAGGGAACGAGTCCGCGCTATTTTGCAGGTCGCGGCGCAACGCGCGCGCGGTGCTCTGATCGGTGCCGGGCGCGCGGCCGAGGCCCAGGTCGATACGGTCGGGATAAAGCGACGCGAGCGTGCCAAACTGTTCGGCGATGACGAGCGGTGCATGGTTCGGCAGCATGATGCCGCCCGAGCCGACGCGGATCGTTTTCGTGCCGCCCGCGACATAGCCGATCACCACCGAAGTCGCGGCGCTGGCAATGCCCGTCATGTTGTGATGTTCCGCGAGCCAGAAGCGGCGGTAGTTCCATTTTTCCGCGTGCTGCGCGAGGTCGAGCGTGTTCCTGAACGCGTCGGCCGGCGTGGCGCCCACGGTGACCGGCGAGAGGTCGAGGACCGAGAAGGGGATCATTGTCTGTTCACTTGTTGTTTCCGGCGCTGTCGCGCGATGGGGCATTCTCGCAAAGGTTGTGCTTTTCTGCTGACGGTGCCGCGATGTCCACGTTCGCGAAAGGGGGTTTGGCTCGCGCGCGGCGTTGTAAAGGCAAAACAGTCAAAACGCCGAGCTGGAAACGCTAAAGCGTTACATGCAAATCCGATATAGATATGGCCGATCAATATTTAACAAGCGCATGTCGCGCTGCTAACTTAACCCATCGCACGAAAGCCATGCATCCAGCCAGTCACGTCACCGCCCCGCCGGGCAGAAACCATTCAGGGAGACACGAACGTGTCCATCGAATTCATCGGCATGATCCAAACCCGCAAGGTGTCCGAAATCCACGCGGCGCACGGTCCCGTCATCGACATCGATTACGTCGGGCAGTTTGCGCGCGCGCATGAAGAAGCGGGCTTCGACCGCATTCTCGTGCCGCATCATGCCACCAGCCCCGATGCGCTGTTGACCGTCGCGCACGCGGCGAGTGTGACCAGCAAGGTGCACTTCATGCTCGCGCATCGACCGGGTTTTGTCGCGCCGACGCTCGCCGCCCGTCAACTGGCAACGCTCGATCATTATTCGGGCGGCCGCCTCGCGGTGCACATCATCTCCGGCGGCGACGACACCGATCAGCGCCGCGACGGCGACTTCCTTTCGCACGACGAACGCTACGCCCGCACCGACGAGTACCTGCACATCCTGCGGCGCATCTGGACCGAGACCAAACCGTTCGATCACAACGGCCAGTAGTACCGCTTCGAACAGGGCTTCTCGGAAGTGAAGCCCGTGCAGCAGCCGCATATTCCGGTGTATTTCGGTGGGGCGTCGGCGCCCGCGCTCGAAATCGCCGGCCGTCATGCAGACGTGTACGCGCTATGGGGCGAGTCGAAGGCGCAGGTGCGTGAGCAGGTCGCCCGCGTGCGCGCGGAGGCCGCGAAGCACGGCCGCAGCGTGCGCTTTTCGGTGTCGTTCCGGCCGATTCTAGCCACTACCGAAGCGGCGGCGTGGGAGCGCGCGGAGCACATTCTCGAAGAGACGAAGCGGCTGCGCGCGGCGCAAGGCATCGGCGCGGGCGATCCGGCGCAGAGCGAAGGCGCGCGACGCCTGCTCGCGGCATCGGGCGAATCGGATCGCGCGGACGAGCGTTTGTGGACCGGCATTGCGAAGGAAATTGGTGGACGCTCGAATTCGACCGCGCTGGTCGGCACGCCGGAACAGGTGGCCGATACGCTCGCCGAGTATTACGCGCTCGGCGTCTCGACCTTCCTCATCCGCGGTTTCGACCCGCTGGAAGACGCCATCGACTACGGCCGCGAACTGATTCCCGCCACGCGCGAACGCATCGCGCGCGTCGAGCGCGTGGCGGCGTGAATGGAGGCGCGATGACCGATCCTTCTCTCACTGCATTCGCGAAGGAACCGTCGGCGATCCGGTGTCACGCGCCGCTGCGCAGATTCTGGTTCGACGAGGTTCCGCCGCGCGAGAGCCTCGCGGCGGAGCGCCGTTACTGGCAGGAGCGGCTCGCGGTGGTGTTTCGTCTGGTCGCGCGCGCAGGCGCTGGTGAATGCCGAGGCCGAGAGCGTGGTCGGCGAGGGGCCGGTCAATCAGGCGGCCTTCGCGATTCACGCGGCGATTCACGAAGCGCGCCCTGATGTAATCGCGGCGGCGCATACGCATTCGCTGTATTGCAAGGCGTGGTCGACGCTGCGCCGCACGCTCGACCCGTCGAATCCTTCGCGCGTGCCGCCGTGATCGAACGGCACGTCGGTGTCGCGCCGCTGTGGACCGACGCCTTCTGGACTGCACTCGCCCCTGGTGCGTGAGTGCCGTCAATCAGCGCCACCCAAACCTATCTTTCGAACTATCGATGACCCAAGCCCCGAGGCCGGAGCGCCTGCGCGCGTTCGCCGGCCGGATTGCGTCGCTCGTCGACGAAGCTGCGCCCGAAGCGCATCTGCTGGAACACGGCGGCGCCGCGCTGCGCGAACTGATCGCGCATGACGACTGGCTGCCCGACGCCTTCGCGCAAGCCGATCCCGAGCGGTATCAGCAATACTTGCTGTACGCGGATGCGCGGCAGCGTTTTTCAATCGTCAGTTTTGTGTGGGGACCTGGGCAGGCGACGCCGGTGCACGATCACACCGTGTGGGGTTTGATCGGCGTGCTGCGTGGCGCGGAAATTGCACTGGGTTACCGTGTCGCCGAAGACGGCACGCTGCAAAAAAACGGCGCGGTCAGGCGGCTCGACGCCGGCGCCGTGGATGCGGTGTCGCCGCGCATCGGCGATATTCATCGTGTGAGTAACGCTTTTAGTGACCGTACGTCGATCAGCATTCACGTGTACGGTGCAAATATCGGTGCGGTGAAGCGGTCCGTCTATCCGGACGGCGCCACCCGCAAGCCGTTTATCTCCGGCTACGCGAACGACGTGTTGCCGAATATCTGGAATGTTGCGAAGGAGTCCCCGATCTCATGAGTTTCGTTCAGGCATTTCGTACCCGATCGTTCGAAGACGTGCGCCGCGCACTGCTCGAGCGCGACGAAATCGCGCTCGTCGATGTGCGCGAGGAAGATCCGCATGCCCGCAGTCATCCGCTGTTCGCCGCCAATTTGCCGCTGTCGCGGCTCGAACTCGACGCGCCCGTGCGCTTGCCGCGCCAGGCGGTGCCGATCGTAGTGTTCGATTCCGGCGAAGGACTCGCCGAACGTGCCGCACACCGTCTCGCCGAGTTGGGCTATACCGACGTCGCCTTGCTCGAAGGCGCCCTGCAAGGTTGGCGCGAGGCTGGCGGCGAACTGTTCCAGGACGTCAACGTGCCGAGCAAGGCGTTCGGCGAACTGGTGGAAAGCGTGCGTCATACGCCGTCGCTGGCCGCGCCGCAAGTGCAGGCGCTGCTCGATCATGAAGCCGACGCGGTGGTGCTCGACGCACGCCGCTTCGACGAATATCAAACCATGAACATTCCCGGCAGCATCAGCGTGCCGGGCGCGGAACTGGTGCTGCGCGCGCGTCAGCTTGCGCCGAATCCGGCGACGCGGATCATCGTCAATTGCGCGGGGCGCACGCGCAGCATCATCGGCGCGCAGTCGCTGATCAATGCGGGCGTGCCGAATCCGGTCGCGGCGCTGCGCAATGGCACGATCGGCTGGACGCTGGCCGGTCAGGCGCTCGCGCACGGCAGTTCGCGCCGCTTCGAGCCGATCGCCGACGATCAGTTGCGCCTTGCCGCCGCCGATTCGGCGCGCGCCGTGGCGGATCGCGCGCGGGTGGGCCGCACGTCACGCGACGAAGCACGCCGCTGGGCCGGCGAAGCGGTACGCACGGTGTATCGCTTCGACGTGCGCACGCCGGAAGAATACGAAGCGGGCCACGTGCCCGGGTTTCGCAGCGCGCCGGGCGGCCAGCTCGTGCAGGAGACCGACATGTTCGCGCCGGTGCGCGGCGCGCGCGTGATCCTCGCGGACAACGACGGCGTCCGCGCGAACATGACCGCGTCGTGGCTCGCGCAGATGAACGTCGAGGTGTATGTCGTCGATGGTTTGATGGCGGCCGACTTCGGGGAGAAGGGCGCGGCGCCCGCGGTCCGTCATGCGCCCACGCCGCCCGACGCCGATGAGATCACGCCGGCCGGACTGGTCACGCTGCTGCAATCGCGCGGCACCGCCGTGCTCGATTTAACCGGCAGCGCGAACTATGTGAAGCGCCACATTCCCGGCGCGTGGTTCGTGATTCGCGGCGAACTCGAAAAGGCGCTGCGCGAGCTGCCGGATGCGCAGCGTTATGTGGTGACCTGCGGCAGCAGCCAACTGGCGCGCTTCGCCGCGCCCGACGTCGCGGCGCTGACTGGCAAACCGGTGCAGGTGTTGAGCGGCGGCACGGCGGCGTGGATCGAAGCGGGCTTGCCGGTCGAGAGCGGCGAGACGCGCATGGCGTCGGCGCGTATCGATCGTTACCGCCGTCCTTATGAGGGCACCGACAATGCGCGCGAAGCGATGAACGCGTATCTGGAATGGGAGTATGGTCTTGTCGCGCAACTCGGGCGCGATGGCACGCATGGGTTTCGCGTGATCTGAGCGCCTCAGGCCGCGCGCTGCGCACGTGCTTCCTTGAACTGCCGCTCGACAGCCGCGCCGAAGCGCTCGACCGGCTGTTGCAGTTTGCCGAGCACGCGCGGCTGCACGAGCCAGATATCGATGAGCGGCTTGAAGTCGCTGATTGGAATGATATCGAGCGTGTCCGCGTGAGCGCTCGCCTGGAGTGTTTGCTTAGCAGAATAATGCGTTTGTCTTATACAAAGGCCTGCCTTATCGTCGATGGCAAATCCACTCGTTGCCACGACATACGCGCTGCCCATGACCACCTCCCGGTTTTCTTTCGCAATCCGATCTTTTATGAAACGTGCCTTGTCCACAATGCCTGGCGTCGCCGCGCTCGCCGCGTCGGCCATGCTATGCGCCGCGCCTTCATACGGAGCCGATCTGCCGGTGCTTAAGGTCGGCGACCAATCCTTGCAAACGCGCGGCATTCTCGAAGCGTCCGGCCAGTTGAAAGACCTGCCGTACAAGATCGAATGGTTCAACTTCCCGGCGGCGCAACCGCTCGGCGAAGCATTGAATGCGGGCGCGGTCGACGTCGGCGGTCTCGGCGATGCGCCGCTCGTCTTCGCGCTGGCCGCTGGCGCGCGGGTGAGGGCAGTCGCGGCGACGCGCTCGAATCCGCTGGATCTGGCGATCGTCGTCGGCGCGCAGTCGCCGCTCAACGACGCGGCGAGTCTGAAGGGCAAACGCATTGCCACGACGCGCGGCTCGATCGGCCACTACCTCGCGCTTGCCGCGTTGAGAAAGGCCAACGTACCGCTCGCTGACGTCACCTTCGTATTCCTCGCGCCCGCCGATGCAAAAGCCGCGCTCGCCTCGGGCAGCGTCGATGCCTGGTCGGTCTGGGATCCGTACACCGCGCTCGGCGAAGCGCGCGACCACGACCGCATCATCGCCAACGGTGTTGGCCTCTCGGAAGGCCTCAGCTATCAGGTCGCGACTGAACGCGCGATCACGGGCAAGCGCGCGCAACTCGCCGACTTCCTGCGGCGCGTGGCGATCGGCCAGCGTTGGGCGCTCTCGCATCCCGACGAAGTCGCGACGATGCAGTCGCGCGTCACGGGCCTGCCGACCGATGTGCTGAAGACCGTCTATCAGCGCGGCCAGGTGCATCCGGTGGCGATCGACGACAGCGTCGTGGCCGCCCAGCAGCGCACGGCGGATACCTACGAAGCCGCCAACGTGATCCGCGCGCATCTGGACGTGCGCCCGAGCTTCGACCGCAGCTTCCCTTTGCCTTGACACGGCCGCGCCTCGACGCGTCTGCAGCCTCTCGTCGCAAGGCGCTGGCAACCTCGCCGCGCAACGCAAATCATCTGCCGATTCGGTGTAAACGCGCTCTCGTCTAAAGCCGCCAATCCGTTTAGATTAGCTGCACTTGGAAGGCTTATCGAGGGACCAGGGCGGCCAATCCAGCAGCGGTTTGCCATTCCGGCGATGGCGCAAGGTGAGCAGCCAAGGTTGCTCACCGCTTCGTCCGGAACCAGACCGCTGCGCGTCGTCCGCGGTGCCTCGTTTTCAGGTGGCCCAAAGGGCCGCTTCCATTTTCCGGTTGACCGTATCGACCGACCCGGCGACGCTTTGCACAGCGTCGCCTTTTTGCTTGTGGCGACGGTTTTCAACGTGCTTCGCCACGCGAGCTCCCGCCATCGCCGCCGCTTGCCTGCGCCATCGTGTACGACGGCGCACACCGCCTTGCCGCGCCCGCTCGCGGTTTTGCCCGTGCGCGGTTATCCTGTAGCAGACACTACACAACGGGATGCGGCCTTCGCGGCCTGCGTCCGTACAGGAAAAACTCGCTGTGAGCCTCAAACTGCTGACTGTCGCCATGCTGGCCGCGTGCGTCGCGCTGGCCGGTTGCGACGACCAATCGAGCGACCGCGCCGTGCAAAAACTCAAGGAATTCTTCAACGCCGTCAAACCGGATGCGTTGCTGCTCAAGGACATGACGCCGGGCGTCACGACCGAAGCGCAAATCCGCGACCAGTGGGGCAAGCCGGAAACCGAGCGCACCTTCACCGACGGTTCCAAACGCTTCGAATATCCGCGCGGCCCACAAGGCCTGAATACGTACATGGTCGACATCGATCGCGACGGCAAATTGCAGGCGATCACCCAGGTGCTCACGGCGGCCAACTTCGCGAAGATCCGCATCGGCATGAGCGAGGACGAAGTGCGCCGACTGCTCGGCAAGCCCGGTCAGGTTGCGGTGTTTCCGCTCAAACCGGAAACCGTGTGGAGCTGGAAGTGGCGCGAAGGCGGCGTGACCGAAGAAGGGATTTTCAACGTGCATTTCGACCAGTTTCAGAAGGTGTACACGACATCGCGCTCGGACGTGATCCGTGGGCGATAGAAAGTAGAAGGTAGAAGACAGAAGCGGGGAAGAAGATGATTCGTCGACGTCGATACAGCCGGATCGGGCTGGTGTTAGGGGGCGGCGCCGCGCGCGGCTGGGCGCATATCGGTGCGATTCGCGCGCTGCACGATGCGGGCATCAAGCCCGATGTGGTGTGCGGCTCGTCGATCGGCGCGCTGGTGGGCGCGGTGTATGCGAACGGCGATCTCGACTGGCTCGAGGAGTGGGTCTCGCGTCTCACGTGGCAGACGGTGGTGCGCCTGCTCGATCTGCGTCTGTCGGGCGGGCTGCTCGGCGGGCGCAAAGTGATCCAGCTCTTCGCCGACAAATTCAACGGCCGCTCGATCGCGCAGTTGAACATGCCGTTCGCGGCTGTCGCCACCGAACTCGATTCGGGCCGCGAGAGCTGGTTGCAGGACGGCAGCGTGGTCGACGCGGTGCGCGCCTCGATTGCGATCCCCGGGATTTTCACGCCGGTGTGGCACAACGGTGTCTGGCTGGTGGACGGCGGATTGAGCAACCCGGTGCCCGTTTCGGTGGCGCGCGGCATGCGCGCGGACTGCGTGATCGCCGTCGATCTGAACAACGACATTCTGAATGGCCGTGATTTCGGCGGCGCGGTGGTCGACACGCCCGCCATCGATCCGACGGCGCCGCCGCCGCTCGCGCTGCGCCGCAACGGCAAGCCTTGGCCGAAGTGGCTCGCGCCCGCCGACGCGCGCGTCACCGACGACGTGCGCGTGCCGCCCGCGCCGAGCGCACGCGTGCCGTCCATGCTGAGTTCGATCGCGCAAAGCATCGACATCATGCAGGTGCGGATTACGCGCAGCCGCCTCGCGGGCGAGCCGGCGGATATCCTGATTCAGCCGCGCCTGGGCGGCATGGGGATTTTCGACTTTCATCGTGCGGCGCCGGCCATCGAGGAAGGGCGCGCGGCGGTGGAATACATGCTGCCGGCGATCCGCGCAAGGCTTGGGATCGATTAGCGTCTATCGAAAAAGCGACCCGAAACTTGCTAAATCGCGGCGGCGCCTCGCCGCGCGCTTCCTGCCCGCTTCCCGCCCAGTAAACGCCAATGCCCTGCAAAACCAAGCCCTGCAAGCCGCGCGGCGCGGCAAAGCACGTCTTGTTGCATTGCAACAAAGCCTGCGTGCGCCTTTGAGAAATTAATTTTCGCTTGCGAGACTGCGCGCCATGCTGGACGAGTGGGGCAGACACAAGCCGACACCGTCCGGTACATCCTCAAACAACCTGGATGGAGACACGCGTGTTCCTATACGGCTTTGGTCCGGTGTTGCTGGCCGGCACGATCCAGACGATCGAGCTGTCCGTCCTGTCGCTGGCGGCCGCCGTGCTGCTCGGTCTCGCGGGCGCGGCGGCGAAACTCTCGTTCAACCGCCCGCTGCGGGCAATCGCGACCGGCTACACGACGCTGATCCGCTCGGTGCCCGACCTCGTGCTGATGCTGCTGCTGTTCTACAGCATCCAGATCGCGGTCAACAATCTCACCGACGCGCTGAACCTCCCGCAGTTCGATATCGATCCGTTCGTGGCCGGCGTCCTGACGCTCGGCTTCATCTACGGCGCGTACTTCACCGAGACCTTTCGCGGCGCGTTTCTGGCGGTGCCGCGCGGCCAGCTCGAAGCGGGCAGCGCGTACGGCATGAGCGGCGCGCGCGTGTTCACGCGCATCCTGTTCCCGCAGATGATGCGTTTCGCGCTGCCGGGCATCGGCAACAACTGGCAGGTGCTGGTGAAAGCGACGGCGCTGGTGTCGATCATCGGTCTCGCCGACGTGGTCAAAGCCGCGCAGGACGCCGGCAAGAGCACCTTCAACATGTTCTTCTTCATCCTGGTCGCCGCGCTGATCTATCTGGCGATCACCACCGCGTCGAATCTCGTGCTGATCTGGCTGGAAAAGCGCTATTCGATCGGCGTACGGCACGCGGAGCTCTGAGACCATGATCGACATCCTCAATCAATTCTGGCGCGCGTTCCTGTACTGGGACGGCCAGCGCATATCCGGCCTCGCGGTCACGCTGTGGCTGCTGGTGGCATCGGTCGGGATCGGCTTTTGTGCGGCGATTCCGCTGGCGGTGGCGCGCGTGTCGAAGAAGCGCTGGCTCTCCACGCCGGTGCGTCTTTACACTTACGTGTTTCGCGGCACGCCGCTGTACGTGCAGCTGTTGCTGATCTATACCGGCATGTACAGCCTCGAATTCGTGCGCTCGCATCAACTGCTGGACGCATTTTTCCGCAGCGGTTTTCACTGCGCGATTCTCGCCTTCGCACTGAACACCTGCGCGTACACCACCGAGATTTTCGCCGGCGCGATCCGCTCGACCTCGCACGGCGAAGTGGAAGCGGCGCGCGCCTACGGCATGAGCTGGTTCACGATGTACCGGCGCATTGTGATACCGTCCGCGCTGCGCCGGGCCTTGCCGTTGTACAGTAACGAAGTGATCCTGATGCTGCACGCCACCACGGTCGCCTTTACGGCCACGGTGCCGGACATCCTGAAGGTGGCGCGCGACGCGAACTCGGCTACTTACCAGTCGTTCGATGCGTTCGGCCTCGCGGCGCTGATGTACCTCGTGGTGTCGTTCGCGCTGGTGGCTTTGTTCCGTCGCGCCGAGCGTCATTGGCTGGGTTACCTGGCGGTGCGCACGCATTGAATCGCGCCGTGTTTGCAATGGGCGGCGCGGCATTCTCGCGCCGTCACGCAGATTGATCCGTATTTTCAAAGGGAGAGCATCTTGCTCCACACGACTCAAACCGAAGCTTGCAAGCTCGCCGTACAGGACATCCATAAGCGCTACGGCGACAACGAAGTGCTCAAGGGCGTGTCGCTCAACGCGAACAAGGGCGACGTGATCAGCATCATCGGCGCGAGCGGGTCGGGCAAGAGCACCTTCTTGCGCTGCATCAATTTCCTCGAGCGGCCGAATGCCGGGCAGATCGTCGTCGACGGCGAGATGGTGAAGACGAAAACCGATCGCGCCGGCAATCTCGAAGTCGCCGATCACAAGCAATTGCAGCGCATCCGCACCAAGCTCGCCATGGTGTTTCAGCACTTCAACTTGTGGGCGCACATGAATGTGATTGAGAACATCGTCGAGGCGCCGATTCATGTGCTGGGTCTGAAGCGCAAGGAAGCCGAAGACCGCGCGCGCGAATATCTGGAGAAGGTCGGTCTCGCGCCGCGCCTCGAAAAGCAGTATCCGTCGCATCTGTCGGGCGGGCAGCAGCAGCGTGTGGCGATTGCCCGCGCGCTCGCCATGAACCCCGACGTGATGCTGTTCGACGAGCCGACTTCCGCGCTCGATCCCGAACTGGTCGGTGAGGTGCTGAAGGTCATGCAGAAGCTCGCCGAAGAAGGCCGCACGATGATCGTCGTCACGCACGAAATGGGTTTCGCGCGCAACGTGTCGAACCATGTGATGTTCCTGCATCAAGGACGCACCGAAGAAGAAGGCCTGCCCGCCGAAGTGCTGAGCGCGCCGCGCAGCGAACGGCTCAAGCAGTTCCTCTCCGGCAGCCTGAAGTAACGCGCGGCTCGCGCGGATTCACTCGATGGCTCGCACGTCCAGCCCGGCTCGCACCACTCAGGTTGCCATCGTCGCCTTGCCGCCCGTGTCGATGTCGGGCGTGGGGCCGATTGTCGACGCGCTCAATCTCGCCAATGAAATCGACGGCCGCGCGCTGTACCGCGTGCAGGTGTGCTCGTGGGACGGCCGCGCGGTGCCGCTCGCGGGCGGCGCGAATTGGCCCGCCGACGCCGCGTTCGGCGATGCGATTGCATGCGACTGGCTGATCATCGTCAGCGAACGCTTTCAGCAATTCGCCGACTATCGCCTCTTTCTCGCCAGCCTCGCGCGCGTCGGGCAGCGCACGCCGCTCGTCACCGGCATTCATCACGGCGTCTGGTGGCTCGCCATGGCGGGGCAGTTGTCCGGCTATCGCGTGAGCGTCAACTGGGAAACCTATCAGCAGTTCTCCGAGCAGTTCGAACGCTCCATCGTCACGCAACAGATCTTCGAAATCGACCGCGATCGCGCAACCTGCGCGGGCGGCCAGGCGACCGTCGACTTCATGCTGGCGATGATCGGCCGCGAGCACGGCCCCGAACTCGCGGATCGGATTGCGGACACGCTCGGCGTCGGCGTGTTGCGCGCGGGCGAGGAGCGTCAGCGCATTCCGTTCGTGACCGCGCCGGGCGAGCGTCATCCGCGCCTGAACGACGCGTTGCTGCTGATGGAAGCGAATATCGAAGACCCGCTCACCACCGACGAGATCGCCGGTCTGATCGGCGTGTCGCGGCGGCAATTGGAACGCCTGTTTCGCCAGTATCTCGGCTCGATGCCGTCCAAATACTATCTGGGGCTGCGGCTTTCGAAAGCGCGCACGCAATTGCAGCGCACCAGCAAGTCGGTGGTGCAGATCAGCCTGGCTTGCGGGTTTTCGTCGGCGGCGCACTTTTCGAATGCGTACCGTGAACGCTTTGGTGTCACACCGCGCGAGGATCGTCGTAACTGGATCGACAAGCAGACCGGCGCAAGCGGCGCGGCGGCCAGCGAGCCGCGGCCCGGCGCGCTGATCGAGCGGCCGGATCAGGCGGATTGACGCGAGCGGGCGCGCGGCCCAAGCCAAACTCCGGCGCGATTCGCGTTGGAACCTCATAGAAAGCGTCGCGTATGCGCAAGACGTATCGCGTGCGGTTTCCTACACTACCTGTATTACCTCTCACCTGTAACGAGGATTTGCCATGAACGACCTGACAGTGACACGCCAGACCTTCGACGAAGTCATGGTGCCGGTGTTTTCGCCCGCCGCCTTCGTGCCGGATCGCGGTCTCGGCTCACGCGTCTGGGATACGCAAGGCCACGACTATATCGACTTCGCCGGCGGCATCGCCGTCACCGCTCTGGGCCATGCGCATCCCGAACTGCTGAACGTGCTGCACGAACAGGGCGGCAAGTTGTGGCATATCGGCAATGGTTACACCAACGAGCCGGTGCTGCGCCTCGCCAAACGCCTCGAAGACCTGACGTTCGCCGACCGCGCGTTCTTCGCCAACTCGGGCGCGGAAGCGAACGAGGCCGCGTTGAAGCTGGCGCGCCGCGTCGCATTCGACCGCCACGGCGCGGATAAATACGAAATCATCTCGTTCACGCAGTCGTTCCATGGCCGCACGTTCTTCACGGTCAGCGTAGGCGGCCAGCCGAAGTATTCGGAAGGCTTCGGCCCGGTGCCGGCCGGCATCACGCATCTGCCGTACAACGACATCGAAGCCGCGAAGAAAGCCATCGGCGCACAAACCTGCGCGGTGATCGTCGAGCCGATTCAGGGCGAAGGCGGCGTGATCCCGGCGGATCCGGCGTTCCTGAAGGCGCTGCGCGAAGCGTGCGATCAGCATGGCGCACTGCTGATTTTTGACGAGGTACAAACGGGCGTGGGCCGCAGCGGCTATTTCTACGCGTACCAGGAAACCGGCGTGACGCCGGACATTCTCACCACGGCGAAAGCGCTCGGCAACGGTTTCCCGATCGGCGCGATGCTGACCACCAACGAGCTGGCCGCATATTTCAAGGTCGGCGTGCATGGCACGACGTACGGCGGCAATCCGCTTGGCGCGGCGATCGCTGAAAAGGTGGTCGAGCTGGTCAGCGATCCGAAGCTGCTCGAAGGCGTGCGCTCGCGCAGTGAAGCGCTGAAAGGCCACCTCGCGAAGCTCAACGAACGCTTCGGCCTGTTCACGGAAGTGCGCGGCCGCGGTCTTCTGATCGGCGCGGAACTGACCGACGCATTCAAGGGCCGCGCGAAAGATTTCGTCACGGCCGCAGGCCAGCACGGCGTGATCATGCTGATGGCCGGTCCTGACGTGCTGCGTTTCGTGCCGTCGCTGATCATGCCGCTCGACGACATGAACGAAGGCTTCGAGCGACTCGCCAAGGCCGTCGAAAGCATTGTCGGCGCGAAGGCCGAAGCGGCGTCGAACTGAGCCACGGCATTGATCATGCGTCACATTCAACAGGAACGATGATGCTCTTCGTACGCCCAGGCCGCCTCGCCGATCTCGACGCGCTCGAACATATGGCGCGCACCGCGCAACCGGTGCTGCATTCCCTGCCGCACGACCGGCGTGCGCTCGAAGCGCGCGTCGCGTTATCGGAAGACTCGTTTCGCGCGGAAGTCGATTTTCCGGGCGAGGAGTTCTATCTGTTCGTGCTCGAAGACTCGGAGAGCGGCAAGCTGATGGGCACGGCGAGCATTGTCGCCGCGGCCGGTTATTCGGACCCGTTCTACGCGTTTCGCAACGACGCGCTGATTCATGCGTCGCGAGAACTGCATGTGAACCGCAAGATTCACGCGCTGACCATGTCGCATGAGTTGACCGGCAAGAGCCGCCTCGCGGGCTATTACATCGATCCGTCGCTACGTGGCGACGCCGCCGCGCATCTGATGTCGCGCGCGCGGATGATGTATATCGCCGCCAATCGCAAGCGCTTCACGCCCGAGGTGTTTTCGCTGCTGCTCGGCGTCACTGACGAGAACGGCGTATCGCCGTTCTGGGAAGCGGTGGGGCGCAAGTTTTTCGGCCGCAATTTTGCCGACATCGAGATCGAATCGGGTGGCCGCAGCCGCACGTTCATCGCCGAAGTGATGCCCACGTATCCCATCTACGTGCCGTTGCTGCCGGAGGCGGCGCAGCGCGTGCTCGGCGAGCCGGATTCGAAGGCTTTGCTTGCGTATGAGATACACCTCGAAGAAGGCTTCGAGACGGACCGTTATATCGACATTTTCGACGCGGGGCCGGTGTTGACCGCGCAGGTGGATCGCAGCGCTTGCGTGACGCGCAACGAGACGCGTGCGGTGCATGAGAACCATGCGTCTGCTGACGGTTCGACGTATCTGATCGCACATAACGGCGCCGACGGCGAGTTCCGCTGCGTGCTCGGCGAATTGACAGCGGGTAAAGAAGCCGGCGCGTCGTTGCCGCACGCGGCGCGCGCGGCGCTCGGCGTTGAACAAGGCGATACGGTGCGCTGCGTGCGGCTGCACCAGCCGCATCAGGATGAACAATCGGGAGAGGCACGATGATCGTCGTTCGCGTTGTGCAACGAGGCGATGTGGACGCGCTCATGCGGCTCGCGCAGGAAACCGGCCCGGGTCTGACCACCTTCAAGCCGGATCGCGACGCACTCGCGGCACGCGTGGAACGCGCGCGCCGCACGATGGAAGATAAGGCCGAGCCGCATGAAGCCGGCTACTTCTTCGTGATGGAAGACACGGACACGGGTGACGTCGCCGGCGTGTGCGGCATCGAAACCGCGGTCGGGCTGCAACAGCCGTTCTACAACTATCGCGTGAGCACGGTGGTGCACGCGAGCCAGGACCTCGGCATCTGGACGCGCATGCGCGCGCTGAATATCTCGCACGACCTGACGGGTTATGCCGAAGTGTGCTCGCTGTTCCTCAGCCCGCGTTATCGCACGAGCGGCGTGGGCGGCTTGCTGTCGCGTTCGCGCTTCATGTTTCTCGCGCAGTTTCGCGAGCGCTTTCCGCAGCGTCTGTGCGCGGAATTGCGCGGCCATTTCGATGCCGAAGGCACCTCGCCGTTCTGGCGCGCGGTCGGCTCGCATTTCTACCAGATCGATTTCAACGCAGCGGACTATCTGAGTTCGCATGGCCGCAAGGCGTTTCTCGCCGAGCTGATGCCGCGCTATCCGGTGTATGTCGAGTTGTTGCCGGAAGAGGCGCAGCAATGCGTCGGCCTCACGCACAACGACACGATTCCGGCGCGCCGCATGCTCGAATCGGAAGGGCTGCGCTACGAGAATCACGTCGATATCTTCGATGCCGGTCCGGTGCTCGAATGCCATATCGCCGACTTGCGCACGGTGCGCGAGAGCGTGGTGGTGCCGGTTGAAATCGCGGCGTCGAGCGCCTCGGGCGCGCAGCAGGATACGCAGAAATCGATGGTGTCGAATACGTCATTGGGCGATTTTCGGGTCGGCGTGGTGGCGGGCGTGCCGCAGGACGGCGTGTTCCGTCTGAGCGCGACCGAAGCCGCGGCACTCGACGTCAAGGCAGGCGACCTCGTGCGCGTGCTGCCGCAGAAACACAAACAGGGATGATCATGAGCGAGCTTTTCATCGACGGCGAATGGGCCGCCGGCACAGGACCCGCATTCGCGTCGCACAACCCGGGCACGGGCGCGGCGGTATGGGAAGGCAACAGCGCCTCGGCGGACGACGTCGACCGTGCGGTGCGCAGCGCGCGCCGCGCCTTCGCCGCGTGGTCGGCGTTGAGCCTCGACGAGCGTTGCGGCGTGTTGCGCCGCTTCGCCGCGCTCGTGACGGAGCGCAAGGAAGCGCTGGCTGAAGCGATTGGCCGCGAAACCGGCAAGCCGTTGTGGGAAGCGCGCACCGAAGCGGCTTCGATGGCGGCCAAGGTCGAGATCTCGATTCAGGCTTATAACGAGCGCACCGGTGAAAAGAGATCGGCGATGGCGGATGGCACAGCCGTGCTCCGGCATCGTCCGCATGGCGTGGTGGCGGTGTTCGGTCCGTACAATTTCCCTGGTCACTTGCCGAACGGACATATCGTGCCGGCGCTGATCGCGGGCAATGCGGTCGTATTCAAACCGTCGGAACTCGCGCCCGGCGTGGCCGCGCTCACCGTGCAGATCTGGCGCGATGCCGGTTTGCCTTCGGGTGTGCTGAACCTCGTGCAAGGCGAGAAGGACACCGGCATTGCGCTGGCGAATCACCGGCAGATCGACGGGCTGTTCTTCACGGGTAGTTCGGATACCGGAACATTGCTGCACAAGCAATTCGGCGGCCGCCCGGAAATCGTACTGGCGCTCGAAATGGGCGGCAACAATCCGCTCGTGATCGGACCGGTGACCGATGTCGATGCCGCCGTGCATCACACGATTCAGTCGGCGTTTCTCTCGGCGGGGCAGCGCTGCACGTGCGCGCGGCGTATTTTCGTACCGAACGACGCGGGCGGTGATCGCTTCATGGAGCGCTTCACCGAAGTCACGTCGCGCATCACAGTCGGTGAATACAACGCGGATCCGCAGCCGTTCATGGGCGCGGTGATTTCGGCGCGTGCCGCGTCGCGACTTGTCGCCGCGCAAGAACGCCTGCTGGCCGACGGCGCCAAGGCAGTGCTCAAGATGGAGCAGCGCGATCCGAAACTCGGCTTCGTCACACCCGCGATTCTCGACGTGACGAATGTCAAGAATCTGCCGGACGAAGAACACTTCGGTCCTTTGGCGCAAATCATCCGCTACGGCAGCTTCAACGAAGCGCTGGAGCAAGCCAACGACACCGAATTCGGCCTCTCCGCCGGCCTGCTTGCCGACGACGAAGCGCTCTGGACGCACTTCCAGCGCACCATCCGCGCCGGCATCGTCAACTGGAACCGGCCGACCAACGGCGCATCGTCGGGCGCGCCTTTCGGCGGCCCGGGCCGCTCGGGCAATCACCGGCCGAGCGCATATTACGCCGCCGACTACTGCGCGTTCCCGATGGCGTCCGTCGAAAGCGCGCAACTGCACATGCCCGCGAGCGTCTCGCCGGGCCTTCAATTCTAAGGATCGACGATGCAAGCCACTGAAGCCAATTTCGACGGCCTGGTCGGCCCGACCCACAACTACGCGGGGCTCTCGTTCGGCAACGTCGCGTCGCAGAACAACGAGAAGTCGATTGCGAATCCCAAGGCAGCGGCGCGCCAGGGCCTGCGCAAGATGAAGCAATTGGCCGATCTCGGCTTTCACCAGGGCGTGTTGCCGCCGCAGGAGCGTCCGTCGATGCGTCTGTTGCGCGAGCTGGGTTTCTCCGGCGACGACGCGACCGTAATCGCGCGGGTGGCGAGAGACGCGCCCGAGTTGCTGGCCGCCGCGAGTTCGGCGTCGGCGATGTGGACCGCGAATGCGGCGACCGTGAGCCCATCCGCCGACACGCATGACGGCCGCGTGCATTTTACGCCGGCCAATCTGTGCAGCAAGCTGCATCGCGCGATCGAACACGAGTCGACGCGCCGCACGTTGCGCGCGATTTTCAACGACGCCGACCGCTTCGTGGTGCACGAGGCGCTGCCCGGCACGCCCGCGCTCGGCGACGAAGGCGCGGCGAATCACACGCGCTTCTGCGCGGAATATGCGGCACGTGGCGTCGAATTCTTCGTGTATGGCCGCAGCGAGTATCGTCGCGGACCGGAGCCGAAGCGCTTCCCGGCGCGTCAAACCTTCGAGGCGAGCCGCGCGGTCGCGCATCGTCATGGCCTCGCCGAAGCGGCGACGGTGTACGCGCAGCAGAATCCCGACGTGATCGACGCGGGCGTGTTCCATAACGACGTGATCGCGGTCGGCAATCGCAATACGCTGTTCTGTCATCAACTGGCGTTCGTCGAACAGAACGCGGTGTACGACGAATTGCGCTCGAAGCTCACCGGGCTGAAAGCGGACTTCAACGTGATCGAGGTGCCGGACGCGCAGGTGAGCGTGGCCGACGCCGTCACCTCGTATCTGTTCAACAGCCAGTTGCTGACGCGCCCGGACGGCAAGCAGGTGCTGGTGGTGCCGCAGGAATGCCGCGAGAATCCGCGCGTGGCCGCGTATCTGGACGATCTGGCATCGCACGCAGGTCCGATCGACGACGTGCTGGTGTTCGATCTGCGCGAAAGCATGAAGAACGGCGGCGGCCCGGCGTGTCTGCGTCTGCGTGTCGTCCTCGACGACGCGGAGCGCGCGGCGGTGACGCAAGGCGTGTGGATCAACGACACGTTGTTCGGCCGACTGGATACGTGGATCGAAAAACATTATCGTGACCGCCTCGCGCCGGCCGATCTGACCGACCCGCAATTGCTCGCCGAATCGCGCACCGCGCTCGACGAACTTACGCAGATTCTCGGTTTGGGTTCGCTGTATGACTTCCAGCGCTGAGCGCGACATGCCGGTGCCGCTGCTCGACGATTTCCTCGCCTACACGCTGGCGGGCACGCGACCGGCCGCGACTGAAGCGCGGGGTACGTGTACCGGCGGCGTGCGCTGGTCGTGGCTGGACGACGGCGTACTGTTGATGGAGCCCGCGGCGCAGGACGAGAGCGTGCGCAGCGTGCTCGTCTCCGCCGGCGTGCATGGCGACGAGACCGCGCCGATCGAACTGCTGGGTTTCCTTGTGCGTGACATCGCACAAGGCACCGCCGCGCTGACCTGCCGCCTGCTGGTGATTCTCGGCAACGTCGACGCCATGCGCGACGCGTGCCGTTATCGCGACGACGATCTGAACCGCCTCTTCAGCGGCCGTCATCTGCAAGTGCCGCAGAGTTACGAAGCACCGCGTGCCGCCGCGCTCGAACAGGCGGCGACGCAGTTCTTCGCGGCAGCATCGAGTGAGCCGGGCGCGCGCTGGCATATCGACATGCACACGGCGATCCGCGCGTCCGCCTTCGAACAGTTCGCGTTGCTGCCGCATACCGGCAAGCCGTTTTCGCGCGCCATGTTCGAATGGCTCGGCGAAGCGCGTATCAGCGCGGTGCTGTTGCACACCACGAAGGGCAATACGTATTCGCATTTCACCGCGCAGGCATGCGGCGCCGAAGCGTGCACGCTGGAGCTCGGCAAGGTGCGTCCGTTCGGTCAGAACGATCTGACGCGTTTCGCCGGCGCCGACCACGCGGTGCGTCATCTGCTGGCCGGCATGCGCGGCGAGGTTCGTGCGGACCTGCCGCGCGCTTTCACGGTGATCGATCAGATCACCAAGCAAAGCGACGCGTTCGAAATGCTGGTCGCCGCCGATGTCGCGAATTTCACGCCGTTCGCGAAAGGCACCGTGCTTGCCCGCGACGGCGATTACCGCTATGTCGTGCAGCACGACGAGGAACGGCTCGTGTTTCCGAACGCGACGGTTAAGCCCGGTTTGCGCGCCGGTTTGATGGTCGTCGAGACGACAGAGGACACGCTCTCGAAGCTCGTGTAGTTCACGACTATGCAAGACCCGAACGTTGCGCGGCAGCGCGCGCAACGTTTCTCACTCGCGTGGCCGGTTAAGCCGCGTTCGCGCGGATCAAACCTTCCGCCACCATCGCTTGCCGCACCTTCGGCCGTGCCGCAACGCGCTCCAGATACGCCTCCAGCTTCGGATAAGCGCCGAGCTCGATCGACAGCATGCGCGCCCAGCTCAGCACGGTGAACGCATACGCATCGGCGGCGGAGAACTGTCCCGTCAGATAGTCGCGTGCCGCGAGCACCTTTTCGAGTTCGCTAAAACGGGTGGCGAGTTTGGCGCGGCATTCGGCCTTCGTCGATTCGGCCGTCTCCTGATGCCAGAGCCACGGGCTGAACGTCTTGTGCAATTCCGTGCTGATATACGTGAGCCAGCCGAGTGCTTCGAGCCGCTGTGGGGAACCCGCACGCGGCAGCAAATCCGACTCGGGCGCAAGATCCGCGACGTATTGCAATAGGGCGGCGCCTTCGGTGTGGCGCGAACCGTCGGCGAATTCGAGCAGGGGCACATAGCCGCGCGGCGAAATCGCGTAATAGTCGTCGCCGTTGGCGAGCTTGTGCGTTTGCAGATTGACCTTGATGCCTTCGAAGTCGAGGTCCGCTTCGCGCAGTGCAATGTGAACCGCCAACGAACAGGCGCCCGGCGAGTAATAGAGTTTCATGTTTTCACCACCATAGATGAGGTTCAAGTCCGGCAGGTGCCGGTGGCGAAGCTCGTCGGCCGACAAGTCCATGTGGTAAAAGTAGCCCGAATCGCATTCCGGATAAACAGGCGGCTTGCCAAACCATGCGTGCAAAAACGCAATACGAACTGACTTCGGCGGATACGCAGACCATTCTCGCGCTGGTGCGCGCCGGCACGCTGGCGGAAGCCGCGCAGCGTCTGGGTATCGACGCCTCGACCATCTTTCGCTCGGTGCAGCGGATCGAACGCGGGCTGGGGCAGCGTCTGTTCGAGCGCTCGCGCAGCGGTTATCGCGCCACGCCGCTCGGCGCGCAATTGGCGCGTCACGCCGAGCGCATCGAAAGCGAACTTGCGGCGGCGCGCTCTACGGTGCAGGCCAGCAGCGACCGCGTGTCCGGCAGCGTTCATGTGACGACCACCGATACCGTGCTCTACGGTCTGCTGTTGCCCGCGCTGCATGATTTCGTGGCGCTGCATCCGGCGTTGTCGTTCGAGCTGACGGCGACCAACAGTCTCGCGAGTCTCACCAAGCGCGACGCCGATATCGCCGTGCGTGCGACGCGCCGCGCGCCCGATCATCTGGTCGGCAAGCACGTGGGTCCGCTGCGTATCGCGGTATTCGCCGCGAAAAGCAGCGGCATTCATGCGAGCGACGTCGATGCGCTGGCGCGTTGCGACTGGGCGGCCCCGGACGCCTCGCTCGGCGATCACCCTTCGGTGCTATGGCGCAAGCGTCATTGCCCGGCAGTCGAGCCGCGCTACAAGACCAACAGCGTGATGGCGGTGTTCGAACTCGTGGTGCGCGGTTTTGGCGTCGGCATCTTTCCGACCTTTCTCGCGCGCGGCCGCGACGATCTCGCGCAATTGACGCCGCCGCTCGACGAAGCCGAGTCGCAGGTGTGGGTGCTCGCGCATCCGGAGTCGCGTCATTTGCCGCATGTGGCTGCCGTCTATACGCATCTGTCGCAGCAGCTTAGCGGCGACTTTGCAGCGGGCGACGGCGCACGCTAAGGCGTTCCGCTTTGCCTGAACGCGACAGCTATTTACACCTTTACACGTGAGCCCGAAGCGCGTGCCCACCGGCGAGCCACGCGGCGCGCCCGCAGGCGCGGCAAACACAGCCTGTACAATCGCGGCCTCGCGGCTGTTGCGCTGCACCACACCGGCCGCATGAGTTTGAATCGCAATTTTGGCGCGGCAATCATGCTTGCCCGGATTCGGCTCCGTCTTATTCAATACCGTAGAGGAACACCCGTAATGAAGATGAATTGGCGAAACATGGCTGCGCTCGCGCTGTTCGCAGCGGCGTCGGCCACGGCCGGCACCGCGGCGGCGGCGGATATCAAGGAAGTGCATTTCGGCGTCGAGGCGTCGTATGCGCCGTTCGAATCGAAGTCGCCTTCGGGCGAGTTGCAGGGTTTCGACATCGACGTCGGCAATGCCGTGTGCGCGAAGCTGAAGGCCAAATGCGTGTGGGTCGAGAACTCGTTCGACGGTCTGATCCCTGCCTTGCAGGCGCGCAAGTTCAACGCCATCAACTCGGACATGACGATCACGGATCAGCGCCGTCAGGCGGTCGATTTCACGGATCCGATCTACACCATCCCGAATCAGATGATCGCGAAGAAGGGCAGCGGTCTGCTGCCGACGCCGGCGTCGCTCAAGGGTAAGCATGTCGGCGTGCTGCAAGGCACGATTCAGGAAACTTACGCAAAAGCGCGTTGGGCGCCGGCTGGCGTCGACGTCGTGCCGTATCAGACGCAGGATCAGATTTACGCCGACCTCGCTTCGGGGCGTCTGGACGCTGCCTTCCAGGACGCGGAAGCCGCGTCGAAGGGCTTCCTGAAGAAGCCGCAAGGCGCGGGCTTCGAGTTCGCCGGTCCGGCCGTCAGCGATGAGAAGCTGCTCGGCGCGGGCGTAGGCTTCGGCGTTCGCAAGGGCGACAAGGCCTTGAAGGACGCGCTGAACCAGGCGCTCAAGGAACTGAAGGCGGACGGCACGATCGACCGTTTCGCAGCGAAGTACTTCGACGTGAAGGTGGTGTTGAAGTAACGCGCGGAAGTGACGCGCGTCTTACGTCTTACGCCTTACGCGATTCGTCGTAGCTGATGCAAACGGCCGCTGATAGCGGCCGTTTGCATTCGAGCGGCGCGCGAGGCGAGTGCTATCCGGTCAACGCACGTTCGCTTCCGGCTGATCGAGATAATCGAATACTACTTCGCCGAGACCGAGCGTCAGATCGGCAAGCAGATGGCGCGCCTCGACAATCTCCAGCACCGGCAACTCCGCGACCGGCGCGAGCGCGTGATGCGCCAGTTCGAGCGCGGCCGGGCCGGTCCACGCGCCTTTCAGATCGATGTCCTGCAGGTAGTAGCGCACCAGTTCGCAGATGCGCGGCGTGCCGTCCACATGCGGAATCACCTTGAGCAAAAAGTTCGGCGTTTCGAGGCGCTTTTTCTGCTGCGCCAGATCGAGCTGCCGATGCTTGTAGCCCATCGTACCGGTGGCGATGCGTACCGGACCGTAGTCGAGCGTGCCGACGAGCGTGTCGGTATGAACCGCGAGCACCGGGTTCGCGAGCTTCTTCGGAAAGCCCCACAGCTCGCGGCCGCCGGCGATGGGCGGATGGTCGTCCAGATACATGGCCAGCGTGTAGCCACCCGCCACGCCCTTGTACGACACCGGGATCACCTGGCCGCTTTCCGTGTAGTCGCCGAAACCCGTCGAGTCCGGCATGCGGATGAACTCGTAGTGCACTAGCGGCTCGCCGATCTCGAGCGGCTCGGGCACCACGGCGCGCAGTTTGTCCGGATCGGTGCGGTAGGTGATGATCAGAAATTCGCGATCGATGAACCGGTACGGGCCCATGGGGAATGCCGGGTTCGTGATCGGCATGGCGAAGGCATTTGACAGCACGCTTTTGACGTCCATGTTTTTCCTTGGTGGTTAAACGCGATTGGACCGCTTTTGCACTGCACAAGAGTATCGTCGATTCCGCGTTGCCTTGCGCTCAGACTGCTCTCCAATTATTTCCAGATATTGCTTCACGGACGTGTCCGCGCATGGCGGCCTGCGCTAAAATCGGCGAGCGCACCGCAGACGTTACGGCTTCACGCGAAGGCCGGGCGCTGACGGCGCAGCGAAAACCAAAATACAGCAGTAGGCGCCGGGGCGGCGCTTAGCGGGGGAGTGCAATGACCACCATCGCAATCGAGAATCCGGGCCACACGGGTGCAGCGGACGATGCGCAATTGAATGCCAGCTTCGCGCGGCAGCCTATTCTGAACCGCGACGGCATGCTCTGCGGCTACGAGATCAAGGTGCGCGCACCGGAATGTGCCGCGGAGACTGCGGACGCCGCGCATGCCGCCGGCCATGAGAACAGCGAGGCAGACGCGTCGTCGCAGCGCGCGCCCGATCCGGCGCAACGCGTGGCGCGAGCCATCCTTCACGGCCTGCTTCAGGGCAATGTGCGCGGCGCGCTGACCGGGCATCCGGCCTATGTCGACGTCAGCCGCCAAATGCTTTTCGACGACGCGATCCTGCGGCTGCCCGCCGAGCGCTTCATGCTCGAATTGGCGCCCACCATCGAGATCGACGATGCGCTGGTGGCGCGCATCGTCCAGTTGCATGGGCGGCGCTATCGCTTTGTGCTCGACGAGGTGAGCCAGCCCAACGAAGCCTTCGCCAAACTGTTGCCCTACGCCGAAGTCGTCAAGATCGATTTCATGCACGCGCCGCGCGCGCTGCTGCCGAAACTGGCGAGCGTGCTCAAGTCGGCGGGCAAGCTGCTGGTCGCCTCGGGCATCGACGCCCAGGCCGATTTCGAAACGGCGCATGGACTCGGCTTCGATCGCTTTCAGGGTTATTTCTTCGCGCGAGCGCAGACCTCGGCGACGCGCCGTGTCAGCGCGCCCCGCCATGCATTGCTGAACCTGCTGCAACTCCTTTCGGGCGATCCGACCGTCGCGCAACTCGAAGCCGAACTCAAGCTGAACCCGGTGCTGGTGATGCACCTGATGAAGCTCGCCAATTCGAGCGGCCTCGCGGTCGGCCACAAGGTCACGACGCTGCGCGAAGCGATCAACGCGACCGGCACCAACCGCATCGCGCGCTGGACGCAGCTGCTGCTCTACGCCGACGGCCGCAAGGTCGCCCTCGAAGACGATCCCTTGCTGCAACTTGCCGCGACCCGCGCGCGCTTCATGGAACTGGCGATCGAGCGCCTGCCCGAAGCCGGCCGCGACGAAGCCGATGCGGCGTTCCTGACCGGCGTATTTTCATTCGTCGACGCGGTGTTCGGCGGCTCGCTCGAAAGCACCTTGAACCTGCTGACGTTGTCGCGTCCGATCCAGGCGGGCATCCTGAGTCGGCAGGGCGTGCTGGGCTTGCTGCTGAGCGCGGTCGAAGCGCTCGAACGTGGCGCGTGGGATGAGATCGGCACGCTGTGCGAACGCCTGCAGCCGTTGACGGTGGAGGAGGTCGCGGAACTGGGTCTGGCGGCCGGCGCGTGGGCCGGTGTCGCGGACCGCAGCGCGGAAGGGCTGGAAAGAATCGAGGATTGAGATCAGCGCTTCAGCCGGAGACCGCGGCATGCGAGGCATGGCGGTTCCGGCGGAACTGAATCAGGTGCAACCTGGCGTCGGGCAAACACAGAACAGGGGAGAGTGAAGCGGAGTGATCAACGATCACGCCAGGTCTTCACATCGTCTCCATTTCCCGCATCTGCCCCAGGCCGAAAAAACGGCCTAACTCCTTGGCCAGCTCATTCAACACGCTCATCTCTTTCTGTGAGATGCGCCTTGGCTCCTGACTATGCGACCAGTCGCCGTAGAGGAGCGCCACGGTCGTGTCGCTTTCATCGACGACTGGCAGCAGCACGAAGGCGCGGGCGTCGTCGAAGGAGCGGCGAAACCATTCGGGCAGCCGCGCGACCATCTTCGGATCGCGCGCATTCTCGATGAAGATGCCCACCGAGTTCGCGATCGCCAGATGAAACACGTCGGGCTCGAAAGCGGTGTTGAAGGTCAGCTTTGGCAACGCCGCGTCGATCTTCGGTCCGAGACCGAGGCGCGCCTTGAAGGTGCCGTTGCTGTGCTTGACGAACACCACCGTGCGCGCGAAGCCCAGGCCGGCGAGCAGTGTTTCCGCGGCCAGCGCCAGTGCCGGCGCTAACGGGCTGCCTTCCGGCAGGCCGCGCAGATCTTGCACGCCCACCGCGATGCGCGCCTCGGGGCTGAGCGCCTCGCGCGCGATCGCGTCCGCGTTGGCGCGCAGCTCGACGATTTCGCGCATCACGCCGTCGCCGCCTTCTTCGCGGGCAAGCGCCACGCTCATCTGGAGCAGCACTTCGGGATCGGTGTTCAGCGCGCCGCTATATTCCTGCGCCAGTTCGGCGATGCGTTCCTCGCGCTCCCAGTCCGGCATGTTCTGCTGGGTAAGCACATCGGCGACCGCCGTGGAGTAATTGGTGATGGCGCGCAGCCATTGCACCTGGCGCGGCTGCGTGACGTCTTGCGGATCGAACTCGCCCATGCCGGAGCGGATCATGTCGGGCAGGCGCCAGCGCACGGCGGCTTCGGCGCCGATTTCGTCGAAGGTGACGCCGAGCACCAGCACGCAGGCATCGGCTTCGAGCGCGCCGTCGTCGATATGGCGGCGAATCTGATCCCATTCGGCGTCGAGATAGAACACCACCAGCAGCTTGCCGATCTGCCGCATCAGCGTGCAGACCACGGCTTCCTCGCCGGCGCGCAGATCGCCGCGCTCGGTCAGCTTGCGCGCGACGCAGCCCGACAGCAGCGTGCGGTTCAGTTCGAGTTTCGCGTCGATGCGGCGCGGTGCGCTGTGATGGAAGTGATCGACTATTTTCAGACCGACCACCAGATGGCCGACCGCGTCCATGCCGAGCACCATCAGCGCGCGCGACACGGTGGTGATGTTGCCGCCGAACGCCATGTACATGGCCGAGTTGGCAAGCCGCAACACCTTTTGCGTGAGCGCGAAGTCGGACAGCACCACCTGCACGAGGCCGGTGAAGTCGAGATCGTCATTGTTCATCGCCGCCATGGTGGAGCGCAGCGACTGCGACAGCATGGGGAAATCGCCGCGCTCGCTCATTCGCGTCCAGAGCCGGTCGAGCACCGCCGCCTTTACCATGTGAGTCCCGCCAAAGCCATACATGTTCCAATGAGTGCCACGCCGGCCAGAGGCCGGCTTGTTCCGCTGCATGATTCACGACATGAGCGCCTTGCCTGCATGGCTAGGCGCTGTGCAAATGAAGCGTGCGCGTTTCGAAACGCTGCGCGAGTTCGTCGGAGGGCAGCGCCTTGCAGACGAGCCACCCCTGGATATGATCGCATCCCATCTCGGTGAGCAGGGCGCGCTGCGCTTCCGTTTCGACGCCCTCGGCCACCAGCTCGAGATCCAGTGTCTGGGCGAGGCCCACGACGGCGCTCACGATTGCCTGATCGTTCCGGGAGGTTAGCAGATTCTCGACAAAACTCCTGTCGATCTTGAGCTTGGCCAGCGGGAAGCGTTGCAGGTAAGCCAGGCTCGAATAACCGGTGCCGAAGTCGTCGACCGCGAAGCGGATGCCCATGGCGGTCAGGTCTTCAAGCAGGCCCTTGGCGTGCGCCGGGTCGTGCATCAGCAGGCTTTCGGTGATCTCGAACACGAGCCGGCGCGGATCGATGCCGGTCAACTCGATCGCCTCGCGCACGGAATCCTTGAAGCGCGGATCGCGGAACTGCTGCGGCGACACGTTCACGGCCACGTATTGCAGGGAGATGCCTTTCGCATCCCACTGGATCAACTGCATGCAGGCCACCTTCAACACCCAGTTGCCGAGGAAGTTGATCAGGCCGATCGACTCGGCAAGTGGGATGAACATGGACGGCGGCACCAGTCCGTGCACCGGATGCAACCAGCGGATCAGCGCTTCCACGCCGACCACGCCGTGCGTGCGGCTGCTCGTGATCGGCTGGAAGTGTAGCGAGAACTCGCCGTTGCGCACACCGTCGTAGAGGTCGGCCTCCAGCTTCAGGCGCTCGGCGTCGGCGGGGTTGTCGTCGGGGACGTAGAAGGCGAGCGTGTTGCCGCCGGCCGCCTTGGCCTGCAGGAGGGCGTGATCGGCCCAGCGCAGCAGATGGGTGTCGTGGCCGGCGGTGTCGTTGGCGTGGCGCACGTCCGGATAGAGCGCGATGCCGATGCTCGCCGACAGATGCACCTGCTGGCCGTTGAACACATACGGCTGCTGGATCGCGGTCAGGAGGCGCCGCGCCAGCGTTTCGGCGGCGGCCGCCGCGTCGGTGCGGCTGGCGGCGGGCTTCACGAGAATCGCGAACTCGTCGCTGGCCACGCGCGCCACGGTCTCGTTCGGGCTCGTCATGTTCAGGATGCGGCGCGAGGTGTCGCGCAGCATGTCGTCGCCGGCATCGTAGCCGAGCGCGCGGTTCACGCGCTGATAGTCGTCGAGGTCGAGCAGCAGCAGCGCGGCCGGTGTGCCGTGCGCGTCGGCTTGCTGCTGGGCGTCGAGGAGCGCGGGAATCAGCGCCGACTGGTTGGCCAGATTGGTCAGGCGGTCCAGATGCAGCGCCTGGGTCAAACGTTCCTCTGTGGCGCGCCACGCCGATACGTCGAAGCCGGCGATCGCATAGCCCGCGGTGCCGTCGTGGCTGCTGCGCACCACGCGCAGTTCGACCGTGATCGGATAAGTCAGCGACTTGATGAGGCTCAGCGTGGCCTTCTCGACGTTGCCCGAGACGGCGGCGCGCGTCAGCAGCGTGTCGAGGCGCGGCACGTCGGCCGGCGCCACGAGGTCGTGCAGCGTGATGGTCTCGAGATACTCGCGGTGATAGCCGATGAAGCGCAGGCTGGCTTCGGACACATAGATGAAGCGCAGTTCGTCGTCGACGTGCGCCAGCAGGTCGACGGCGCCGACCACCTGTTCCAGTTGCGCAGCGCGGCTTGCGGCCGCCTGCGGTTTGCCGTCCACGCGCCGGCCGAACGCACGAAGCCGGTCCATGACCGTGCGCAAGGAGCCCCGGCGGGGCGCGGTGATCCTGTTCGCTTCCATGTTTATCGCTGGCAACCTGTATTCGTCTGCAGGCGGGGCGGCTTGCTTGCCCGCCAATCAGGGCGGCAGGATGTATCAGGCCGCCCCATCAGAACGAGATAACGACCCTTGCGGCGAAATCTTTAGCGCCCGCGGCAAAAAACATCCGGTAAGGAAACGCTTGCACGGCTTGGCCGCGACCGGAGAACGATTCGGTTAAAGTGCGGCTGTGCGACGTCCGTTAATAGGACAAACGTGTTGTGCAGTACCGGCCGAGACGCCGTTGCTGCGTAGCTTACCGAATACTTCCCCCGATGCTCCATGTCTGAACGCCATCACGCCAAGGCCGCTGCCCGGCATAACGAGGTGCTCGACGCAGCCGCCGACGGCGCCGAATCGTGGCGCGCCTCGCAGTTCGTGTATCTGGGCCGTCAACCGATCCTGGATCGCGACGGCGCGCTCAACGCTTACGAATTGTTGTTTCGAGCCGGCGCGCATAACTACGCCGAAGTCACCGACGACGCTCAGGCGACCGCGCAGGTGGTGGCGCGCGCGATCGGCGGGATCGGCGTGCCGACCGTGCTGGGCCAGCATCGCGGGTTCGTCAATATCGACCGCGCGCTGCTCTTTAACGACATCGTCCATCTGATGCCGCCCGAGCGTTTCGTGCTCGAGATCCTCGAGACCGTGAAGTTCGACGCGCAGCTGGTGCGCCGTCTGGGCGAGTTGCGCCGCGCGGGTTTTCAGGTGGCGCTCGACGACGTCAGCGAACTGTCCGACGAGCTGAGCGGCGCGCTGCCGCATGCCGACATCGTCAAGATCGACTTTCTGCAGACCGACCGCGCCGTGCTGCCGAAGCTGGCGTCGCTGGTGCGTGGGCAGGGCAAGACGCTGATCGCCGAGAAGGTCGAAACGCGCGAGGATTTCGCGCTCGCGCGCGACCTCGGCTTCGATCTGTTCCAGGGCTACTTTTTCGCGCGGCCGCAGGTGCTGGCCGCGCCGCGCAACCGCTCGCCGCGGCCGGGGCTGCTGCGCCTCCTGGCGTTGCTGTCGCGCGATGCCGGCATCGTCGAACTCGAAGCGGAGCTCAAGCTGAACCCGAGCGTGGTGGTGCAGCTGCTGCGCCTCGTCAATTCGAGCGCGTTCGGGCTGGGGCGCAATATCGCGTCGTTGCGCGAGGCGATCATCGCCACCGGCACCCGGCAGATCGCGCGCTGGGCGCAACTGCTGCTCTACGCCGACAGCGGCGAGCTGCCGTGGCGCGCCGATCCGCTGGTGCAACTGGCGGGCACGCGTTCGCGATTCATGGAGCTGGCGGCCGCCTGGCTGCGTCCCGCCGACGACGATTTCGCCGATGCGGCCTTCATGACCGGGATTTTTTCGCTGATCCACGTGGTGCTCGGCAGCTCGCCGGGCGCGGCGCTGGAGAAACTCGGCCTCGCGCCGCAGATTCGAGAAGCGATCGTGTCGCGGCGCGGCGAGCTCGGCACCTTGCTGCGCCTCGCCGAGGCGGCGGGCGAAGGCCTCGACGCGGCATCGATCGCGCTGGGCCCCGATGCGCCGGCCGGCTTCGTGGCCTTTACGCCCGAGGTGCTGGCCGAGCTGAACCTGTCGGCCGCGGCCTGGTTCGGCGCGCATATCGAGGAAGCGATCGCCTGATGGGCGGCCGGCGCCGTCGCACGCTTTCGGTGTGCTTGCCGTGGCGGCGTTCACGGTAACGACTTCTGCATCCTTCAGGCTGGTTCTTACGTACCTTGTGAGTACGTGGTCCAATACCGAAGTTGGCCGGCGTTCTCCCGAACGCGGCGGCCTGGGCTTCATGGGACGAACCGCGTGCATCCACGCCTGGAGAAAAGCAGATGAAGAAGAAATTCATATCGGCCGCACTGGCCGCCGCCGTGTCGGTGGGATTCGCCATGCATTCGCTGACGGCCTCGGCCACCCTCAAGCCGGGCGATGCCGCGCCGGACTTCACCGCGCAAGCTTCGCTGGGCGGCAAGACTTATACGTATTCGCTGGCCGACGAGCTGAAGAAAGGTCCGGTGGTGGTGTATTTCTACCCGGCGGCCTTCACCAAGGGCTGCACGATCGAAGCCCATGAGTTCGCTGAAGCGGTCGACGAATACAAGAAGTATGGCGCGACGGTGATCGGCGTGTCGCACGACAACATCGACACGCTGACGAAGTTTTCGGTGAGCGAGTGCCGCAGCAAGTTCCCGGTCGCGGCCGATGCCGATTCGAAGGTGATCGGCGAGTACGACGCGGGCTTGCCGATGCATGCGTCGATGGCCAATCGCGTGTCCTATGTGATCGCGCCGGATGGCAAGATCATTTACGAGTACACGAGCCTCTCGCCGGAGAAGCATGTCGAGAATACGCTGAAGGCGGTGAAGGATTGGGCGGCGGCGCATAAGCAGCCGTAACGGCCGGGCTGGATGCCTGTGCATCTATCGCAATGGTTTTCTGGTCGTGCCTTGCGGTGCTCTTGCGGTGAGGCGGGGGCATCGCTCGTGCCAGGCTGACTATTTTCTTGTGAGCTCGCGATGCCGATTCTCGTTGCGTTGATTGCGCTGATCGCGCTGGGGTATGGCGCCGTGCAGGCATTTGATGCCTTGCAGGCGGCCTGGGGTCTGGCCGTGGCGGTGGGCGTTGCTGTGGCTGCGGGGTTGCTGGTGATCGGCGCGCTGGTTTATTGGCGGCGGCGCCGTAAGGAAGTCGCTGCCAATGTTCGTGATGGCGACTGGACTCACGAAGTCAAAGGGAGTTGGGGCGCGGTGCGGCTGGCCGCCGATAAACGGCTTTGTGAGATTCGGCTGGGTCAGCAGGAGGGGGCGTATATTTTCGCCGACCTGCTCGGGGCGGAGGTGCAGCGGCCCGGCGCGCAGTGGCAGGTGGTTTTGAAGGTCAAGGATCCCAGGCATAAGGTTTGGGTCTTGCCTATGCAGGATGAGCGGCAGGCCCGGCAGTGGGGGAGGGTTTTGGTGCTTGCTGTGGAGCAGAGGCTTTAGGGGTTTGGGGGCTTTGGGTTTTTGCGTACCCGCGCTCGTGTCGAATGTCCATTTGCTTATTCTGTAATCTTCCATTGCTCTGATTTGCCTCTTTCGTCGAGTTTCTTGATTCTTCTGCTCGTCAATTCAATCGAGGGAATCGGAATCGCCATGAATGCAAAGTAGAAGGGTAGTTCCCAGATCGCGCCTGGTTTGTCTATGGTTGCCTGCGGGTTCGGCGAATCCGCCAGATAAAGTACTGTCACCTTATCGCCGATCTTGTAGCCAGAAATCAGACCTTCTTGCGGGTATGAAACACGTCTGCCATTGCTGTTGATGAATTCGATCTGAGGGTGACTTCCACCCGCATTTAATGCCACTACGACACCGGGCGCTTTATTGGCGAGATCAAGAAAGTGCAGTGTTGAGTGTGTCGACACGATGAAACCAGAGATGCAGCCCAGCCATACGGCGGCGAAAAGAATGGCTTTCAATCGCCGCATTAGCTCTTTGTCAGCCATTTCGTAAATGTCCCTGGATTTTAGATTGCGCGCCGCGAGCAACGGTCAATACGCTCTGCGTCCAGAGAATCCCGCCGAAGTGGTGACGTAGCTGGACTGCGCGGCTATTCAGTGCGATCCGTGGATCGTCGCAAAGCCGTTCGCAACCGTCTTGCACGACAATCCATTCGATCATGCCCGGATTGACGCACCAGCGTTGTGACGAAATTTGACAGGTGCGCTTGTCGATTGGGTGAGCGTGATCCGCATTGAAAAAGATAACTCTCGCGCGTCCGCCTTAGTCGCGATTTGTGGTTCCGTTGAACGCAACGATCTGGCCGGGACGCGCGATATGTGAACGGCGTCCAGCGTAGGCTGGTCTGAAAAATCAAACTAATGGTGCGGAGGGCATATAAGAGAAGCAAGAGAAAGCGGCTCACACCGCTAATTCTTAAGCGGGTGCGCCGCGCAGTCGCGGTAGCGGTACATCTGGAATCCGTGCTCTCGCGCATTTGGCGTCAGTGATAAGGCAGTCATGCTTCCGGCGTCGCTGCGCGCGCCGTCGTGATTGTTCGAAAAAGCGGTGGTCCTTTTAGTGGGCTTCGGAGCCGATCTTGTGCATCTGCTCATTCACTTTTAATGGCGTTTGGCTGTAGACATCTTCCGTACCGCTGGTATTCCGATAGACCGTTGCGGCGAGCGCGGGGCGCGAGATGGGAGGTATGCCGGTCTGGTCGCGAATGCCGAAAGTGCCAGGGCATGGATTCCAGATGCGCCGCTACCGCAACTGCGCGGGGGGGCCGCTTAATGGTTAGCGGCGTGAGCCGTTGCCCATAATCGGCTTCCCGGCGCAGGCGCCGCTTTGCTTCGGGATGTCGACAGAGGGTTCGTCATCGCATGGATGCCAGTCGGTGACGGCCCGTTCGCACGACCTCAAACGCAACACCAGATCGCCGTGCGTCAAGCACGGGATCGTCTGCCAAGCCGCCATGCATAGCCTCTGCTGCGACGCGCCGGGCGTTCTCACCCCGTCGCATCAAGCTATCACGTCAATCATCTCGTTACCGCAATATCGGCTTGTGAGCCGGGCCCTCGACGCGCAGTTCGTTCCCGAACCGCCGCAGCGTCCGCCACAACGCGTGTAATTCTCCGTCGCAAGCGACCCACAGTCATATCGTCGGACGGCACTCGCACTGGTCCAGACGAGCTATGGGTCGGAACAGCGCATGAAGCTCCAATTGGACGATCAACATCATGGGCTAGCTCGCCCGCTTCCTGGTCTACGTCGCTGCGGCTGACGCACGCGCGGTTGACTCACCCGTCAGGTCACAAACCGGCAACCAGATTGAAATGGCTAGGCTATACTTGGTGCGATGAAAATCCTGCGGACACTATCCGTCTTGGTGCTGTGTGTCGTGCTTCCCCTGAGTGGTCTGGCAGCCAGCGGCGCGACTGGCGCGTGCCCGATGGAATCCGCCATGGCCGGCGACACCGCCGCCATGTCGGCTGATATGCCCGGCTGTGATTCGATGAGCGCTACGTCCAACGAACACGGCAAGTCGAAGGTATCGCTGTGCAAGGTGAGTGCTCAGTGTCAGATGGGTAGCCTCTATCACCCCGTTTCTTCGCCCTCCGTGACTCGACCCGCCGGGTCGTTTCTCCCCGTCCGCTTCCACTACACACAGTCGCTCTCCATCCGCGAGCCGGATGGTCTCTGGCGTCCGCCGCAGTCCCTCTAACTCCATCGTTCTGGTTCACCGCTTTTGCGCGGTGATGTCGTCCTGTTTCGGGACATGAGTTCGTGTGTCCGCTCGCGCGGCTATTCGCGGCTCGACCATTCGAGGTTAGAACATGCTTTCCATCATTGGCACGCCGGCATCCCGGCGCGCCTGGGCTCGCTCATGTGCCGTCCTTTTTGCATTCGGCCTGTTGGGTGGCCGCGCGGCGTACGCCCACGACACGGGCTTGACGCTCGACGATGCGCTGCAAATTGCAACCAGCCGCTCGTCCTCGATCCAGGCTGCGCAAGCCTCGATCCGGGGAAGTTCGGACGTGGTCATAAAAGCCGGGCAACTGCCCAATCCCACGCTGAATCTCAGTGTGCAGGACCTGCCCATCAATGGATCCAATGCCTTCACCATCGGGCAGGACAACTTCACGATGCGCGGCATCGGCATCCAGCAGGAATGGGTGTCCCCGGAAAAGCGCCGTCTGCAGACAACGCTGGCCGATCGTACTGTAGAGCGCGACAAATCGACGTACCTTGAAAAGGTGGTCGAGGTCCGTCAGCAAGCGGCCATGGCCTGGCTGAACGCCAGCTATGCAAAGAAGGCGGTCGCCTTGAGTCAGGCGCTGGTGGATCATCTGAGCCAGGAACTTGCGGCAAGGCAGGCGTCCTACCGTGGCGCAAAAGGCACGGCGGTCGATGTCGCGCAAGCCAACCTGACGCTCTGGAATGCGCGTGACGAACTGATCATTGCCCAGCAGGACGAGAAGACCGCGTTGATTACGCTATCGCGCTGGACAGGAGCAGGCTATGTGCAGGAAGTCGCCGGCACCCCGCCGGAACCTGAGTCACGAGTTTCCAGTTTAAGCCCCGAGCAACTTGCTCAGGTTCAGCCTTCATTGATCGCAGCCCGCGCCGCCGTCTCCCTCGCGGACGCCGACACAGAGGTTACCCGAAGCAACAGGAGTCCGAACTGGACTTGGGGGCTGACCTACTTCAAGAGCGGCGGAAGGTTCCCGGACTACCTATCGGTAGGGGTATCCATCCCCTTGCCGATCCACCAAGGGAACGTCGAAGACCGCGACGTCGAGCAAAAGTCCGAGATGGGTACGCATGCGCGGCTCACATACGAGGACACCGCACGGCAGGTCGTCGCGGATATCCAGAGTCTGACGGCAAGGCTCGCCGGTGGCCGGGAACGGCTGGCCAATGCAAGGCAAGCCGTTCTTCCCGCTGCTGAACAGAAAGTGCGACTGGCCAATGCCGCATACCAGGCGGGTGCCGGCACGCTCTCCGACGCGTTGGATGCGAGACATACACTGCTCGAGGCGGAACTTCAGGTGTTGAACCTTGAACGCGAAGTTTCCCTCGTCTGGGCGCAACTGGAATACCAGATTCTGCCGCCCGACATGACCTCCGGCCAGTAAAGAGAAAAACATGAATCAGAAACTGATCGTACGTGCCGTTGCGGCGGCATTCACTGCAGCCGTGCTGTTAGGTGTCGGCTATGTGACTGGAACCCGTCGTGCCGCAACAGATGCACCCATGACATCAGCCGCGACCGAGACCCCACCCGTAGCCGGAGTAGCTGGAGATAAGGTCGATCCTAAGACAGGTCGCAAAGTGCTCTATTGGCACGATCCGATGGTGCCGAAACAGCACTTCGACAAGCCCGGCAAATCGCCCTTCATGAACATGGAGCTTCAACCCGTATTCGCGGACGAAGGAGGTGCAGGCGGTATCAAGGTCGACGCGACGCTGCAACAGAATCTCGGCATCCGATACGCGACCGTGGTCCGGCGGGACGCGTCTGACAGTTTCGACGCGATCGGAACCACCCAGTTCGACGAGTCGATGGCCGATGTCGTCCAGTCGCGGGTGACGGGTTATATCGATCGACTGTACGCAAGCGCGCCGATGCAACGCGTCGCGAAGGGGGCGCCAATTGCGTCGTTCTTCGTGCCCGACTGGTTGGCGCCTCAGGAAGAGTACCTGGCGCTCAAACGCGCGGGTATGGATGCCGGCCTGCTTGCCGCCGCACATGCGCGCATGAAGGCGCTGTCGATTCCGGACGGGCTGATTGCCAGCCTCGAGCGGACTGGAAAAGCGCAGACCCATGTCACGCTATTCGCCCGGCAAGCCGGCGTGCTGACGGAACTCAATGTTCGCGATGGTGCGATGGTGTCGCCAGGACAAACGCTCGCCAAGGTCGCGGGTCTGTCGAAGCTGTGGCTGATCGTCGAGATACCCGAGTCGCTCGCGTTGCAGGCGCAGCCCGGCATGCTGGTCGATGCGACGTTCGCTGGCGACGCTTCGCACCACTTTAGCGGTCACATCCGCGAAATCCTGCCGGGCATCCGCCCGGACAGCCGGACGCTGCAGGCGCGCCTCGAAATCGACAACGCAGGCCTGAGGCTGACCCCCGGGATGCTGATGCGCGCACGCGTCAGTGGAGCGAAACCGGTCTCGCGGCTGCTTGTGCCGTCCGAAGCGGTCATCACGACCGGCAAGCGCTCGATCGTCATCGTCAGGAATAGCGACGGCCGGTTGCAGCCTGTCGAGGTCGCGCTCGGTCACGATAGCGGCGACAGCACCGAGGTGACGAACGGGTTGAACGAAGGCCAGCAGGTCGTCGCATCGGGCCAGTTCCTGATCGACTCGGAAGCAAGCCTGAAGTCCGCGCTGCCGAAACTCGAAGGCGGCGCGGCACCCGCGGCACCCGCGGCGCCGGCGCCGGCCTCGGCGGCTGCTTCGGCCTCCACGCCCGCTACCGCGCAAACCTGCGAAACGACAGGCAAGGTCGAAAAAATCACCAGCAGCGACATCACGTTCTCACATCAACCCGTACCGACGCTAGGCTGGGGGGCGATGACCATGACCTTCGGCAAGCCGTCTCCGACGGCCTTTCCGGACGTCAAGGCCGGCGAGTCCGTGCATTTCGTCTTCAGGCAGTCCAACGACGGCTACCAGTTGACGCAGGTCGAACCGGCCGGAGGCGCGAAATGATTGCACGCGTCATTCGCTGGTCGATTTACAACCGGTTCCTCGTGCTGCTTGCGACCGTGCTCGTCACCACATGGGGCGTTTATTCGCTGACCCAAACGCCGGTCGACGCACTGCCAGATCTGTCCGACACGCAGGTCATCATCAAGGCATCGTATCCCGGCAAGGCGCCGCAAGTCGTCGAAGACCAGGTGACGTATCCGCTCACGACGACACTGCTTGGAGTGCCGGGCGCCACCACCATCCGTGCCTATTCGTCGTTCGGGGACGCGTTCGTCTACGTGCTATTCGATGACAGGACGGACCCGTATTGGGCCCGCTCGCGTGTGCTCGAATACCTCAACCAGGCGCAGAGCCGGTTGCCGCAGGGCGCGACTGTCTCGCTCGGGCCCGATGCTACGGGCGTCGGCTGGGTCTACGAATATGCACTGGTCGACCGCACGGGCAAACATGACCTTGGCCAGCTGCGCGCCTTGAACGACTGGTTTCTGAAGTTCGAGCTGAAATCGGTACCGAACGTTTCGGAGGTCGCCAGCATCGGCGGCATGGTGCGGCAATACCAGGTCGTTCCGGATCCGGACAAGCTGCGCGCCTACGGCATCACCCAAGGTAGCGTCGCGGATGCCATCGGCAAGGCGAATCAGGAATCGAGTGGTTCCGTGGTCGAGCTGGCCGAGTCCGAGTACATGGTCCGGTCGTCGGGATATCTGCGCTCGCTCGACGATTTCCGCCACATCGTGCTGCGCACGAACGGCACTGGAACTCCCGTCTTGCTTGGCGATGTCGCGCGCGTTCAGATCGGACCTGAAATGCGCCGCGGCATCGCCGAACTGAACGGTGAAGGCGAAGTGACCGGCGGTGTGATCGTGATGCGCTCGGGAAAGAATGCGCTGACGACCATCGAAGCGGTCAAGGCCAAGCTCGCCGACCTGAAGCAGTCTCTGCCGCCGGGCGTCGAGATCGTGACCGCCTACGACCGCTCGCAGCTCATCGAGCATGCAGTCGACAACCTCACGGACAAGCTCGTCGAGGAGTTCATCGTCGTCCTCCTGGTTTGCGCGGTGTTCCTGTTCCACCTGCGTAGCGCGTTCGTTGCGATCCTGTCGCTGCCGCTTGGCGTGTTGACCGCATTTATCGTGATGCGTTATCAGGGCGTCAGCGCAAACCTGATGTCATTGGGCGGCATTGCGATCTCGATCGGCGCGATGATCGATGCAGCGATCGTGATGATCGAGAACGCCCACAAACATCTGGAGGCGTACGACCACAAGCGCCCCGATACGCCGATCACGACCGCCCAGCGATGGGAACTGATTGCGCAATCTGCGGCAGAGGTCGGTCCAGCACTGTTCTTTTCGCTGCTGATCATCACCTTGTCGTTCATTCCGGTGTTCTCGCTCGAAGGTCAGGAAGGGAAGCTGTTTGCGCCACTAACTTTCACCAAGACCTACACGATCGCCGCTGCCGCCGGGTTGTCTGTCACGCTCGTGCCGGTACTGATGGGCTACCTGATCCGCGGGCGGATTCCGCATGAGAATGCCAATCCGATCAACCGTGTGCTGATCAGACTGTACCGCCCGTTGCTCGCGGCAACGCTGCGCCGGCCGTGGGTGGCAATCGGGCTGGCAGTGCTGGCGCTCGCTGTCACGATGATTCCCGTGTCGCGGCTCGGGGGCGAATTCATGCCGCCGCTCGACGAAGGCGATCTGCTTTACATGCCGACCGCGTTGCCGGGTATCTCGGCAGATAAAGCCGCGGAACTGCTGCAGCAGACGGATCGCCTCATCAAGACGGTTCCGGAAGTGAAGACGGTGTTCGGCAAGTCGGGACGTGCCGACACCGCGACAGATCCCGCGCCATTCGAAATGTTCGAGACCACCGTCCAGCTCAAGCCGCGCAGCGAATGGCGGCCGGGCATGACGCCGGAGAAGCTGGTGGATGAACTGGACGCCAGGGTGAAGATTCCGGGGCTATCGAATGTCTGGGTGCCGCCAGTTCGCAATCGTCTGGACATGCTGTCGACCGGCATCAAGACGCCCGTTGGCGTGAAAATCTCCGGCGCGGACTTGGGGCAGATCGACCAGATCGCCACGCAGGTCGAGTTCGTCCTGAAGAACGTGCCGGGCGTCACATCGGCATTCGCGGAACGTCTGAATGGTGGTCACTATATCGACATCGACATCGACCGCCTTGCGGCTGCCCGCTTTGGCCTGTCGGTGACCGACATCCAGTCGGTCGTATCGACTGCCGTAGGTGGCGATAACGTCGGCGAGGTTATCGCGGGCCGCGAACGCTTTCCGATCAATAGTCGCTACCCACGGGAGATCCGGGACTCGGTCGACGACATACGGCAGTTGCCCCTTGTAACGGACCGTGGCGGGCAGATCACGCTTGGAGACGTCGCCACGATCAGGATCACCGACGGACCGCCGATGATCCGTAGCGAGAATGCACGCTTGTCGGGGTATGTCTACGTCGACATTCGCGATACCGACTTGCAATCGGCCGTGAAGGCCATGCAGATGGCTGTGGCGCGGCACATTGTATTGCCACCGGGATATTCGATCGCGTGGTCGGGTCAGTTCGAATATCTGGAGCGGGCGGTCGCGAAGCTGCGAACCGTGATTCCGGTCACGCTCATCGTCATTTTTGTGCTGCTGTTTCTGACATTTAACTCGGCGGCCGACGCGCTGCTGCTAATGTCGACTGTGCCCTTCGCGCTGGTTGGCGGCTTCTGGTTGATCTGGATCCTTGGGCACGCAGTGTCCGTTGCCACCGCGGTGGGATTCATCGCGTTGTCGGGGGTGGCGGCAGAGTTCGGGGTCGTGATGCTTTTGTACCTCAAAGGGGCGCTCAATCAGCGTCTCGCCAGAGGAGAGCCCTTTACTGAAGCGACCTTGGTCGACGCCATCCGCGAAGGCGCGGTTCTGCGGGTGAGACCCAAGGCGATGACGGTCGCGGTCGTCCTGGCGGGCCTCATTCCGATCATGCTGGGCCACGGCTCCGGCTCCGAAGTCATGCAGCGCATCGCTGCGCCGATGGTCGGCGGCATGGTGACCGCGCCGCTTCTGTCGATGCTCATCATTCCGGCCGCCTGGCTGTTGCTGCAACGCCGCCGCATCGCGCGCACGAAAGCAGATGCGCACGAATCGCTTCAACCTCACGTAGTACCCAATGGCACGCGTGTGCCGCAAACTCACTCAGGAGAAAACCCATGAAGAGATTGCTTACCCTGATAACTGTTTTCTGTGCCGGACTTACGCCTGCCGCTGCGTCGCTAGCGGCGGACAATATGGCCGGCGTGAAAATGAACGGCGGTGCCATGGATGCGGGGGCGCCGAGTAACACCGCGCTCACCGATGCGGTCGTCAAGAAGGTGGATCCGTCCACCGGCATGGTGACGCTGCAGCACGGCGAACTGAAGAACATCGGTATGTCGGCGATGACAATGGTCTATAAAGCCAAGGACGCGTCGATGGTCAAGCAGGCGAAGGAGGGCGAAAAGGTCAAGGTTCGCGTTGAAAATGTGGATGGCACGCTGACCATCGTGAAGCTCCTGAAACAGTAACGGCTCGCAGTTGCGCAGCGATGCGTCGGCACCTTGCCCTGCCGCCGACGCATTGCTGTGTCAGCGTTGACGCTAATCCGCTGCGTGATTGCGTCCGCTATGCGTCAACGGCCGCCAGAGCGTCGCTGATTGATGGTATCCGTCAGCCTGCAATGCGAGATGCCTATCTATTTTTTCTGTTTGACCAATTTTTACAGGCGTCTCATGTACGCCTACGAGGTGCCAATCTGATAATGAACGGGAGAATCTGGAGGCACAAAGGCAAATAACGGCGTCGCTAACGGTTCGACACGAGCGTCGTGCTGCATCTCAGGCTGCCG
>NZ_JBHUFR010000049.1:0-1270 GCF_042680985.1 Paraburkholderia dipogonis | reverse complement strand
CGGTCCGTCACTTCCACGACGCCCGTTTCCGGGGGGAGGCGTCCATACCATCTGCAAAAGTTCTGGCATTGAAGTCTGGTTCGCCTATCCTGGAAGACAGGCAAGTTCAAGGAGTTCGTCGATGACACAGCTCGGTCTTGGTCTGGATCTTTCAACGAAACGCACGCGCAAGCGGGAATTTCTCGATGAGATGAGGAGCGTCGTGCCATGGTCGAGGTTGATTGCGTTGATCGAACCGCACTATCCGAGGGGTAAGACTGGAAGGCCGCCGTTTCCGATTGCGACGATGCTGCAGATCCACTTCATGCAACAGTGGTTTGGTCTGTCAGACCCGGCGATGGAAGAGGCGCTCTACGACGTGCCGCTGTATCGTGAGTTTGCGGGGCTGGACGAGGGTATGACTCGTTTGCCGGACGAGAGCACGATTCTCCGGTTCCGTCACCTTCTTGAAACGCACGGCCTGGCCGCGCAGATGCTCACGCTGGTCAATGAGATCCTGAGCGAGAAAGGCTTGATGCTGAAGGCAGGGTCGGCGGTCGACGCGACCTTGATTTCCGCACCCAGTTCGACGAAGAACGGCTCTGGTACGCGGGACCCGGAGATGCACCAGACGAAGAAGGGAAATCAATGGTACTTCGGGATGAAAGCGCACATCGGCGTGGACGCAGAGTCGGGGCTGGTCCACACCGTCATTGGTACAGCGGCCAACGTTCACGACATCAATGCGGCCGAAGCGTTGTTGCACGGCCAGGAAACGGATGTGTACGCTGACGCCGGATATCAGGGTATCGAAAAGCGCTGCCAGGCGAACCTGGTTCGCTGGCATGTCGCGATGGGACCAGGCAAGCGCCGACAACTGGACCTGAACAATCGTCTGGACGCGATATTCAACCAGATTGAGCGCCTGAAGGCTGGCGTCCGCGCCAAGGTTGAACATCCGTTCCGAGTGCTCAAGCAGCAGTTTGGCTATACGAAGACCCGGTACCGAGGGTTGATGAAGAATACCGCGCAGATCACGACACTGTTTGCGCTGGGCAACCTTTGGATGGCACGCAAGGCTTTACGCAAAGCGTGAAACGCTCGGGGGGTCAGGCCGTGAGTCTCGGTAAACGAAGGTCATCATGCTTCAAAAGCCGGTCGACCAACCTGCCAGCAGACGGCTTACGGCTGATACACCCAACGTGGAAAAAGATCCGCGCTCTGAAAACGTGTTGTGCAGATGGTATGGACGCCTCCCCCCGGAAACGGGCGTCGTGGAAGTGACGGACCG
>NZ_JBHUFR010000048.1:0-18173 GCF_042680985.1 Paraburkholderia dipogonis | reverse complement strand
AACTTCTGCGTCAGAACCGTCGTGATCGCTGCCGTCAGCGTGGTCTTGCCGTGGTCGACGTGACCGATCGTGCCGACGTTCACGTGCGGCTTGGTCCGTTCGAATTTACCTTTAGCCATGTTTCTCTTCTTTCAAAAAGTTAATCGTTGAATGACTTGCCGCGCGATTACTTCGACTTCGCGTTGATGATCGCTTCGGACACGTTACGCGGTGCTTCGGAGTAGTGCTTGAACTCCATCGTGTACGTTGCACGACCTTGGGTCAGCGAACGCAGCGACGTCGAGTAGCCGAACATTTCCGACAGCGGGACTTCGGCGCGAACGATCTTGCCGCCGCCAACCATGTCGTCCATGCCCTGAACGATACCGCGACGACCCGACAGATCGCCCATCACGTTGCCCATGTAATCTTCAGGCGTTTCGACTTCAACAGCCATCATCGGTTCGAGGATGACCGGTTGAGCCTTGCGCATTGCTTCCTTGAACGCCATCGAACCGGCCATGCGGAACGCATTTTCGTTCGAGTCAACGTCGTGGTACGAACCGAACGTCAGGTGAACCTTGACGTCGACGACCGGGAAGCCTGCCAGCACGCCAGCCTTCAGCGTTTCCTGGATACCCTTGTCCACCGCCGGGATGTATTCGCGCGGAATCACACCGCCCTTGATCTCGTCGAGGAACTCGTAGCCCTTGCCTTGCTCGTTCGGCTCGAGCGTGATGACCGCGTGACCGTACTGGCCGCGACCACCCGACTGCTTGACGAACTTGCCGTCAACGTCTTCCGCCTTGCCGCGAATCGTTTCGCGGTAAGCCACTTGCGGCTTGCCGACCGTTGCTTCCACGCCGAACTCGCGCTTCATACGGTCAACCAGAATTTCCAGGTGGAGCTCGCCCATGCCCGAAATAATGGTTTGGCCCGATTCTTCGTCCGTTTGAACGCGGAACGACGGATCTTCCTGAGCCAGACGGTTCAGCGCCAGACCCATTTTTTCCTGGTCGGGCTTCGTCTTCGGCTCAACAGCCTGCGAAATCACCGGCTCCGGGAAAATCATGCGTTCGAGCACGATCGGGCTTTGCGGATCGCACAGCGTGTCGCCGGTCGTGGCGTCCTTCAGGCCGACCGCAGCAGCGATGTCGCCTGCGCGGACTTCCTTGATTTCTTCGCGCTGGTTCGCGTGCATCTGCAGAATACGGCCCAGACGTTCCTTCTTGTCTTTGGTTGCGTTCAGCACGGTATCGCCCGAATTCACGACGCCGGAGTACACACGGAAGAAGATCAGTTGGCCGACGAACGGGTCGGTCATGATCTTGAATGCCAGTGCCGAGAACTTCTCGTCGTCGGCAGCGCGGCGCTCGCCCTTTTCACCGTTTTCCAGCTCGCCGGTAACCGGCGGGATGTCGATCGGCGACGGCAGGAAGTCGAGCACTGCGTCCAGCATGCGTTGCACGCCCTTGTTCTTGAACGCGGTGCCGCACAGCATCGGCTGGATTTCGCAAGCGATCGTACGGTCGCGCAGGCCCTTGATGATTTCCGCTTCGGAGAGCTCGCCCTCTTCCAGGTACTTGTTCATCAGCTCTTCGCTCGACTCGGCAGCCGCTTCGATCATCTTCTCGCGCCACTCGTTGCAAGAGTCAGCCAATTCTGCCGGGATTTCTTCGTACGAGAACTTCGTGCCTTGAGACGCTTCGTCCCAAATGATCGCTTTCATCTTCAGCAGATCGACGACGCCCGTGAAGTTTTCTTCCGCGCCGATAGGCACCACGACCGGAACCGGGTTCGCCTTCAGACGCAGCTTGAGCTGGTCGTAAACCTTGAAGAAGTTCGCGCCGGTACGGTCCATCTTGTTGATGAACGCGAGACGGGGAACCTTGTACTTGTTAGCCTGACGCCACACGGTTTCCGACTGGGGCTGAACGCCGCCCACAGCGCAGTACACCATGCACGCGCCGTCGAGCACGCGCATCGAGCGCTCAACTTCAATCGTGAAGTCGACGTGACCCGGGGTGTCGATGATGTTGATGCGGTGCTCAGCGCGGTCGCCGGCCATGCCTTTCCAGAACGCCGTGGTAGCAGCGGACGTGATCGTGATGCCGCGTTCCTGCTCCTGCTCCATCCAGTCCATGGTGGCAGCGCCGTCGTGAACTTCACCAATCTTGTGGTTCACGCCGGTGTAGAACAAGATGCGCTCGGTCGTCGTCGTTTTGCCGGCGTCGATGTGAGCGCTAATACCGATGTTACGGTAGCGCTCGATAGGTGTCTTGCGAGCCACTTTGATCCTCTATTGGGATGACGCGATGCGAGAAAATACCCATCGCGCTGTAACACAAACGGGCGAGGCGCTTTGTAAGCGCACCCGCCCGGAATTTCTTTCCGTTTTTGCTGCTAAACCCGGGATCGGGAAGCTTAGAAACGGAAGTGCGAGAACGCCTTGTTGGCTTCTGCCATCCGGTGAACTTCGTCGCGCTTCTTCATTGCGCCGCCACGGCCTTCGGCCGCTTCGGAAAGTTCACCTGCCAGACGCAGGGCCATCGACTTCTCGCTGCGCTTCTTCGCGGCCTCACGCAGCCAACGCATCGCCAATGCCATACGACGCGACGGGCGCACTTCGACCGGAACCTGATAGTTTGCACCACCAACGCGGCGGCTCTTCACTTCGACCACCGGCTTGACGTTGTTGAGCGCTACCGTGAACACTTCCAGCGGGTCCTTGCCACCCTTGGTCTGGATCTGTTCGAAAGCGCCGTACACGATACGCTCGGCAACCGACTTCTTGCCGGAGAGCATCAGCACGTTCATGAACTTAGCTACATCAACGTTACCGAACTTCGGATCCGGCAACACTTCCCGCTTGGGGACTTCGCGACGACGCGGCATGTTTCTTCCTTTAACTTTTCAGTTGGAGCTAACTTTTAGCCCCGCGGCCACCAACTAACCCGATTCATCTCTTACGACTTACCAGCCTGGTCGGGTGACCACTTACTCGACAGCACCGGCGATTCCGGCACCACCGCTATTACCGCCTTTGCAGGCGACCTGAAACTACTGACCGGCTAATTACTTGCCAGCCTTGGCACGCTTCGCACCGTACTTCGAGCGAGCCTGCTTACGATCCTTGACGCCCTGGGTATCCAGCGAGCCGCGAACCATGTGGTAACGCACACCCGGCAAGTCCTTAACACGGCCGCCGCGAATCAGCACGACCGAGTGTTCCTGCAGGTTGTGGCCTTCACCACCGATGTACGAAATAACTTCGAAGCCGTTCGTCAAACGAACCTTGGCAACCTTACGCAGTGCCGAGTTAGGCTTCTTAGGCGTCGTGGTGTACACACGGGTGCACACGCCGCGACGCTGGGGGCAGTCCTGCAAGGCCGGGCTCTTGCTCTTAGTCGTTTCCGACTGGCGGCCTTTGCGAACCAGTTGATTGATGGTTGGCATTGTTTATTCCTGAAATTGAACAAAATCGACGCATATGTTTCCGGGCAAAGCAGAAACGATCGCGCATCGAACTTCCGGACCGGCTAGTCGGCGCATGAATTGACTTCGCGCGCAGGCATTCCAAGAACCGGAACCTAGCATGATATTCCGAAATTACTAAGGGAGTCAACGGGTTGCGATGTTTCGCACCCCTGCCGACCCGCTCATGCACTCGCAGAGCGCTTAGTCGGCGGCGACGACTTCCAGCAATTCATCGCCGAAACGGTCGAGTTTGCGTGCGCCCATACCCGGGATACCGCGCAAATCGTCAATCGAGTCGGGGCCGTTGCGGGCAATTTCCGCCAGGGTCGCATCGTGGAAAATCACGTAGGCCGGCACGCCGTCGCTCTTCGCGGTTTCAGTGCGCCATGCCCGCAGCCGTTCCCAGCGCGCGCGTTCGCGCGGGCCCATGCCGATCGTCGGATCGGCGCGCTCACTGGTGCGGCCGGACGATTGACGCGTGCGCGTAGGCTTCACATAGCGGCGCATTGTGACGTTCTGCTCACCTTTGAGCACCGGCTTGCTTGCCTCGGTCAGGACGAGTGAGCCGAAGCCTTCGTGATCGACCGTCAGATAGCCGAATGCGACCAGCTGGCGGAACACGGCTCGCCACTCCTGCTCGCCTAGCGCCGAACCGATGCCAAATGTGGTCAGCTTCTCATGACCACGCTGCAGGATTTTCTCGCTACTGTTACCGCGCAGGATGTCGATCAGATGGCCTGCACCGAAATGAAAGCCGCTCGCGCGCTGTGCGCGGAACACACACGACAGCGCCATGCGCGCCTCACGCGTCGCATCCCATGTGTCCGGCGGTTCAAGGCAGTTGTCGCAATTACCGCAAGGCTTGCTCGATTCGCCGAAATACCCGAGCAGTCGCACGCGCCGGCAGGTCGCCGCTTCGCACAATCCGAGCAACGCATCCAGCTTGCCGGTCTGCACGCGCTTGTGCGCGTCGTCGGCGTCGGATTCGTCGATCATTTTGCGCTGCTGCACGACGTCGCCGAGACCGTAGGCCATCCACGCATTCGCCGGCATACCGTCGCGGCCCGCTCGACCCGTTTCCTGGTAGTAGCCTTCGACACTCTTCGGCAGGTCGAGGTGAGCGACGAAACGCACGTCCGGTTTGTCGATGCCCATACCGAACGCGATCGTCGCGCACATCACGATCCCTTCTTCGCGCTGAAACATCTCCTGATGCTTCTGGCGGATTTCAAACTCCATGCCGGCGTGATACGGCAGCGCGCGCATGCCTTTTTCCTTCAGCCATTCCGCCGTCTCTTCGACCTTGCGGCGCGACAGGCAATAGACCACGCCGGCGTCGGTCGTGCCGTCCGGCTTCGAATGCTCCGCGCGGATGAAGTCCAGCAACTGCGTCCGCGCATTGTCCTTCTCGACGATGCGATACCGAATGTTCGGCCGGTCGAAGCTCGACACGAAAACGCGCGCGTCATCCAGCGCGAGGCGGTGGATGATCTCGTCGCGCGTAATGTCGTCAGCGGTGGCCGTCAGCGCGATTCGCGGCACGTTCGGAAAGCGCTCGTGCAGCACCGACAACTGAATGTATTCCGGACGGAAATCGTGCCCCCACTGCGACACGCAATGCGCTTCGTCGATGGCAAACAAGCCGATACGCGTGCGCTCCAGCAACTCCTGGAAACGGGGTGTCATCAAACGTTCCGGCGCCACGTAGAGCAGATCGATATCACCGTCGCGCAACGCGCGCTCGGTCGCCATCGCCTCGGCGCTCGAGAGCGTCGAATTCAGGTATGCCGCGCGCACGCCCACTTCGGTGAGCGCGGCGACCTGATCCTGCATCAGCGCGATCAGCGGAGAAACGACGATGCCGGTGCCGAAGCCGCCTTCGCGCCGTACCAGCGATGGAATCTGATAGCAGAGGGACTTGCCGCCGCCCGTCGGCATCAACACGAGGCAGTCGCCGCCGCCGGAGACGTGCTCGACAATTTCGCCCTGCTGCCCTCTGAACGCGGGGTAACCGAAGACTTCGTTGAGAATTTCGAGCGGACGGGACATGAATTTGAGAGAAGCAGCGTGATGCCGGTGACACGAATTTTACCAACGCATTCGTGTTGCGCCCGCGCTTTGATGCAGCGTTAGCCGTTTGGCCTACTAGTCCGCAAAAAGAGCGCTGAAAGGAAAAGCGCATAAAAAAAAGCCGCTCAGTCGAAACTGAGCGGCTTCGCTGGCTGGTGAGCCCAAGCGGCTTACGCCGCCTGGACTTACTGACCTGAGCTTACTCGCCTGAGTGCTGCTGTTCGGCGGCCGGGGTTTCCGGCGTACCGAATTCGAACGACTCTTCCGCTGCGATCTGATCGAAACGCTCGCGGTCGGACAGTTCCTTGGTCTTGCGTGCCTTGTGGAACGCGAGACCCGTACCGGCCGGAATCAGACGGCCGACGATCACGTTTTCCTTCAGACCACGCAGGTCGTCGCGCTTGCCCATGATCGCCGCTTCGGTCAGCACGCGGGTCGTTTCCTGGAACGACGCCGCCGAGATGAACGAATCGGTCGACAACGAGGCCTTCGTGATACCGAGCAGCACGTTTTCGTACGTTGCCGGACGCTTGTCTTCCGCGATCATACGGTCGTTCTCGTCGAGCATATCCGACCGCTCGACCTGTTCGCCCGGGATGAAACGCGTATCGCCGTTGTCCGTAATCTGCACGCGACGCAGCATCTGACGAACAATCACTTCAATGTGCTTGTCGTTGATCTTCACGCCTTGCAGACGGTACACGTCCTGCACTTCGTCCACGATGTAACGCGACAGCGCTTCGATACCTTGCAGACGCAAGATGTCGTGCGGATCGGCCGGACCGTCGACAATCATTTCGCCCTTGTTGACGACCTGACCATCGTGCACCAGAACCTGCTTTTCCTTCGCGATCAGGAACTCGTGCTGATTGCCTTCGAGGTCCGTGATAACGAGACGCTGCTTGCCCTTCGTGTCCTTACCGAACGACGTCGTACCCGTGACTTCCGCCAGGATACCTGCGTCCTTCGGCGAACGCGCTTCGAACAGTTCGGCCACACGCGGCAGACCACCGGTAATGTCACGCGTTTTCTGCGATTCGACCGGGATACGTGCCAGCACTTCACCGACCTGCACTTGCTGACCGTCCTTCACGGTGATCAGAGCGCCGACCTGGAAGCCGATCTGCACCGAGTGCTCGGTGTTCGGGATCTTGACTTCTTCGCCGTTCGCGTCGAGCAGCTTGACCTGCGGACGCACCGTCTTCGAAGCCTGCGAACCACGACGCTTCACGTCGATCACGACCAGCGTGGACAGACCGGTCACATCGTCGATCTGCTTGGCAACCGTCACGCCTTCTTCGACGTTTTCGAACTTCACCGTACCGCCCCACTCGGTGATGATCGGACGCGTCATCGGATCCCACGTTGCCAGTTGCGTGCCGGCTTTGATCTGCGCGCCGTCCAGTTGCAACAGCGTCGCGCCGTACGGCACCTTGTGACGTTCGCGCTCGCGACCGTGGTCGTCGGTGATCATCGCTTCGCCCGAACGCGAGATGACGATCTGCTCGCCCTTCGCGTTGGTGACGTAACGCATCGTTGCCGTGAAACGCACCGTACCGTTCGACTTCGCTTCAACCGACGAAGCCACTGCCGCACGCGACGCCGCACCACCGATGTGGAACGTACGCATCGTGAGCTGCGTGCCCGGTTCACCGATCGACTGCGCAGCGATCACGCCGACTGCTTCACCGACGTTGACCGACGAGCCGCGGCCCAGGTCGCGGCCGTAGCAGGCTGCACACAGACCGTAACGCGTTTCGCAAGTCAGCGGCGTACGCACGCGCACTTCGTCGATGCCGAGGCGTTCGATTTCTTCGACCGCGTCTTCGTCGAGCAACGTGCCCGTTTCGTACAGCGTTTCCTGCGATTCCGGATTGACGACGTCAGCCACCGTCACGCGACCCAGAATACGGTCACGCAGCGCTTCGACGACTTCACCACCTTCGACCAACGCCTTCATGGCGACGCCGTTGGACGTACCGCAATCGTCCTCGACCACCACGAGATCCTGCGTCACGTCGACGAGACGACGCGTCAGGTAACCCGAGTTAGCCGTCTTCAGTGCCGTATCAGCCAGACCCTTACGTGCACCGTGGGTCGAGATGAAGTACTGCAACACGTTCAGGCCTTCACGGAAGTTCGCCGTAATCGGCGTCTCGATGATCGAGCCGTCCGGCTTCGCCATCAGGCCACGCATACCCGCCAGCTGACGAATCTGAACCGCGGAACCACGAGCACCCGAGTCCGCCATCATGTAAATCGAGTTGAACGATTCCTGACGCGTTTCGTTGCCGTCGCGATCCGTGACCGGTTCCGTCGACAGCTGTTCCATCATCGCCTTGCCGACCGCTTCCGACGTTGCCGACCAGATGTCGACCACGTTGTTATAGCGCTCTTGCGACGTGACGAGACCCGACATGTACTGACGGTCGTATTCCTTCACCTTCTTGGCGGCGTCGCCGACGATGGTTTCCTTCTGCGGCGGCACGAGCATGTCGTCGACACAGATCGAGATACCAGCGCGCGTTGCCAGACGGAAACCCGACTGCATCAACTGGTCGGCGAAAATCACCGTTTCACGCAGACCGCACTTGCGGAATGCGGTGTTGATGAGGCGCGAGATTTCCTTTTTCTTCAGCGGCTTGTTGAGCACCGAGAACGGCAGGCCCGGCGGAAGAATTTCCGACAGGATTGCACGGCCGACGGTGGTCGGGTACAGCGTGATCTTCGGCACGAACGCCGGCGCACCTTCCGACTTGTCTTCGTTGTGGACCATTTCGGTGATCCGCACGTTGACGCGCGAGGCGAGCTCGACTTCCTTGTTCTCGTAGGCACGCAGCGCTTCCGAAACGCCGGTGAACGTCAGGCCTTCGCCCTTTGCGTTCACTGCTTCACGGGTCGCGTAGTACAGACCGAGCACGATATCCTGCGACGGCACGATCGACGGATCGCCGTTGGCCGGGAACAGGACGTTGTTCGACGCCAGCATCAGCGTGCGCGCTTCCATCTGCGCTTCCAGCGACAGCGGCACGTGAACAGCCATCTGGTCACCGTCGAAGTCGGCGTTGAACGCCGCGCAAACGAGCGGGTGCAGCTGGATTGCCTTACCTTCGATCAGCACCGGCTCGAAAGCCTGAATGCCAAGACGGTGCAGCGTAGGTGCACGGTTCAGCATGACCGGATGTTCGCGAATGACTTCTTCGAGAATGTCCCACACCACCGGCGTCTGGTTCTCGACTTCCTTCTTCGCAGCCTTGATGGTGGTAGCGACACCCATCACTTCCAGCTTGTTGAAGATGAACGGTTTGAACAGTTCGAGCGCCATCAGCTTCGGCAGACCGCACTGATGCAGCTTGAGCGTCGGGCCGACCACGATCACCGAACGGCCCGAATAGTCGACGCGCTTACCGAGCAAGTTCTGACGGAAACGACCGCCCTTACCCTTGATCATGTCGGCGAGCGACTTCAGCGGACGCTTGTTCGCGCCAGTCATGGCCTTACCGCGACGACCGTTGTCGAGCAGCGAATCGACAGCTTCCTGCAGCATCCGCTTTTCGTTACGGACGATGATTTCAGGCGCCTTCAGTTCGAGCAGACGCTTCAACCGGTTGTTACGGTTGATCACGCGGCGATACAGGTCGTTCAGGTCCGACGTCGCGAAACGGCCGCCGTCCAGCGGCACCAGCGGACGCAGTTCCGGCGGCAGCACCGGCAGCACTTCGAGCACCATCCAGTCAGGCTTGATGCCCGAACGCTGGAAAGCCTCGAGCACCTTCAGGCGCTTCGCGTACTTCTTGATCTTCGCTTCCGAACCCGTGTTCTTGAGTTCGGTGCGCAGCATCTCGACCTGTTCGTCGATGTTGATCGCGCGCAGCAGCTCGCGCACGCCTTCCGCACCCATCTCGGCACGGAATTCGTCACCGTATTCTTCGACCTTGTTGTAGTAATCCTCTTCGGTCATGATCTGCCGCGCTTTCAGCGGCGTCATGCCCGGATCGATCACCACATATGCTTCGAAGTACAGCACGCGTTCGATATCGCGCAGCGTCATGTCGAGCACCATGCCCAGACGCGACGGCAGCGACTTCAGGAACCAGATGTGCGCGACAGGCGAGGCCAGTTCGATGTGGCCCATGCGTTCGCGACGCACTTTCGCCAGCGTCACTTCAACGCCGCACTTCTCGCAGATCACGCCACGATGCTTCAGGCGCTTGTACTTACCGCAAAGACATTCGTAGTCTTTGATCGGCCCGAAGATCTTCGCGCAGAACAAACCATCGCGTTCCGGCTTGAACGTCCGGTAGTTGATGGTTTCCGGTTTCTTCACTTCACCGAACGACCACGAACGGATCTTGTCCGGCGAAGCCAGACCGATCTTGATCGCGTCAAAAACTTCAGGCTGTTGGACTTGCTTGAATAGATCGAGCAGAGCTTTCATTGCTTTCTCTCCGTAGTCCGATTAGTTGCGGTCGAGGTCGATGTCGATACCGAGCGAGCGGATTTCCTTCACCAACACGTTGAAGGATTCCGGCATGCCGGCGTCGATCACGTGATCGCCCTTGACCAGGTTTTCATAAACCTTGGTCCGGCCTGTCACGTCGTCCGACTTCACCGTCAGCATTTCCTGCAGCACGTACGATGCGCCGTACGCTTCGAGCGCCCACACTTCCATTTCACCGAAACGCTGGCCACCGAATTGCGCCTTACCGCCCAACGGCTGCTGCGTCACGAGCGAGTACGGGCCCGTGGAACGCGCGTGCATCTTGTCGTCGACCAGGTGGTGCAGCTTCAGGTAGTGCATGTAGCCGACCGTCACCGTACGTTCGAACATTTCGCCCGTGCGGCCGTCGTACAGACGCACCTGATTCTTCGACGGCGTCATGCCGAGGTTCTTCGCGATGTCGTCCGGGAATGCCAGATCCAGCGCGCGCGACATTTCTTCTTCCGTCGCGCCGTCGAACACCGGCGTAGCGAACGGCACGCCTTCGCGCAGGTTCTTCGCCAGTTCGACGATTTCGTCGTCCGTGAAGCTGTCCAGCTCTTCGGCGCGGCCCGACTCGTTGTAGATCTTGGTCAGGAATTCGCGCAGTTCAGCGATCTTCGCCTGACGCTGCAGCATCTCGCCGATACGCCAGCCGAGACCCTTCGCGGCCCAACCCAGATGCACTTCGAGAACCTGACCCACGTTCATCCGCGACGGCACGCCGAGCGGGTTCAGAACGACGTCAGCCGGACGGCCGTCGGCCATGTATGGCATGTCTTCGATCGGAACGATCTTCGACACGACACCCTTGTTACCGTGACGGCCGGCCATCTTGTCGCCAGGCTGCAGGCGGCGCTTGACTGCCAGGTACACCTTGACCATCTTCAACACGCCCGGCGGCAGTTCATCGCCTTGCGTGAGCTTCTTGCGCTTTTCTTCGAACGCCAGATCGAACTGGTGACGCTTCTGTTCGATCGAGTCCTTGATGGCTTCGAGCTGTGCCGCCGATTCTTCGTCCGCGAGGCGGATGTCGAACCAGTGGTAGTGATCCAGATCTTGCAGGTAAGCCTGGTCGATCTTCGTGCCCTTCGCCAGCTTCTTCGGACCGCCATTCGCGACCTTGCCGTCGAGCATGCGTGCGAGACGCTGGAACGCGTCACCTTCCACGATGCGCAGCTGGTCGTTCAGGTCGAGGCGATAGCGCTTCAGTTCATCGTCGATGATCTGTTGCGCTCGCTTGTCGCGCTGAATGCCTTCACGCGTGAACACTTGCACGTCGATGACCGTGCCGCTCATGCCCGACGGCACGCGCAGCGACGTGTCTTTCACGTCCGAAGCCTTTTCACCGAAAATCGCGCGCAGCAGCTTTTCTTCCGGCGTCAGCTGGGTTTCGCCCTTCGGCGTGACCTTGCCGACCAGCACGTCGCCCGCTTCGACTTCAGCGCCGATGTAGACGATGCCCGACTCGTCGAGACGGCCGAGTTGCACTTCAGCCAGGTTCGAGATGTCGCGCGTGATTTCTTCCGGTCCGAGCTTCGTGTCGCGAGCAACGACGTTCAGTTCTTCGATGTGGATCGAGGTGTAGCGGTCGTCAGCAACCACCTTTTCCGAGATCAAGATCGAGTCTTCGAAGTTGTAGCCGTTCCACGGCATGAACGCGACCAGCATGTTCTGGCCGAGAGCCAGTTCGCCGAGGTCGGTCGATGCACCGTCAGCCAGCACGTCGCCACGCGACACGATGTCGCCGACCTTCACGATCGGGCGCTGGTTGATGTTCGTGTTCTGGTTCGAACGCGTGTACTTGATCAGGTTGTAGATGTCCACGCCGGTTTCGCCAGCAGCGGCTTCATCGTCGTTCACGCGGATCACCATACGGCCTGCGTCGACGTAATCGACCACACCGCCGCGGAATGCCTGAACGGTCGTACCCGAGTCGACTGCCACCGTGCGCTCGATACCCGTACCGACCACGGCCTTTTCAGGACGCAGACACGGTACAGCCTGACGCTGCATGTTCGAACCCATCAACGCGCGGTTCGCGTCGTCGTGCTCGAGGAACGGAATCAGCGATGCTGCCACCGAGACGATCTGCGACGGCGCCACGTCCATGTACTGGATGCGGTCCGGCGTAACCATCAGCGTTTCGCCGGCTTCACGCGACGACACCAGTTCGTCGGTCAGCGAGCCGTCTTCCGCCACCGCCGCATTCGCCTGAGCGATCACGTAACGGCCTTCTTCGATCGCCGACAGATAGTCGATCTGATCGGTCACCTTGCTGTCCACGACCTTGCGATACGGCGTTTCGAGGAAACCGTATTCGTTCAGGTGCGCGTACAGAGCGAGCGAGTTGATCAGGCCGATGTTCGGACCTTCCGGCGTCTCAATCGGGCACACGCGACCGTAGTGCGTCGGGTGCACGTCGCGGACTTCAAAGCCAGCGCGCTCCCGCGTCAAACCGCCCGGGCCAAGAGCCGAAACACGGCGCTTGTGGGTGATTTCCGACAGCGGATTGGTCTGGTCCATGAACTGCGACAGCTGCGACGAACCGAAGAACTCGCGAATCGCCGACGAAATCGGCTTCGAGTTGATCAGGTCGTGCGGCATCAGGTTTTCGCTTTCAGCCTGACCCAGACGTTCCTTCACGGCACGTTCGACACGCACGAGACCGGCGCGGAACTGGTTCTCCGCCAGTTCGCCGACGCAACGCACGCGGCGATTGCCCAAGTGGTCGATGTCGTCCACTTCGCCCTTGCCGTTACGCAGCTCAACCAGGATCTTGATCGTGGCGAGGATGTCGTCGTCTTGCAGCGTCATCGGGCCGACGATTTCGTCGCGGCCGACACGGCGATTGAACTTCATACGGCCCACCTTCGAGAGGTCGTATGCGTCTTCGCTGTAGAACAGACGGTTGAACAGCGCCTCGACCGCTTCTTCGGTCGGCGGTTCGCCCGGGCGCATCATGCGGTAGATCGCGATGCGAGCGGCCATCTTGTCCGCGGTTTCGTCGATACGCAGCGTCGACGAGATGTACGGACCTTGATCCAGATCGTTCGTGTAGAGCGTCTGGATGTCTTTGATCTTCGACTCGCGCAGCTTCTCGAGCACGGTTTCCGTGATCTCGTCGTTCGCGTTGGCGATGACTTCACCCGTGTCGCCGTCGACGACATTCTTTGCCAGCACGCGGCCGAGCAAATAGTCTTCCGGCACCGAGATGAACTTGGTCTTCGCGTTGTCGAGGTCGCGAATGTGCTTCGCGTTGATCCGCTTGTCCTTCTGGACGATCACGTTGCCATCACGGTCCGTGATGTCGAAACGCGCGACTTCACCACGCAGACGCTCCGGCACGAATTCCATCTGCGCGCCTTCCGGCATCAGCGTGAAATTGTCGAACACGAAGAAGTTTGCAAGGATCTGTTCCGGCGTGAGGCCAATTGCCTTCAGCAGGATCGTGACCGGCATCTTGCGGCGACGGTCGACGCGGAAGTACAGCACGTCCTTCGGGTCGAACTCGAAATCGAGCCACGAACCGCGGTAGGGAATGATACGTGCCGAGAACAGGAGCTTGCCCGAACTGTGCGTCTTGCCCTTGTCGTGTTCGAAGAACACGCCCGGCGAACGGTGCAGCTGCGAAACGATCACACGTTCCGTGCCGTTGATGACGAACGAACCCGTCGGCGTCATGAGCGGAATTTCACCCATGTACACTTCCTGTTCCTTCACTTCCTTGACGACCGGCTTGCTCGGCGATTCCTTGTCGAGCAGCACCAGACGCACTTTCGCGCGCAGGGCCGAGCAGTACGTCAAACCGCGCTGCTGACATTCCTTGATGTTGAATGCCGGCGGCGACAGCATGTAGCTGACGAACTCTAGACGAGCGAACCCGTTATGCGAAACAATCGGAAAAACGGAGGTAAACGCAGCTTGCAGGCCTTCCGGCTTGCGTTGCGTGGACGACGTGTCTGCTTGCAGAAACGTGCTGAATGATTCAAGCTGGGTAGCCAGCAGGAAAGGTACTTGGTGAACGATGGGGCGCTTCGCAAAACTCTTGCGAATACGCTTCTTCTCGGTGAAGGAATATTGCATACGATCTCCGAATCACGGCGGGCATTGTTGTCGAGGCAGGATACCTTGATGAGACAACCCGAGTGTTCACCGACTGAGACCCGATGGCCGTCCGATGGCTTGAACGAGCCTAGAAGCTTGGTGGTTGGCCGCTACCAACCGCTGGCTGACGGCAGCGGATGCCTATGTTGCCCGCTACCCGACCAAACTTGCCTTCTGCAGTCGCTTCAGAAGACAAAGAGAAACGCCGGTCAATGTTGCCGAAAGGCGGTTTTCTTTGGCCTCTGGGAGCCGCGTTTTTGCCGAAACGGCATGGCTAAAACGCATCCCCCACAAAGCACAAAAAGGCCGGCGGTGGAAAACCGCCAGCCTTCGCACAGCGCGCTGAAACTTACTTGATTTCAGCCTTCGCGCCGGCTTCTTCCAGCTTCTTCTTGGCTTCTTCAGCAGCAGCCTTCGGTACCGATTCCTTAACAGGCTTCGGTGCACCGTCGACCAGGTCCTTCGCTTCCTTCAGGCCGAGACCCGTCAGTTCGCGAACAGCCTTAATGACCGAAACCTTGTTCGCGCCGACTTCCGTCAGGTTGACCGTGAACTCGGTTTGCTCTTCAGCAGCAGCAGCAGCGCCGCCGCCTGCCGGGCCTGCCACTGCAACAGCAGCTGCCGACACGCCAAACTTTTCTTCGAACGCCTTAACCAGCTCGTTCAGTTCCAGAACCGACATCGAGCTTACTGCCTCGAGGATGTCTTCTTTTGCGATTGCCATTTGAAATACTCCTAAATTGAATTCGGATACAGCCAGCGATCAATCACGCTCGACTGAAGTGCATTACGCAGCGGTTTCTTCGCCTTGTTTCTTTTCTGCCAGCGCGGCCAGAGCGCGCGCGAAGCCAGAAACAGGTGCTTGCATAACGTACAACAGCTTGGAGAGCAGTTCTTCGCGGCTCGGGATGTTTGCCAGCGCTTGCACGCCAGCCTTGTCCATCACCTTGCCTTCGTAGGAACCAGCCTTGATGATCAACTTGTCATTGGTTTTGCCGAAGTCGTTAACGACCTTAGCAGCAGCAATTGCATCTTCCGAGATGCCGTAGATCAGCGGACCAGTCATCTGCTCTGCCAGCGGAGCAAACGGGGTACCTTCGACAGCGCGACGCGCCAGCGTGTTCTTCAACACACGAAGGTAAACCTGTTGCTCACGCGCTTTCGCGCGCAGCTTGGTCAGATCGCCAACCGCGATTCCACGATACTCAGCCAGAACCACGGTCTGGGCTTTCGCGACTTGCGCGGCAACCTCAGCGACGACGGCCTGCTTGCTTTCTTTGTTAAGTGGCACGGTTAACCTCCAGATTCGATACACGCGGCGTGCGCCTTGTGTACCGCGTTCAATAACGGCGTCCGACCAGTCAGGAGTATTTCGACCGCCTGAGTCCGCATTGCTGCGGATATCAACCGGCTTCATCACTACAAAACCTTTTCGGGTTCGCCATCTGCGTTGGCTTTACATTAAGGACACACCTACCTGCTGCGTGCCCGCCAACGGTCTTTGACAACCGGTCGCTCGATGCAGACTGCCACCTTACGACCGCCCAAAGCCCATAAAACCGCCCCGGCTCACGTCGAGGCGATGAAATCTATTACTGTGCTGCGATCGATGCCTGGTCGACGCGAACGCCAACGCCCATCGTGCTCGACAGAGCGACCTTGCGCAGGTACACACCCTTGCTCGTTGCCGGCTTCGCTTTTTGCAGCGCGTCGACGAGAGCGTTCAGGTTGCTACGCAGAGCTGTCGGCTCGAACGAAGCGCGACCGATGGTCGCGTGGATGATACCGGCCTTGTCGACACGGAATTGCACCTGACCAGCCTTGGCGTTCTTCACGGCAGTCGCGACGTCCGGCGTAACCGTACCGACCTTCGGGTTCGGCATCAGGCCACGCGGGCCGAGGATCTGACCGAGCGTACCAACAACGCGCATCGTGTCCGGCGAAGCGATCACAATGTCGAAGTCCAACTTGCCCGCCTTGACTTGCTCAGCCAAGTCTTCCATACCGACGACTTCTGCGCCGGCTGCACGAGCTTGCTCAGCCTTTTCGCCTTGCGCGAACACTGCAACGCGAACAGACTTACCAGTACCAGCCGGCAGGACGACCGAGCCACGAACCACTTGGTCCGACTTCTTCGCGTCAATACCGAGCTGCACTGCGACGTCGATCGACTCGTCGAACTTCGCGCTTGCGCATTCCTTCACGAGCGACAGAGCTTCGTCGATTGCGTAGAGCTTTTGACGATCAACCTTGGCTGCAAATGCTTGCAGACGCTTTGAAAGCTTAGCCATTTACACGCCCTCCACGGTGATGCCCATCGAGCGGGCGCTACCAGCGATCGTACGAACCGCTGCGTCCAGATCAGCTGCCGTCAGATCGGGCATCTTGGTCTTGGCGATATCTTCAGCTTGAGCGCGGGTGATCTTGCCGACCTTGTCAGTATGCGGCTTGCTCGAACCCTTATCGATCTTCGCTGCTTTCTTAATCAGAACCGTTGCCGGCGGCGTCTTCAGAACGAACGTGAAGCTCTTATCCGCAAACGCGGTGATCACGACCGGAGTCGGCAGACCCGGTTCCAGTGCTTGGGTCTGCGCGTTGAACGCCTTGCAGAACTCCATGATATTCAGGCCGCGTTGGCCCAGTGCCGGACCAACCGGCGGCGACGGATTGGCTTTACCTGCAGGAATCTGCAGCTTGATAAAGCCGATAATTTTCTTTGCCATGTTGAAAACCTCTTTGGAACACCGCACGGGTACATGCGGACGCTCAGTGAGTAGTAGCGCGCGTTCGCCGAGATATTGGGTACTTACGCTCCTCAACGGCCATTACGCGGACCGTAAGCGCGAAAGACGGAACGCACCGCATGGTGCGCCCCGTAGAATTCTGGACTACAGCTTTTCGACCTGGCCGAATTCGAGTTCGACCGGCGTTGCGCGGCCGAAGATTGTAACGGAAACGCGAACGCGCGACTTTTCGTAGTTCACTTCTTCGACACTGCCGTTGAAATCCGTGAACGGACCGTCCTTCACCCGCACCATCTCGCCGACTTCGAACAGGGTCTTTGGACGCGGCTTTTCCACGCCTTCCTGCATTTGCGACATGATTTTCTCGACTTCCCGCGGGGAAATCGGACTCGGACGATTACGTGCACCGCCCACAAAACCCGTCACCTTCGCCGTGTTTTTCACGAGGTGCCACGTCTCGTCAGTCATTTCCATTTCAACGAGCACATAGCCCGGGAAGAAACGCCGCTCGGTCACCGATTTGTGACCGCCTTTCACCTCGACCACCTCTTCAGTCGGAACGAGGATTTGACCAAACTGGTCTTGCATGCCAGCACGCTCGATGCGCTCTTGAAGCGCACGTTGCACGCTTTTCTCCATGCCGGAGTAGGCGTGCACGACATACCAACGTTTACCGCTCGGGGATGCCGGAGTATCGCTCATATCATTTCCAACCCAGAATCACCGAGAAAATCGCCCATTCGATGGATTTGTCACCAATCCAAAGAAAGATCGCCATGACGAACACGAAGCCAAACACTACGAGCGTTGTCTGAGTAGCCTCTTTACGAGTCGGCCAGACAACCTTGCGGACTTCCTTGTACGAATCTTTGGCGAAAGCGATGAAACCCTTGCCAGGCGCGGAGAGAAGACCGACTGCAACACCCGCGATCGCACCAACAGCCAAGGCGGCTCCGCGGACGTACCATTCCTGGCCGCTCAGCCAGAAAAACCCCACGAACCCGGCCAAGACCAGCAATACGCCCGCGACGAGCATCAGCTTGTCGCCCGATGTATTTACAGTTTCGACGGAAGGATTCGCCATAACACCTTAACGAAGCGCCACATACGGCGCGAGAGTTGGCAGGGGCAGAGGGAATCGAACCCCCAACCTTCGGTTTTGGAGACCGACGCTCTGCCAGTTGAGCTATACCCCTAAACCATTTGGGGTTGACGACACCGCCAACCCCGAAACTACCGATTAACGAGAACTGTCTGGCGTTACTCGAGAATCTTGGCAACCACACCTGCACCGACCGTACGGCCGCCTTCGCGGA
>NZ_JBHUFR010000047.1:0-145858 GCF_042680985.1 Paraburkholderia dipogonis | reverse complement strand
GCGCCCCGTTGTCCGAAGCACGAAAGAGCGAGATTCTAGCGACCCACACCCCGCCTTGCAAGCGTTATTTTGACAAGCGTATTAACGATGCTTGAAAACCGGTTTGCGCTTCTCAACAAACGCGGCCATACCCTCCTTCTGGTCTTCGGTGGCGAAGAGGGAATGGAACAGGCGGCGCTCGAAATGCACGCCTTCAGCGAGCGTCGTCTCATAGGCGCGGTTGACCGATTCCTTCACCATCATTACGGCCGGCAACGGGAATTCGGCAATCGTCGCAGCCGCGGCTATTGCCTCTTCGACCAGCGATGCAGCCGGAATTACACGCGATACCAATCCGGCGCGCTCGGCTTCGGCGGCATCCATGAATCGCGCGGTCAGGCAAAGGTCCATCGCCTTCGCCTTGGAGACGGCGCGCGGCAAGCGCTGCGTACCACCGGCGCCCGGCATGATGCCGAGCTTGATTTCCGGCTGGCCGAACTTTGCCGTGTCGGCGGCGAAAATGATGTCGCACATCATCGCTAACTCGCAGCCACCGCCGAGCGCGAAGCCGGCCACCGCCGCAATAATCGGCTTACGAATGGAGCGGACGGCCTCCCAGTTGCGGGTGATGTAGTCGCCCTTGTAGACATCCATATAGGTATAGGTGGACATCATGCCGATGTCAGCACCGGCCGCGAACGCCTTTTCGCTGCCCGTGACCACGATCGCGCCGATCGCGTCGTCGGCATCGAACTCGCGCAACGCCGCCCCCAATTCGTCCATCAACGCGTCGTTCAGAGCGTTCAATGCCTTCGGACGATTCAACGTGACCAAGCCGACCCGTCCCCGCGTCTCAACAAGAATATTCTCGTAAGCCATGCCGCCTCCTAAAGTTAGAAAAATCGCGCGCGAAAACACTTCGCGCGGTCATCTTAATAATGCTACCATTCACCAACCAACCGGTCGGTCAATTATTCGACAGGCTTTTCCCAACGCACGTACAGCCAAGCCCCCTCTGCCATGACACATCCGCTATTCACCAAGCACGAAGACACGCTGCAAAAGGCACTCACCGCGGTTGAAACGCGCGGCTACTGGAGCCCGTTCGTCGAAATGCCCAGTCCGAAAGTGTACGGGGAAACGGCTAACGCGGACGGCGAAGCCGCATTCAAAGCGCATCTCAACGCGACGTTCCAACTAGACCAACCCTCGACGGGCGAAACCGTCGGCGCAGAAGTCTCACCGTTCGGATTCCCTCTCGGCGTGCGCTACCCGAAGGCGGACCCCGCCGCCCTGATCGCGGCTGCCACCGCTGCCCAACGCGAATGGCGCGCTGCAGGCCCGCAGGCATGGATCGGCGTGTGCCTCGAAATCCTTGCCCGCGTGAATCGCGCCAGCTTTGAAATTGGCTACAGCGTGATGCACACGACCGGCCAGGCATTCATGATGGCCTTCCAGGCCGGCGGCCCGCACGCACAAGACCGCGCGCTCGAGGCCGTCGTGTATGCGTGGGACCAATTGCGCCGCATTCCCGGCGACGCCCATTGGGAAAAACCGCAAGGCAAGAATCCGCCGCTCGCCATGCACAAGCGTTACACCGTCGTGCCGCGCGGCACCGGCCTCGTCCTCGGCTGCTGCACCTTCCCGACGTGGAACGGTTATCCGGGCCTCTTCGCCGATCTGGCCACGGGCAACACGGTCATCGTCAAGCCGCATCCGGGCGCAATTCTGCCGCTGGCGCTGACCGTACGAATCGCGCGCGACGTTTTGCGCGAAGCGGGTTTCGATCCGAACCTCGTCACCTTGCTGGCGACCGAACCGAACGACGGCGCACTCGTCCAGGACCTGGCCCTGCGCCCCGAAATCAAACTCATCGACTTCACGGGCAGCACGCAAAACGGCACGTGGCTCGAGCGCAATGCGCACCAGGCCCAGGTCTACACCGAAAAAGCCGGCGTGAACCAGATCGTGATCGACTCGGTCGACGACATCAAGGCCGCGGCTCGCAACATTGCCTTCTCGCTCGCGCTGTACTCGGGCCAGATGTGCACCGCGCCGCAAAACATCTACGTGCCACGCGGTGGCATCCGCACGGCAGAAGGCACGCTCAGTTTTGACGAAGTTGCCCAAGCCATTGCCGGCGCCGTGCAAAAACTCGTCGCCGACCCGGCTCGCGCTGTCGAACTGCTCGGCGCGATTCAGAACGGAGGCGTGACCCAACGCATCGACGAAGCCGCAAAGCTCGGCCGCGTTCTCGTTGAAAGCTTGACGCTCGAACATCCCGCTTTCGCCGGCGCCCGCGTACGCACGCCGCTCGTACTTCAACTGGATGCCGCAACCGACCATGCGCAGTTCACCAAAGAGTGGTTCGGGCCGATCTCATTCGTGATCGCAACGGACTCGACCGCGCAGTCGCTGGATCTCGCCGGTGCAATCGCCGCCGAGCACGGCGCGCTGACACTGTCGGTGTACAGCACGGACGAAGCGGTGCTCGACGATGCGCACGAAGCCTCGATCCGCGGCGGCGTGGCCTTGTCGATCAATCTGACCGGCGGTGTGTTCGTCAATCAGTCGGCAGCGTTCTCGGACTTCCACGGTACGGGCGCAAACCCGGCGGCAAATGCCGCGCTGGCTGACGCAGCTTTCGTCGCGAATCGCTTCCGCGTAGTTCAAAGCCGCGTTCATGTTGAACCGAAAGCGGCGCCGGCGGTAGCTGGCTGAATGGCATAAGACAAAGCACGGCTTCGTCCTATGCCGTTTGGCCGAATGGACCGGGCTGTGCACCCCAACTAACATGAGACATCGGATCGGCACCTCACGCCGGTCCACCCCCTGCAGGAATCCATATGAACGACGCCTTCATTTGCGATGCGATTCGCACTCCAATTGGCCGCTACGGCGGCGCACTCAAGGATGTCCGCGCCGACGACCTCGGCGCGGTGCCGATCAAGGCGTTGATCGAACGCAATCCCGGCGTCGACTGGCGCGCTGTAGACGATGTCATTTATGGCTGCGCGAATCAGGCCGGCGAAGACAATCGCAACGTCGCCCGTATGTCGGCGTTGCTGGCCGGCTTGCCTGTTGAGGCACCCGGCTCAACCATCAACCGCTTGTGCGGCTCGGGTATGGACGCGGTCGGCACCGCCGCGCGCGCGATCAAGGCGGGCGAAGCGCGCCTGATGATCGCCGGCGGCGTCGAAAGCATGACACGCGCGCCGTTTGTCATGGGCAAGGCGACCAGTGCGTTCGCGCGCCAAGCCGACATTTACGACACGACCATCGGCTGGCGCTTCATCAATCCGCTGATGAAACGCCAATATGGCGTCGATTCGATGCCTGAAACCGCGGAAAACGTCGCCGTCGAATTCAGCGTGAGCCGCGCGGATCAGGATGCGTTCGCGCTAGCGAGCCAGCAAAAGGCCGCTCGCGCCCAGCAGGATGGCACGCTGGCCCAGGAGATTGTCGGCGTCGAAATCGCGCAGAAAAAAGGTGACCCTGTGCGCGTGCTGCTCGATGAGCACCTGCGCGAAACGTCGCTCGCAAGTTTGGGCAAGCTTAAAGGCGTGGTTCGCCCGGACGGTAGCGTGACGGCCGGCAATGCGTCGGGCGTGAACGACGGCGCGTGCGCGTTGTTGCTAGCTAACCAGCAGGCGGCCGATCAATACGGGCTGCGCCGCCGTGCCCGCGTGGTGGGCATGGCAACGGCGGGAGTCGAGCCGCGCATCATGGGTATCGGCCCGGCGCCGGCCACGCAAAAACTGTTGAAGCAACTCGGCATGACGCTCGAACAACTCGATGTGATCGAGTTGAACGAAGCCTTCGCATCGCAAGGTCTCGCTGTTCTGCGTACGCTCGGTCTGCGCGACGACGACCCGCGCGTCAACCCGAACGGCGGAGCCATTGCACTCGGCCATCCGCTGGGTGCTTCGGGCGCGCGTCTGATCACGACCGCGCTGTACCAACTTGAGCGGACCAACGGTCGCTTTGCGCTTTGCACGATGTGCATTGGCGTGGGCCAGGGCATCGCGCTGGTCATCGAGCGGCTCTGACGTCAGCGCCGCAGCGCTCATCGGTCACAGAGACTTTGAGGAGACACCCAATGTCATATGAAGCGATTCGCCTGGACATCGACGCATCGAGCCATGTCGCAACCATCACGCTGAACCGGCCGGACAAGCTCAACAGCTTCACGCGCGCGATGCATCACGAACTGAGCGCCGCGCTCGATCAGGTCGAAACATCCGGCGCACGCGCGCTCGTGCTTACCGGCGCGGGCCGCGGCTTTTGCGCCGGCCAAGACCTCGCCGACCTCGACTTCACTCCTGGCGCCATGACCGATCTGGGTGAACTGATCGAGCAACATTTCAATCCGCTGATTCGCCGCCTGCAAGCATTGCCGCTGCCCGTCATCGCCGCGGTGAACGGCACGGCTGCCGGCGCAGGCGCCAATCTCGCGCTCGCGTGCGACCTCGTGCTCGCGGCCCGCTCCGCCAGCTTCATTCAGGCGTTCGTGAAGATCGGCCTGGTGCCGGACTCGGGCGGCACATGGTTCCTGCCGCAGCGTGTCGGAATGGCTCGCGCGCTGGGGCTCGCCATCACCGGCGACAAACTCAGCGCAGAAAAAGCCGAGAGCTGGGGCTTGATCTGGCAAGCAGTCGACGACGCGGAGCTCGCTGCCACCGCGGCGAAACTCGCGGCCCAACTTGCGCAACAACCCACGCGCGCCATCGCCGCCATCAAGCGGGCCATGCGTGCGGGCGCGACGCAAACGCTCGATCAGCAACTCGATCTCGAACGCGATTTGCAACGCGAATTGGGGGCTTCCCACGATTACGCGGAAGGCGTGCAAGCCTTCGTTGAAAAGCGCGCACCGCGCTTCGAGGGCCGTTGAACATGTCCACGCAAGCCAATCACCCCGATCAGATGACGCCCGACGAACTCGCCCGCGCCACTGCTGCCGCGATGTACGAGAACGATGCGTGCAGCCGCGCGCTCGGCCTCGAAATCGTCGAAGTACGCCCCGGATACGCGCGCCTGCGCATGGCCGTTCGCGCCGACTTTCTGAACGGCCATCAGATTTGCCACGGCGGCCTGATATTCACGCTCGCGGATTCGACGTTCGCGTTCGCCTGCAATACGTACAACATCAACACAGTTGCAGCCGGCTGCTCAATCGAGTTTCTACGGCCTGTGAAAGGCGGCGACGTTTTGACGGCGGAAGCCGTCGAGCAAACGTTGAGTGGCCGAACCGGCATCTACGACATTCGCGTGACGAACCGTGCCGAAGAAACCGTCGCGATGTTCCGCGGCAAATCGGCGCAAATCAAAGGCAACCTGGTTCCAACAGGCGACTGATAACCGCAACCTCGCAGCAAACGCATGACAGATTCCCGGCTCGGCGGCGGCTCTTCGCCGCCACACCGTTAAACAGCAGCCAGCCCCCGGTTTTTTGCGCGCAAGTGCACGTATACCAGACCCAAGCATTGAGGCAGCAAGGAGACATTCGATGACCACCGCCCTTCCGCTCGATCCGATCGAGACCGCCAGCCGCGACGAACTTGCCGCGCTTCAACTTGAACGGCTTAAATGGTCGTTGAATCACGCTTATGAAAACTCGCCGGTTTATCGGCACAAATTCGAAGAAGCCGGTGTTCATCCGAGTGAAGTGAAAACCCTCGCGGATCTGGCGCGCTTCCCCTTCACCACCAAGAAGGATCTGCGCGACAGCTACCCGTTCGGGATGTTCGCCGTGCCGCAGGACCAGATTTCGCGGATTCACGCGTCGTCCGGTACGACAGGTAAGCCGACCGTGGTCGGCTACACGGCGCGCGATATCGACACTTGGGCGAACCTCGTCGCGCGTTCGGTCCGCGCCGCCGGCGCGAAGCGCGGCGACAAGGTTCATATCAGTTACGGTTACGGTCTGTTCACGGGCGGTCTCGGCGCGCACTACGGCGCCGAGCGCGCGGGGCTCACCGTGATCCCGTTCGGCGGCGGTCAGACTGAAAAGCAGGTGCAACTGATCCAGGACTTCCGGCCGGACATCATCATGGTGACGCCGAGCTACATGCTCTCGATCGCGGACGAACTCGAGCGGCAAGGCGTCGACCCGGCCAATTGTTCGCTGCGCATCGGCATCTTCGGCGCGGAGCCGTGGACCAACGACATGCGTCAGGCGATCGAAAAGCGCATGGGCATCGATGCTGTCGACATCTACGGTCTGTCCGAAGTGATGGGTCCGGGTGTCGCGTCGGAGTGCGTGGAAACGAAAGACGGCCCGACCATCTGGGAAGATCACTTTTATCCCGAGATCATCGATCCCGAAACCGGTGAGGTGCTGCCGGACGGCGAGCTCGGCGAACTGGTGTTCACGTCGCTGACCAAAGAAGCGCTGCCGATCGTCCGTTACCGCACGCGCGACCTCACGCGTCTGCTGCCGGGCAGCGCCCGCACCATGCGGCGGATGGAAAAGATCACCGGCCGCTCAGACGACATGATGATCGTGCGCGGCGTGAACGTGTTCCCGACGCAAATCGAAGAATTGCTGCTCAAACAGCGTGCACTCGCGCCGCACTATCAGATCGTGCTGACCAAGGAAGGCCCGCTCGACGTGTTGACGTTGAACGTCGAGCCTTGCCCGGAATCGGCGCCGGATACGGCCGCGTTGAGCACGGCCAAGCAGGCGCTGGCCTACGACATCAAGGCGCTGATCGGCGTGAGCGCGGTGGTGAACGTGCTGGCTGTGAATGGCATCGAGCGTTCGGTAGGCAAGGCGCGGCGCGTGGTGGACAAGCGTAAGTTGGGGCTGTGACGACTAGCGCCTTTACGCGACGCATGCAGCACCATGCATGCGTCGTATCCGTTTGCGCGCGCGACCGAAGCGACCCGCCACGCCAGAAACAATGTGCAGCTGACCAATAAGTAGCGCGGCCTCGCTCGCCGCGCCGCTTACGGATCGCATCAACCAGAACTAGCGGCGGCGTTAAACGTAACGTCCACCACTAGACCTCAAGAATTCGGCAGTAACAACCACATACGGCCGCCCTGCTTCATCTTGCCGGCCAGATCGCCGGCGTCGTCGCCGAGGCCCCAGAAGTAATCGGCGCGCACGCCGCCTTTAATCGCGGAACCTGTGTCCTGCGCGAAGACGAGGCGATTCATCGGCGAATTCGTCAACGGACGCGTGGTCTGCAAGAACACCGGCGTACCGAGTGGGATCGAAGTCGGATCGACCGCGATCGACCGCTCCGGTGTCAACGGCACACCCAACGCGCCGATCGGTCCGTCCGCGCCACCGCCCGGCGCGCTCTCGCCGGATGGCATCTCGCGGAAGAACACGAAGCGCGGATTCGTATCGAGCAACGCATCGACGCGCGTCGGGTTCGCGCGCGCCCACGCCTTGATGCCCTGCATGGTCGCCTGCGCGGGCGTGAGTTCGCCGCGGTCCAGTAGCCAGCGTCCGATCGACCTGTACGGCTGGTTGTTAGTCCCGCCAAAGCCGAGACGCATCACGCTGCCGTCTTCCATCACGATGCGCCCGGAGCCCTGCACTTGCAGGAAGAACGCTTCGATAGGATCGTCGACCCACACGAGTTCGTTACCGTTGAGCACACCCGCGCGCTCGAGTTGCGCACGCGCCGGCAGCGGCGCGCCCGCGCGATAACTCGCCGGCCAGCGATACAACGCGGTCTGATACACGCCGTGCCGAGTGCGAGAACCACGCAGCAACGGCTCGTAGTAACCGGTGACTAATCCGTCGAGCGTGCCGTCGGTATTCGCAAGTTGAAAGGGCGTGAAATAGGCTTCAAAAAAAGCCCGCGCACTGGTGACGTCGAGGTCGTCGATTTGCGAGGCTGCGGCACAGGCGCGCGCCCAGTTCGGTTGACGCGCGAGCCTCGCGCAGTTTTGCCGCAACGCGGCCGTCGCGCCGATCAACGAGTCGTCCTGCCAACCCGGCACCTGCTGCCAGGCAACGGCAGTTAGCCGTGTCGCGGCAATCTGTCCGGGTATGATCGCTGCGCCCGTGGGTGGCGAAACCGAGGGCCGGACCGCGCCGCCGCCGCCGCAGGACGCCAGCATCACCGCAACCGAAAGCGCTCCGAGCCATGCTCCGGCCGTGCGGACAAAACGCATACAATGTTCGTTCTTGATGGAAACCGCCATGTCTGATCTGTTCGACGAATACCCGATGCTCATCTTCGCGCTGGAGTCGCTCCTCGCGCTCTTCCTGCTCGTCTTTATCGTTGTATGGACGTCGTCCGGCAAGAAGAAAGCGGCGCGCGCCAACGCAAGTGAACAACAGAAGCAGCAAAAATCGCAGTAGAGCTGCGCGTTCAACCGCGCGTTGAGCTTCTTAAAGACCGCGGGCCGCGCCCTCGGTTCAATGCAACGTACGCGGCATGCGCAGGATGAACTCCGGCACTGGCGCGTCGAAACGCTCGCCGTCCTCGGCCACGCAGAAGTACTCTCCGCGCATGGTGCCGACCGGCGTGGCGATCACCGCCCAACTCGTATACTCGAAATGCTCGCCCGGCTTGAGCAACGGCTGATGTCCGACCACGCCCAAGCCCTTCACTTCCTGCACGCTCTTGTCGCTGTCGGTGATGACCCAATGACGCGCGATCAATTGCGCGGGCACCTGGCCGGTGTTACGGATGGTCAGCGTATATGCGAATGCATACTGGCGGCGCTCCGGGTCCGACTCTTCGGGCAGATATTGCACCTGCGCCGAGACGCTGAATTCGTACTGGCTCATCCTGATTCCGGTCTGCTGAAACGGGGTGTGAAAAATCGCGGGAAAGCCCGAACGCCAATGGTTTGCGGGCGCGTTGGCGATACGGCGCTGATGGTTTTGGCATTCTGCTTGATGCGCGCCACGCCCGCAACCGGACAAATCCCTTTGGCCAAGGGCCACTAAGGCGTTTTGTCACATTCGCCGCTTGAACGAAGGTTCGCGCCCGAAAGCGTCCGCGAACCGGAACGCCCGCGCACAAAACGGTAAAATGGCGCTTTCCCCGCTTGCCTCCGCCCCCGCCATGACGCAATTCCGCATCGCTCCAAGCATTCTGTCAGCCGACTTCGCCCGCCTCGGGGAAGAAGTCCGCAACGTTGTCGCCGCCGGCGCCGACTGGATTCACTTCGACGTGATGGACAACCATTACGTGCCGAACCTGACCATCGGTCCGCTCGTCTGCGAGGCGATCCGCCCGCACGTCGACGTGCCGATCGACGTGCATCTGATGGTGCGCCCGGTCGACCGCATCGTGCCAGACTTCGCCAAGGCCGGCGCGAATCTGATCAGCTTTCACCCGGAAGGCTCGGACCATATCGACCGCACGCTGTCGCTGATCCGCGACCACGGCTGCAAGGCCGGCCTCGTGTTCAACCCGGCCACCTCGCTGAGCCATCTGGACTACGTGATGGACAAAGTCGATCTCGTGCTGATCATGTCGGTGAATCCGGGCTTCGGCGGCCAGTCGTTCATTCCCGAGGCGCTCGTCAAGTTGCGCGAAGCACGCAAGCGCATCAACGAATACAAGGAACGCACCGGCCGCGAGATTCATCTGGAAGTGGACGGCGGCGTGAAGGTCGAGAACATCGCCGAAATCGCGGCGGCCGGCGCGGACACCTTCGTGGCCGGCTCGGCGATCTTCGGCCAGCCGGATCACAAGGTCGTGATCGAGAAGATGCGCGCGGCACTCGCCAACATCCAGCACTAAAGAATCGACGCACAATGACCACTCCGTTCCCCGCCCCGACTTTCACCGGCCCACGCCTGCAAGCCGCGATCATCGACCTCGACGGCACGATGATCGATACCGCCGACGACTTCACCGCCGGCCTGAACGGCATGCTCGCGCAACTCGACGCGGAAGAAACGTCGCGCGAAGAAGTGGTCGGTTATGTCGGCAAGGGTTCGGAGCATCTGATCCGCAGCGTGCTGGCGCCGCGCTTCGAAACGGAGCACGCGCAAGACCGCTTCGACGAAGCGCTCGCGATCTATCAGGAGGAATACGCGAAGATCAACGGCACGCACACGCGGCTCTATCCCGATGTCGAAGCCGGCCTGATCGCCATGCGCGACGCCGGCCTCAAGCTCGCCTGCGTGACCAACAAACCGCATCGGTTCGCGGTGGAATTGCTGCAGCAGTATGGGCTGGCCCAGTATTTCAGCGTCGTGATCGGCGGCGACAGTCTGGCGAAAAAGAAGCCGGATCCGCTGCCCATGCTCACCGCGGCGGCGCAGTTGGGCGTCGAGCCGCAGGCCACGGTGGCCATCGGCGATTCGGAAAACGACGCGCTGGCGGGCCGTGCGGCCGGCATGGCGACGCTCACGGTGCCCTACGGCTACAACCACGGCCAAGCTATACAAACAATAAAATCCGATGGTATAGTTGGCTCGCTGCTCGACGCCGCCAAGGCGATCGCAGCGCACCAATCCACGACCTGAAAAGTCCTTCATCCTCATGTTTCTGAATAAAAAACGGAGTCTGATTAGCATCGACCGGGGAGCCTGGCCCTGGCGTCGCTGGTCGCGCTAACCTCGCCTGAGGTACGCTGAAGCTCGTCTTCGGCAACCGTTTTTTACTTCGCTGCGCTCACGCGTTTTTTCCATCATCTTGTTTCGCTGCATCGGTTGATTCGGCCTGCGCGTACCCGCAAAGTACCGTTGTGCGCTGAAATCCCTTGCACGCGTCGATGGGAAACTCGCGCCGGTCGGTATCATCTGTCGACACGTCGAACGAACGCCTGACCGGCCGCGCAATGACCCGTTTTGTCCGACGCATGCTGGCGCCGGATCACCGTACAGGATCGGAACATGACCGAACTCGAATTCCAGTCCCTCGCCAATGAGGGCTTCAACCGCATTCCGCTGATCGCCGAAGCGCTCGCCGACCTCGAAACGCCGCTCTCGCTCTACCTGAAGCTCGCGCAGAGCGAGCGCAACGGCGCCAACTCGTTCCTGCTGGAGTCGGTGGTGGGCGGCGAACGTTTCGGCCGCTATTCGTTCATCGGACTGCCGGCGCGCACGCTGCTGCGCACCCGCAACGGCGTGTCGGAAGTCGTGCGCGACGGCAAGGTCGTCGAGACGCACGAGGGCGACCCGCTCGAATTCATCCAGCAATTCCAGGGCCGCTTCAAAGTGGCGCAGCGCCCCGGCTTGCCGCGCTTCGCGGGCGGTCTGGCCGGCTATTTCGGCTACGACGCGGTGCGCTACATCGAGAAAAAACTTGCGCACACGACGCCGAAAGACGATCTGAATCTGCCCGACATCCAGTTGCTGCTGACTGAAGAAGTCGCGGTGATCGACAACCTTGCGGGCAAGCTTTACCTCGTGGTCTACGCCGATCCGACGCAGCCCGAGGCCTACACGAAAGCCAAACAGCGTCTGCGCGAACTGCGTCAGCGCTTGCGCGCGACCGTGCAACCGCCGGTCACGTCAGCCAGCGTGCGCACCGAGACCTACCGCGAGTTCGCCAAAGACGATTACTTGGCGGCCGTGCGCAAGGCGAAGGAATACATTGCCGCTGGCGAACTGATGCAGGTGCAGGTCGGCCAGCGCCTGACCAAGCCGTACCGCGACAATCCGCTCTCGCTGTACCGCGCGCTGCGCTCGTTGAACCCGTCGCCGTATATGTACTACTACAATTTCGGCGACTTCCACGTGGTGGGTGCATCGCCGGAAATCCTGGTGCGCCAGGAAAAGCGCGGCGAGGATCGCATCGTCACGATCCGGCCGCTCGCCGGCACGCGTCCGCGTGGCAATACGCCGGAACGCGACGCCGAACTCGCCACCGAACTGCTGAACGACCCGAAGGAAATCGCCGAACACGTCATGCTGATCGACCTCGCGCGTAACGACGTGGGCCGCATCGCGCAGATAGGCTCGGTGGTCGTCACCGACAAGATGGTGATCGAAAAGTACTCGCATGTGCAGCACATCGTGAGTTCGGTCGAAGGCAAGCTGAAACCCGGCACCACCAATTTCGACGTGCTGCGCGCTACCTTCCCGGCCGGCACGCTGTCGGGTGCGCCGAAGGTCCGCGCGATGGAACTGATCGACGAACTGGAACCAGTGAAACGCGGCCTGTACGGCGGTGCCGTCGGCTACCTGTCGTTCACCGGTGAAATGGATCTGGCCATCACGATCCGCACCGGCGTGATCGCGAACGGCAATCTGTATGTGCAGGCGGCAGCGGGTGTAGTCGCGGATTCGGTGCCGGAATCCGAATGGCAAGAGACCGAGAACAAGGCGCGCGCCGTGTTGCGCGCCGCCGAGCAAGTTCAAGACGGCCTCGATAGCGACTTCTGACCGGAGACACACCATGCTGCTCATGATCGACAACTACGACTCGTTCACCTACAACCTGGTGCAATACTTCGGCGAACTCGGCGAAGACGTGCGCACCTATCGGAACGACGAAATCACGCTGGACGAAATCGCGAAGCTCAACCCGGAGCGCATCTGCCTGTCGCCCGGCCCGAGCAATCCGCAACACGCCGGCATCACGCTCGACGTGCTGCGCGAATTCAGCGGCAAGACGCCGATTCTCGGCGTCTGCCTCGGCCATCAGGCCATCGGCGAGGCCTTCGGCGGGCGCGTGGTGCGCGCGCAAACCATCATGCACGGCAAGGTCAGCACGATCGAAACCGACTGCAAAGGCGTATTCGCCGACCTGCCGAAACACTTCGTGGTAACCCGCTATCACTCGCTCGCGATCGAACGCGAATCCCTGCCCGACTGCCTGGAAGTGTCCGCGTGGACTGAAGACGGCGAGATCATGGGCGTGCGTCACAAGGAACTGGCCGTCGAAGGCGTGCAGTTCCACCCTGAATCGATTCTGTCCGAACACGGCCACGCGCTGCTCGAAAACTTCGTGAAGCAGTCGAAGCTCGCCGGCGCGCAAACGTCCAATCGCAACGCTTGATGAAAAGAGACGACATCATGACGATTACGCCCCAGGAAGCGCTGCAACGGACCATCGAGCACCGCGAAATTTTCCACGACGAAATGCTGCATCTGATGCGGCTCATCATGCGCGGCGAACTCTCGCCCGTGATGGCGGCGGCGATCATCACCGGCTTGCGCGTCAAAAAAGAGACCATCGGCGAAATCACCGCCGCCGCCACGGTGATGCGTGAGTTTGCCCGGCACGTCGAAGTGCCGGACAACTCGAACTTCGTCGATATCGTCGGCACCGGCGGCGACGGTTCGCACACCTTCAACATTTCCACGGCAACCATGTTCGTTTCGGCCGCGGCCGGCGCCAAGGTCGCGAAACACGGCGGCCGCGGCGTTTCGAGCAAGTCGGGCAGCGCGGACGTGCTTGAAGCGCTCGGCGTGAATATCGACTTGCAACCGGAGCAGGTGGCGGCGTCGATTGCGGAAACCGGCATGGGCTTCATGTTCGCGCCGAACCATCACCCGGCCATGAAGAACATCGCGCCGGTGCGCCGCGAACTCGGCGTGCGGACCATCTTCAATATTCTCGGGCCGCTGACCAATCCGGCCGGCGCACCCAATCAATTGATGGGCGTGTTTCACGGCGACCTCGTCGGCATTCAGGTGCGCGTGATGCAGCGTCTCGGCGCGAAGCACGTGCTGGTGGTGTACGGTATGGACGGCATGGACGAAGTCTCGCTCGGCGCGGCGACGCAAGTCGGCGAGTTGCGCGACGGCCAGATCCACGAGTACGAGATTCATCCGGAAGACTTCGGCATGCAGATGGTGTCGAACCGTACGCTGAAAGTGGCCGACGCCACCGAATCCAAAGCGATGCTGCTCGACGCGCTCGACAACAAGCCGGGCGTCGCCCGCGAAATCGTCACGCTGAATGCAGGCACCGCCTTGTATTCGGCGAACGTGGCTTCGTCGATCGCGGACGGCATTCAGTTGGCGCGCGAAGCGATCGCGAGCGGCAAGGCGCGAGCCAAGGTCGACGAACTCGTTCGCTTCACCCAGCAATTCAAGCAGTGATCAAGTAGCAATCAACGTAGCGAGACACTTATGAGCGACATCCTCGACCGTATCATCGCGGTCAAACGCGAAGAAGTCCGCGCGGCCGAACAGAGCGCGCCGCTCGAAGAGCTGCGCCTCGAAGCATCGTCGCGCGACATTCGCGACTTCGTCGGCGCATTGCGCGCGAAACACACGGCAGGCCTCGCCGCGGTGATTTCCGAAGTCAAGAAAGCGAGCCCGTCGAAAGGCGTGTTGCGCGAGCACTTCGTGCCGGCCGAGATCGCGCGTTCGTACGAAAAACACGGCGCGGCCTGCCTGTCCGTGCTCACCGACGCGCAGTTCTTTCAGGGCAGCGTCGCGTATCTGCAGGAAGCGCGCGCGGCCTGCAATTTGCCGGTGCTGCGCAAGGACTTCATTGTCGATCCGTACCAGATCGTCGAAGCGCGCGCGATGGGCGCCGACGCGATCCTGCTGATCGCCGCCGCACTCGAAACTTCGCAGATGCAGGACCTCGAAGCGCTCGCGCATTCGCTCGGTCTCGCCGTGCTCGTCGAAGTGCACGATCGCGACGAGCTGATGGAATCGCTCACGCTGAAAACGCCGCTGATCGGCATCAACAACCGCAATCTGCGCACCTTCGAGACTTCGATCGAAACGACGATCGGCATGCTCGAAGCGATTCCGGACGACCGCATCGTCGTCACGGAGTCGGGTATTCTGTCGCGCGCCGATGTGGAGCGCCTGCGTGCAATGGACGTGCACACGTTCCTCGTCGGCGAGGCGTTCATGCGCGCGGACGAGCCGGGCGTGGAGCTTGCGCGGATGTTTTTCTGAGCACGGTGTCAAAACGCGGCACGCGGCGCACGTAGCGGAGCAGATCATGGGCATGGAAAACGAAATCAAGCTGGCGCTGCCGCCCGCGCAGGTGAAAGCGGCGACGCGTTGGTTCGTCGCTCGCACCGGGGCGCAGGGTCGTCCGATCAAGCTGGTGAATATTTACTTCGACACGCCTGCGTTGGCGCTGGCGGGTTCGAAAAGCGCCTTGCGTTTGCGGCAGACGCCGGACGGCTGGCTGCAAACTTTCAAGACGGTGGGCAACGCCAAGGAAGGTTTGCACAGCCGGCATGAATGGGAAATGCCGGTGGCCGGTGAAAAACTGGAGATCGACGCGTTGCTGCGCGACTGCGACGAGCCGTCCGCCGCAGACGCTTTGCGTCAAGCCGCGCCTGAGCTGACAGAACTGTTCCGCACGAATTTCACCCGGACGCTGTGGCATGTCGAAGTCGACGGCTCGGACATCGAAGCGGCCATCGATCAAGGCGACGTGTTCGCCGAGGTCGAAGGCGAAACGCGCCGCGCGCCGATCTCGGAAGTCGAGCTCGAACTGAAGTCGGGTGACGAAGCCGCGCTTCACACGCTCGCGGCGGAACTCGGCAAGCAGATAGCCGGCCTCGCGCCGGACAATATCAGCAAGGCGCAGCGCGGTTATAAGTTGCGGGCTGGCTGAGGCGCGGTAAAGCGACTGGGCAAGCGCGCCAAGGCGCGCCGCCTACACCTTGAGCAACGCCGCGTTTGCTGCGACACTTCCCCGCCATGACCTCCGCTTCCCGTACCCGCTCCAATCCGTCGCAAGCTTCGCTGTTCGGCGACGCCACACCCACACCAGCCAAGGCTGTCATGACGACCACCCAGCCGCAGCAATCCGGCGCGAGTGCGCCGCCGCCGACGCTCGAAGCGCAATTCGACGCCCTGCCGCCCGCGTGGCGCGCGCATCTCAAACCGTTCATCGAAAGCGACGCCTACGCGCCGCTCTGCCGTTTCGTCGACGGTGAACGCGCCGCCGGCAAAACCGTCTATCCCGCCGACGTCTTCCGCGCGCTGCGTCTGACCAGTCCCGACGACGTCAAAGTCGTGATCCTCGGCCAGGACCCGTATCACGGCGAAGACCGCGGCACACCGCAAGCGCACGGACTCGCGTTCTCCGTGGCGCCGAACGTGCGCACGCCGCCTTCGCTGCGCAATATTTTCAAGGAGATCGCCGCCAGCCTCGGCCACGAGACGCCGCGTCACGGCTGTCTCGACACATGGGCGAAGCAAGGCGTGCTGCTGCTGAACACCGTGCTGACCGTCGAGCGTGACTCAGCCGCCAGCCACGCGAAACGCGGCTGGGAAAAATGCACCGACACGCTGATCCATGAACTGGCCATGCGCCATGACGGCCTGGTGTTCATGCTATGGGGCGCGCATGCGCAAGCCAAGCGCGCGCTGCTCGGCGGGAAGTCGCATTGCGTGCTGGAAGCGCCGCATCCGTCGCCACTGTCGGCGCATCGCGGTTTTCTCGGTTGCGGGCATTTTGCGAAGGCCAACGACTATCTTGCGCAGCACGGCCGCGAACCGATCGACTGGCGTTTGCCCGACGAAGCGCAAATGCTGGCGTAAAAACCGACGGCGATAGGCATCGAGCATCACACAGCCGCTGTGCCTCAAAGCAAAAACGCCACGGACTCAAAGATCCGTGGCGTTTTCATTCCAGCAGGCTATCCGCCGCTTCGAAGCGGCGCAGCCAGGTTACGCGGCAGCGATCGCTTCACGTGCCGAAGCCAGCGCGGCACCTGCAGCGTCCGGGCCCATGTTCAGGCCTTCAGCGTAGATGAAGTTCACGTCGGTCATGCCGAGGAAGCCGAGGAAGCTCTTCAGGTACGGCGTCTGGCTGTCGTTCGGCGTGCCCAGATACTTGCCGCCGCGTGCCGACACGACGTAGACCTTCTTGCCCTTCACGAGACCTTCCGGACCATTCGCCGTGTACGCGAACGTGATACCGGCACGGGCGATGAAGTCGAAGTACGTCTTCAGTTGCGACGAGATGCCGAAGTTGTACATCGGCGCGCCGATCACGACGATGTCGGCGGCCTGCAGTTCGGCGATCAGCGCTTCGCTGCGCGCGGCGATCGCGGCTTGCTCGGCGGTGCGTTGGTCGGCCGGCGTGAAGAACGCGCCGAGGACGGCGTCGTCCAGGTGGGGCAGCGGCTCAGCTTGCAGATTACGGACGACGACTTGCGCGCCCGGATTCGATTGTTGCAGCTTGGCGGTCAGTTCGTTGACGAGCAGCGTCGAGTTTGCGCCTTGCGAACGGGCTGCCGAGTTGATTTGCAGGATCGTGGTCATGGTTGACTCCAGTTGGGGCGCGCAGTGTTGCGCGAATGGAGCCATTGTGGTTTTTTGCCGCACCCGGAACAAGCCATCCGGCGGCGACGGATTGTTGCACTGGTAGAACAATCCGCTGGTCCGGGCCGTCCATTGAAGGCGGCCCGGACGACGATCAGCTAGCCAGCCAGCGCTCACGCGCCTTGCGCGCGGCGGGCCGCTTGTCGCTGGCGGTGAGCTTGTAGCGCGCCACCTCGGGCCCGTCCAGCTTGACTTGCGCCGTGCGCAGCTCGTCCCGGCGGAACGCGTGAACCTCGACTTTCGCGCCCGGCTGATAGCGCGCGAGCAGCCCGTCAAGATTCGAGCCGGTTACGCGCAGACCGTCGAGCGCGATCAGCACGTCGCCGGCCGAGAGTCCGGCTTTTTGCGCGGCGCTGCCGTCATGAACCGCCGCCAGCGTGCAGTCCGCGCCGCCGCGCACGCGCGCGCCGAGCGACGGCTTGCCGTTTTTGTCCAATTCGGGCGCGATGTCGACACCGAACGGCGCGAGCAGCGTGTCGAGCGGCAGATCGCGCGTGCCGTGCACAGCTTCGGCAAACAGCTCGGCCAGGTTCGCGCCGGTTGCTTCCGCGAAAAGCGCCTCGATCTCACTTTCGTCGACGCCGACCGGTTGGCCACGATAAAAATCGCGGCCGAAGCGCTGCCACAGCAAACGCATCACGTCGTCGAGGGATTTGCGGTTATTGGTTTGCGCGCGGATCGTCAGATCGAACGCGAGCGCGACCAGCGAGCCCTTGGTGTAATAGCTGACGATCGCGTTCGGCGCGTTCTCGTCCTGCCGGTAGTACTTGACCCACGCGTCGAACGAGCTTTCGGCGACGGTCTGCTTGAGACGCCCGCTGCCGCGCTGCACGCCGCCGATCACCTTGCCGAGCATGCCGAAATAGTCGTCCTGCGAGATCAGCCCGCTGCGCACGAGGATCAGGTCGTCGTAGTAAGAGGTGAAACCCTCGAACAGCCACAGCAGCGACGTGTAGTTTTCGACACTCAGATCGTACGGCGCGAACACCGCAGGCTTGATGCGTTTCACGTTCCAGGTGTGGAAATATTCGTGGCTGCACAGGCCGAGGTAAGTTCGATAGCCTTCGGTCAGCGCCTCGCGGCCTTCTACCGGCAGATCGCCGCGATTGCAGATCAGCGCGGTCGAAGCGCGGTGTTCGAGGCCACCATAACCATCGGTGACGGCTTGGGTCATGAACACGTAGCGATCCACCGGCGCCTTCTTCGACTTCGGCTCGAACAATGCGATCTGCGCTTCGCAAATGCGCTTCAGGTCGGCGGACAGACGCGCCATGTCGAGCCCGACCACGCGCCCGGCGATCACGATGTCGTGCGGCACGCCATGCGCCTTGAACGTCGCCAGTGCGAATTCGCCGAGCGTGACCGGATGATCGATCAGCTCGTCGTAGTTCTGCGCGCGATACTCGCCGAAGCCATACCGCTTCGTACCACGCGCTTCCGGCAACGCGGTCGCGACACGCCAGTTGCGATAGGCCGCCCCCTCGGGCTTCTGGATATCGACCACGCACTGCGCCGCTTCGTGACCGAGCGGCGAGAGAAACACGCTCGTGCCGTTGAAAAAGCCCGTCGTATCGTCGAGATGCGCCGCGCGCACCGACAGATCCCACGCATAGACCTCGTAGCGCAGCGTCAGCGCGCCCTTGACCTGCGCGGCTTGCCATGTGTGCTTGTCGGTCTTTTCGACACGCACCTTGCGGCCCGCGTCGTTGAAAGCGCGCAACATCACGATGTTGCGCGCGAACTCGCGCACCATGTAGCTGCCCGGAATCCACACCGGCAGCATGAAACGCTGGCCGGCCGGATCGGGATCGGCGACGGTCACGGTGACTTCGAACAGATGCGCGGCGGGTTGTTTGGGAACGATGGTGTAGCGGATCGGCTTCATCGGCGGCAATTAGAAGAGGTCAGGCGGGGATGTTCGGGCTTGATGCGAAAGGAGGCGCACGACGCGCCTCCTTTGCTTGGTTTGTCGTGCGTGCTCAGTGCACCGCGGACATTTCCTTGTCCAGCCGGTCAGCCGGCACGGCGCCCGGTAGACGGCGCCCGTCGGCGAGAAACACTGTAGGCGTGCCGTCGACGTTCATGGCGTGGCCGAGCGCCAGGTTTTTGTCGATCGCGGCGGTGTCGCAGGTGCCGGCGGCGGTGGGCGCCTGGTGATCCTGCATCCACGATTCCCACGCCTTCGCGCGATCCGCCGAGCACCAGATCGACTTCGACTTGGCAGTCGAATCCGGTGACAGCACCGGGTAGAGGAAGGTGTAGACCGTCACATTGTCGATCGACTTGAGCGTCGTTTCGAGCTGCTTGCAGTACGGGCAGTTCGGATCGGAGAACACGGCGATCTTGCGCGCGCCGTTGCCCTTCACGACCTTCACCGCGTTGCCGAACGGCAGGCTCGCGAAATCGATACGGTTGGTTTCCGCCAGACGCGCTTCGGTCAGATTCTTGCGGGTCTTGGCGTCGACCATGTCACCGAGCATCAGGTAATCGCCATTCGCGTCGCTATAGACGATCTGCGTGCCGAGGTTCACTTCGTACAGGCCGGCAATCGGCGACTTCGTCACGCTCTTGATCGACACATCGGCGAGACGTGTTTGCAGCGTGGCCTTGAGCTTGTCGGTGGTCTGGTCGGCCTGCGCGGAGCAGCCGATCGTGACGGCGGCGATGGCAAGCACGGCGGCTGCCATGCGGAAAGTTTTTTTCATGCTGAATTCCTGGTTCGATCGCGCAATGCGCGCAGTGCTCGTTTCCTGACGTTTCCGGTCTGACTGGAACGGCGTCCATCCGTTCATGATACCTGTCTCGCCGGCCGCGGCATGCCGGCCGGATGCTTCAACCCAGCGCGGCCGACACCAGCCAGCGTTTGATGAACGGCTGCGCCCCGACAAACGCCATGCCGGTGTTGCGCAACACCTTGGCAAACGGACCGGGGACGGAGAAGAGTTTTTGCAGGCCGTCGGTGGCGATCATCAGCGCGCGGATGTCCTCGCGGCGCGAGCGTTCGTAGCGGCGCAGCAGCACCATGTCGCCGAGATCGCGGAACGACTCCTTGCCGGCGACGGTGTCGGCGAGCGCCGCGACGTCGCGCAAACCGAGGTTCATGCCCTGCCCGGCCAACGGGTGAATCAGGTGCGCGGCGTCGCCGACCAGCGCGACGCGCGGCGCCACCAGCCGGTCGACCGTTTGCAGCGCGAGCGGGAAGCCTTGCGCCGGCGTCACGCAATCGAGCGCGCCGAACTGGCCGCCGGTCACGCGTTCCACTTCAGCGGCGAGCTGCGCCGGATCGAGCGCGACCAGCTGCTCCGCGTGCTCGGTGCGCGCCGACCAGACCAGCGAGACGTGACCGTCCGGCATGGGCAGCAGCGCGATGATCTCGCCGTCCTTGAACCATTGGTACGCGGTTTCGCTGTGCGGTTTTTCCGCCTTGAAATTGGCGACCACGCCGGTTTGCTTGTAGTCGCGCCGGACCATTTTCGAGCCGATTTGCGCGCGCACCCACGAATGCGCGCCGTCCGCGCCGACCACCAGATCGGCGTCGAGCACGTTGCCGTTGGCGAGGCCGACGCTGGCGCTGTCCGCGGTGAAGTCGAGCGCCTGGGCGCGCGTGTCGATCCAGGTGAGATTCGGCTGGAAGCGCAGCGCCGCATCCAGCGCACGCTCGATCACCGACGATTCGACGATCCAAGCCAGTTGCGGCACGGAAGCCTGGAACGCGGAGAAATGCAGTTCGGCGTGCGCGTCGCCGTAGACGCGCATGTCGTACACCGGCCCGAGCCGCGCCAGATCGAGCGCCTGCCACACTCGCAACCGCTCCAGCAAAGCCTGTGAGCTCGACGACAGCGCGTAGACCCGCGAATCGAAGGCGGCGCCGGCGGGCAGCGCCGCGCAAGGTTGCGCGAGCAGCGCCACGCGCAGTCCGCCTTGCGTCAGCGCCAGCGCCGCGGTCTTGCCGACGAGCCCGCCGCCGATCACGGCGGCATCAAAGGTCTGATGGTGTGCGTTCATCCGCGCATTATAGCCGTGGGGGTTGCGGGGGACGGATCGATGCACGCGGCGTTGAGCCCGCGATTGAGCCCGGGTTTGCGCCCAAACAACCCGGGCCAATGTTCAAAGGTGGCCGGCCGCCGCCAGCGCCGCGTTCGCTTCGCGCAGCCGCGTGAATTCGCGCTCGGAAGACAGGAGCCGCCACGCGCTCGCCTCGAGGTCGGCCTTTCGCTCCCGCTGATCGCCGCGCACGACGCAGTCGGGGAAGATGCGGTCGTACACGCGCCAGAGTGAATCGAAGTCGTTGGTATCGGCGAATTGCGCGATCTGCTTTTTATCGTCCAGCGTTAAGCGGCTTGAGAGGCAGTTGACCGTCTGCCGGTCGGAGTTCGCCTGCGCGTCGTCGAAGTTCGGCGACACCCATGACGCAATCGCGCTGCCCACCGCGACCACAGCGACACCCGTGAAGACCCACCGTATTGTTCTCATTTTTTCCTCGGATTCGGGCTCTAGCGGCCCTGAACCGGCGATTCTACAGTGCATCCGAGAAAACCTTACCTGAACCTTGCAACCGCGGACCGACCGGCGAGCACCGCTTTCCCGCAGCGGCGTCGGTGAGCCGATCCGAACGGGTTACAATTGCGCTTTCCGTGAAAACTCGCACCCGGTCGTCGAGCAACGCCCCGATCCGGTGTCTTGTCCCGCTCCGCTGCACTGATCCGCCACGCCACCCGCGAAGGCTTCTCGAATCCTGCACACAGCGTCGAGCGCATCACGCAACTTACTGATTCACTGAAGGATTTCCATGAGCCTCAAATGCGGCATCGTCGGCCTGCCTAACGTCGGCAAGTCCACCCTGTTCAACGCGCTGACCAAGGCGGGCATCGCCGCCGAAAACTATCCTTTCTGCACGATCGAGCCGAACGTCGGCATCGTCGAGGTGCCGGATGCGCGTCTGAAGGCGCTCGCTGAAATCGTCAAGCCGGAGCGCATCCTGCCGGCCGTGGTGGAATTCGTCGACATCGCCGGTCTCGTGGCCGGCGCAAGCAAGGGCGAAGGTCTGGGCAACCAGTTTCTCGCCAACATCCGCGAAACCGATGCGATCACGCACGTGGTGCGCTGCTTCGAAGACGAGAACGTGATTCACGTCGCGAACAAGATCGATCCGCTGTCGGATATCGAAGTGATCAACACCGAACTGGCGCTGGCCGACCTCGCGACGGTCGAGAAGGCGCTGGCGCGCTATTCGAAGGCGGCCAAGTCGGGTAACGACAAGGAAGCCGCCAAGAACGCCGCCGTGCTGGAAAAGGTGCGCGCGCAACTCGACCAGGCCAAGCCGGTCCGCGCGCTCGACCTGTCGGACGAAGAAAAGGCCACGCTCAAGCCGTTCTGCCTGATCACCGCCAAGCCGACCATGTACGTGGCTAACGTGAAGGAAGACGGCTTCGAGAACAACCCGCATCTGGACGCAGTCGCGAAGCACGCGGCGGCGGAAAATGCGCCGGTCGTCGCCGTATGTGCTGCGATCGAAGCCGAAATCGCCGACCTCGACGAAGCGGACATGGAAGTGTTCCTCGCCGACATGGGCATGGAAGAGCCGGGCCTGAACCGCGTGATCCGCGCCGGCTTCAAGCTGCTGGGTCTGCAAACGTATTTCACGGCCGGCGTGAAGGAAGTTCGCGCGTGGACAATTCATATCGGCGATACGGCGCCGCAAGCCGCGGGCGCGATTCACACGGATTTCGAGCGCGGCTTCATTCGCGCGCAGACGATCGCGTACAACGACTACATCACCTACAAGGGTGAACAAGGCGCGAAGGAAGCCGGCAAGATGCGTGCGGAAGGCAAGGAATACGTCGTGCATGATGGCGACGTGATGAACTTCCTGTTCAACGTCTGAGCTTCGGCTTCGGCGTGCGGCGACGAGTGCAAGTCTGAACGCCGCCACCCGCAGCAAGTGGCTTCAAGAGAGCCCGCTTTTCGAAGCGGGCTTTTTTTATTGGCTACTTATTGGCCACTGCTTGCATTGGAACGCGCACAGCGCAACGGCAACGCGATACCGTCCCTGACGGCCGCCATTTTCGCGGTTGAATCCGCGAGCACCGCATCGATGCCGAGGCACGCCGCCATACGGTAATCGTCCGCCTCGTTCACCGCAATCGCGACGATCCGCACACCCGGCTTCTGCCGGAAACAAGCGACCGTTGCCGGCGTCCACAGCGTAGCCTGCACGTCCGAGCGCCCCTCCCCCAGTGTGAACTTCTCCACCACCGTCAGCGCGCGATGCAACTCGAATGCGGTCATGGCGCGTTCGGCCGGCGCGTCCACGCAGCCCTGATTCAGCAGGACCCGCACGAGACGCCCACGCGTCGCATCGCGAGATTCGAACAGCCGCGCTTGCGGATAGGCGGCAAAGCTCCGCTGATAATCCGCTTCGGTCGAATAGATCGACATACGCTGCCACGCGTTTTCTTCATCGAGCACGCGCACGACGGCTTGCGTCTGCGGACCGGCGGGCAGCGCTTTCATATCGAGGATGACTGGCATGGTCGCAGGCATGGCGTGCAGCGCCTCGCGCAGCGTCGGAATTCCCACAGGATGATCGCGGTACGGATACGCCTGTGCGCGGCGGAAATTCCAGCCGGCATTGACGCGCGCAAGCTCATCCGCGGTATAGGTGGACACCGGCCCTTTCGCGTCGGTCAATGCCGACAGATCGGTCGGCCGATACAAAACCGGCACGCCATCCTTGCTCAACTGCACGGTCAGCCACATCGCGTCGGCGTGATGCTCGACCGACAGGCGGATCGCTTCGAGCGTGTTCTCCGGCGCGTCGCCCGTGCCGCCGCGATGCGCGATGATCGCCGGCAACGAGTTCACCTGCGTAACGGCATCGGTATCCATTACGGGCATGAGCGAACAACCGGCCAGAACGAGACCCGCCATCCAGCTACCTGCCGCCAACCGCACTGAAGAACTCAGCATCTGCAATCCTGATTAATACGCATCGTGACGTAACGTACACGAATCCACCAGCGCGACTCAAACTCACCTTCATCAGGCGCGTCGCGCAACCGGCCGCGTGCAGCAGGCAACACTGTGCGCCCCGGCCTCACGCGGATCGTCGCCTTTCACCGCCGGTTGTTTCCGTTTTGTGACACCAGTGTTAAATTGCGGCATTCGGCGTCCGCTAAAAAATGGGGCACGCCGTCCGGCCACCGTCGCTGGACTGTCATCGAACACAAATAGAATCGCGCGATTCGTATCTGCGCCCGTTTCGCCAAGGAGACAAATCGATGAGTTTCAAGCCGCTAATCCGTTCGCTTTCTCTTGCCGCCGTGTTGAGCGTCGGCCTCAGCCAGGCGGCTCACGCCGCGACTGAGATCCAGTTCTGGCACGGCATGGAAGCCGCGCTGGGCGAACGGCTGAACGACATCGCCAATGCGTTCAACGCATCGCAAAGCGACTACAAGATCGTGCCGGTCTTCAAAGGCACCTACGATCAGACGCTCGCCGCGGGAATCGCCGCGTATCGCAGCGGCAATGCGCCGGCCATCCTGCAGGTCTACGAAGTCGGCACCGCCACGATGATGCAGGCGAAGAAGGCCGTGATCCCCGTCTCGGAAGTGTTTAAGCAAGCCGGCGTGCCGCTCGATGAAAAGGCCTTCGTGCCGACCATCGCGAGCTATTACAGCGACGCCAAAACCGGCGAGCTGATCTCGATGCCGTTCAACAGCTCCACGCCGGTGCTGTACTACAACAAGGACGCCTTCAAGAAAGCCGGCCTCGACCCGAACCAGCCGCCGAAAACCTGGGCCGAGCTACAGACCGATGCGCAGAAGCTGAAGGCGTCGGGCATGGCCTGCGGCTATTCGTCGGGCTGGCAAAGCTGGATTCAGCTCGAGAACTACAGCGCGTGGCACGGCGCGCCGTTCGCGTCGAAGAACAATGGCTTCGACGGCCCGGACGCGCAACTGGAATTCAACAAGCCGCTGCAGGTCGCGCATATCCAGTTCCTGCAGAACATGCAGAAAGACGGCACCTTCACTTATGTCGGCCGCAAGGACGAACCAGTGTCGAAGTTCTATAGCGGCGACTGCGGGATCATCACCAACTCGTCGGGATCGCTCGCCACGATCAAGAAGTACGCGAAGTTCAACTTCGGCACCGGCATGATGCCGTACGACGCGAGCGTGAAGGGCGCGCCGCAGAACGCGATCATCGGCGGAGCGAGCCTGTGGGTGCTGTCGGGCAAGGATCCGGCCGTTTATAAGGGCGTGGCGAAATTCCTTTCGTACCTGTCGTCGGCGCCGGTTGCCGCGAAGTGGCATCAGGACACCGGCTATCTGCCGGTCACCACTGCCGCTTATCAACTGACGCAGCAACAAGGCTTCTACGAGAAGAATCCGGGCAGCGACACCGCCATTAAACAGATGCTCAACAAGCCGCCGCTGCCGTACACGAAGGGCTTGCGTCTGGGCAACATGCCGCAGATCCGCACGATCATCGACGAAGAACTCGAACAGGTCTGGGCACAGAAGAAGACGCCGCAACAGGCGCTCGACGCCTCTGTGTCGCGTGGCGATGAACTGCTGCGCCGCTTCGAAAAAGCCGGCAACTAAGCAGGCATGGTTCCGGTGCGCTCGCACCGGAACCCCTAGTTGCAGCAGAACCTTGGAATTCATCGATGGAAAAGCGCTCCAGCTTCGGCACCAGCCTGCTGCCCTACCTGCTCGTCGCGCCGCAACTCGCGATTACGCTGCTGTTTTTTCTGTGGCCGGCCGGTGAGGCGCTCTGGCAATCCACGCAAAGCCAGGATGCGTTCGGCACGTCGAGCGAGTTTGTCGGGCTCGCCAACTTCAAGCAGCTCTTTGCCGACCCGCTTTACCTCTCCTCGTTCTATACGACGCTGATCTTCTGCGCGCTGGTCACCTTGTCGGGACTCGTGATCTCGCTGCTCCTCGCGGTCTGTGCCGATCGCGTGACGCGCGGCGCCAAGACTTATCAGACGCTGCTCATCTGGCCGTACGCGGTTGCGCCCGCGATCGCGGCGGTATTGTGGTCGTTCCTGTTCAATCCGAGCATCGGCCTCGTCACCTACGCGCTGGCCAAATACGGCATCGTGTGGAATCACGCGCTGAACGCGGGCCAGGCGATGTTCCTCGTGGTGCTCGCCTCCGTCTGGAAACAGGTCAGCTATAACTTTCTGTTCTTTTATGCGGGCTTGCAGGCAATTCCGCGCTCGCTGATCGAAGCGGCGGCGATCGATGGCGCCGGTCCGGTGCGGCGCTTCTTCGGCATCGCGCTTCCGCTCCTGTCGCCGACCAGCTTCTTCCTGCTGGTGATCAACATCACCTACGCGTTCTTCGACACCTTCCCGGTGATCGACGCCGCTACCGGCGGCGGTCCCGCGCAAGCCACCCGCACGCTCATCTACAAGATCTTCGCCGAAGGTTTCCAGGGGCTCGACATCGGCAGTTCCGGCGCGCAGTCGGTGATTCTGATGGTGATCGTCGTGGCGTTGACGGTCGTGCAATTCCGCTTCATCGAACGCAGGGTTCAATACTCATGATCGAGAACCGCCGCGGTTTCGACCTCTTCTGCCACGCGGTGCTGATTCTCGGCGTCGTGCTGGTGGTGTTTCCGGTGTACGTCGCGTTTTGCGCGGCGACCATGAGCGAGCACGAGGTGTTCACCGTGCCGCTTTCGCTGGTGCCGAGCACGCATCTGCTCGAAAACATCGCGACCGTCTGGTCGCAAGGCAGCGGCAACGCGGCGGCACCGTTCGGCCGCATGCTGTTCAACAGCCTCGTGATGGCGCTGGTGATTTCGATCGGCAAGATCGCGGTCTCGATGATCTCCGCCTACGCGATCGTGTTCTTCCGTTTTCCGTTCCGCAATCTCGCGTTCTGGCTGATCTTCATCACGCTCATGCTGCCGGTCGAAGTGCGGATCTTCCCGACCGTGCAGGTCGTGTCGTCGATGCATCTGAGCAATACCTATAGCGGTTTGACCTTGCCGCTGATCGCCTCGGCCACCGCGACGTTCTTATTCCGCCAGTTCTTCATGACGCTGCCGGACGAATTGATGGAAGCGGCGCGCATCGACGGCGCCGGCGCCATGCGGTTTTTCTGGGACGTCGTCTTGCCGCTGTCGAAGACGAACATGGCGGCTCTGTTCGTGATCACGTTTATTTACGGCTGGAATCAATACTTGTGGCCGATTCTGATCACGAGCCAGCAATCGCTGACCACGGCGGTGGTCGGCATCAAAAGCATGATCGCGTCGGGCGACACCGCCACCGAATGGCATCTGGTGATGACCGCGACCCTGCTCGCCATGTTGCCGCCGCTCGCGGTCGTGCTGACCATGCAGCGCTGGTTCGTGCGCGGACTCGTGGACGCGGAGAAGTAAGCCGCACCACCCAAGCGAGCTTTCTCCAGCACCAAAAAATAGACAACACCGCGCGATCCGCGGCACGCAACGAAAGGCTAAAACGGCATGGCTGCACTGACTCTGCAAGGCGTTAAAAAAACCTACGACGGCAAACAGTTCGTGCTGCACGGTATCGACGTGGACGTCGCCGACGGCGAGTTCGTCGTGATGGTCGGCCCGTCGGGTTGCGGCAAGTCGACTTTGCTGCGGATGGTAGCGGGGCTCGAACGCATCTCGGAAGGCAGCATTTCGATCGCCGGCAAAGTGGTCAACCAGCTTGAGCCGAAGGATCGCAACATCGCGATGGTGTTCCAGAACTACGCGCTGTATCCGCATATGAGCGTCACCGAGAACATGGGCTACGCGCTGAAGATCGCGGGCGTGGACCGCGCGCAGATTGCGAAGCGCGTGGACGCCGCCGCGCAGATTCTCGAACTCGAAGCGCTGTTGCAACGCAAGCCGCGCGAGTTGTCCGGCGGCCAACGGCAACGCGTCGCGATGGGCCGCGCGATCGTGCGCGAGCCCGCCGTGTTTCTGTTCGACGAACCGTTGTCGAATCTCGATGCGCGTCTGCGCGTGCAAATGCGCCTCGAAATCCAGCGCCTGCATGCGCGGCTCGCCACGACGAGTCTGTACGTGACGCACGATCAGATCGAAGCGATGACGCTGGCGCAACGCGTGATCGTGATGAACAAGGGACATGCCGAGCAGATCGGCGCGCCGACCGAGGTGTATGAGCGGCCTGCGACGGTATTCGTCGCGAGCTTCATTGGTTCGCCTGGGATGAATCTGCTCGAAGGCCGCGTGTCGGACGACGGCGCGTTTTTCGAAGTGGCCGGCAACGGCCCGAAGTTGCCGCTGACCGATGTCGCGTCGATCGGGCGCGAAGTCGCTAAGGGACGCGAATGGACGCTCGGCATTCGTCCGGAGCACATGAGCCCCGGCCAGGCGGATGCGCCTCACGCGACGCTCACCGTCGATTCCTGCGAGTTGCTCGGCGCGGACAACCTGGCGCACGGCCGCTGGGGCAAGCACGACGTGACGGTGCGCTTGCCGCACGCGCATCGGCCCGCGGCGGGTGAAGCGCTGCAGGTGGCGCTGCCCGCTCGGCATCTGCATTTCTTCGATCCGGCGAGCGGACGGCGCGCGAATTGAAGCCGGCCAAAGCGCGTTGGAAGTCAGAATAACGAACGCAAGAAAAAACAATGACAGGCACGATCCGTAAGACCCTGCGTTCGTGCGCGGCAGTCGCCGCAGCGCTGCTGTTCAGTGCATCGTCCGCGTTCGCTTATGTAGCGCCAGGCACCACGCCCGACGAAGCGGACCTCAGCAATCACAACAGCTATACCAACCGCGACGGCAACACGGTGCACGCGCCGGCCCGCTCGTTATCCGGCAAAGCGCCCGAAGGTGCGACAGCGCGTTGCCGCGACGGCACCTACAGTTTCAGCCGGCATCGCAGCGGCACCTGTTCGCGGCATGGCGGCGTGGCGGATTGGCTTTGAACATCCGAACGGGCCCTGGCCGAACGGACAGCCACTGCCGTGCCGCGCCTGCGCCGAAGTACAATGCCACCTGAACCACCCGCCCGCGCGCGGGGCGTCGCGAAGTTCGACGCCGCGCTTCACGCCGCGCCGGCCGGCGCCGGGCGCTCCGCCCGGCCATAACACCGATTACCCATCCACCCACGACCGCCCGCCCCCACGCGGCCGGCGTCGTCAACGTCTATTGCAAGCAAATGGCCCAATACGTCTTCACCATGAACCGGGTCGGCAAGATCGTGCCGCCCAAGCGTCAAATCCTGAAAGATATCTCGCTGTCGTTTTTCCCCGGCGCGAAGATCGGCCTGCTCGGCCTGAATGGCTCGGGCAAGTCGACGCTGATCCGCATCATGGCCGGTGTGGACAAAGACATCGAAGGCGAAGCCACGCCGATGCCGAACCTGAACATCGGCTATCTGCCGCAGGAACCGCAACTCGATCCGAACAAGACGGTGCGTGAAGCGGTCGAGGAAGGTCTCGGCGATGTCTTCGGCGCGCAAAAGAAACTGGACGAAATCTACGCGGCCTACGCGGAACCTGACGCCGACTTCGACGCGCTCGCCGCCGAACAGGCGAAGTACGAGGCGATCCTCGCCACCACCGACGGCAGCGCTGAGCAGCAAATCGAAATCGCCGCCGACGCGCTGCGCCTGCCGCCCTGGGACGCGAAGATCGAACATCTGTCGGGCGGCGAAAAGCGCCGCGTCGCACTGTGCAAGCTGTTGCTCGAAAAGCCGGACATGCTGCTGCTCGACGAGCCGACCAACCACCTCGACGCGGAATCGGTCGACTGGCTCGAGCAGTTCCTCACGCGCTTTCCGGGCACCGTCGTGGCCGTGACCCACGATCGCTACTTCCTGGATAACGCCGCCGAGTGGATTCTCGAACTCGACCGCGGCCACGGCATTCCGTGGAAGGGCAATTATTCGAGCTGGCTCGACCAGAAGGAAGAGCGCCTGAAGCAGGAAGAATCGTCGGAATCGGCGCGTCAGAAGGCCATCAAGAAGGAACTGGAATGGGTGCGCCAGAACCCGAAGGGCCGCCAAGCGAAGTCGAAGGCGCGTATCGCCCGCTTCGAGGAATTGAATAGCCAGGACTATCAGAAGCGCAATGAGACGCAGGAAATCTTCATTCCGGTCGGTGATCGTCTGGGCAATGAAGTGATCGAGTTCAAGAATGTCAGCAAGTCGTATGGCGACCGTCTGCTGCTCGACGACGTCAGCTTCAAGATTCCGGCGGGCGCTATCGTCGGCATCATCGGGCCGAACGGCGCGGGTAAGTCGACGCTGTTCCGCATGCTCACCGGCCGCGAACAGCCGGATTCGGGCGAGATCGTGCAAGGCCCGACCGTCAAGCTCGCGTACGTGGACCAAAGCCGCGACGCGCTGGACGGCTCGAAGACCGTGTTCGAGGAGATTTCCGGCGGCGCCGACGTGCTCACAGTTGGCAAGTACGAAACGCCGTCGCGCGCCTATATCGGCCGCTTCAACTTCAAGGGCGGCGATCAGCAGAAAGTGGTCGGCAATCTGTCGGGTGGTGAGCGTGGCCGGCTGCATCTGGCCAAAACGCTGATCGCGGGCGGCAACGTGCTGCTGCTGGACGAACCGTCGAACGACCTCGACGTCGAAACGCTGCGCGCGCTCGAAGACGCCTTGCTCGAGTTCGCCGGCTCGGTGCTGGTGATCTCGCACGATCGCTGGTTCCTCGACCGGATCGCCACGCACATCCTGGCGTTCGAAGGCGATTCGCAAATCACGTTCTTCGACGGCAACTACCAGGAATACGAAGCGGACAAGCGCGCGCGTCTGGGTGAAGAAGCTGCGCGCCCGAAGCGTCTGCGTTACAAGCCGATCGCGCGATAAGTTCGGATCGGGCGGCCTGCGCGTCGGATTGATTGACGCGCGCGCCGCCTCGATGGCAGCGTTTCAGGTGCCCAGACGGCGTCGCTTGGCGGCGCAAACCTGGCTCGCGGCGCAAACACACCTGGCTGTCAACCGTATGAGCGGTAGGGCACACGCATTGCGTGGCATGGCGTGATACACGTCATCGCGGCGGGATGCGTGTGTTCGCGTCCCGCCTTGGACAGACACTTCTAAGCGCGCGCCCACCCGGCGTGCGCACAAGCCGATCACTGCCGCACCGCGCGGCGCGGTGACGAGGAGGCAAGCATGGCGATGTCGAAGGGCAAGCGCTGGGCCGTCGCCGTCGGTGGCGTGCTGCTGGTGCTGATCGTCGTGGTGGTGGGCGCCTTGCAGTTCGCGCAACGCGAGGTCAAGGAGCGTGTGATCGCGGCGCTCGGTCCCTTGGGCAGCGCCGAAAACATCGAGGTCGGCCTCACTTCGGTTCATCTCACCAACGTTCTTCTCAAAGCGCCGTCCGGCTGGCTGGCCGGCGATCCGCTCCGAGCGGACGAAATCACCCTCACACCCGACATTCGCGATCTGATCCAGCGGCGCATGCATATTCGCAGCGTGGTGGTGCGCGGCTTCGACATCGCCGTGCTACGCACGAAGGACGGCGCGATTCGCTTGATGCCGAATCTGCGGCAAACGGTGAATCGATCCGACGCCGAAGCCAGCGGCACGGTGGCGTCCATTCCACGCGAAAAGCAGATCGACCACATCAGCTTCGAGCAAGGCAACTTCCATTTCTACGACATGACAGTCGGGCCGCCGGCCTTTAAAGTCACGGTCAGCAATGCCAACGCAACCGTCGATAATCTGCGCCTGCCCGCGCTCACCGACCCGACTAATGTCAATGTGACGGGCTCGATCAAGGGCCCAGCGCATACGGGCACGGTGTCGTTTGGCGGCTGGATCAAGGTCGCCAGCAAGGATTCGCAGACTACGAGCAAACTGCGCGGCGTCGACATCGTGATGCTCGACCCGTATCTGATCAAAAAAGCCGGCGCCAAGGCGCAAGTGGCGGGCGGCACGATCGATCTGACGGTCGACTCGACGGTGAGCAACTATCAGTTGCACGCGCCCGGCACGCTAACCATCCACAATCTGCAACTCGCCGACAGCGGCAACCCGCTCGACACCTTCATGTCGATTCCGACCAAGGCGGCGGTCGCCGCGCTCAAGTCGCACAACGGCGACATCACGCTGCATTTCGTGCTGGATGGGAATTTGCGCGACCCGAAATTCTCGGTGCAGGAAGGGCTGATGAAGCGCATCGGCAACGGCTTTGCCAAGGCACTGGGCGTGAGTGTCGAGGACGTGGCAAAGGGCGCGGGAGAGACCGTGAAAGGCTTGGGTAACGCGTTGAAAAATCTGCTCGGGCAGTAGGCCGGGGCAGACGCGTCAACCTTAAACCGGCAACCCCAGCTCGCGCAGTTTCGCTTCGGTTCGCGCGGCGCTGGTGTGATGCACGCCATGCCAGCCGAGTGCCGTCGCGGCCTCGGCGTTCTTCAGGTTGTCGTCGATAAAGACGAGTTCGGCGGCCCCGATGCCCGGCAATTGCGCCTCGATCCGCTCGCGCATGGCCGCGAAAATGGCCTGATCGGGCTTCACCATCTTCACGCGCCCCGACACGACAATGTCGCGAAAGCGCCGCAACACCGGATAATGCTCCCACGCATAGGGAAAGGTTTCCGCCGACCAGTTGGTCAGCCCGAAAAGCGGCACCTCGGCCGCTTCGAGCTTTTCCATGATCGCCACGCCCTCTTCCAGCACGCCGGCCACCATCTCGTGCCAACGTTCGTAGAATGCGCGGATCAGCGCTTCGTGGTCGGGAAACCTGGCGACCAGTTCGGCGGTGGCTTCGACAATCGGCTGGCCGCCATCCTGACGGATCACCCAGTCCATCGAGCAGACGTGGGTCAGAAACCAGCGGCGCTCGGTTTCGTCAGGGATCAGTTGCCGATACAGATACTCGGGACTCCAGTCGATCAGCACGCCGCCGAAATCGAACACCACTGCCTTGATGGCCATGCACGCTCCGTAAGCTCGTTGCTGATCGCGATCAGATGGGTTGCGTGCGCAACTCCAGCCACGCCTTGGCGTCGCCCGACACGTGCGGCGACAAACGCGCGCGCACAGTCTCGTGATACGCGTTCAGCCACGCGCGTTCGTCCTCGCGCAGCAGCGACAGGTCTAGACAACGCGTATCGATCGGGCACAGCGTCAAGGTCTCGAACTTGAGGAAATCGCCGAATTCGGTCTGACCGGCGGACACATTCAGCACGAGGTTCTCGATCCGCACGCCCCATTTACCCGGCCGGTAAATGCCCGGTTCGACCGAGGTGATCATGCCCTCTTCCATCGCCGTCCACGGTTCGGCCGGCGCGTAGTGCGAGATCACCTGCGGACCTTCGTGCACGTTCAGGAAATAGCCCACGCCGTGACCGGTGCCGTGGCCGTAATCGGCGCCGGCTTCCCAGATCGGCGCGCGGGCGATCGCGTCGAGCATCGGCGAGCGGATGCCGCGTGGGAACTGCGCGCGCGACAACGCCATGGTGCCCTTCAGCACGATCGTGAAATCGCGCCGCTGCTCATCGCTCGGCGTGCCGATCGGCACCACGCGCGTGATGTCGGTCGTGCCGCTCAGATATTGCGCGCCGGAATCGATCAGCAACAGGCCGTTGCCTTCGATCACCGAATGCGATTCGGCAGTGGCGCGGTAGTGCGGCATCGCGCCGTTCGCGTTGAAGCCGGCGATCGTCGCAAAGCTCAGCGACACGAAGCCGGGACGGCGCGCGCGAGCCGCCGTCAGGCGTTCGTCGATGGTCAGTTCGGTGATCGTCTCGTTGCCCAACGCGCTTTCGAACCACGCGAAAAATTCCGCCAGCGCCGCGCCGTCCTGTTCCATGGTCTCGCGCACATGCTCGGCTTCCGCCTCGGTCTTGCGCGACTTGAAGAAGGTGGACGGATTGACGGCCTCGACCACCGTGACCGTCGACGGCACCGATTGCAGCGAGCCGAACGTGATGCGGCGCGGGTCGATCAGCAGGGTGCTGCCGGCGGGCAGCGCGGCCAGCGCATCGGCGGCCTTCGCATACGGCTCGACGCTGATGTTGTCCTTCGCGAGCGCATCGGCCAGCGCCTGCGGCACCTTGCCATCGGCGACGAACAAAGACGCGTGATCGACGCCGATCAGCGCGTGCGCCACGAACACGGGGTTGTAGCTGACGTCGGCGCCGCGCAGATTCAGCAGCCACGCGAGATCGTCGAGCGTGGAGATGAAGTGCCATTGCGCGCCTTTCTCCGCCATCGCGCGACGAATCTGCGCGAGCTTGTCCGACCGGGCGACGCTCGCGTGCGGCGCGGCGTGCTCGAACACGGCGGCCGCCGGCAGCGACGGACGCTGCGGCCAGATCGCGTCGAACAGATCGACGTCGGTGCGCAACCGCACGCCGCGAGCCTCGAGCGCCTGGCTCAAGGTACGCGCCGCCGCCACGCCGAGCACGGCGCCGTCCACGCCGACCGTGGCGCCCGCCGGCACGTTCTGAGCGAGCCATTCGAAATGCGGCACGGTCTGTTGGCCGCCGGTCATCTTCATCAGCTGAACGCCGGTGCCGGCCAGTTGCGCGTTGGCCTGTTCCCAATAGCGGCTGTCTGTCCACACGCCGGCGAAGTCCGCGGTCACGATCAGCGTGCCGGCCGAGCCGGTGAAACCGGACAGCCACTGCCGGCCTTGCCAGCGACCTGGCAGATATTCGGACAGATGCGGGTCGGCGGACGGCACCAGGTAGGCAGCGACGCCTTCGCGCGCCATTGCGTTGCGCAAAGTGGCAAGCCGTTCGGGAATGGAGGAAGTTTCGGGGAGTCGGGCATTCATCGGAGTCACCTGCAAATATTCATCGACGGGAAAGCAAGCCGACCGTCACGGCAACGGCGATCAACGCGACGCCGGTGCATACCGGCCATTCGAGCGTATCACCGTCATGGAAGAGACCAATCACGTTGCCGGCCATGTGCGCAACGACCGCGCCCAGTACGCCGGCGAGCAGCGCCACCCACCACCGGGCGCGGCTCGCGCGTCGCAGCGGATGCAACCACCAGCCCGCGAGACCAATCGCCGCCCCCAACACTACAAGGCCGGGCCACCCCATTAGCGGCTGGCCTCGCGCAGTTTCGGATTCGTCTCATGGGCGCAAGGGGCCAACACAGCTAGCATTTTTGTCTCATTAACTATAGAAGTTCAGCACGGCGCTTTCCGCATAGCGGTTGAGTTTAGGGGTCGGGGTGCTGTTAGGCAAGCTGTCGGCCTTACGGAAAAGCCTGGTCCCCGGTCATTGCCAGGCTGAAAGCGCGTCATGCGAATCGCCCTTATCGAGCCGGACTTGCGGCACGCTGAACTGATCGGCCGGCTGGTTTTCGCCGGCGGTCATTTGTGCCAGCACTTCACCGCGAGCGTGCCGTTCCTGGCGCGCGCCGACGAAGAATTCTTCGATCTTCTCATCACCGAAAGCTGGGCCGGCGATCATTCCGCCGAAGACGTCATCCCGCGCGCCCGCGCCATCTTGCCGGGCTTGCCGGTGATCGTGCTGATGTCGGCGCCGCGCGAGAGCCAGATTGTCGCCGCGCTCCACGCGGGCGCCGACGACTGCCTGACCAAACCGGTCCGCGGCCCTGAGATGCTGGCCCGCGTGGACGCGCTGCTGCGCCGCGCCGGCTTGCGGCGGCCGCCTAACCGGCGGCGCGACATCATCGGCGAATATGCGTTCGATGCAGCGCAATTTGCCGTCACGTTCCGTAAGCAAACGGTCGCGCTCACGCCCAAGGAATTCCGCCTTGCGCTGCTGCTGTTCAGCAATCTCTCACGGCCGGTGTCGCGAGCGCATATTCTTGAAAACGTCTGGACGCGCGGCCGTGACGTAAGGTCGCGCACGGTGGACACGCACGCGTCGCGGGTGCGCAGCAAATTGCAGCTTCATCCCGAACACGGCTATTGTCTGACGCCGCTTTACGGCTACGGCTATCAACTCGACGCGATCCCGCCGGAAGCCGTGGTAACCGCGGAATAAGCTGCGCACAATGTGAAAATCGTGGAAACGCTATAATATTGGGCTAAACCATAGCTCCCCCAAATGCAGCTTCTAACGATCGGAATCAATCACCACACTGCGCCTGTCGCTTTGCGCGAACGCGTGGCGTTTCCGCTCGAACAGATCAAGCCCGCATTGGAAACCTTCAAGAGCATCTGGCTGGGCCCTTCGGCCCGCACGGCGCCAGAAGCGGCCATTCTGTCCACCTGCAATCGCACCGAACTCTATTGCGCGACCGACGACCAGGCCGCGCGCGAGGCCGCAATCCAGTGGCTCTCCAGGTACCACAACCTGCCCATCGACGAACTCGCTCCGCACGTCTACGCGCTGCCGCAGTCGGAAGCCGTGCGCCACGCGTTCCGCGTCGCGTCCGGACTGGATTCGATGGTGCTGGGCGAAACGCAAATCGTCGGACAAATGAAGGATGCAGTGCGTACCGCATCCGAAGCCGGCGCGCTCGGCACGTATTTGAACCAGCTGTTCCAGCGCACCTTCGCGGTGGCGAAGGAAGTGCGCAGCACGACCGAAATCGGCGCGCAGTCAGTTTCCATGGCCGCCGCCGCCGTGCGCCTCGCCCAGCGGATTTTCGACAAAGTCTCGAACCAGCGCGTGCTGTTCATCGGCGCGGGCGAAATGATCGAGCTGTGCGCCACGCATTTCGCAGCACAGCAGCCACGTGAACTCGTTGTCGCGAACCGCACGGCCGAGCGCGGCACGCGTCTCGCCGAGCGCTTCAACGGCCGGGCAATTCCGCTGTCGGAACTGCCGTCGCGCATGCATGAGTTCGACATCATCGTGTCGTGCACGGCGTCCACCTTGCCGATCATCGGCTTGGGCGCGGTCGAGCGGGCTGTCAAAGCGCGCCGTCACCGGCCGATTTTCATGGTCGATCTGGCCGTGCCGCGCGATATCGAACCGGAAGTCGGCCAGCTCGAAGACGTGTTTCTGTATACCGTCGACGACCTCGGCGCGATCGTCCGCGAAGGCAATGCGTCGCGGCAAGCCGCGGTCGCGCAAGCCGAAGCGATCATCGAAACGCGCGTGCAGAACTTCATGCAATGGCTTGACGCGCGCAGCATCGTGCCGGTGATCCGCCATATGCATACGCAGGCCGACGTGCTGCGCCGCGCCGAAGTCGAGCGCGCGCAGAAAATGCTCGCGCGCGGCGACGATCCGGCCGCCGTGCTCGAAGCGCTGTCGCAATCGCTCACCAATAAATTGATCCACGGTCCCACGCACGCGCTCAATCGCGCGAGCAGCGAAAACCGTGACACCCTCATTGAACTGATGGGCGGTTTCTACAAACACTCCGGTTCCACGGAGCGTTAGCGGCGCAGCCACCGCCGCGCTGTCCGGGCTACCGCAAGTGGCCCGCGACGTGCTTCTGACCAGGGCATCTGCCCACTCCCCTAGTCGTCGTCCTTGCCGGAGCCCGCTCCGATACCCGTCCGATGAAAACGAGCATGCAACGCAAGCTCGACCAGCTCACTACCCGGCTGGCCGAACTGAACGATCTGTTGAGCCGCGAGGACATCACCTCGAATCTCGACCAATACCGCAAGCTCACGCGGGAACACGCCGAGCTCGGGCCGGTGGTGGACCACTACGCGCTGTGGCGTCAGGCCATGAACGACGCAACCACCGCGCAGGAATTGCTGGCGGATGTGTCGATGCGCGACTTCGCCGAAGACGAAATTCGCGCGGCCCGCGAGCGTATGGAAAAGCTCGGCGCCGAACTGCAGAAAATGCTGCTGCCGAAAGATCCGAACGACGACCGCAACATCTTCCTCGAAATCCGCGCTGGAACGGGCGGTGATGAGTCCGCGCTGTTCGCGGGTGACTTGCTGCGCATGTACCTGCGCTTTGCCGAGCGCAGCCGCTGGCAAGTGGAAATGATGTCGGCGAGCGAGTCGGACCTGGGCGGCTACAAGGAAGTGATCGTGCGGATCGCAGGCGAAGCCGCTTATTCGAAGCTCAAGTTCGAGTCCGGCGGCCACCGCGTGCAACGCGTGCCGGCGACCGAAACGCAAGGGCGCATTCACACGTCGGCGTGCACGGTCGCGGTCATGCCGGAAGCGGACGAAATCGGCGAAGTCGAGATCAATCCGGCGGATTTGCGGATCGACACGTTCCGCGCGTCCGGCGCGGGCGGGCAGCACATCAACAAGACCGATTCCGCGGTGCGCGTCACGCACTTGCCGACGGGGATCGTGGTCGAATGTCAGGACGACCGGTCGCAGCACAAGAACAAGGACCGCGCGCTGAAGGTGCTGGCCGCGCGCATCAAGGACAAGCAATCGCACGAGCAGCAGGCGAAAGAAGCCGCCACGCGCAAGAGCCTGATCGGCTCCGGCGACCGCTCCGAGCGGATTCGCACGTACAACTTCCCGCAAGGGCGTCTGACGGATCATCGCATCAACCTGACGCTCTACCGTCTGGATGCGATCATGGACGGCGATCTCGACGAACTGATCGCCGCGCTCGTCAGCGAGCATCAGGCCGAACTGCTGGCCTCGCTGGGCGACGCGGACTGAAGCGCGCATGACCTCGGCCACACCTGCCCCGTCCGCCACACCTGCCGCGCTGTTACGCGCCTCGCCATTGCCGCCGCTGGAAGCGCGCATCCTGCTCACGCACGTGCTCGGCTGGCGGCCCACGCAACTGATTACGCGCAGCGACGAAGCGCTCGACGACAAGCTTGTCGAGCGTTATCAGACGCTGGAAGCACGGCGCGTAGCCGGCGAACCGGTGGCGCAACTGGTCGGCGCACGGGAATTTTTCGGGCTGGATTTCGAAGTCACGCCACACGTGCTGATTCCGCGCCCTGAAACCGAATTGCTGGTCGACACTGCGCTGTCGGCGCTGGAAAACTTCCTGCGGCCTCGCGTGCTGGATCTCGGCACGGGCACCGGCGCCATTGCCGTCGCGATTGCGTCGATGCGGCCGGATGCGCGAGTCTGGGCGCTAGACCGTTCCGTCGAAGCGCTGGCGGTCGCCACGCGCAACGCCGCCCGCCTGCTCGACGCACAACGCCCCGGCGGCGCCGTGGTGCTGACGCAAAGCGACTGGTACGACTCGCTCGACGCCACGTTGCGCTTCGACGTGATCGTCAGCAATCCGCCGTATATCGCGAGCGGCGATCCGCATCTGGACGAAGGCGATCTGCGCTTCGAACCGCGCGGCGCACTCACCGACGAAGCCGACGGGCTCAGCGCGATCCGCGCCATCATCGCCGGTGCGCCAACACGCCTCGCCGCCGATGGCGTATTGTGGATCGAGCATGGCTACGATCAGGCCGAAGCCGTGCGCGCGCTATTGACAGCACAAGGATTCGCGCAAGTCCGCTCGGAGCGCGATCTGGCGGGCATCGAACGGATCAGTGGCGGGCGTCTGGACGGCTGACGCACATCACCTAATATCCACAAACGCTGCACGGACAAAGCGGCGCCCCGCCGGCTGTATCGAAATCCGCTATCATTTCAGCCTATTCCCTACACATAACGGAACCGCAAGGTCAGTCATGGATACGCAACAACGCATCAAGCAAATCGTCGACGAGAACAATGTCGTCCTCTTCATGAAGGGCACCGCTCAGTTCCCGATGTGCGGCTTTTCGGGCCGCGCCATCCAGATTCTGAAAGCGTGCGGCGTCGGCGAGATCAAGACCGTCAACGTGCTCGAAGACGACGAAGTCCGCCAGGGCATCAAGCAGTTCTCGAACTGGCCGACCATTCCGCAGCTGTACGTGAAGGGCGAATTCGTCGGAGGGTCGGACATCATGATGGAAATGTACGAATCGGGCGAACTGCAGCAGTTGTTCGCCGCGGCCTGAACGGCCTCGGTTCACACGCTTCTCTCCTTAGGCGCCGCGAGCCATGGAAACACGCGCTGCGGCGCCACGCCGGCTGATCGTCGCGATCACCGGCGCGACGGGTGCCATCTACGGCATCCGGATACTGGAAACGCTGCGCAGGCTGGGCGGCGTCGAGAGCCATCTGCTGATTTCGAGCGCGGGCTGGCTCAATATCCAGCACGAACTCCAGTTGAGCAAAGAAGACGTGCATCCGCTCGCGGATGTCGTCCATTCGGTGCGCGACGTCGGTGCGAGCATCGCGTCCGGCTCGTTTGCCACCGACGGCATGGTCGTCGCCCCTTGCTCCATGAAGACGCTCGCCAGCGTCGCACACGGTTTCTCGGACAACCTGATCACGCGCGCCGCCGACGTCACGCTCAAGGAGCGCCGCCGACTCGTGCTGCTCGTGCGCGAAACGCCGTTCAATCTGGCGCATCTGCGCAACATGACGGCCGTCACTGAAATGGGCGGCGTGATTTTTCCGCCCTTGCCTGCCTTCTACAACCACCCCGCTTCCATCGACGAAATGGTCGATCACACCGTGGCGCGCGTGCTGGATCTGTTTGCGCTCGGACCGGCTTTGTCGCCGGCGTGGGCTGGGCTGCGCGGCACGCAGGCGTAGCGCGTCAGTTCCGGCGCCCGGTGTCCGTGCATACGCACGAATTCACAACATCCGCGAGACAATCAATTCTGTTTTAGCCCGTTTATCAAATCGCGGTGCGCCCCTATATTGGTAGCAACCCAATCTCTATGCCGCGCTCTCGCGGCCGCGTTGCTGCCATGAACCGCTTACCCTCACTATTCCTGTCCCACGGCGCGCCCACGCTGCCGATCGACCCGTCGTTGCCGTCCGCCGAATTCGGCGTGCTGAGCGCCCAGTTGCCACGTCCGGAAGCCGTGCTCATGCTGTCGGCCCATTGGGGCACGGCGCAGCCTGTCGCAAGCACGTCCACGGCGCCGGAAACCATCCACGATTTCTATGGCTTTCCGCGTCAGTTGTACGAAATTCAGTATCCGGCTCCCGGCGCCCCGGATGTGGCGCGCCGCGCTGCCGTGTTGCTCGGCGAGAGCGGCATCCTCGCGGGTGCCGAGCCGCACGGACTCGATCACGGCGCGTGGGTCCCGATGCTGCTCATGTTTCCGCAGGCCGATGTACCCGTCGCCCAGCTGTCGATCCAACCGCACATGGACGCGGCGCATCACTTTCGGGTCGGCCGGGCGCTGCGGTCGTTGCAAGACGATGGCGTGATGGTGATCGGCTCCGGCCAGATCACGCACAACCTGCGCGCCGCCGACTTCTCCGCCCGCCCTGAGGACGCCGATCCACGCGTCGCCGAATTCACCGACTGGTTCGAGGAAAAACTCGCCGCGCACGATATCGACGCGCTGCTCGACTATCGCCGCCAGGCGCCGCACGCGGTGCTGATGCATCCCACCGACGAGCATCTGCTGCCGGTATTCGCCGCATTGGGCGCGGCGGACGACGATTATTCGCTGGCTATCCAGTCGCTCGGAACCTACCAGCGGTCGCTCGCCATGACCAACTACGTGTTCGGCACAGCCTGACTTTTCGACATAGGCGCCGTAGAAAAGAAACCCCCCCGCCTGAGCAACTCCGGCGGGGGGTTTTTCCACAAGCTTCAGCGCGACACTTTAATGAGCGCCCATGCCTTCGAGCACTTCGTCATGCTCGCTGCGCTCGTCCAGATATTCCGAGCGATAACCGCTCGTCACGCCCCAATAATAGAACACCAGCGAAAACGCGATAACCACCACCATGTCCCAGCCATAAGGGATCAGGTCGTGACCGCCGAACTGCTTGCTGCCGATCAGCGACAGAATCGCCATTACCGGCAGATAAGCGACCAGCCACCAAGCCGCCTTCAGATCACGTCCCCAGCCGGCAAAACCCGACTTCGCCTGGAAGTAGAAGTACACCGGCAGCGCGACGACCATCAGCAGAATGATTTCGCCGGTCAGCGGCCACTTTGCCCAATACAGGATCAGCGACGCGCAGACGAACGCGAACGGCGCAATGATCTTCATGCCCGGAATATGCAGCGGACGCTCAAGGTCCGTCGCCGCGCGGCGCAGCGCCATCAGGCTGATCGGGCCGGTCAGGTACGAAATCACCGTTGCGACCGAAATCACCGCCGCGAGCGAACTCCAGCCGCGGAAGAAGAACAGGAAAATGAACGACACCAGCAGGTTGAACCACATTGCCTGACGCGGCACGCCGTAGAACGGGTGGACGTTGCCGAACATCTTCGGCATCGTGTTATTGCGCTCCATCGCGTAAATCATGCGGCTGGTGGTCGCCATGTAGGTCGTGCCGGTGCCGCTCGGGCTGACGAATGCGTCGACGTACAGCAGGATCGCCAGCCAGTTCAGGTTCAGCGCGATCGCGAGCTCCGCGAACGGCGAAGCGAAGTTGAAGTGGCTCCAGCCCTTCATCACGTCGCTCGGATTAACCGCGCCGATATATGCAATCTGCAGCAGCACGTAGATCACCAGCGCCAGCAGGATCGAGCCGATCACCGCGAACGGCACGCTTTTGGCCGGATTGCGCGCTTCCCCCGCGAGATTGATCGGGCTCTGGAAACCGTTGAACGCGAACACGATGCCGCTCGTCGATACCGCCGTCAGCACCGCCGACCAGCCGTACGGCGCGAAGGTGCTCGCTTCGCCGAAGTTTTCCTTGTGGAAGCCCGCGAACATCAAGCCGAAGATCGTCGCGCCGGGAATCAGGAACTTGAAGATCGTGATCGCCGAATTGGCGCGCGCAAACAGTTTCACGCCCCAGTAGTTCAGCATGAAGTAAATGATCACGAGCGCCGCGGACAGCAATAACCCGTTCGTGGTTAATGATCCATCCACGAATAGCGCATGCGCCCACGGATAGGGCCACGTACTCATATATTGAATGGACGCTTCAGCCTCGATTGGAATCACCGAAACGATGGCAATCCAGTTGGCCCATGCGCTAATGAAGCCCACGAGTGCGCCGTGCGAATAGCGCGCGTAACGCACCATGCCGCCCGACTCCGGAAACATCGCACCGAGTTCGGCGTAGGTCAGTGCGATCGCGAGAATCACGACCGCGCCGATCACCCATGCACAAACGGCAGCGGGACCGGCAATTTTTGCAGCCTTCCACGCGCCGAACAGCCAGCCCGATCCGATGATGGAACCCAAGCCGGTCAGCATCAGCGCGAACGGGCCGATGTTCCGTTGTATAGAACTTTTCACGTCTTCTCCTGTTTCGGCGGGAATGAGCGCTTTGGCACCGACTCCGCCCCATGCAAGTTGCAGCAGAAACATGTCGGCACCGCGTCACATCGCCTTGGAGGCGCTGGAAACGGGTGACGCATGCGTACACGACGGCCCAATCCAAACAGGTGCAACCGACGCGAGGCGCGTAGTTTAACGGTTGCACCCAGTCCATGCAGCAAAACCAAGGGTTCTCCCTAGCAAAAAAATCGGATGAATAGCAAGCTTTGTAAGCAACTTTTACGCCATGTTGGCGAAAGTTCGTAAAGTTGTGGGGAGACTGTTGACCTTCTCTCAAAATGGCCGTATAACGTTCGGGCAGGATTTCAAGCGGCGAGTGAATTGGTCTTTCGTAGTTCGCCCATCAACGGTACTCCGGTTGGTCCCATTACCCCCTTCCTTGATTTTCATGCACCCTCTGGGCTTCGGCCTTATTTACCATCTTTAGGAACAAGTAATATGGAAACCGGTACCGTCAAGTGGTTCAATGACGCAAAGGGCTTTGGCTTCATCACGCCGGACGGCGGCGGCGAAGATCTGTTCGCGCATTTCTCGGAAATCCGCACGGAAGGCTTCAAGACGCTGCAAGAAAACCAAAAGGTTACGTTTGAAGTGAAGACGGGCCCGAAGGGCAAGCAAGCTGCTAACATCAAGCCGGTGTAAGCAACACGCTTCCTTCTGGACGCAAAAAAACCCCGCCTCGGCGGGGTTTTTTTATATCCGCCGCTATTGCGAACGGTGATTATCTTCGCAGTATGCGGTTGATGATTCTGGTTATCCGAATAGACGTCGCGCGTGAATGCCGAGTCCAGTCGCGACACTCGCGAGACGGTCGCCGAATACCGCTTTAGCATCCGGAAATGCCGCCGCCAATGCGCCCGATAGAAACGCCAATCCAGTCGAACCGCCCGTAAAGTAAATCGCGTTGACGTCGCGTGTCGCCACGCCGGCCGCCTGCACCGTATCGCGCGCCGCCTGCACGATGCGCAGCGTTTCGTCGTGGCCGGCCTTGATGAGTTGCGCCTCGTCGAATGCGAGACGCAGGTCGTCTTCCACTTCATCGAGATCGATCACGGTCTCTCCGCCGGCCGCCACGCCGATCTTCGCTTCTTCCGCATGAGCGGCCAGCGCATGACCCAAACGGCGGTCCACGACGCGCATCAGGCGGTCGTGATGCCTGGCCTCGGTGAACAGGTGGCGCATCAGCGCGAGTTCGCTGACGCGCTTCGGAGCGTAGACGGTGTTAATCAGATGCCAGGTCGCCAGATCGAAATAGATCCGGTTCGGAATCTCGCGGCCTTCCGGGTCCAATGTCTGATAGCCCATTTCGCGCAGAATCGTCGCCAGTTCCACGCGACGGTCGAAGTCCGTGCCGGCGACGTGCACGCCGTGGTGCGCCAGCACGTCGTCCTTGCGCTCGACGCGCTTCATCCGCTCCGGCCCGACGCGCACCAGCGAAAAGTCCGAGGTACCGCCGCCGATGTCGGCCACCAGCACGAGCCCTTCTTCTGTCAGATGCGATTCGTAGTCGAACGCGGCCGCGATCGGCTCATACTGAAAGTGGATTTCCTGCAGACCGACTGAGCGCGCGGCCGCTTCGAGTTGCTGCTGCGCCATCTGATCGGCACGCGGATCGTCGTCGACGAAAAACACCGGGCGGCCCAGTACAGCGCGATGAATCGGGCCGCCAGCGCTTTTTTCGGCCGAACGCTTCAGGTGATCGACGAAAATCGCGATCACGTCCGTGTACTTGATCGCGGAACCGTCGCCGAGATCGGTGGAGTTCTCGGCGAGCGGCGAGCCGAGAATACTCTTCATCGAACGCATCAGACGGCCGTCGAAGCCGTCGATATAGGCTGCGAGCGCCGCCCGCCCGAATTCGCGGGTGTTCTCGTCGGTATTGAAAAAGACCGAAGTGGGCAGCGTCGTGTAGGCGCCCTCGACCGGCGCGAGCTTGAGCGCACCGTCGACAGGAACGGCCACAGCCGAATTGGAAGTACCGAAGTCAATCGCGCAATAGTTCATGGCAGGAATCGCCGCTCACGGCTGGCGCGGACAGAAGGGGGAGCGGCTTTGTATCACGAAAGCCCAATCAGCATCAACTGACGTTTCGGGCGCGCTCGCGATCACGCAAAAGCCCGGCTCGACGGAACGAATATTGCTCATTTTGACAGAATACGCCGCCAATTTTCGGAAATGAGGAGACCTCAAGCAATGAGCGCGCCGCCTACTGCCGCCGTCCACGAAAAAAACGCCACGGTCGTCGAAACGGATCTGCCTTCGCGGCTCGACCGTCTGCCGTGGGGCCGGTTTCACTCGCTGATCGTGGTGGCGCTTGGCGTCACGTGGCTGCTCGACGGTCTGGAAGTCACGCTGGCAGGCGCGGTGGCAAGCGCGTTGAAGTCTAGTCCATCGTTGCACTTTACCAACGCCGAGGTCGGTCTGGCCGGTAGCGCCTACATCGCCGGGGCGGTGCTCGGCGCGTTGGGATTCGGCTGGCTGACCGACCGGCTCGGACGCCGCAAACTGTTTTTCATCACGCTCGCCCTGTATCTGGCGGCGACGGCGGCAACCGCGCTGTCGTGGAATCTGGCCAGTTTTCTGCTATTTCGCTTCCTGACCGGCGCCGGGATCGGCGGCGAATATACGGCGATCAATTCGACGATCCAGGAATTCACGCCGGCGCGCGTGCGCGGCTGGACCGATCTTGGCATCAACGGCACGTTCTGGGTCGGCGCGGGACTCGGCGCGGCCGGCTCGCTGGTGCTGCTCGATCCGCATCTGCTGCCGGCCGACTGGGGCTGGCGCGCCTGCTTCTTCATCGGCGCGGTGCTTGCGCTGGGGATTCTGCCGATGCGCATCTGGGTGCCGGAAAGCCCGCGCTGGCTGCTCACGCACGGCGACGAGCGCGACGCGCGCGCGATTGTCGAAGGCATCGAAACGCGTTTCCGCAACGAAGGCCACACGCTCTCCGACCACGAACTCACGCGCCTGCGATTGCGCGCTCGCGGACATACGCCACTGCGCGAGGTGTTCCATACGCTTTTTAACGTGCATCGACGGCGCGCGCTGGTCGGTCTGTCGCTCATGACCGCACAGGCGTTTTTCTACAACGCGATCTTTTTCACCTACGCACTGGTGCTAACCGACTTCTACCACGTGCCGGGCGACCACATCGGCTGGTATCTGCTGCCTTTCGCGCTCGGCAATTTCCTCGGCCCGCTGCTGCTCGGCCGGCTCTTCGACGTGATCGGGCGGCGCAAGATGATCGCGGCGACTTACGCGATCTCCGGCATCCTGCTGACGCTGAGCGGCTACCTGTTCGCGCACGAGATGCTCACCGTCGTGACGCAGACGATCGCGTGGATGGTGATTTTCTTCTTCGCGTCAGCGGCCGCGAGTTCGGCTTATCTAACCGTCAGCGAGTCGTTTCCGCTGGAAATCCGCGCGCTGGCCATCGCCGTTTTCTACGCGGTCGGCACGGCGCTCGGCGGTATCGCCGGGCCGGCGTTTTTCGGGCGGCTGATCGACACGCATCAGCGTGGCGAGGTCTTTTCGGGCTATCTGGTCGGCTCGGGTCTGATGCTGGCGGCAGCGGTCATCGCGGCGATCTGGGGCGTGGACGCGGAGCGCAAGTCGCTGGAGAGCGTGGCGGCGCCGCTGTCGAGCGTCGCGGACGACGTCGAATGAAAAACGCGCGGGCAGCGCCGCGCGTTCGTTTTACTCGATACGTAAGTTGAAAACCGCTCAGAACGCCTTCTTCCAGCCGCCGCCATAGGCCATTTCCGCCAGCGGCAAACGCTGACGCACCGACTTCTCGCGCTCGCGCAACACCGGATCCAGTTTGTCCACGTCGCCGTAATGACCGAGCGCAATCATCGCGATTACTTCGACGTCGTTCGGCAGCTTGAATGCGGTACGGAACGCGTTCGGGTCGAAACCGCTCATTTGATGCGCGGCAAGTCCGAGCGCATGCGCCTGCAACACCAGCGCCATCGCCGCGGCGCCCGCATCGTACGGTGCGCAGCGATTCACCTCGCCCTTGTTGGTCAAGGTGTGCGTCGTCACCGCGATCAGCACCGGCACCGGCGCATTCCAGCCCTGGTTGAACGGCACCAGCGTGGCGAAGGCCTGCTTGAACGAGACTTCATCGACGCTGCGGTCGAATACGAGAAAACGCCAAGGCTGCGCGTTATACGAAGACGGCGCCCAGCGTGCCGCTTCGAGCACGGAATGCAGATGCTCGCGGCTCACCGGCTCGCTCGAATACGCGCGCGGGCTCCAGCGGCCTGCAATCAGCTCATGAATGGCAATTGCGGTAGGGGCGGGTTTGTTGGTCATGCGCTTCTCTCGGTCGAAATTCATGAACGACGGGCAACTGCCCGGGGGTCACATAGCATAACCGGGCTTCGGCGCGCGTGCGCCTACAAGCGAGCAGTTTGTTTGCGCCGCCGGCAATAGCAAAACGGCCCCTTGCGGGGCCGTCGTTGTCGCGATGCCAGAATCGCCGGGCGCGGTTTGAAACCGCTGCAGTTTTCGGCATCGCGCCGGTCGATTGTGTGTGGTTTTATGCCGCCTGCGGTTCCGGCACTTTGGCAGGCCGGTTGATCCGCAACACGATCACCGCCGCCACGAGGCACAAGCCGCCGGAAATCATCGACGCCACCGTGTACGTGCCGAGGCTCGCGCGCAGCATACCCGCGCCGAGCGCCGCGAACGCCGCGCCGAGCTGATGGCCGGCGACGACCCAGCCGAACACCACCGGCGCCGATTCCTTGCCGTAGACGTCGGTGGCCAGACGCACGGTCGGCGGCACGGTCGCGATCCAGTCAAGGCCGTAGAACACGGCGAACAGCGGCAGTCCGAAGAAGTCGATGCCGAAGGCGTGCGGCAGATACATCAGCGACAAACCGCGCAGCCCGTAGTACCAGAACAGCAGCACACGGCTATTGAAGCGGTCCGACAACCAACCGGAGAGCGTCGTGCCGAACAGGTCGAAAATGCCCATCGCGGCGAGCAGCGAAGCGCCCTGCACTTCCGTCATGCCGTAGTCGCCGCACATCGCGATCAGGTGGGTGCCGACATAACCGTTGGTACTCGCGCCGCAGATAAAGAAGCTGAAGAACAGCAGCCAGAAATCGCGTGTCTTGCTCGCCATGGCGAGCGTGCCGAAGGCGATCGCCAGCGGATTCTGTTTGGTGACGGTGCTGTTGATGGGCGAATCGTGCGGCTCGCCGTACGGGCGCAGCTTCATGTCGGCCGGGCGCTCGGGCAGCAGAAATGCAACCAGCGGAATCACGATCGCGGCCGCAATCGCGACGACCCACACCACTTGCCGCCAGCCGTGGTGCTCGGCGATGGCCGCGAGCATCGGCAGGAACACGAGCTGGCCGGTTGCCGAACTCGCCGTGAGAATGCCCATGACGAGGCCGCGCCGCGTGGTGAACCAGCGCGTCACCACCGTCGCCGACAACGACAGCGCCGCGACCCCCGTCGAGCCGCCGACCATCACGCCCCAGATCAGCACCATTTGCCACGGGTGCGTCATCAGCGACGACAGCGCCACGCCCAACGCCATCGTCCCCAACGCGGCCAGCAGCGTGGGGCGCACACCGAAGCGCTGCATCGCCGCTGCCGCGAACGGTCCCATCAGACCGTACAGCGCAATGTTCACGGAGATCGCCAGGGAAATCGTTGCGCGACTCCAGCCGAATTGATGCTCGAGCGGCAGCATCATCACGCTCGGCGTGGCCCGCGTGCCCGCCGCCGCCAGCAGTACCAGAAACACCACCGCGACGGTCAACCAGCCGTAGTGGAAACGTCCGCCAATCAGTCTTGCTGCCCAGTTCATCGGATCTCCAATCGACGCCTGCTCCGCAGGCGACGCCGCCAATATTGTTACGGGTTCGGTAAAGGACTTGTGACAGATCAGTCACAATAGGTGTTGCGATCTTAGTTACTGCTCGGTAACATGTCAAGGCGTTAATTGAGTTCAGGTGGTCATCCATGTCCGACAGTCAAACCCAAAAGCCAGCCGCTGCGCGCCGCACGCGTGGCGCGCAGACCGCCGGCCCGCAAGCGCAACAGCATTTGCTGCGCGCCGCAGACGAGCTGTTCTACCGCGAGGGCGTGCGAGCCGTCGGCGTGGACGCGGTGGTCGAGCGCGCCGGCGTGAACAAGATGAGTTTGTACCGGCAGTTTTCGTCGAAGGACGAGCTCGTCATGGCTTACCTGGAGCGTAAGGACGAGCAGTTCTTCAGCTATGTGGAGCGGAGCTTCGCCAAACATCCGGGCGAGCCCGCAAAGCAGCTTCAGCAATATTTCGACGACCTCGCGGTGCGCGCGTCTGTCGACGATTATCGCGGCTGCCCTTTCGTAAACGTGTCGGTGGAGTTTCCGGAGACGGCGCATCCGGCGCGGCAGTTCGTGTTTCGCAACAAGGCACGCCTGATGGCGCGGCTCACGGAACTGACCACGGCGGCGGGCGCCGATGATCCGGTGGCGCTCGCCAATGCGCTGGGTCTGATGATCGAAGGCGTGTATGCGGCCAGCCAGACGTATGGGCCCGGATGCGGGCCCATTCTGGCCGCGCCCAAGGTCGCCGCACAGTTGATCGCCGCGGCGTGCGGCGCGGCGGCGGCGACGTCGGCCGCAGCTGATTGAATTTTCTGCTTTGACGTTCTGTTTGAGCGAGGCGCGAATCCACTCCGGTTCGCCCCGTTAAAATGGCGCTTTATCTCCCGCGCCGCCCGCCATGTCGTTGTCCGCCGAATCCCACGATGCCGTTGTTGCCGCTACTCGTCACTGGTTGACCGAGGCTGTGATCGGCCTCAATCTCTGCCCGTTCGCGAAGGCAGTCCACGTGAAAGGGCAGATTCGCTACGCCGTCAGCGATGCCGTGGACATGGAAGGCGTGCTGACCGATCTGGAAACCGAGCTTCAGACGCTCGTCGCCGCCGACCCCGATGCCTTGGATACGACGCTGTTAATCGTGCCGCAAGCGCTCGCCGCTTTTCTCGACTACAACGATTGCCTGTTTTTCGCCGAACGCATGCTCAAGCAGCTTCGGCTCGAAGGCGTCGTTCAGATCGCGAGCTTCCATCCCTTTTACCAGTTCGAAGGCAGCGAGCCCGACGATATCGAGAACTACACGAATCGCGCGCCGTATCCGATTTTGCATCTGCTGCGCGAGGACAGCATCGAACGTGCAGTTCAGGCTTTTCCCGACGCTGAAGAAATTTACGAGCGGAATCAGGAAACGCTCCGGCGAATCGGGCTGGCCGGCTGGAACGCGTTGATGAAGCGGTAATTCACGCAACGGGCCCGCCACAAGCGGCCGCGCGACGTCGCCGGATCAGGCCGAAACAAAGAACCGTTCCTTCAGCTCCTCGATCCCGAGCGTTTCCATCACCTCGTTCAAACGCTCGGCCGGCCGGCGCCGCGGCAAATCCTTGTACTGGGCGATGATGAGTTCATTCTTCATGGAATGCTCCCAACCCACCAGCTCGGTGACGCTGACCTGATATCCGTGCGCTTCGAGCTGCAGACACCGCAGTACATTCGTGATCTGGCTCCCGAACTCCCGCGTGTGCAACGGATGCCGCCAGATCTCCGTGAGAGCGTTGCCGAGAGATTTGCCCTTGTTCTGCCGCAACACCCCCGCCACCTCCGCCTGACAGCACGGCACGACCACAATGTACTTCGCCCTCTTTTCGAGCGCGAAGCGCAGCGCGTCGTCGGTCGCGGTATTGCAGGCGTGCAGCGCGGTGACGATGTCGATCCGGGCCGGCAATCGGTCCGACGTGATCGAGTCTGCCACCGACAGATTCAGAAACGACATGCCCGTAAATCCCAGCCGGCCAGCAAGCTCTTCCGACTTCGCGACGAGCTCTTCGCGCGTCTCAATGCCATAGATGTGTGACGCACCGCCCGCTTCTGCCTGAAACTCCTTGAAGAAAAGGTCATACAGGATAAAACCTAGATAAGACTTGCCCGCGCCGTGGTCGACAAGGGTTACGGCGCCCTGCTCGTTCCTGAGGTCTTTGAGCAGCGGCTCGATGAACTGGAACAGGTGATAGACCTGTTTCAGTTTGCGGCGGCTGTCCTGGTTCATCTTGCCGTCACGCGTGAGGATGTGAAGCTCCTTCAACAACTCGACGGATTGATTGGGGCGAATTTCGTGCGTTTTGCTGGACATCGGGGGAAACCGCCAATAATTGCAGCGCGAACGTGCGACAGGTGACGGAAAAAGGGAAAAGTTGCTGCCAGTTTACCCAAAGTGCGGCTTGCTGACCGAAGGAGCCGCGCAAAGCATGTCAGAAAGGGCTTAAAACTGGAACATTTCCTGCTCTAAAAGCGTCACGCGGAAGGTTCCAGAAAGGCGCAAGAGCAGCTTGCGTAACGGCCAGGCCCATGGCGCCGGCCGTGCCGCCTATAACAATGGGCTGCGGCCGTGGCTTTCACCACGCGAACCGAATGCATGTGGGGAGGACGGCCCGGAACTCGGGCCGAACGTTACGTAACCAGCAGCGCGCCGAGACGTCAAGCGGACGCGCGCTCGGATAATAGAAGAGGCGGCAATGGATACGGTACCCAACGGAAACGTCGAACAGAAATTTCAGGAAATGCTGGCGAAACTCATCGCCACCCCGGCGTGGTCCGAGAAGCAGCAACTCGAACTGGAGATGGCCCGCGATATCTCGACGGAAATGCTCCGTCTGGCCGAAGTCATGCGCGACGGCAGCGTGGACATGGAAACTTGCCTGACCATGCTCAAGTACGCCAAGGTGCTCGACTTCGTCATGACTACGCTTGCTTCGCGGCGCGATATCAAGCCGCAAACGCTGCGGGTCATCTTCAAGCTCGCTGGATTGAAGGTGGACGAGGCGTACCCCGGCTAGAACATAGTTCCACGATGCTGCGACCCGCGCGAGCGGCAAGACGCCGTTAGCGCGGGTCGCTCGTTCTGTAGCTCCCCAAAAGACAGCAGCTCACGCGCGCGGCGCTTCCACCGGCGGTGTGCCGTCGTGAAAGAGCGTTTTGAGTTGCGAGCGCAATTCCGGCGAATCCGTGTGCTTGTGCACCGCGACCGCATGCTGCACGGCGGCGTCGAGCAATTCGCTCTCGCTGTCGGCAGCCAGGGCGACGGTGCAGTTCGTTTCGCTCGGAAACTCGCGGCAATCGATGTATTTGCGGGACATGGCAGTCTCCTTGATTCAGACGACGTTCAGACATCCACGCAGGCAGCAGACGCGCGGACCACATCGCCGGCCGCGACACGGCGGCTCCGATCGCGCGGAGAACGCCGGGTGGCAAGGAAGGCGGCGAGTTGGTCTGACGCAAGGAAGACGCGCGCGGCGTCCGATGGAAGGTGTCTGAAAAGTATAGTTCGCCTGGTCGCATAACACAGCGGCGGATGCAAGCCGGGTGAATGCGGTACCGCCTGAACCCAGCCTTTTTCCGCCCGCCAGCCCGCTCGCGCGTTTGCCCTGCACTGTCCAGGGTGTGAAAATGGCGCCCTTCGCGCCGCCGGATCATCGAACCGGCGGCGCGCCGCCACTTCCGCTCTTTCGCAGGCCCGCATGTCATCCTCATTCCGTTCCGCCCGCGTCGCCGTGATCGGCGGCGGCCCCGCCGGCTTGATGGCCGCCGAGGCGCTCGCGCAGCAAGGCGTGCAGGTCGACGTCTATGACGCCATGCCGTCGGTCGGCCGCAAGTTTCTGATGGCGGGCAAAGGCGGCATGAACATCACGCATTCGGAGCCGCTCGAGCCGTTTCTCGGCCGCTACGGCGCGCGCCGCGAACAGATCGCGCCGCTCGTGCGGGCCTTTGATCCCGACGCCTTGCGCGCGTGGCTGCACGGGTTGGGCGTGGAGACATTCGTCGGCAGTTCGGGGCGCGTTTTCCCGGCGGATATGAAAGCCGCGCCGATGCTGCGTGCGTGGCTGCATCGGCTGCGCGAAGCGGGCGTGCGGTTTCACATGCGCCACAAGTGGTGCGGCTGGGACACCGAAGCCGGCCATGCCGTCGCGCACACGCTCCGTTTCGCGACGCCCGACGGCGAGCAAGCCGTCACCTTCGACGCCGTGGTGTTTGCGCTCGGCGGCGCAAGCTGGCCGCGTCTCGGATCGGACGCCGCGTGGGTCCCGCTGGTGGCGTCGCGCGATGTGCCCATCGCGCCCCTTCGGCCTGCGAACTGCGGCTTCGACGCGGACTGGAGCCCCTATCTGCGCGAGCGTTTCGCGGGTCAACCGGTCAAGCCGGTGGCCATTACGCTGACCGATGTAGACAATAAAGTCCACAATCGACAAGGTGAAATACTTTTGACCGAAACGGGCCTCGAAGGCAGTCTGATCTACGCCTTGTCGGCCGCGATTCGGGAGCGGATTCTGGCGGACGGCGACGTCACGATCACGCTCGATCTGGCGCCAGGCTTGGCTTTGGAGCGGGTTGTCGCCGAAGTCACGCGACCGCGCGGCTCGCGTTCGATGTCGAGCCACTTGCATGGCCGGATCGGCATTGGCGGGGTAAAACTGGCTTTGTTGCACGAGATTCTGTCGAAAGAAGCCTTCGCCGACGCCAATGGTCTCGCGCACGCCATCAAAGCGTTGCCGGTGCGGCTCACGCGCGCCCGGCCGATCGCGGAAGCGATCAGCACCGCCGGCGGCATTCCCTTCGAGGCACTCGACGAGCATCTGATGATCGAGCACCTGCCCGGCATCTTCTGCGCGGGCGAGATGCTCGACTGGGAAGCGCCGACGGGCGGCTACCTGCTCACCGCCTGCTTTGCCAGCGGCCTCGCGGCAGGGCGCGGCGCGGCGGCGTATGTCCGCGGTGCATCGACCTGACGCGCCGCACTGCCGCTCTTGCTGTTAATAGAGCGGCAATGCGTCTCACCGCTTAGCGCGCCTTCAGGCGCCACAGCGACGTCACTTCGGCCATGCGTGCCGTGTGCAGCGCATCGGTTTCATCGGTCGACTTGGGGTGTCGCGGACGAATGTCCTCGCGACCCACCACCGTCAGCCCTGCCTTGTCGATGGCGGCCAGCAGCCAGTCGCGTGTGCGCAAGCCGAGATGCTCCGCAAAGTCCGACATGATCAGCCAGCCTTCGCCACCCGGCGACAGATGCGCCGCCAGCCCGTTCAGGAAGCCGAGCAGCATGCGGCTTTCCGGATCGTAGATCGCGTACTCGATCGGCGAAGCGGGCCTCGCCGGCACCCACGGCGGATTGCACACCACGAGCGGCGCGCGGCCTTCGGGAAACAAATCAGCCTGCACGACATCGATTTGCTGGTCGTAACCGAGACGCGTGAGGTTTTCGCGCGCGCAAGCGAGCGCGCGCGGATCCTGGTCGGTAGCGACGACTTTCTTCACGCCGCGTTTGGCGAGCAGCGCGGACAACACGCCCGTGCCCGTGCCGATATCGAACGCCTTGTTCAGCGAAGGCAGCGGCGTGCTCGCGACGAGATCCACATATTCGCCGCGCACCGGCGAGAACACGCCGTAATGCGGATGAATCCGGTCGCCTAGCGCGGGAATCTCGACGCCCTTCTTGCGCCACTCGTGCGCGCCGATCATGCCGAGCAGTTCTCGCAGCGACACGACGGACGGCTCGTCGGTCGACGGTCCGTAGGTTTCGATGCAGGCTTGCTGGACATCGGGCGCGCGGCGCAGCGGAATAGCGTACGCGGCGTCCAGCGGAATCAGGATCATGCCGAGCGTGCGCGCGCGTTGCGACTGCGCCTGCCGATGCAGGTTGAATGCGTCGAGCGGCGTTTCGCCCTGCTTGCGCGGCTTGCGCTCCAGTCGGCGCGTCACTGCTTGCAGCAACTGACGAGCGTTCTGGAAGTCGCCGTTCCACAGGAGCGCCGTCCCTTCGCACGCCAGTCGGTACGCGGAATCGGCGGTCGTGCGGTCGTCCGCGACGATGACACGCTTGGGCGGCGGCACGGCTGCTTCGCAGCGCCAACGCGCGGAGCGGGGGCCGTCGGCTTCGGGCCAGGTAAGGGTTGCAGGGCTGGTCATGGTGAGGTGGGATCGGTGTTGCGGGAGCGACGCGCTGAGAAGCCGCGTCATCGGGGGCGTTGCCCGCCGGAGTACTTGGAAGCGTTGCCGACTGACGCCCGAATAGTACCCCTGTCGTCCGGGTTCGCGGTGCGCTATTCGCCTGTGGAACGGGTGAAGCGCGCTATCTGCCGGCCTCGACCAAGAATTGTGTGGACTTAAAAGTCCACAATCGACAAGGTGAAAGAGATATGGTGATTTTGGACCGTTTCGCGGCTCACCGACGTTTCATGAAGCCGGTCCTTTTTGCAGGCGGAAGCACCGTGCATCGGCAAGAACATGGCGTCTTATCGATAAGCACGCACCAAGAAAAAACGGGGTTTCTGATTGAACAGAAACCCCGTTTCGTACAACTGGTGCCGGCTGCAGGACTCGAACCCGCCACCTCATGATTACAAGTCAAGCGCTCTACCTGATGAGCTAAGCCGGCATGAGGCCGTGATTCTACTTCATTTTACGATCTTGAGGCGAGCCCTTCCGCCACCTTTCGATCCATCGTCGTCAGGTTGCGGGCCGGCCGGTTCGCTATCCGCTTTGGCGCCGGCGGCATCCCTAGCTGGCGCCGTTTCGACCACGCGTGGTGCGGGCGCTTCGGTCTCGTCCGCCATTTCCGCGTCGGCGCCCGAATCCTGCGCTTCGCCGCCCGTCGATTCGACCGGGAACGCCATGCCTTGGCCGTTCTCGCGCGCATAAATCGCGAGAATATTGGCGATCGGCACCTCGATCTTGTGCGACTTGCCGGAGAAACGCGCGCTGAACTCGATCCACTCGTTGCCCATCTGCAACTGGCTGGTCGCCTCGAAGCTAATGTTCAACACGATTTCGTTGTCGCGCACGAACTGACGCGGCACGCGCGTCTGATTGTCGACCCGAACCGCGATGTGCGGCGTATAGCCGTTATCCGTGCACCACTCGTAGAGCGCGCGCAGCAGGTAAGGCTTGGTGGAAATCTCTTGCATCAACTGTCCTCTTACCGGGCGCGGGCGCGCGCTCAGTCAGCCGCGCGGCGCCCTCGCCCCAAAGCCACACTCAACGACGCATCACCTTTTCCGAAGGCGTCAGCGCTTCGATATAAGCCGGGCGGCTGAAAATGCGCTCGGCGTACTTCATCAGCGGCGCGGCGTTCTTCGACAGTTCGATGCCGTAGTGATCCAGACGCCACAGCAACGGTGCGATCGCGACGTCGAGCATCGAGAACTCTTCGCCGAGCATGTACTTGTTCTTCAGGAAGATCGGCGCGAGTTGCGTCAGACGATCGCGGATCGCCAGACGGGCTTTTTCGTGATTCTTCTCCGCAGCCTTGCCCTTTTCGTTTTCGAGCGTGCCGACGTGCACGAACAGCTCTTTCTCGAAGTTCAGCAGGAACAGGCGGGCGCGGGCGCGCTGCACCGGATCGGCCGGCATCAGTTGCGGGTGCGGGAAGCGCTCGTCGATATATTCGTTGATGATGTTCGATTCGTACAGAATCAGGTCCCGTTCGACGAGAATCGGCACCTGACCATACGGATTCATCACGGCGATGTCTTCCGGCTTGTTAAACAGGTCGACGTCGCGGATCTCGAAGTCCATGCCCTTTTCGAACAACACCAGCCGGCAGCGCTGGGAGAACGGGCAAGTTGTGCCGGAATACAGAACCATCATGTTTACGTTTCCTCAAAAAGCTGAAAGGCCAGCGCGCGGAAAAACCGTCCAACAGGTTTTTCCTGGCGCCGGCCCCACGCCGGGTGACGGCGTGATTATTTGATATGTTTCCAGTACGCGGCGTTCAATCGCCAGGCGAAAAAGCTCAGGATACCGAGGAACATCAGCACCCACACGCCAAGCTGCTTGCGGGTTTTCTGGGTCGGTTCGGACATCCATGACAGGTACGACACGAGGTCGGCCACAGCAGAATCATAATCTACCGGCGACATCGTCCCCGGAGTGACCTGCTGGAAGCCGACGAATTTGTGTACCGTCTCGCCAGTTTTTTCGTCGGTTTCATCCCCGAACTTCGCGGTACGTTCGCCCTGAAGCTGCCACAGCACGTGAGGCATGCTCACGTTTTCGTACACCAGATTGTTCCAGCCGGTCGGCCGCGTATTGTCGCGATAAAAAGTGCGCAAATACGTGTACAGCCAGTCCTTGCCGCGCGCCCGCGCTTCCACCGACAAATCCGGCGGACTCGCGCCGAACCACGCTTTCGCGTCGTCCGGGCGCATGGCCACGGTCATGGTGTTGCCGACTTTGTCCGTGGTGAACAGCAAGTTCGCCTGAATTTCGTTCGGCGTAATGCCGATGTCGGTCAGACGGTTGTAGCGCATCAGGTTCGCGCTATGGCAATTCAGGCAGTAGTTTACAAACAATTGCGCGCCGTGCTGCAAGGAAGCGAAATTCTCCGCGTTATCCGGCGCGCGGTCGAGAGGGAAATTCTCGTCCGCGTGAACCGGAGCGGCCAGCACCGCGAGCAGTGTCGCGCCGATCAGCGCGCACTTCATAAGCAGTTTTTTCATTCGTGTTCTCCTGGCTCGCGATTAGTGAGGCTTGAACCGCACCCGCTCGGGCGGCTGCTTGAACGTGCCAAGCCGCGTCCAGAACGGCATACCGAGGAAAAACGCGAAGTAGATCAGCGCACAGACCTGCGCGATCAGCGTGGCGGCCGGCGACGGCGGTTTAGTGCCGAGGAAGGCCAGCGTCAGGAACACGAGCACGAAGATCCCGTAGAACACCTTGTGAAAAAACGGCCGGTAACGGATCGACTTGACCGGCGACCGGTCGAGCCAAGGCAGGAAGAACAGCGACACCACCGCGCTGCCCATCACCACCACGCCCCAGAACTTCGATTCGGTGAAGGCCATGGCCAGGATCACCAACACCGCCAGCACCGGCAGGCCCAGCTTCCATTTGCCGCGCGCGCGCAACAGCGCGAGCAGGCCGAGCAGGCCGATCACGACCATCAGCACGATCTTGAACGGATCCGTCGTGGCGCGCAGCATCGCGTAGAACGCCGTGAAGTACCACACCGGCGCAATTTCAGGCGGCGTTTGCAGCGGATTGGCCGGCACGAAGTTGTTCGCTTCGAGGAAATACCCGCCCATCTCCGGCGCGAAGAAAATGATCGCCGCGAAGATCAGCAGGAACACCGACACGCCCATGAAATCGTGCACCGAGTAGTACGGATGGAACGGAATGCCATCGATTGGAATGCCGTCCGGATCCTTCTTCGCCTTGATCTCGATGCCGTCCGGGTTGTTTGATCCCACTTCGTGCAGCGCGACCAGGTGAGCAACCACCAGCCCGATCAGCACCAGCGGAATCGCGATCACGTGGAACGCGAAGAAGCGGTTCAGCGTGACGTCCGACACCACGTAATCGCCGCGAATCCACAGCGACAGATCCGGCCCGATGAACGGAATCGCCGAGAACAGGTTGACAATCACCTGCGCGCCCCAGAACGACATTTGCCCCCAAGGCAACAGGTAGCCGAAAAACGCCTCGGCCATCAGGCACAGGAAAATCGCGCAGCCGAAAATCCACACCAGTTCGCGCGGCTTGCGGTACGAGCCGTACATCAGCCCGCGGAACATATGCAGATAGACGACGACGAAAAACATCGACGCGCCCGTGGAGTGCATATAGCGGATCAGCCAGCCCCACGGCACCTCGCGCATGATGTACTCGACCGACGAAAACGCGAGCGTCGCGTCGGGCTTGTAGTTCATGGTGAGGAAAATGCCGGTGACGATCTGGTTGACCAGCACCAGCAGCGCAAGCGAACCGAAGAAGTACCAGAAGTTGAAGTTCTTCGGCGCGTAGTACTCGGAAACGTGTTTCTTCCACGTGGAAGTCAGCGGAAAGCGCCGGTCGATCCAGCCGACCAGCCCGGTCGTCTCTACTTCGTGTTCGATCGCCATTACGCTTCTCCTTTCTCGTCCTTGCCGATCACGAGGCCGGTGGCCGAGGTGAACATGTAAGGCGGGATGTCGAGGTTCTGCGGCGCGGGTTTGTTCTTGAAGACGCGGCCGGCCATGTCATAGGTCGAGCCGTGGCAAGGGCACAGGAAGCCGCCTGGCCAGTCGTCCGGAAGATTGGGCTGCGCGCCCTCCTGGAAGCGCGGTGTCGGCGTACAGCCCAGATGGGTGCACACGGCGACGGCGACGAAAAGGTTCTTGTGGTCGGTGCGTGAACGGAACTCGTTGTTGCAGTACTCCGGCAACGGCATCGAAAAAGGATTCTTGGTGTGGGGATCCGCTACTTCGTTATCGGCTTTCTGGACATCGGCGAGCATACGGTCGGTGCGGTTGATGATCCACACCGGCTTACCACGCCAGGCAACGGTCTTCATGTCGCCGGGCTTGAGATCACTGATATCGACTTCGACCGGGGCACCTGCTGCCTTGGCCTTTTCAGATGGTGCAAACGAACTAACAAAGGGTACGACAGTGGCAACGCCTCCTATGCCACCTGCTACGGTCGTCGCTATCAGCCAGGTACGGCGGCTGCCGTCGACGCGTTCATCTTCCTTGTCTCGCATCACACGCCCCACTTCTGAGTTGGATTTTTCCTTCACGTCTCTTCTACCGCCGCTAGTTTGCGCGAATGGAGTCGCCATTTACAAGGCCCGATTGCCAAAAACCGTGCGAAGCCTTTGATAAATCAGGGTTTCTCCGTACTAATCGCAAACCGTTTCGCACCTCCTTTTAAGTGCCCTCTCCGTTATTCCTGCCTTTTGCTTCGCTAATGCGTTTTGCGTCGCTCTTGCGTATTGCGTCGCTCTTGCGATGACGATTCAAACGGGATTCGGGATATCGATAAAGAGGTGCTCGATATCGAACTGCTCAGAGAGATGCTTGCCCACCGCCTGCACGCCGAAGCGCTCGGTGGCGTGATGGCCCGCCGCGAGAAACGCCACGCCGCTTTCCGCCGATGTGTGCATGACCGACTCCGACACTTCGCCGGTCAGATAAACGTCGGCGCCCGCGTTGATGGCCGCGTCGAACATGCCTTGCGCGGCGCCCGTGCACCACCCCACGCGGCGCAGTTCGCGGTCCGCGTCGCCGAATACGAGCGGCGTGCGGCCGAGCGTTTGCTCGACTTGCGCGGTGAAGTGCGCGAGCGTGATCGGCATGGGAAACGTGGCAAGCCAGCCGAGGTCGTTCTCGCCGAAGCGCGCGTCGCTGATCCAGCCCATCTTGTGGCCGATCTGTGCGTTGTTGCCGAACTCGGGATGGTCGTCGAGCGGCAGGTGATAGGCGAACAGGTTCAGGTCGTTGGCGATCAGCAGCTTGAGCCGCGCGTGCTTGCGGCCGGTGATCTGCGGCGCTTCATTGCGCCAGAAGTAGCCGTGATGAACCAGCACGGCGTCCGCGCCCCAGTCGAGCGCCGCCTCCAGGAAGGCCGCCGAAGCGGTCACGCCGGTCGCGAGCTTATTGATCTTGCGACGCCCTTCGACCTGCAATCCATTAGGGCAATAGTCCTTGAAGCGCGCGGTTTCAAGGAGATTGTTCAAGTACAATTCAAGTTCGATCCGATCCATATAAACCTCTAGTCTTCAGATGCTTAGACGCTTTTGGCTGTTCTTTGCCCAAGCGGTGACCGTGCTGTTGGCGCTCATGTTCATCATTGCGACCCTCAAACCGCAGTGGCTCCAGCGTCAAGGGCAATTCGGCAAGCAACTCGCCGAACCGATCGTCGCGCTGCGGGAAGTAGCGCCAGGCATCGGTAGCGGCCCAGCTCAGGCGTCGTACGCGGACGCCGCGCAAAAGGCCATGCCCGCGGTCGTCAATGTGTTTTCCAGCAAGGATGGCTCACTGCCGCCCGACCCGCGCGCGAAAGATCCGCTATTCCGCTACTTCTTCGGCGACAAGAACCGCAAGCAGCAGGAACAACCCGCATCCAATCTGGGCTCCGGCGTGATAGTGAGTTCGGAAGGTTACATTCTAACGAACCAGCACGTCGTCGACGGCGCCGATCAGATCGAAATCGCACTGGCCGACGGCCGCACCACGAATGCGAAGGTGATCGGCGTCGATCCGGAAACGGATCTGGCCGTGCTCAAGGTCAACATGACCAACCTGCCCACCATCACCCTCGGCCGCATGGACCAAACGCGTGTGGGCGACGTGGTGCTGGCCATCGGCAATCCGTTCGGCGTCGGCCAGACGGTGACCATGGGCATTGTCAGCGCGCTCGGGCGCAATCACCTCGGCATCAACACGTTCGAAAACTTCATTCAGACCGACGCGGCCATCAACCCGGGCAACTCGGGCGGCGCGCTGGTCGACGTGAACGGCAACCTGCTCGGCATCAACACCGCGATCTATTCGCGCTCGGGCGGCTCGCTCGGCATCGGCTTCGCGATTCCCGTCTCGACGGCGAGGAGCGTGCTCGAGAGCATCATCACCACGGGTTCGGTCACGCGCGGCTGGATCGGCGTCGAACCGCAGGACGTCACGCCGGAGATCGCCGAATCGTTCGGGCTGGAGCAGAAGTCCGGCGCGATTGTCGCCGGCGTGCTGAAGAACGGCCCCGCAGACCGCGCGGGCATCAAGCCGGGCGACATTCTCATGAGCGTGAACGGCCAGGAAATTACCGACACCACGCGTCTGCTGAATGTGATCGCGCAGATCAAGCCGGGCACGGCCGCGAAGGTGCATCTCGTGCGCAAGAGCCGCGAGATGGATCTGGATGTCACCATCGGCAAACGCCCGCCTCCGCCGAAGCAACCGGCCGAAGACAATGGCGGTGGCAACGGCGAGCAGGACGACGACGGCGGTTGACCGTAGCGAAAGGCAAATCGAAGTCAGCGGCCGGTGAAGTACAAGCCCTGCGCCACGTACCAAGCAAAAAGGGCAGTCCGTAATGGACCGCCCTTTTTGCTTATGTGAGTTCGCTGAACCGCTAAACCATCATTCCGACGGGCTCGCGTCTTCGATCACCACCGGCTGCTTGCCGACGATCAACCGCGCCGCGATGATCCCCGCCTCGTACAGCACGATCAGCGGAATCGCCAGAATCAGTTGCGAGAACACGTCCGGCGGCGTAACCACGGCGGAAATCACAAACGCGCCGACGATCACGTACGGACGAATCTCCTTGAGCTTCTTGAGTGTCACCACGTTCATGCGCACCAGCAGCACCACGACGATCGGCACCTCGAACGTCACGCCGAACGCAATGAACATGGTCAGCACGAAGCTCAGGTAATTGTCGATGTCCGTGGTCATCTCCGCGCCGAGCGGCGCGTTGTAGTGCGCCATCACGCGGAAAATGGTCGGGAACACCACGAAGTACGCGAACGCCATGCCGCACAGGAACAGCGTGTAGCTGCTGCCCACCAGCGGCCCGACCAGTTTCTTCTCGTGCTGGTAAAGACCCGGCGCGACAAACGCCCAGATCTGGTAAAGCACGATCGGCAGCGCGATCACGAAGGCCACCAGCATGGTCACCTTCATCGGCACGAAGAACGAGCCGGTGACGTCGGTGACGATCATCTTGCCGTCCTTCGGCAGGTTCTGCATCAAAGGCCGCGCCAGCAGCCGGAAGATATCCGGCGCCCAGTACACGAGTCCGACGAACACCACGACGACGGCAAGGCCGGCGCGAATAATACGGTCGCGCAATTCAACGAGGTGGGAAATGAAGGTCTCTTCAGTGCCTTCGTCCTGGGTTTGCTGCGGGTCGCTCACGCCGGCCCTCGGTTAGAGATTGTCGTTCTGATCATCAGAAGAACCGCGTCGGGCGACGCATGCTGGTCGGCGTATGCCGCGCCACGCGCGCCGCGCCCGACTGCACACGCGTACGGCGCGTGGTCGCGCGCTTGTACCACGTGGGCATGGCCGTCTGCTTGACGCGCCAGTTCTTGCGTTTGGCGGCCGCGGCGGGCGTGCTGCCCGACCACGACGTATTGCCCACATCTTCGAGCGCGCCACCGGCAATGCTCGGCGACACCGACGAGCCGCTGTTCCACGCGTCGTTCAGTTCGGACTCGTGCTTGCGCAGGTTGTCCTGAACGGCGGTTTGGACATTGGTCGCGGCGGCCTCGAACTCGCTTTTCATCCGACGCAATTCGTCGAGTTCGATTTCGCGCGTGACTTCGGCCTTCACGTCGTTGATATACCGCTGTGCGCGGCCGAACAACGCGCCGGCCGTACGAGCGACGCGTGGCAGGCGCTCAGGCCCGAGTACGACCAGCGCGACGACGCCGATCAGCGCCATCTTGGTTAGACCGAGGTCCAGCATGAAGTGGAATGTCCGTCAGTAACGCGGGTAAGCCGCGGCTTAGCGGTAATCGCCCGAACGCGGCGTCTTTTCCTTTGCTTCCACGTCCACGGCGCCGTTGCGCGGCAGTTCGCGCTGCTGCGCTTCGGCTGCCGGCGTGTCGGCTTCCTTCATGCCTTCCTTGAAGCCCTTCACCGCGCCGCCCAGATCGCCGCCGATATTGCGCAGCTTCTTCGTGCCGAACACGAGCGCCACGATCAACAACACGATCAGCCAATGCCAAATACTTAATGAACCCATGACTACTCTCCTTAACCCCGATACCGCACCGGATGCGGCGATACTCGGGCGCCTTGCGGCGTGAATCGAAGCGCGTGCGCTTCATCTATACGTTACCGCGAACTTTTCTGCTGCAACCCGCGACACGGAATGTCATTGTGACCAGACGATCGCGTCGGCGTCGTTACAATGCGGCAAAAACAACGGCCGCGCTATTGTCCGTGACCAAAACTCGCTAAACACACTTGCACTGCGGCGTCAGCCCATGCGCTGCCAGGGGCGCGGCCCCGCGAGAATGTGCGCGTGCAGGTGGTACACCTCCTGGCCGCCGCCCGGACCAGTATTGATTACCGTGCGAAAACCCGTTTCGCCGCCGGTGTACGCCACGCCCAGCTGATCGGCCAAACGCGCCGCCAGGACCAGCATTCTACCAAGCAGCGGTGCATCGCTTTCGGTACAGCTCGACAGCGTGGCGATGTGCTTGCGCGGAATCACCAGCACATGCGTCTCGGCGGCCGGACGAATGTCGCGGAAGGCGACGAACTCGTCGTCTTCGTGGACTTTGGTCGACGGGATTTCGCCGGCGGCGATCTTGCAGAAAAGGCAGTTCGGGTCGTGGCTCATCGTATTCCTGACACAGAATGGCTGAAGCGCGAAGCCCACGCGGCGCGATTCATGTCAGGCCCGGCAACCGTCGGACGAAACTCAGAACCAGGCACGCGGATTCGCGAGCGGCTTGTTATCGTACAGATACAGCCAGCCCTTGATAATACGGTACAACATCCAGATGCTCACGGCCCATAGAACCGGAATGCCGATCACCACGAACAGCAGCACACCACCGATTGCGTAGCCCAGCAAGGCCATCCAGAAGGAGCGGATCTGCCACTCGAAATGGGCCTCGTACGGCGTGCCGACCACATCGGGCCGCTTCACGTAGTTGATGATGATCGCGATCAGGATCGTCAGGCCGCCCGTCAGCCAGTGGACCGCATACAGCGCGTACAGCACGTGGGTAAGCGTACGCAGGCTGCGCTCGCGCTCAGGTTCGAGAGCATTGCGATAGACCGGCGGCGGATAGCTCTCGTGCGACTGTTCCATGCTTGCGTCCTCCCAAGGATGCGCGATCAGATGCGTTCAGTGCAATATGGGCGCCGGCGCGCTCCACTTCAAGACGCGAGCGCGGAACCACTACGATCAATCGCCGTTCTGTTCGCGGTCGCGGCTCTTGCGCAGCGCCTTTTCCTCGATACCCGACATGCCTTCGCGGCGCTCCAGTTCGGCGAGCACGTCCGCCGGGCTGAGGTCGAAGTGCGACAGCATCACGAGGCAGTGAAACCACAGGTCCGCGACTTCGCCGACCAGGGCCTTCGGCGCGCCGCCGTGGCGTGCGTCCTTGGCGGCCAGCACGACTTCGGTGGCTTCTTCGCCGATCTTTTTCAGCACGGCGTCGTCGCCCTTGTGGAACAGGCGCGACACGTATGACACGTCCGGATCGCCGCCCTTGCGGCTGTCGATGATCGCCGCGAGGCGCATCAGCGTATCGGTCAACGAGGCGGAGTCGGACGACGTGGTTTGCGTGGATTGCGTCATTTGTAAATATGTTCGGGGTCTTTCAGCACGGGATCGACGGCGACCCAGTCGCCATCCTCCACCGAGCCTTCGAATTTCTGGAAGAAGCACGAGTGGCGGCCGGTGTGGCATGCAATGCCCGACACCTGTTCCACTTTGAGCAGCACGACATCTTCGTCGCAATCGAGCCGCACTTCGTGCACATGCTGCACATGGCCGGACTCTTCGCCCTTGAACCACAGGCGTTGGCGCGACCGCGAAAAATACACCGCGCGATTGGTTTCGATGGTCTTTGCCAGGGCTTCGCGGTTCATCCACGCGAACATGAGCACGTCGTTCGTCGACGCTTCCTGCGCGATCACGGGCACGAGGCCGTTCGCGTCCCACTTGACCTTGTCGAGCCAATTGATTGCCGAGGGATTCGTCACGTCACAACCTCACCGAAATGCCCTGATCGGCCATGAAGCGCTTGGCCTCGCCCACGGTGTGTTCGCCGTAGTGGAAGATGCTCGCGGCGAGCACCGCGTCCGCATGCCCGCTTTTGATGCCGTCGGCCAGATGCTGCAGGTTGCCCACGCCGCCCGAAGCGATCACCGGAATCGGCACCGCGTCGGACACCGCGCGCGTGAGCGCGAGGTCGAAGCCGCTTTTCGTGCCGTCGCGGTCCATGCTGGTGAGCAGGATTTCGCCGGCGCCGAGTTCGGCCATCTTGCGCGCCCATTCGACCGCTTCCAGCCCGGTGGCCTTGCGTCCGCCGTGCGTGAAAACTTCCCAGCGCGGCGGCTCGCCGTCAGCCGAAACGCGCTTCGCGTCGATCGCGACAACGATGCATTGCGAGCCGTACTTGTCCGTGGCGTCTTTCACGAGCTGCGGATTCGCCACCGCCGACGAGTTCATGCTGATCTTGTCCGCACCCGCGTTCAGCAGGCGGCGCACGTCTTCGACGGCGCGCACGCCGCCGCCGACCGTCAGCGGAATGAACACTTGCGAGGCGACTGCTTCGATGATCGGCAGGATCAGATCGCGCTGATCCGAGGTCGCGGTGATGTCGAGGAAGGTGAGTTCGTCGGCGCCCTGATCGTCGTAGCGGCGGGCGATTTCAACCGGGTCGCCCGCATCGCGCAGTTCGACGAAGTTGACGCCCTTGACCACGCGGCCAGCCGTGACGTCGAGACAGGGGATGATGCGTTTAGCTAGAGCCATGATCTTGCAATTCTGCCAATACCGCTGATGAGGCCGCTCGCTTTGGAACTTCGACGAGCGGCGCAAGGTCGGCGCGGCGCGGTCGCGCTGCGCCGCCGGTGAGTCGCACGCGGACGGCCTGAGTTGCTCTGCCGGTGCATCGCCGCGTCCGTTTTCGGTTGCCGGTGATCCGTTCACCGCGACGCCGGCCGGAAACGCGAGACGCGGGCGGCGAGCATGAAGGCTCGCCTGAGCAGCCTTAAGCGTCGTCCGATTCGCGCAGCCGGTCCGCGAGGGTTTGCGCGGCCGCGAAGTCGAGGTCGCCCGAATAAATCGCCCGGCCGCAGATCACGCCTTCGATGCCTTCGTCTTCGACTTCGCACAGCGATTCGATGTCGGTGAGGTTGGACAAGCCGCCGCTCGCGATCACCGGAATCTTCACCGCGCGCGCGAGGCGCACCGTCGCTTCGATGTTGATGCCTTGAAGCATGCCGTCACGGCCGATGTCGGTGTAGATGATCGACTCGCAGCCGTAGTCCTCGAACTTGCGCGCGAGATCGGCCACTTCGTGGCCGGTCAGCTTGCTCCAGCCGTCGGTCGCGACCTTGCCGTCTTTCGCATCCAGTCCGACGATGATATGGCCGCCGAACGCCGTGCAGGCGTCCTGCAGAAAGCCGGGGTTCTTCACCGCCGCCGTGCCGATGATCACGTACGACAAACCGTCGTCCAGATAGCGCTCGATCGTATTCAGGTCGCGAATGCCGCCGCCCAGTTGCACGGGAATCTCGCCGCCCACTTCCTCGATGATCGCGCGAATCGCGTCTTCATTCTTCGGCTTGCCGGCGAACGCGCCATTCAGGTCGACGAGGTGGAGACGCCGGGCACCGCGATCGACCCAATGTCGGGCCATCGCCGCCGGTTCCTCGGAAAATATCGTCGCCTGGTCCATATCGCCTTGTTTGAGGCGTACACACTGACCGTCTTTCAGGTCGATGGCGGGAATCAGCAGCATAGCAATCGGGTGTTGTCTGGGAAGGGGTTGAAGGTCGGCGGCAGCGGCTGGTGGTCCAGCCCATAATGGGCCAGCCCGCCGGGACGCCGTTTCGCTAGTTTAGTACAACTCTTTCGACGCCCTTGCGAGGCGTCGTGGGGCAGCGAAAGCATGGTATTGCGATTGCGGCGCGCGACATAAGCTCCGCTTGTGGCGGAGCGATGCAGGACAACAGGATGAAGAAAGGCGCTCACGGGTTCCAGTGCACGAAGTTTCGATACACGCGCAGCCCCGCTTCGGCGCTCTTTTCCGGGTGGAATTGGGTCGCGAAGATGTTATCCCGCGCCACCGCCGAGGTAAAGGGCACACCGTACACCGTTTCGCCCGAGGTATGAGCGGCATTGTCCGGCACCACGTAATAACTGTGCACGAAGTAGAAGAACGCGTTGTCCGCGACGCCGTCCCACAGCGGATGCGGCTGCGCCTGGCGCACGCGGTTCCAGCCCATTTGCGGGACCTTGAAGCGCGAGCCGTCGTCCTGCAGCTGGCCTTCCAGGTCGAAGCGCAGCACTTTGCCGGGCAAGAGGCCGAGGCCTGGCGTGCCGCCCTCCGCGCTCCAGTCGAACAGCATCTGCTCGCCGACGCACACGCCCATCAGCGGCTTGCTGCGCGACGCCTCGATCACCGCGTCCTGCAGGCCGGACTCGGCCAGACTGCGCATGCAGTCTGGCATCGCGCCCTGGCCGGGCAGCACCACGCGGTCAGCCGCGCGAATCGCTTCCGGCCGGTCGACGATCGCCACGTCCGCTTCCGGCGCGGCTTTGCGCAACGCCTGGGCCACCGAGCGCAGGTTGCCCATTCCGTAATCCACAATCGCTATCGAAGTTTTCATTTCAAGTTAGGCAGCAATGCCTTCAATCCATCGACGATGAATTCCACCGCCAGCGCCGATAACATCAAACCCATGAGCCGCGTGCCGATATTGATACCCGTGCGACCGACCCAGCGGGCAATCGGTTCGGCGAGCCGCAGCGAAAAAAAGCAGATCGCCGCCAGCACCGCGCCGATCGCGACGAGGCTGATCCGGTCGTACCAATGCGCCGAGCCGGCCGCGTAGATGATCGTGGTGCTGATCGCGCCCGGACCGGTCAGCAGCGGAATCGCCAATGGAACGACGGCGATGTTGTCCTTCTGCTCGGCTTCGTGGCGCTCTTCCGGCGTCGAACGGCTGTTGCCGATCTGCGCGTTCAGCATGTTGATCGCCATCAGCAGCATGATGATTCCGCCGCCCACTTCGAGCGAGCCGACCGAAATGCCGAAGAAGCTGATGATCTGCTGCCCGAGCAGCGTGGTGATCGCGATCACGCAGAACACCGAAATCGCGGCGATCCGAATGGTTCTACGCCGCTCGACATCGCTCTGATTCGCCGTCAGGCTCATGAAGAACGGAATGGCGCCGACCGGGTTGATCAACGCCAGCAGCGAAATAAACGACTTCAGAATGTCCATCGCACACCGGGCGCGAGCGCACTCGACGCTGGTCCCGGTCCTGATAATTGAGTGGGCCTATGAGCCGGCTAATGAGCGCTTACAGGCTGCCCTTGGTCGACGGAATCTGCCCCGCCGCGCGTTCGTCCAGTTCGGTGGCCATGCGCAACGCACGCCCGAACGCCTTGAACACTGTTTCCATCTGATGGTGGGCGTTCAGGCCGCGCAGGTTGTCGATATGCAAAGTGACGCCGGCATGATTCACGAAACCGCGGAAAAACTCGATGGACAGATCGACGTCGAACGTGCCGATGCGCGCCCGCGTGAAGGGCACATGGAATTCGAGACCCGGACGGCCCGAGAAATCGATCACGACGCGCGACAACGCTTCGTCGAGCGGCACGTAGGAATGACCGTAGCGAACGATGCCCTTGCGGTCGCCGATCGCTTTCGCGACGGCCTGGCCGAGCGTGATGCCGGTGTCTTCGACCGTGTGATGGTCGTCGATATGCAGGTCGCCATGCGCTTCGATTTCGAGGTCGAACAATCCATGCCGCGCGATCTGGTCGAGCATGTGGTCCAGAAACGGCACGCCGGTGGCCAGCTTTTGCTGACCGGTGCCGTCCAGATTGATCTTCACACGGATCTGCGTTTCGCTGGTGTTGCGAACGACTTCCGCAAGGCGCATGGTAATTCCTCGAATCTAGCTAGAAAGCGTCAGGTAGGTGGGATGGGAAAACGGCGGGCCACGCCTGCTTTCCCAATATGGAAAACGCTTGCGCGGCCGTTCGGCACGCCATTCAGTTCAGCACGAGTTTCAGTCCAGCGAGCAATTGGGCGTTTTCTTCCGGCGAACCGACGGTTAACCGCACACAATTAGCCAGCAATGGATGCATTTTACTCACGTTTTTGATCAAAACCCGCGCCGTCAGCAGCGTTTCGAACAGAACCGACGCGTCGGGCACGCGCACCAGCAGGAAATTGCCGGCGCTCGGGAACACTTCGGCGCCCGGTAATTGGGACACCGCGCGCGCGAGTTTCGTGCGTTCTTCGCGCAATTGCGCCGCTTGCGAGTCGAGCACGTCGACGTGGTCGAGCAGGAAATCGGCGGCGGCCTGCGTGAGCACGTTGGTGTTGTACGGCGGCCGCACTTTGTCGAATTCCGTCAGCCAGCCGGGTTTGCCGACCAGATAGCCGAGACGGATACCGGCGAGGCCGAGCTTGGACACCGTGCGCATCACGACGACGTTGTCGAACGCGTCGGCGCGCGGCAACCAGCTTTGTTGCGCGAACGGCTGATAAGCCTCGTCGATCACCACGAGGCTCTTATTGGCCGCGGCGATGATGCGCTCCATGTCCGCGTCGTCGTACAGCGTGCCGGTCGGGTTGTTCGGGTAGGCAAGATAGATGATCGCCGGCTGGTGCTCGGCGATCGCGGTCAGCATCGCTTCGGTGTCGAGCGTGAAATCCGCTTTCAGCGGCACGCCGATGAATTCGAGATTCGCCAGCTTCGCCGACATCTGATACATCACGAAGCCCGGCACCGGCGCGAGCACCTTGGCGCCCGGTTGCGCGCACGCGACCGACACCATGCTGATGATTTCATCCGAGCCGTTGCCGAGCAGCACGTCGCAGCCAGCCGGCACTTGCATCACCCGCTTGATCTTCTCGATCAGCGCATCCGGACGCGGCGCCGGATAGCGATTCAGCGCGACGCCGGCCAGATGCTCGCCCAGATGCGCGGCCAGCACCGGCGGCAGCGTGAACGGATTTTCCATTGCGTCGAGCTTGATGTAGCCCGTGGCGTCCGGAACCGGATAGCTCGTCATCGCGAGCACGTCGCGGCGGATGATGTCTTGAGGTGTCGTCATAGGTCGGTGAAGCGGGTCGCAAGAAACGCCGGCCCGGCGTTGGCGGCATGCGGGCCGCCCCAGGTTGTCTGTATTGTCTTTATTAAACGAAGAACCGCGCGCAATCCGTCGCCTGCATTCGCGGGCGCCGGCTCGACGCCCGCGGCTTCAGCGCCGGTTCAAACACGCTTAGCCGTTTTGCCGCATCCGGTATTCGGCGCTGCGGGCATGCGCCTGCAGGCCTTCGCCGTAAGCGAGCTCGGCGGCGATTTCACCGAGCGTCTGCGCGCCTTCCGCGCTGACCTCGATCACGCTCGAACGCTTGAAGAAATCATAGACGCCCAAGGGAGACGAGAACCGTGCGGTACGAGACGTAGGCAAAACGTGATTCGGCCCCGCGCAGTAGTCGCCGAGGCTTTCGCTGGTGTAGCGGCCGAGGAAGATCGCGCCGGCATGGCGGATCAGTTGGCCCCAATGATGCGGCTCCAGCGCGGAGATTTCGAGGTGCTCCGGGGCGATGTCGTTGGCGATCGCGCAGGCTTGCTCCATGTCGCGCACCTTGATCAGCGCGCCACGGTCTTCCAGCGACTTGCGGATCACGTCGCGGCGCGGCATGGTGGGCAGCAGTTCGTCGATCGCGTCTTTCACGCGGCCGATGAACGCGTCGTCCGGGCACAGCAGGATGGATTGCGCGAGTTCGTCGTGCTCGGCTTGCGAGAACAGATCCATCGCGACCCAGCGCGGGTCCGTGGTGCCGTCGCACAAGACGAGGATTTCCGACGGCCCGGCGATCATGTCGATGCCGACCGTGCCGAACACGCGGCGCTTGGCCGACGCGACATACGCGTTGCCGGGACCGCAGATCTTGTCGACTGCGGGAATGGTCGCCGTGCCGTACGCCAACGCGCCGACCGCCTGCGCGCCGCCGATCGTGAACACGCGGTCCACGCCGCCCAGCAACGCGGCCGCGAGCACCAGCGGATTCTTCACACCGTCCGGCGTGGGCACGACCATGACGATTTCTCGCACGCCCGCCACTCGCGCCGGAATCGCGTTCATCAGCACCGACGACGGATACGCCGCCTTGCCGCCCGGCACGTAGATACCCGCGCGATCCAGCGGCGTGACTTTCTGGCCGAGCACGGTGCCGTCGGCTTCCGTGTACTGCCAGCTATGGCTGCCGCACTCGATCTTCTGCTTCTCGTGGTAGCCGCGCACCCGCGCCGCCGCCGCTTCGAGCGCCGCGCGGCGCTTCGGCTCGAGACTCTCGAGCGCCGCTTCCAGTTCCGACATCGGCAGCTCGAGCGCGTCGACGCTCTTCGCCTCGACACGGTCGAAGCGCTGCGTGTATTCGAGCACTGCAGCGTCGCCGCGCGCCTTCACGTCGTTCAGAATCTGCGCGACCGAGCGCTCGATTGCTTCGTCTTCGCTCGCCTCGAACGCGAGCACCGCGTGCAGCGACTTCTGGAAGTCGGGAGCGGTGGAATCGAGTTTGCGAATCTTGATAGACATACGGGTATCCGTTTCGGTAAGGCGCGCTTTAGAACGTGGTCACACTGACACTCACACTCAAGCCGTCGCGGCGCCGGCCTTCGACGCGCGTTCGAATGCGTCGAGGATCGGCCGCAACGCGGCGCGCTTGAGCTTCAGCGCCGCCTGGTTCACCACGAGGCGCGACGAAATCTGCATGATCTCCTCCACCTCGACCAGATTGTTGGCGCGCAAGGTATTGCCAGAACTCACCAGGTCGACGATCGCGTCGGCGAGACCGACCAGCGGCGCCAGTTCCATCGAACCGTACAGCTTGATCAGATCGACGTGCACGCCCTTGGCGGCGAAATGCTCACGTGCTGTCTCAACGTACTTGGTCGCAACGCGCAAGCGCGCGCCCTGGCGCACCGCGCTCGCGTAATCAAAACCTGCGGCGACCGCGACCGACATGCGGCAGCGCGCAATATCCAGATCGACCGGCTGATACAGGCCGCTGCCGCCGTGTTCGAGCAGCACGTCTTTGCCCGCCACGCCGAAGTCGGCCGCGCCGTATTCGACGTAGGTCGGCACGTCGGTGGCGCGCACGATGATCACGCGCAGGTTCGCGTCGGTGGTCGGCAGAATCAGCTTGCGCGAGGTTTCCGGGTCTTCGGCCACTTCAATGCCGGCTGCGGCGAGCAGCGGCAACGTTTCTTCGAAGATACGCCCTTTCGACAACGCCAGCGTGAGCGGTGCGCTCACCGCCGGCGACGACGAAGTTTGCGGCATGGCGCTCATGCCTGGCTCCCCGAAACCCGGCGCACCTTCGCGCCGAGAGCGGTGAGCTTGGTTTCCATGCGGTCGTAACCACGGTCGAGGTGATAGATCCGGTCGATCAGCGTTTCACCGTCGGCGCGCAACGCGGCGATCACGAGACTCGCGGAGGCGCGCAAATCGGTCGCCATCACCTTCGCGCCCGAAAGCTGTTCGACGCCGGTCACGAGCGCGGTGTTACCGTCGATCGTGATGTTGGCGCCAAGGCGGTTCAATTCCTGCACGTGCATGAAGCGGTTTTCGAAGATCGTTTCGACGACCTGCGAGGTGCCCGTCGCGATCGTGTTCAGCGCCATGAACTGCGCCTGCATGTCGGTCGGGAACGCCGGGTATTCGGAAGTGCGAAAGGTGACCGCGCTCGGACGCTTGTCCATGCGCACGCGCATCCAGTCGTCGCCCTCTTCGACCGTCACACCGGCTTCGCGCAGCTTTTCGGTGACGGCTTCGAGAATCAATGGACGCACTTTACGCAGCGTGACGTCTCCGCCGGCTGCCGCTACCGCGCACAGGAAGGTGCCGGCTTCGATCCGATCCGGAATCACCGTGTGCTTCGCGCCATGCAGCTTGTCGACGCCCTGGATCACGAGGCGATCCGTGCCGATGCCTTCGATCTTCGCGCCCATCGCGACCAGCAGATGCGCGAGGTCGCCGACTTCCGGCTCACGCGCCGCGTTCTCGATGACGGTCTCGCCTTCGGCCAGCACGGCTGCCATCAGCAGATTCTCCGTGCCGGTGACGGTGATCATGTCGGTGACGATACGCGCGCCCTTCAGACGCGTTGCGCGCGCTTCGATAAAGCCGTGCTCGATCGTGATCTCGGCACCCATGGCCTGCAGGCCCTTGATGTGCTGATCCACCGGACGCGCGCCGATCGCGCAGCCGCCCGGCAGCGAAACACGCGCATGACCGAAGCGCGCGACCAGCGGGCCGAGCACGAGGATCGACGCGCGCATGGTCTTCACCATTTCGTACGGCGCGACGAGGTTATCCACCTTCGACGCGTTCAGCGACACGCGCCCATCGCCGCTTTCGATCTGCACGCCCATCTGGCCGAGCAGCTTGAGCATCGTGCGCACGTCCTGCAGGTCGGGCACGTTTTCCAGATGCACCGGCTCCGCGCTGAGCAGACTCGCGCACAGAATCGGCAACGCCGCATTCTTCGCGCCCGAGACGACGACTTCACCCGACAGCGGGTAGCCACCTTCAATGACGAGTTTATCCATGCCTGTCAGTTCCTGATTGACCCGGACTTCGGCCGGGGCTGCTTTGACTGTGTTCGGCGCGCCGCTACCGGCGTCACGCCCTTCTTGAGTAATTCGCACTAAATTTCCAGATTACGCGTTCTGCCATTCGGCGGGCGTCAGCGTTTTCATGCTGAGCGCGTGGATTTCTTCGCGCATGCGGTCGCCGAGCGCCGCATACACGAGTTGATGTCGCTGGATCAGACGCTTGCCTTCGAAGCTCGGCGAAACGATGGTCGCAAAGAAATGCTGGCCGTCGCCTTCGACTTCGAGATGCTGGCAGGCGAGCCCAGCCGCGATGTATTGCTTGACCTGTTCGGGAGTCGGCAACATGAGAGAAGCTCCTGATCAGTGGCGCAGTTTGTAGCCGGAGGCGAGCATGCGCATCGCCACCACGGCCAGCACCACAAAGAAACCGGCAACGATCGCAAGGCTCGCGAGCGGATTGATATCCGACATCCCGAAGAAACCGTAGCGAAAGCCGTCGATCATGTAGAAAAAGGGATTCAGCCGCGACACTTCGCGCCACACCGGCGGCAGCGTGTGCGTGGAGTAAAACACGCCGGAGAGGAACGTGAGCGGCATGATCAGAAAATTTTGAAACGCCGCAAGCTGATCGAATTTGTCGGCCCAGATACCGGCAATCAAACCGAGCGTACCGAGAATCGCCGCGCCGAAAATCGCGAACAGAATGATGTAGAGCGGCGCGCTGAAACTGACCGGCACGAACCAGATCGTCACGATGAATACGCCGAAGCCGACCGCCAGCCCACGCGCCACGGCCGCGAGCACATAGGCGCCGAACATCTCGTAGTGCGACAGCGGCGGCAGCAACACGAACACGAGGTTGCCCGTGATCTTCGACTGGATCAGCGACGACGAGCTATTGGCAAACGCATTTTGCAGCACGCTCATCATCACGAGGCCCGGAATCAGAAAACTCGTGTATTCGACGCCCGGATAAACCTCCACGTGACCGCGCAAAGCGTGGCCGAAGATCGTCAGATACAGGAGCGCGGTGATGACCGGCGCCAGCACCGTCTGGAACGCCACCTTCCAGAAACGCAGGAGCTCTTTGTAAAACAGCGTACGGAAACCGCTCATGCAAGCCCCTCGATCACTTCCGGACCGTTCATCACCTGAACGAACACATCTTCGAGATCGGCTTTGCGGACCTCGATTTCTTCGAATACGCAGCCCGCCGCGCGGCACTGCGCGAGAATTTTCTCGACGTCGTCGTAGCTCGCCAGACGCAGCAGATGCTGGCGGCTATTGCCGTTGCCCGTGCCGCTCTCCACTTCGAGCGGACGCAGATCGGCCGGCAAGACGCCTTGCGTGAACCGCAGGAACAGTTGCATGCCGGCAAAGCGTTGCAGCAGCGTGCTGGTGCGTTCGAGCGCCACGACCTCGCCGCGCCGCAGCATTGCAATGCGGTCGCACAGCGATTCGGCTTCTTCCAGATAGTGCGTGGTCAGCACGATGGTGTGGCCTTCGCGGTTCAGGCGCGAAATGAATTTCCACAGCGTTTGCCGCAATTCGACGTCGACGCCCGCGGTCGGCTCGTCTAGCACGATCACCGGCGGACGATGCACCAGCGCCTGCGCGACCAGCACGCGACGCTTCATGCCGCCCGACAGCGCGCGCATGTTGGCGTCGGCTTTGTCGGTGAGGTCGAGATTGGCCATGATCTCGTCGATCCACGCGTCGTTGTTGCGCAGGCCGTAGTAGCCGGACTGGATGCGCAAGGTTTCGCGGACCGTGAAGAACGGATCGAAGACCAGTTCCTGCGGCACCACGCCGAGCGCGCGGCGCGCGTCGCGGAAATCGCTGACCACGTCGTGGCCGCGCACCGCGATGCTGCCTTCGTCGGCTCGCGCGAGCCCGGCGAGGATGCTGATGAGCGTCGTCTTGCCCGCGCCGTTCGGACCGAGCAGTCCGAAGAACTCGCCTTCTTCAACTGTGAGGCTGACGCCCTTGAGCGCCTGCAAATTCTTGTAGCGCTTCTTGACGTTACGAATTTCTATGGCTGACATGACTGTGGGCCGCGTGCGTCGCAGCGCCTAAAGGAGCCCTGAGAGGGCGCGCAAATGCTTGGAAGGAACGGAATTGGGGCCGGTTAGGTGCCCCAAAAAACGTTTGATTATAGGGCAAAAATCTGTGGCCCTATCTCAGTAGGAGGTGTTCGGAGGTGACGCGTTAGAGCGTCAATGTCGCGCGCCGATGAGGGTGTCGACGCCGTAGGCTTGCGCGAGGCTGGCGAGACCAGCCGGCAGATTGACGATCTCGAACGTGGCGCCGCGTGCCTGGGCGGCACGCTGCCACGCGAGAAGAACAGCCAGCGCGGACGAATCGAACTGCGCGAGCGGTGCGCAGTCCACGCCGTTCGCGCCCGCCGCGATACGCTGCAAACCCGCCGCGAGCGCGGCAGTCGCGCTCGCGTGGGTCAGCGTCGCGCCGCACTCGAAGCGGCTGACGACGGGGCTCAACACTTCGCTCACGACTGCTTGCCCGCGGCGAGTTGCTGGTTGCGCTGCGTGAGGAACTGGATCAGTCCGTCCACGCCCTTCTGCTGGATCTGCTCGTTGAACTGCTGCTGGTACGCCTGGATCAGCCATGCGCCGAGCACGTTGATGTCATACACGCGCCAGCCTTGCGGCGTCTTGTACAGACGGTAATCGAGTTCGATCGGCGAGCCGTTGTTCATCACGACCGAGCGCACCACCGTGTCGGTGTCGTCCGGGTTCATGCGGAACGGCTTGTACTGGATCTGCTGATCGCGCACCTGAGCCAGCGCGCCCGAGTACGTACGGATCAGCAGCATCTTGAACTGCTCGACCACCGCGTTTTGCTGCTCCGGCGACGCGGTGCGCCAATTGCGGCCCATGGCGAGTTGCGTGGTGCGGCGGAAATCCGTGTACGGCAGGATCTTTTCGTTGACCAGCTTGGTGATGTGCGAGATGTCGCCCTGCTGGATCGACTTGTCTGCACGAATTGCGTCGATCACCTGCTGGGTGACGGTCTTGATCATGCCGTCGGGCGAATTGGTGTCGACCGTCTGTGCCGATGCACCAGCACTGGCAAACGAGAACAACGCGGCGAACAGCGGAATCAGGAAGAATTTTTTCATTTGGAGCCTTGCCTTAAAAGATAGTGCAACCGTTTGAGCCGACATTAACACGCGAGTTCAGCAGCAATCCATGCGCAAACTGCGAGAGTCGTATCGATCTGTTACGGCTGCACGATCAACGCAATTTGAATGACGGAAAGTTAAAGCGCGTGGGCGGAACCAGTTGGCCGGCCGGGATCTGCGTCGTTTCAGGACCGCCGTTCATGTCCAGCGGCGGCGATTCGGCCGTGCCCGAAGCCGCCTCGGGCGCGGCTGCCGTGCCCGACGCCGCTTGCGGCGGCGTTGCCGCGGTCGCACCCGAAGCCGGCGCCGCCTTCGCGGCAGCAGCACCCTGCGTGCCCGCCGCGCCGGTCGCGGCGCCCGCCGGCGCACCGGCCGCGCCGCTGTCGACGTCGTCGTACTTCGGCAGCGGCGCTTCGTCGCCATAATTGGGCAGCGCCTGCGACTGTTTGCCGTCCGACAACAGGTACTGACGGCGCTGCAGATACGCGCTACGCACGAACGAGTATTTGTCGAGCGCGGCGCCTTCCAGCACGTCGCCGGCGTTCAGCAGATTCGCCCGCGTATTGACAATGTTCAGGCCGTACAGCGCCCAGCTCAGGCCATCCGGATGAATGTAGCTGAGCGGATTCACATAGTAGTTGCCGATCGAGCCGACCGCGTCGCGCACGGTGCTCGGTCCGAACAGCGGCAGCACGAGATATGGGCCCGCCGGCACGCCGTAGTGGCCAAGCGTGAGGCCGAGGTCGTTGTCGTGCTTGGGCAGCTTGGCGAGCGTCGCCACGTCGAACAGACCGCCAACGCCGAACACCGTGTTGATCACGATCCGCATGATGTCTTCGACGCCGTCGGTGATCTTCAACTGCAGCAGGTTGTTCGCCGCAATGTAGACGTCGCCGATGTTCGAGAAGAAGTTCGTCACGCTGTCGCGCACCGGCTGCGGCGTGATGAACACATAGCCCTTCGCGACCGGCTTGAGCGCGTATTGATCGAGCTTGTCGTTGACGGTGAAGATCGTGCGGTTCAGGCCTTCGAGCGGATCGCCCGGGGTCGGCGTCTGCACAGTCGTACAGCCGGCGAGCAGCGCTGCGGCTACCGCCAGCTTACCGGTCTGGAAGGCGCGCGCGCCGCTGATGCGTGTGGTCTGCATTCTTATTCTCCTTATTGAGCGGCCGCGCCGGAGGCGGGCAAGCTCGACGCTGCAGGCGCTGCGGAAGGGGCCGGCGCGGGCGTACCCGCCGCCGCGCCAGGTTTGGACGCACCCGAATCCGCCGCCTTGCTATACAGAAACTGGCCGATGAGGTTTTCCAGCACGATCGCCGATTGCGTCATGGAGATGGTGTCGCCCGCCTTGAGCATTTCGCTGTCGCCGCCGGGTTCGAGCCCGATGTATTGCTCGCCGAGCAGCCCCGAGGTCAGGATCTTCGCGGAGGTGTCTTTCGGAAACTGGTATTGCTTGTCGAGATCGATCGTGACGAGCGCCTGGTATGCATTGCTGTCGAAGCCGATCGAGGCGACGCGGCCGACCGTCACACCCGCGCTTTTCACGGGCGCGCGCGCCTTCAGCCCGCCGATATTGTCGAATTTGAGCTTGACCGGATAGGTTGCCTGGAACGACAACGAGCTCATGTTGCCGGCCTTCAGCGCGAGAAACAGCAACGCCACGAAACCTAGCACCACGAACAGGCCGACCCAGAAGTCGAGAGCAGCAGTCTTTTTCATCGTCATCCCAAAGTGAATCCGCCACGCCGCCGATACTCCCCGCCGCGTGCGCCTGGTGACGCGCCGCCGGTGGAAAACATGCAGCGCAGTCTTAGCTGAACATCAGTGCGGTCAGCAGAAAATCGAGGCCGAGCACCGCAAGCGACGCGTACACGACTGTCTTGGTCGTGGCGCGCGACACGCCTTCCGGCGTCGGCTTGGCTTCATAGCCTTGAAACAGTGCAACGAACGTCACCGCAAGGCCGAACACCACGCTCTTGATAACGCCCGCGCCAACGTCGCGCCAGACATCGACGCCGCCTTGCATCTGCGACCAGAACGCGCCGGCATCGACGCCGATCAGCAGCACGCCCACCACATAGCCGCCGAACACGCCGACCGCGCTGAAGATCGCCGCGAGGATCGGCATCGAGATGATGCCGGCCCACAGACGCGGCGCGACCACCACCTTGACCGGGTCGACGGCCATCATTTCCATTGCGGTCAGTTGCTCGCCGGCCTTCATCAAGCCGATCTCGGCGGTGAGCGACGTGCCCGCGCGCCCGGCGAACAAGAGCGCCGTGACCACCGGACCGAGTTCGCGCACTAGCGACAGCGCGACCAGCAGGCCGAGCGCCTGCTCGGAGCCGTAGCGATTCAGCGTGTAGTAGCCCTGCAAGCCAAGCACGAAGCCGACGAACAGCCCCGACACCGCAATGATCACCAGCGAATAATTACCCACGAAGTGGATCTGCTTCGTGACAAGACGCGGACGGCGCAACAACGGAAAAAACTCGAGCAGCAGCCGGAAGAAAAAACGCGTGGCATAGCCGGCTGTGCCCAGCCCGCCGATCACCGAGCGGCCGATCGCACTGATCATGACTGACCTCCGCCGATACCGAAGTCCGCCGCGAGCGGCGTCTTGCTGGGATAGTGAAATTTGAAAGGACCGTCGGGCGCGCCGTCGATGAACTGACGCACGGTGGGATCGGTCGAGGCCCGCAATTCGGCTGGCGTGCCTTCGGCGTGAACCCCGCCGTTGGCAAGAAAGTAGACGTAATCGGCGATGGCGAACGATTCCGGCACGTCGTGCGTGACGAGGATCGAGGTGGCGCCAAGCGCCTGATTCAGCGCGCGAATCAGGTTCGCGGTGACGCCGAGCGAGATCGGATCGAGGCCGGCGAACGGCTCGTCGTACATCATCAGTTCGGGATCGAGCGCGATGGCGCGCGCCAGCGCCACGCGTCGCGCCATGCCGCCCGAAATCTCCGACGGCGCAAGGTCGCGCGCGCCGCGCAGGCCGACCGCGTTGAGCTTCATCAACACGAGGTCGCGGATCAGTTCTTCGGGAAGGTCGGTGTGTTCACGCAGCGCGAAGGCGACGTTTTCGAACACGGACATGTCGGTGAACAGCGCGCCGAACTGGAACAGCATACCCATCTTGCGGCGCAGCGCGTACAGGCCGTCACGCGTTTGCCGGCCGATGTCCTGGTCCTGGAACAGGATCTGGCCGCGCTCTGCGCGCACCAGGCCGCCGATCAGACGCAGCACCGTGGTCTTGCCGCAACCCGATCCGCCCATGACCGCGACCACCTGACCGCGCTTGAAGCGCAGATTCAGGTTCGACAGGACGAGCCGGTCGCCATAACCGAAGTCGACGTCACGCAGCTCGAGTAAGGTCTCGGGGGAGGAAGACACGAAACTGACAGTCCTTTTTACACGGAAGGCGAATTATAGGGCCACCGTGCAAAAGTTGCCGTGAGGGTGCCCTGTCCCTTAACTAATCATGACGATTATCGCGTAAACCCTTGTTGTAATGCAGAAACGGCGGCAGCCGGATCGGCCGCTTCCGTTACCGCCCGCACCACGGCCGCGCAACCGACACCTGTCGCCAGCACGTCGGGCATCACCTGCAGGTCGATTCCGCCGATCGCCACCAGCGGCACGACACCGTCGAGCAGCCGCACGTAACGGGCTAGACGCCTTAGACCCTGCGGCGCGGTCGGCATGACCTTGGTGGTGGTGGGAAACACCGCACCCAGAGCAATGTAGCTTGGCCGGAAATGCAGTGCTCGCAGAATCTCGTAGAAGCCGTGGGTCGACAGGCCGAGCCGGACGCCGCCCGCGGCGAGCGCAGCGAGATCCGCTGTGTGCACGTCTTCCTGACCGAGATGGACGCCGTATGCGCCCGCCTCGAGCGCGGCCTGCCAATGGTCATTGATGAACACCTGAGCGTCGTGCTGACGGCCGGCGGCCACGCAGCGGGCAATTTCACGCTTCAGTTCATCGGCCGGTTCGGCCGATTTGCGCCGCAATTGCACCGTCTTCACGCCGAAGCCCACTACGCGTTCGACCCACTCCGCCGTCGGCAGAACCGGATACAGGCCCAACCGGTCCGGGCAGCGCGGGAACGCCAGCGCCGGCGCGTCGGGCAAGCCGGCTAGACGCGGGAAATGGCTGAGATCGGCGGGAAAGGCGTCGTCGGCACGCGTTTCGTCGCCGTCGCGCCAGGCCAGCGCCAGCACCAGCGCGTCATGCGGGTCGAAACCGCAGTCGAGGAAAGCCGCCAGCGCGGCAACCCAGTCTTCCGCGAGATGGCCTTCGAGACGGTATTTTTCGCCGCCCAGATGCAGCGTGGCCTTGTCCTCGGCCGCTTCGATCACGCCGGCACCGTGTACCAGCCAGCGCGCCACCTGCTCGCCATGCTGCTGCGCGTCGGCGATCACGATCAGATCGCCGCCGTTCGGTTCGTCCGGCGCGGTCAGGCAGATGCGCCACGGCGCGTGCGTCGGCGGCCAGTCGCCGAGCCGGGCGCGGATGCGCTCGGCGGCTTCGGTGAGTTCGTCGGCGGGCGGCCAGAAAAGGTCGCGGTCCTTCAATGTCAAAGTCTGCGTCATGCGGCGCTCCCATCTTGATGCCAGAACGGCATGCCGACCACCGGCGTGCTCGCGTGCGCGCTTTCGCGCTCGGCCATCGGTCCCGCCAGAAAAGCCTGGCGGCCCGCTTCGGCACCCAGCGCGAAGGCGCGCGCCATCGCGTCGGGGTGGGTGGCCTGCGACACGGCCGTGTTCAGCAGCACGCCGTCGAAACCCCATTCCATTACCTGCGCCGCGTGCGACGGCACGCCGAGACCGGCGTCGACGATCAGCGGCACGTCCGGCAGACGCTCACGCAACACCCGCAGCCCATAAGGATTGATCACACCCTTGCCGGTGCCGATCGGCGCGCCCCACGGCATCAGCGCTTCGCAGCCGGCGTCCAGCAGACGGCGGCCGATCACCAGGTCTTCAGTGCAATACGGCAGCACCTTGAAGCCGTCCTTGACCAGTTGCGCGGCCGCTTCGATCAGACCGACCGGATCGGGCTGCAACGTGTAGTCGTCGCCGATCAGTTCGAGCTTGATCCACTCGGTCTCGAAGATTTCGCGCGCCATGTGCGCGGTCGTCACCGCCTCGCCGACGGTCAGGCAGCCGGCCGTGTTCGGCAGCAGCGGCACGCCATGGCGCTTCAGCAGATCGAAGAAGCCGGCTTCCGCGCCGCCCTCGTTCATCTGCCGGCGCAGCGCGACGGTCACCATGCCGGGCCGCGCGGCGTCGATGGAATCGGACAGCGATTGCAGCGACGGATAGCGCGAGGTGCCGAGCAGCACGCGGCTCGCGAAGGTCTGGCCGTAGAGCGTGAGCGCGTCGGCGGTTTGGGGGGAAGTCATTTGCATAATCCTGTTTGTCTCCGGCAATCCGGGTTCCCGCAGTGCGCGGCGGTCGTTCAGCCGCCGGCCACGGGTTGCACGACATCGAGCTTGTCGCCCGCCTGCAGCGCGCGCGCCGCATGCTGGGTGCGCGCCACGAAGTCGCCGTTCAAGGCGACCGCAAACGGCGGACGGGCGCCGAACGCGGTAAGCGCGTCGGCGACGGTCGCGCCTTCGGGCAGCGACAACGGCTTCTGATTGATATGAATGTCCATGGTGTTCGAACACGTTTCAGTCGATGGCGAAAGCGGCGTGGCGTGCGTGCTCGTTTGGGTGAATACCATTCGCGCAACGCTCATGCCGGCTCCCGCGCGGAATCCAGTTGAAAGAGCTCGCTCCAGCGCGCGTCGCGCTGCCAGCCGGCGAAGGCATCGGCGTCGCCGATGCGGCCGTCGAGCAGCGCCGCGGCGAAGCGCACGGCTTCGTCGGCGACTTCGGGCACGATCATGTAGCCGTGCCGGTACAGGCCGTTTACTCGCAATGTCTGCGCGCCGTCCCACAGCAAGGCCGGACGGTGGTCCGGCAAAGTTGGGCGGCACTGCGAATTCAGTTCGAGGATGCGTGCCTCGCCGAAGCCGGGATGCACGGAAAACGCCGCGCTCAGCAGTTCGAGCGCGGAGCGCACGCTGACCGGCGACATATCCTCGCCTTCCACTTCGGTGGCGCCGATCACGTAGAGATCGTCCTGCTTCGGCGCGATGTAGAGCGGATAGCGTGGATGCAGCAGCCGAACCGGCCGCGTCAGCTCGATACCGGGCGCATGCACGCGCGCGACTTCGCCGCGAATTCCGCGCAGCGTGGGCAGCACGGGCTTCGCGCCGAGGCCGCGGCAGTCGATCGTGATGCGGGCGGGCGGCAGCGCACGCTCGTCGACGGGTGTATTCCAGTGCGTGTCGACGCCGCGTTGCGCGAGGCCCGCGGCCAGCGCTGTGAGCACCTGACGGTTATCCAGCTGGCCTTCACGCGGCAGCAGCCAACCCTGATTAAAGCGGCCCGACAAAGCAGGCTCGGCGGCGCCGAGCTGCGCGCCCGCCAGGGTGACGAAGCCGCCGTCCAGCAGTTCAGCGGGCGCATTCGAACGCACCCGGCGTTCGAACAGCGGCGCTTCGGTTCGATCCGAGTGATGCCACACGACCAGCGTGCCATTACGTTGATAGAACACGGGCTCGGGCAACTCGGCCAGCACTTGCGGCCACGTTTCGAGCGAACTCGCGCCGAGCCGCGTGATCAGCAGTTCTGCGCTGGCGGCTTCCGCGAGCGGTGCCAGCATCGCCGCGGCGACCCACGCGGCCGATTGCGTACCGGCGGCATCGCCACGCTCATAAAGCGCCACGCGGTGTCCCTGTCCGGCGAGACGCCACGCGACAAGCCGCCCGCACAGGCCACCGCCGAGCACGGCGAAATCGGGTTGTGCAGAACGCGTCATCGCGCACACTCCGTTTCAGGACAGCAAGCAAAGCTGAAGCGCGGCGCGCCGACGGCGGCGTGACGAAGAGCAAAACACATATCTGAAGAATAGGCGGTCATCGAGTCCTTTCCGTACGGCAACACAACGCACGTACCCAGGACGAAACCGGCGGGTGAGGCCGGCCGGACAATGCGCGATCCAATGACGGACGCTGCCCGGCGGGGAATGGAAGACTGGCTGCTTCCGGAAACTTCCCGCGCCGGTATTACCCGGATCGGGTGCAAAGGGTGTCTCTCAGCCTCGCCGCTGCGCCATGAAAATCATGCCGCCTGTGCGCGAAGCACCCCTGTTTCGTCGAAGGTCATTAGACCATAAAAGGCGCGGCGCCCGCAAACCAGCGGCTGGCCGCGTCGCGCGCGATTTGATCCGGCACCATCTTTCACGTTATGAATGCGGCCGAAGGCGGCGCTCTGGCACAATGCCAGCACAGGATGCCGCACGAGCGCGGCGCGGGCGGCACGCCGTCCCGCCATGTTCGCAGCGGCACCGGCGCGGGGGCCTCGCGGCGCAAATTAATTTTCGCTTAAGGGCTTCGCGCCAGAATCTGACGCTCACCCGGGCGTGCGTTCGTCGAGCACGACGCCCGGGCATGTACCGCAAACCCGCCGCAGGGCAGCCCGCCGACGGGCTCGCCCCAACTGGGTCAGCCCGAATGGGCCAGCACTACTTCAGGATGCTCATGACACCGAATACCTCTGCCACCCCCGTGCTGCCGCCGGACGAAAAAGTCTCCGCCTGGAGCCTGATCAAACCCTACTGGGTTTCCGAAGAACGAAAAACGGCATGGGGCCTGCTCATCGCGATCATCGTGATGAATCTGCTCGTGGTGTGGATCAACGTACGGCTGAACCGCTGGAGCGCCGACTTCTACAACGCGCTGCAAACCAAGAACGTGCGCGACTTCCCTCACCTGCTGATGGTGTTCTCCGGGCTCGCGTTCGGCTTCATCATTCTCGCGGTGTACGGCCGCTATCTGCGTCAGATGCTCGGCTTCCGCTGGCGCCAGTGGCTGACCACGCGCTATCTGAACGAGTGGCTGAACGACAGCGCGTTCTACCGGATCGAGCGCGACCGCCTCGCCGACAACCCCGACCAGCGGATCAGCGACGACCTGCAATCGTTCGCCACCAGCACGCTTTCGCTGACGCTCGACCTGCTGTCCACCGTCGTCACGCTGGTGTCGTTCATCACGATTCTGTGGTCGCTGGCCGGTGCGCTGACCATTTCGCTCGGCGGCATGCCGATCGAGATTCCCGGCTACATGGTGTGGGCTGCGGCGCTCTACGCCGTGGTCGGTTCGCTGATCATCCAGAAAGTCGGCCATCCGCTCGTGCCGATCAATTACCAGGCGCAGAAAGTGGAGGCGGATTTCCGTTTCGGCCTGATCCGTCTGCGTGAAAACGCCGAGCAGATCGCGTTCTACAACGGCATGGATACCGAGAAAGCGAACGCGCACTCGCTGTTCCGCCGCATCCGCGACAACTGGTGGCAGGTGATGAAGTACACCAAGCGGCTCACGTTCGTGCTGAGCTTCTATGGCCAGATCGCGATCATCTTCCCACTGGTGGTCGCCGCGCCGCGCTACTTTGCCGGCGCCTTCACGTTCGGCGTGCTGATGCAGATCTCCAGCGCATTCGGCACCGTCAGCGATTCGTTCTCGTGGTTCATCAACAGTTACGGCACCTTGGTCGAATGGCGCGCTACCGTGAACCGGTTGCGTGAATTCAAGCGCGTGGTGCATGCGCCACGTCTGAAGGAATCGGTCTCGCCGGCTACCGCGCATGGCGGCATCAATCTGCATTTCGTCGACGAAGACAAGCTCTCCACCGATGGCCTCAAGCTCGCCCTGCCTAACGGCAACCCGCTGTCGCGCATTCGCGATGTGGCGATTCAGCCGGGCTCGCGCTGGCTGGTGCGCGGTCCGTCGGGTTCGGGCAAGAGCACGCTGATGCGCGCGCTCGCCGGCTTGTGGCCGTTCGGCGATGGCTCGATCGATGCCCCAGTCAACGCCCGCATGATGTTCATTCCGCAGGTCAGCTACATGCCGATCGGCACGCTCAAAGCGGCGCTCGCCTATCCGTCGGCCGCCAGCACCTACACCGACGACGAATGCCGCGAAGCGCTTATCGTCTGCCATCTGTCGGAATACGCGGACCGTCTGCAGGAATCGGGACACTGGACTCGGATGCTGTCGCCGGGCGAGCAACAGCGCCTCGCCGCCGCGCGCGTGCTGCTGCACAAGCCCGACTATCTGTTCCTCGACGAAGCCACCAGCGCGCTCGACGCGGAAAACGAAGCGCGTCTGTACCGCCTGTTCACGGAGCGGCTGCCGAAGGCGGCGATTGTGAGCGTCGCGCATCGCGAGTCGTTGGCCGCGTTCCATGACGAGACGCTCGACGTCGAGCGCTCGGGCGAAGCGGTCGCGGCATGACCACCGTGAGCCGCGTGAGCGACCTGAACGAAGCGGGCAGCGCCGGCTTCGAGCGCGTCGTGCTGATCACCGGCGCGGGCTCGGGTATCGGCGCGGCGCTCGCCCGGCGCATCGCCGCGCCGCGCTCGGCCTTGATGCTGCACGCACGCGGTGCCGATCAGGAAGCGCGGGAACGGCTCGCGCAAGTCGCCGCCGATTGCTGCGCGAACGGTGCGCGCTGCGCGACGGTATTCGGCGATCTCGCCGAACGCGGCGCCGCGGAACATGTGGTCCATCAAACGCTGGCGAGCTTCGGCGCACTCGATCAACTCGTCGCCAACGCGGGACACGCGCAGCGCCAAACGCTGAACGCGCTCGATCCCGACGCGCTCGGCGCGGCCTTCGCAGCGATGCCGGCGGCGTTCGCGGCGCTCGTCAAACGCGCGACGCCCGCGCTGGAAACCTCGAAGCGCGGCCGCGTGGTCGCGCTCAGTTCGTTCGTCGCGCACCGCTATCGCGCGGACACGCCGTTTGCCGCGACGGCTGCGGCAAAAGCGGCGCTCGAATCGCTGGCGAAAACCGCGGCCGCCGAACTTGCGCAGCATGGCGTGACGGTCAATTGCGTGGCGCCCGGCTATACGCGTAAAGATCGCGGGCCGAGTGCCGATAATGCATCGGTGTGGAGTCGCGCCGCGGAGGCGACGCCGCTCGGCCATGTCGCCGAACCCAAGGATGTCGCCGCGCTGATCGCGTTTCTACTCTCCGACGAGGCGCGTCATATCACCGGTCAGGTGATTCATGTGGACGGCGGTCTCACGCTTGGGTGAGTGACTGGCGAAATACGCCGAGCGGGCTGTGAAAGCCGCAGGCGCGGTCGCAACTTTTGCTCGCGCCGCACCGCTTCACCACTTCACCGCTTCACCGCCTCACCCATCCACGCCAGATCCCGCCGCCACATCCCTTCGTGATCCCAGGCAACGCCCCGCAACATCCCGAAACACGCGAGAAGAGTTCGAAAGCATTTGCGAAGCGGGCAAGCTGTTCCGCGCTTTGAAAATGCCTCCCAGCGGCGACGATAGTCTTGCGGGCCATACAGGCTTGCCCCAACGTCATTCATCGCTACTGGATTCTCCGCCCATGTCATTCGATCGTCGCTTCCATCCTTTGACCCAGCGTCTGGCGCTTGCTCTCGGCGCCGCGCTGTTCGTCACGAGCGTTGCGCATGCAGCCCAGGTTGCCCAAGCCAACGAACCGGCCGACGTTTGCCCCGCGCTCAAGCACATCGTCGACGCCGCCGATTTCCGGCAGCTGCAAACCCAGGCCGCCGCGCGATTGCCAGGCACGTCGAGTGCCGACGACTGCCGCGCCAGCACGCACGCCTACGATTGTCACTGGCGCGCGCACTGGCAAGCAGACGGCGTCGTCACCGATCCGCTCGAAGAATTCGGCGCCGACATCGCTGCCTGCTTCCCAACCGTCGTGCATGACATCAACACACCGACGCGCCAGCATTTCATCGTCAGCACCCCCGAGCGCCGCGTCAGTGTCACGGCAAGCGTGCAGGGGCAAAACGAACTGCGCCTGCGCGTTACGCGCTGAGCGTGATCCTGATCGCAGCTACTCGCGGGGATTCGCTGTGATTCACCGCATCGACCGACCGCCACCAGGCACCGCCTCATGACCTTCATGCCGAGCATGCGCGCTTATGCTTTCACGCGAGCCCCACGGGCCGCGTGGGTCATGTTGCGGCGTCCCTGCGCGCGACTCACCGTGTCCGCCACGCTGGCGGTCGGCCTGAACGGCTGCGCCTGGACCTTGATCCAGGCCGCCGACGCCACCGGCTCCGTGATTCAGGCAGGCTACGCGATCGCGGCGAACTATTCGTCGCCGACCTTCGTCAACGGCCGGCGAGCCGAGGTAGGCCACGTCTGCATCGAAGTGAATCAGAACGTGTCGGTCGGCGATTTCGTGCCGGCGCTGCAACTCGCGCTCGACCGGCGCGGCATTCGTTCGGACGTCTACAATCCGGGCACCTCGCCCGCCGGCTGCGAGGCGCGCCTCGTCTACAACGCCGCGATCGACTACGGCCGCCGCTCGTTCAGCGACGAAACAATCCAGTATCTGTCGATCATCGACCTGACGCTAATTCAGAACGGCCGCATTCTCGTCACCGCCCGCTATCAGACCGGCGGCCTGAACACCGATCGTTTCTCGTCGGCGTCGACCAAGCTCAACGGGCTGATCGAGCGAATGGTGGTCGATCGAACCGACTTCGCGCGGCAGCCGCTGCAGACCATTCAGACCTCGCAGGCGAACTAGCCACGCGGGCTCTTGCCATCTCTTACACGGGAAAGGATTCGAAAGCGTTACGCGCTTTGCTCCGCGCGCGCGCTTCTCTAAGATGACCTGAATGAACCAATCCATTCTGGTCGTCGATGACGACCCCGTCGTACGTGAACTCGTCAGCGGCTATCTGCAAGGGCGCGGCTTCAAGGTGGACACGCTTCAGAACGGCCTGGCGCTGCAGCGTCGCTTGCAGGACGAGCGCCCCGCCTTGATCGTGCTCGACATCATGATGCCGGAGCTCGACGGCATCAGCGCGCTGCGCGCCTTGCGCGTAGCCGGCGACGACATTCCCGTGATTCTGCTGACCGCGCGCTCCGATCCGATCGATCGCGTGATCGGCCTCGAACTCGGCGCGGACGATTATCTCGGCAAGCCCTTCGAACCGAGCGAACTGGTGGCGCGGATTCGCACCGTGTTGCGTCGTCGCGGCACGATTGCGCCGAGCGCGCCGGAGCAGCGCGCGCCTTATCGATTCGGCCGCTTCGAAGTGAATTTTCCGGCGCGCGAATTACGCCGGGACGGTGAGCGCATCTCCCTGCGTTCGAGCGAATTCGCCATGCTGAAGGTATTCGTCAGCCACGCGATGACCGTGCTGACGCGCGCGCAGTTGCTGGAGAAACTGCACGGCAATAGCGAGGTGCATCGCAATCGCAGCCTGGACGTGTCGATCTGGCGTTTGCGCCGGCTGATCGAAGTGGATCCGTCGGAGCCGCGCTATGTGCAGACCGTGTGGGGGCGCGGCTACGTCTTCGTTCCCGACGGCGAAATCGGCGCGGCTGAACGCAGCGCCTGACGGGTGCGTGAAGTGCGCTTGACCTCCAGCTTCATGCGTCGCCTGCATTTCAGACCTGTATTCAAACCTGTAGCGCGCTGACGGCTCAGAACGTCAGCACGCTCATGAACATTCTTTGCAGCCAGCCCATTGTCGTGGAGTCGGACACCATGCCCACGCCCGCCTGCTCGATGCGCGCGTTCGCCACCTTGCTCGACGCGACGTAGTTTCCCGCTTCGATATCCTTAGGATTGACGATGCCCGACAGGCGCAGCCGGTCGCGGTTGCCGCTCATCGCAATCACCTTCTCGCCCGACACCACGAGATTGCCCGTCGACATCGTGCCGATCACGGTGACGGCGAGCGTGCCGTTCATGCCGCTGACGTCGGTCAGACTGCCCTGCCCTTTGTATTCGGTGCTCGCCGAGCCGATATTGAACAATCGCGCGAGCCGCGCGGCGGCGTTGGTGGAATGATCGGCGGCGTCGGCGGTGATGCTGCTCGAGCGGCTCGCCGCCGCGGTTGCGCTGTTGTTGCCGCTATACGATTCCGAAAGGCGGATCGTCAGCACGTCGCCGATATGTTGTGCGCGCGGTGTTTCGTACAGCAGCAGCGGCGTGCCGGCCTGATAGATCGCGCCTTGCGTGTTGACGTTCAGCGGCGCCGAGGCGAGCGGCGGCGCCATCGGCGTATCGACGATCGAGTTTTGCTGGTGGCTCGCGCAAGCCGCGAGGCAAGCCGCCGCGCCTAGCGCGACAGTCAGACGTAGCGCAGTCATGCATGCTCCTTGTTGGAAACGGGCCTCGCGGCCACCTTGAGTGCCGCATTCGTCGCCGCTCATCAGCCCGCCTCCGCGCCGCTCGCCTGCCATTGCCGCACCACCGACCTCACCCACGCATCCGAGCCCTTCAGCAAATAGGTGAGCGTGCCGTTGCGCGTACCCGGCAGAAAGCACAACGTGATCGAACTCACCGCGTTTTCCCAGACATACGTGGGCATCGCGCCAGTCGCCGACACGTTCTGCGTGGCAAGACGCGGCGGCCCGTAGCGGTCCGCGAGCGCATCGTGCAAATCCTCGGCGGTGATCTCGTCGATCACGAAAGAAATTTCGTACAGATGCAGCGCGCTCTGCCCATCTACGCGCGCAAAGCGCAGCACATGCTCCAGCGCGGGCGCGCCGTCGACCACCGCTTGCGACACCGCCCAGCCGTTGTCCGCGCGATGCGCCCAGCGGCAGGCCACCGTCAGACTGTCGTGCGACTTGAGCCGCATGCCGAGCGCGCCCGCCTGCACGTCCGTCTCGCAAACCGGCACGCTGCCGAGCGGCGTCGCCCGCACGCTCGAGCCCGCGCGGAATTCGTCGAGCGTGATGCCGAGCGCAATGCCACGGAACGCGAACGGCGCGTCTTGCGAACGACGCCGTGCATCGGCGGAAGAGTCTTTCGATGCGGCGCTCACCGCACTCGCATCGCGTGCCGGCGGCTGCGCTTTCGCGCTCGACGACAGCACGCCGCACAGCAGCGCCAGCGCCAAGGCAATCCGTTTCAGTGTCATGATTCAGTCGATGGCGGATGAACACATGTCGAACGGCGAGGCCGCGGCATGGCCCACGACCGGGATGATTTTCAGCGTGGCCGAAGTCAGCCGGCACGGCAGCGCGGCGACGGCGCAGCCACCCAGGGGCAGCAGCGCCGAGCCTAGCGTCAGCCACGCAACGACACGCATGAAGCGGTGAAGAATTCTCGGAGTCGACACGCGGGCCTCGGTACGTCAGGCGGTCGTATTGACGTGGTGCCCGACGAGCCCGGTGGGCAGCGACGGCGGCGTCTGAGCGCCAGACTCTCGCGTCGGCGTGGCGGCGCCGGGGTTGTTGGCCGCTGCTGGCCTTTCGGCTGGCGACGTCGGCGCCAAAGAAGAGAAGCGGGTTGAAGACAGATTGCTGGGAACGGTCATGATGAGCCTCGCGTGGCGCTAGGTTTCGATTTCACGCCGCCTGCCGTGGGCCCAAGGCGTTAGGCTGTTTTCAGCATGCGGCGCAACGTACTGCACGACGAATCATCTCGCCGGCCACGCGATGCCGATGCACGAAGGAAAGCGCGCTTTCCGGCGGTTCTTACGACCCGTTCCGACCTGTTTCGACCGGTTCCAGATGCGCGCAAATTCTTTCCTGCGAGGAATGTTCGCGCTGCGAAACGAATTCGGCGCCGCCGCGCACGTTGCCCAATACAAGGCGGCTGAAATATCGCGTGAGCCTTGCGTAGCAGGCCTGACAAGCGATCCGGCCAAACCGGCGCGGTCTGTCGTAAGCGTTGGTAAGAAAACAGTCGGCCGCGCGTCGCGCGCGTCAGCTTAAAATTTCAGCATGAATCCACAGGTCCTTATCGTCGACGACGATCCGGTCGTACGCGATCTGCTTTGCAAGTTTCTGCAGTCGAACGGCTTCGACGCGTCCGTGCTCCACGACGGCACACATCTCCAGCGCCGGCTCGAACGCGAACGGCCGTCCGTCGTCGTGCTCGACATCATGATGCCGAACACCGACGGCTTGCGCGCGCTCACCGCGTTGCGCGCCGCCGGTGACGACATTCCGGTGATCTTCGTGACGGCGCGCGGCACGGTGGCCGACCGCATTGTCGGGCTCTCGCTCGGCGCGGACGACTATCTGACCAAGCCGTTCGATCCGCGTGAATTGCTCGCCCGCATCCACACGGTTTTGCGCCGGCGCGGGCCGTCCACCACCAGCGCGCCGGAAGCCCGCAAGCCGTATCGCTTCGGCCCGTTCGAGCTCGACTTCGCCACCCGTTCGCTGTGCCGCGACAACTCGAAGCTGCCGCTGCGCGACAGTGAGTTCGCGCTCCTGAAGATCTTCGTCAACAATCCGTACAAGGTGCTGTCGCGCGTGCTGATTCACGATCTCGTACATCGCGACAATCTCGCTTTCCGCGACCGCAGCCTCGACGTGCCGATCTGGCGCCTGCGCCGCGTGATCGAAGACGACCCGTCGAATCCCTGCTACGTGCAGACGGTGCGCGGCAAAGGCTACGTCTTCGTGCCCGACGCCGACGGCACGCCCTTCGCCGACGAGGCCGCCTCAAGCGCATGAAAAACCCGCTGAACACGCTGTTCGGCAGAATGGCGTTACTCTCGGCGGCGGTCTTGTTCGCAATTCAGGCCGGCTGGTTCGTGCTGGTGGTGATGCAGCCGCCGCGCCATGAAATCGACGGCTTCGCGCGCGGCATTCTGCTGGTGCTGCAGGCCGTCAACGGCGAGCCGATGAAGGGCGCCGCGCTCGCGCCCGCCATGCGCGTGCACCTCGTGCCCACCTGGAACATGCCGGCGAGCGTGCATCTGCATAAGCCGACGCAGCGTCCGCTGGAAGAACTGAGCCGGCATCTGCGCGAAAATCTGCCGCCCGGCACGCAGATCGCCGTCGACGACCTCAGCCCGCCGCAGTTATGGGTGCTGTTTCCCGGCAAGCCGAACTGGGTCGTGGTGCCGGTTGACGTGCCGCCGCGCCCGCGCTTTCTGATCGAGTCGATTTCGATGCTACTCGCGGCGCTGATCCTCTCGCTCTTCGCGGTCTGGCAAATGCAGCGGCCGCTCTCGCGCGTCGCCGATGCCGCGCGTGCTTTCGGCTCGGGCGGCCGTCCGGAACCGGTGACGGTGCAAGGCCCGCGCGAGTTGCGCGATCTGATCGGTTCGTTCAACGACATGATGCGGCGCCTGAACGAAGCGGGCGACGATCAGGCCGTGATGCTGGCCGGCGTCGCGCACGATCTGAAGGCGCCGCTCACGCGGTTGAAGCTGCGCGCGAGCGTGCTGGTGGCGGAAAACGAGCGCGCCGGTCTGATCCGCGACGTCGACTCGCTCACCAACATCGTCCAGCAGTTTCTCGAATTCGCGGGCCAGTCCTCCGACGCCGGGCCGCCGGTCGAAGTCGACGACTTCCTGCAGGAACAGTTCTCCGCCAGTGACAGCACCGAAGCACCGCTCTTCACACTCGACCTGCGCGCCGGTTCGTCGTTCAAGCTGCCGCGCACCCTGCTCGACCGGCTGGTCACGAATCTCGTCGACAACGCGCTCGAACACGGCGCGCCGCCGGTGGATATCGCCACTGCCCGCACCGACGGCCACTGGATGATTAGCGTGCGCGACCGCGGTCCCGGCATTCCCGACGACCGCATCGCCGCCGCCATGAAGCCGTTCGTCCGGCTCGACGCGGCGCGTGGCGGCGAAGGCCATTGCGGCCTCGGCCTCGCGATCGTCGCGCGGCTCGCGCACGATCGCGGCGGACGCTGTCACGTGCGTAATCACGCGCACGGCGGTCTCGAAGTGCGGATCGAATTGCCGGTTGCACCGGCGCTGACGTGAGAGAGACGTGAGCGAAGTTGAGCGGCGCTTACGCGCCCTTACTGGATCGACCATCGCAGGCGCGGCGGCTTTATAGTCGCCCCCGGCAACCTCGATGCCGCCCTTCTCTGTCCGCCCCGTTATTTAGGGCGGACTTTTTTTGCCTGCGTTTTTCGTGTCAAACGCGTGGCTCGCGGCTTCGACGCCTCAGACCACGAGGCGGCTGTGCAAGGTGTCGATGGTCGTCTGCGAGACGCCGAGGCCTTGCGTCAGATAGCTCACCATCGTGCCGTAGATCGCCTGCACCTGGTCGAATCCGGCCTGCAGATAATTTTCTTGAACATTCATCAACGGCGCTTCGGCGGAAGCGATGGCGTCGCCGTCCTGTGCGCGCAGCGTCGCGGTTTGCGTCTCGATCGACGGCGCCAGATAGACGTTGCTCAGCAGATAGTCCTGCATGATGACGTCGAGCGGAACGTTCGCAATGCTGAGCAGGAGCGCCGCGACCCAGCCGGCGCGGTCCTTGCCCGCGTTGGAGTGAAAGAGTTGCGCGCCGGGCCCTTCGGCGAGACTCGTCAGCAGCGCACCGTATGCGGCGCGCTGGGCGGCGCCGGTGACGTAGCCGCGCGCCTGCGATTCCATGAACGCGACGGCGGCGCCCGCCGTCTCGAAGTTTGGCGCGACGAAGTCATTGATGCCGAGCACGTTGAGCGTCTGGGTGGTCGCGCCGCTCGGCAGGATATCGGCGGCACGGGCGATTTCACCGGGCGTGCGCAGATCGTAGACAGAGGCAATGCCGAGGCGGTCGATCGTCGCCTGGTCAGTGGTGTTGAGCGTCAACGCGTTTGCGCGGTAGAACGCGCCCCGGCGCATCTGCTTGCCGTCGACGGTCGGATATCCGGCAGCCGCGCCCGCCAGATCGCGGAAGTTATCGACCGATGCAAGGCGCGGCGTGGCCGGCTGATCGGTGTCGAGATTGCCGCCGCCGCACGCCGACAGCAGCGAGCTGCTCATGCCGGAAACCAGCAGCACGCTGGCCGAGCGCTTCAGAAAAGCGCGGCGCGAGGCCAGCGGCGCCTCGTTCGAGAGTTGGCTTGTCCGCGGAAAAGTGCTCGCGGAGCGACGGGATGGCGAGCAGGTTTTTGCGGTAGCGGGCATCGGCGTGGCTGGCGCGGGCGTGAGTGGATAAGTCGCAGCATCGGCGCTGCGAGCGCAGTTTAACCATGCTCAATATCGTTTGAGTTACACGGTAGTAGTTGGTAAGGAAACAGCGGCTCGTGCGCGCCGCCCGAACAGTGCGATCGCCAGCGTGGTCGCGGCATTGCCTTTTCCTCGCGCAGATTTCCCCGGCTTTTCATCTCTTATCGGTTTCTTACCGTTGCCTGCCATTTTTGACCACAACTGGCCGCACGACGCCCCATCCCCGTAGAATACAAACACCCCACATTCACGCCGACGGCAGGCCAACAAGCCCTGGAGACCACAACAAAACATGCCTTCTCTCCAATGGTTCACCGAACTGACCCAGCGCGAACGCCGCACGCTTTACGCAGGCTTCGGCGGTTACGCAGTCGACGCCTTCGACTTCATGATTTACTCCTTCCTCATTCCGACGCTGATCGCGACGTGGGGCATGACCAAAAGCGAAGCCGGCATGATCGCCACCAGTTCGCTGATCTCGTCGGCGGTGGGCGGCTGGCTCGCCGGCATTCTGGCCGACCGCTACGGCCGCATCCGCGTATTGCAGTGGACGATCGCCACCTTTGCGCTGTTCACTTTCCTGTCCGGCTTCACGCACTCGTTCTGGCAGTTGCTCACTACGCGCACGCTGCAGGGCATCGGCTTCGGCGGTGAGTGGTCGGTCGTGACGATCATGATGGCCGAGACCATTCGCTCGCCTCAGCATCGCGCGAAAGCGGTCGGCACCGTGCAAAGCAGCTGGTCGTTCGGCTGGGCGGCCGCGGCCATCATTTACTGGGCATTCTTCGCGCTGCTGCCGGAGCAATATGCATGGCGCGCCTGCTTCTGGATCGGCCTGCTGCCCGCGGCGTGGATCATCTACATTCGCCGCAACGTAAGCGATCCGGAGATCTTCCTCGAAACGCGCCGGGCTCGTGAGAGCGGTTTCGACACCTCGCACTTCCTGCAAATTTTCTCGGGCGCTCACCTCAAAACTACCCTACTCGGCAGCGTGCTGTGCACCGGCATGCTCGGCGGCTATTACGCGATCACCACGTGGCTGCCGACCTATCTGAAAACCGTGCGGCATCTGTCGGTGTTCAACACCAGCGGTTATCTGATCGTGCTGATCGTCGGTTCGTTTACGGGATATATCGTCGGCGCGATTCTGTGCGACAAGATCGGCCGGCGCGCGTCGTTCGTGCTGTTCGCGATCGGCTCCTTCGTGCTCGGCATGTTCTACACCATGCTGCCGATCACCGACGGCATGATGCTGGCGCTCGGCTTTCCGCTCGGCATCGTGGTGCAAGGGATTTTCGCGGGCGTGGGCGCTTACCTGTCCGAGCTTTATCCGAATGCGATACGCGGCTCGGGACAAGGATTCTGCTACAACCTCGGGCGCGGACTCGGTTCGTTCTTTCCGATTCTGGTCGGTACACTGTCGCAAACCATGACACTGGTGAAAGCGATGGGCATCGTGGCCGGCTCGGGCTATCTGCTCGTGATCGTCGCCGCGTTGTGTCTGCCCGAAACCAAGGGCAAGGTACTCGGCGCAACCCAGCCTACCGCCTGAATCCGCAGTACACACACATGAAAACGATTGTTCTGGGCGGCGGCGTGATCGGCGTCGCCACCGCTTTTTACCTGCGCCAGCAGGGCTGCGAAGTCACTGTGATCGAGCGCGAACCGGACGTCGCGCTCGCCACCAGTTTCGGCAACGCGGGCGTGATCGCGCCGGGCTACGTCACGCCTTGGGCCGCGCCCGGCATGCCGGCGAAGATTCTCAAATACCTGTTCAAGCCGGCCTCGCCGCTGATCTTCCGTCCCACTCTCCATCCGGCTCAATGGCGCTGGATCGCGCGCTGGCTGCATGAATGCGATCTCGAACGTTTTCGCGTCAACAAGCAGCGCATGCAGCGCATTGCTTACTACAGCCGCGACTGTCTGCACGAATTCCGCGCCCGCTATCCCTTCGACTACGGCCGCAGCCAAGGCTATCTGCAGTTGTTCCGCAGCGAGTACGACGTCGAACTCGCGCAGCCGGCGCTCGCCGTGTTGCGCGACGCGGGTATCGCGCATCGGGAAGTCAGCGCGGCGCAGTGTGTCGAGATCGAGCCGGGTTTGAGCTGGGCGCGTCAGGCGCCGCTCTCGGGCCTTTATCTGCCCGACGACGAAGCCGGCGATTGCGCCCGCTTCACGCGCGAATTGCGCGCTATCTGTGAACGCAACGACGTGCGCTTTCGCTTCGACACGCGGGTGACCTCGCTCGATGTGCATGGCGGTGCGGTGCGCGCGGTGCGTATCGAGAGCGAACGCGGCGCGGAGACGCTGTACGCGGATGCCGTGGTGGTGGCGCTGGGCGTCGACAGTGCGGCGCTGCTCGCGCGGCTCGGCGTGAAGGTGCCGCTTTATCCGGTGAAGGGCTATTCGGCGACGCTGCCCGTTACCGATGAAGAAAAGGCCCCGCGCGGCGCGCTGATGGACGAATCGCTGAAAACGGCGATCACGCGCTTCGGCAACAACTTGCGGGTGGCTGGCACCGCGGAACTTGGCAATCGCCAAACCACCTTGCGCGAGCAGGCTTTGCAAACGCTGATGAAGGTGCTCAACGACTGGTTCCCGCACGCGGCCAATCCCACGTCTGCGCATTTCTGGGTCGGACGCCGTCCGATGACACCCGACGGCGCGCCGCTGCTCGGACCGTCCGGCGTGGAGAAACTGTGGCTGAACCTCGGGCATGGTTCGACTGGCTGGGCAATGTCGATGGGTTCGGGGCGCGTGGTTGCGGATCTGATCACGCACCGCAAGCCGGAGATCGATCTCGATGGGTTGACGTTGGCGCGGTATCGCAAGTCACGCAGCTAACATCGCATCGAGAGGACATGTAAAAAGCCGGGTCACCCTCTCAGGTGCCCGGCTTTGTTTTTTCACCGCTTGATGCGCCGCTGACGCGGCACCTTGTCGTCTCCACCTCTTCCCGCAAGCAGTAGCCGGTTTCCGTGCATCTGCATGAAAACCGGACAGGAGACTTTTAGCGCGGCAGTTCCGAATGCCCCATCAGGAACGCATCGACTGAACGCGCGCACTGACGGCCTTCACGAATCGCCCACACCACCAGCGACTGACCGCGGCGCATGTCGCCCGCGGTAAACACCTTGTCCACCGAGGTGTAATACGCCTTCTCACCTTCGGTCGACGCGCGCACGTTGCCGCGATTGTCCTTGTCGACGCCGAACGCTTCGAGCACCGGCGAAACCGGTTGCGTGAAGCCCATGGCGAGCAGCACCAGATCGGCCTTCATTTCGAATTCGGAACCCGGCACTTCCTGCATCTTGCCGTCCTTCCATTCGACGCGCGCCGCGATCAGCTTCTCGACCTTGCCGTTTTTGCCTTCCAGGCGCTTGGTCGCGACCGCCCAATCACGCGAGCAGCCTTCGTCATGCGACGACGACGTGCGCAGCTTGATCGGCCAGTACGGCCACACGAGCGGCTTGTTTTCTTCTTCCGGCGGCTGCGGCAGCAGTTCGAATTGCGTGACGCTCTTCGCGCCATGACGATTCGACGTGCCCACGCAGTCCGAACCCGTATCGCCGCCGCCGATCACGACCACATGCTTGCCCTTCGCGAGCAACTGGTTCGCGACCTTGTCGCCAGCATTGACCTTGTTCTGCTGCGGCAGGAATTCCATCGCATAGTGGATCCCTTCCAGCTCGCGACCCGGCACCGGCAGATCGCGCGGCGTTTCCGAACCGCCCGCGATCACCACGGCGTCGAACTCTTCCTTAAGTTGCTCCGGCGAAACGGTTTCCTTCGCCGTGTTGCCGATATGCGCCGGCAGCGAATCCGGCTTGCCGATGAACACGCCCGCGCGGAACGTCACGCCTTCGGCTTCCATCTGACGCATGCGGCGATCGATCAGCCACTTCTCCAGCTTGAAGTCGGGAATGCCATAACGCAGCAAACCACCAATGCGGTCGTTCTTCTCGAACACGGTGACATCGTGCCCCGCGCGCGCCAGTTGCTGCGCGACGGCCAAACCAGCAGGGCCGGAACCGACCACGGCGACTTTCTTGCCGGTCTTGTGCTTCGGCGGCTGCGGCGCAACCCAGCCTTCGGCCCAGGCTTTGTCGATGATCGCGTGTTCGATCGACTTGATGCCAACCGGGTCGTCATTGATGCCGAGCGTGCACGCCGCTTCGCACGGCGCCGGGCAGATGCGGCCCGTGAACTCGGGGAAGTTGTTCGTGGAATGCAGCACTTCGATCGCGTTCTTCCAGTCCTGATGGAACACCAGGTCGTTGAAGTCCGGGATGATGTTGTTCACCGGGCAGCCGTTGTTGCAAAACGGAATGCCGCAGTCCATGCAACGTGCGCCTTGAATCTTGGCTTCGTCGTCGGTCAGTGCGGCGACGAATTCCTTGTAGTGCTTCACACGCGTGAGCGGAGCTTCGTACGCCTCGTGGCGGCGTTCGAACTCGAGAAAACCGGTTGCCTTGCCCATGTGGTTCTCTTCTCTATCTGTATCTAGGGGTGATCTGGACCCGCCGCGTCGCGCCTTTGAACGGTCGCGCGCGGCGGGTACGGCTTGTATGTGACGTCTTCGGCTTGAGGCCAGTTGCGAATCAGGCGGCGAGCACTTCCTTGTTCGCCTTCTTCGCGGCCATTTCGCCCAGCGCGCGCTTGTATTCGGTCGGGAACACCTTCACGAATTGACGGCGCGACGCATCCCAGTTTTCGAGCAGCGCCTTGGCGCGCGGCGAACCCGTGAACTGGAAGTGACGCTCGATGAGTCCCTTGAGCAACGCTTCGTCGGTCGCGCCGGAGTGCCACAGGCCCTTGTCGACCGTGCGTTCCTGTTCAGCCGTTTGCAAGACCGGATCGAGCGCGACCATCGACTTGTTGCACTTGCCCGCGAACGAGCTGTCCGGGTCGTACACGTAGGCGATACCGCCCGACATGCCGGCCGCGAAGTTACGGCCCGTTTCGCCGAGCACGACCACCGTGCCGCCCGTCATGTATTCGCAACCGTGGTCGCCCGTGCCTTCGACAACCGCCGTTGCGCCCGAGTTACGCACGCAGAAGCGCTCACCTGCCACGCCACGGAAGAACGCTTCACCTTCGATCGCGCCGTACATCACCGTGTTGCCGCAGATGATGTTCTCTTCCGACTTGCCGCGGAAATCGTTGGTCGGCCGGATGATGATGCGGCCGCCCGAGAGACCCTTGCCGACGTAGTCGTTGCCGTCGCCGACCAGATCCAGCGTGACGCCTTTCGCGAGGAACGCGCCGAAGCTTTGACCCGCGGTGCCCTTCAACTGGATATGGATCGCGTCGTCGGGCAGGCCGTCGTGGCCGTACTTCTTCGCGATCGTGCCGGACAGCATCGCGCCGACCGTACGATTCACGTTACGCACCGGCTGGATGAACGAGACGTGCTCGCCCTTCTCGATCGCGGCCTTCGCCTTTTCGATCAGCGTGTGGTCAAGTGCCTTGTCGAGACCGTGGTCCTGCACGTCCACGTGCTTGCGCGCCACTTCAGCCGACACTTGCGGCAGATAGAACACGCGCGAGAAGTCGAGACCCTTGGCCTTCCAGTGTTCGATGCCCTTCTTCATGTCGAGCAGTTCGGCGTGGCCGATCAGGTCGTCGAACTTGCGGATGCCCAGTTGCGCCATGATTTCGCGCGCTTCTTCCGCAACGAAGAAGAAGAAGTTCACGACGTGTTCCGGCTGGCCCTGGAACTTCGCACGCAGCACCGGATCTTGCGTCGCGACGCCGACCGGGCAGGTGTTCAGGTGGCACTTGCGCATCATGATGCAGCCTTCGACGACGAGCGGCGCCGTCGCGAAACCGAACTCGTCCGCGCCGAGCAGCGCGCCGATCACGACGTCGCGGCCGGTCTTCATCTGACCGTCGGCCTGCACGCGGATACGGCCGCGCAACTGGTTGAGCACCAGCGTTTGCTGCGTTTCAGCGAGGCCGAGTTCCCACGGCGTGCCGGCATGTTTCACCGACGACAGCGGCGACGCGCCCGTGCCGCCGTCATGGCCGGCGATCACGACGTGGTCGGCCTTGGCCTTGGCAACACCCGCGGCAACCGTACCGACGCCCGACTCCGACACCAGCTTCACCGAAATGCTGGCCGCCGAGTTGGCGTTCTTCAGGTCGTGGATCAGCTGCGCCAGATCTTCGATCGAGTAGATGTCGTGGTGCGGCGGCGGCGAAATCAGGCCGACGCCCGGCACCGAGTAGCGCAGCTTGCCGATGTAGTCCGACACCTTGTGGCCCGGCAGCTGACCGCCTTCGCCCGGCTTCGCGCCTTGCGCCATCTTGATCTGGATCTGATCGGCCGACGCGAGGTATTCCGCGGTCACGCCGAAACGGCCCGACGCCACCTGCTTGATCTTCGAGCGCAGCGAATCGCCTTCCTTCAACGGAATGTCGACGATCACTTCGTCGCCGATCACCGACTTCATGGTGTCGCCGTTCTTGATCGGGATGCCGCGCAGTTCGTTGCGGTAACGGTTCACGTCCTCGCCGCCTTCGCCGGTGTTCGACTTGCCGCCGATGCGGTTCATCGCGACCGCCAGCGTGGCGTGCGCTTCAGTCGAGATCGAGCCCAGCGACATCGCGCCGGTGGCGAAACGCTTGACGATTTCCTTTGCTGATTCGACTTCGTCGAGCGGGATGGCCTTGGTCGGATCGAACTTGAATTCGAACAGGCCGCGGAACGTCATGTGACGCTTGGTCTGATCGTTGATCAGATGCGCGTATTCCTTGTACGTCTGATACGAGTTGCTGCGCGCCGAGTGTTGCAGCTTGGCGATCGCATCGGGCGTCCACATGTGTTCTTCGCCGCGCACGCGATAAGCGTATTCGCCGCCCGCGTCGAGCATGTTCGCGAGGACCGGGCTGTCGCCGAACGCGTCGCGATGCAGACGGATCGCTTCTTCCGCGACGTCGAACAAACCGATGCCGCCTACCTTCGACGACGTGCCCTTAAAGTACTTCACCACCAGGTCTTCAGCCAGGCCGACCGCTTCGAAAATCTGCGCGCCGGTGTACGACATGTAGGTCGAAATGCCCATCTTCGACATGACCTTCATCAGGCCCTTGCCGACTGCCTTCGTGAAGTTGTAGACCGCCTTCTCCGCCGACAGGTCGCCCTTCAGGCCGGCCGCGAGCTGGCTCAGCGTTTCCATGGCGAGGTACGGGTGCACGGCTTCCGCGCCGTAGCCCGCGAGCAGCGCGAAGTGGTGCGTTTCACGCGCCGAACCGGTTTCCACGACGAGGCCCGCGCTGGTGCGCAGACCGTGTTGCACGAGATGCGTGTGGATCGCAGCGGTAGCCAGCAGCGCCGGAATCGCGACGTTGTCGCGGTCGGTCTTGCGATCCGACACGATCAGCATGTTGTAGCCGGACTTGACTGCATCGACGGCTTCCGCGCACAGCGAGGCGAGGCGCGCTTCGATGCCTTCCTTGCCCCACGCCACCGGATAGCAGATGTTCAGTTCATAAGAGCTGAACTTGCCGCCCGTGTACTGATCGATCGCGCGGATCTTCGCGATGTCCTTGAAGTCGAGCACCGGCTGCGACACTTCGAGACGCATCGGCGGGTTGATGTTGTTCGTGTCCAGCAGGTTCGGCTTGGGACCGACGAACGACACCAGCGACATCACCATGTTTTCGCGGATCGGGTCGATCGGCGGGTTGGTCACTTGCGCGAACAGCTGCTTGAAGTAGTGGTACAGCGTCTTGTTCTTGTTGGACATGACCGCCAGCGGCGAATCGTTGCCCATCGAGCCGACGGCTTCTTCGCCGGCTTGCGCCATCGGCGCCATCAGGAACTTGAGGTCTTCCTGCGTGTAGCCGAACGCCTGCTGGCGATCCAGCAAAGCAGCGGCCTCGCGGCGTTCCGTCGCGACGTCTTCGGCCTTCGGCTCGATTTCGTCCAGCTTGATGCGCACGGCGTCGATCCAGCTCTTGTACGGCTTGGCGTTGGCGAGGTTGTCCTTCAGTTCCTTGTCGTCGATGATGCGGCCGTGTTCCATGTCGATCAGGAACATCTTGCCCGGCTGCAGACGCCACTTCTTGACGATCTTCGACTCGGGAATGGGCAGCGTGCCGGCTTCCGACGCCATGATGACGAGGTCGTCGTCCGTGACGATGTAGCGCGCCGGACGCAGGCCGTTACGGTCGAGCGTGGCGCCGATCTGGCGGCCGTCGGTGAAGGCGATCGCGGCGGGGCCGTCCCACGGCTCCATCATCGCGGCGTGGTATTCGTAGAACGCGCGGCGGTTGTCGTCCATCAGCGTGTGCTGTTCCCAGGCTTCCGGGATCATCATCATCATTGCGTGGACGAGCGGGTAGCCGGCCATCACCAGCAGTTCGAGACAGTTGTCGAACGAGGCGGTGTCCGATTGGCCCGGATAGATCAGCGGCCACAGTTTCGGCAGGTCGTCGCCGAGCACGTGCGACGCGATCGCGCCGGTACGCGCGTTCAGCCAGTTGACGTTGCCCTTCACCGTGTTGATTTCGCCGTTGTGGGCGATCATGCGGTACGGGTGAGCCAGTTCCCACGCCGGGAAGGTGTTGGTCGAGAAGCGTTGATGCACCAGCGCCAACGCGGAGACCGTGCGGTCATCCTGCAGGTCGCGGTAGTACACGCCGACCTGGCCAGCCAGCAGCAGGCCCTTGTAGACAACCGTACGCGCCGAGCACGACGGCACGAAGTATTCCTTGCCGTGCTTGAGCTTGAGCGCCTGAATGCGGTGGCTCGCGGTCTTGCGGATGATGTACAGCTTCCGCTCGAGCGCGTCCGTCACCATGATGTCCTTGCCGCGGCCGATGAAGATCTGGCGGATCAGCGGCTCGCTCGCCTTCACAGTAGGCGAAATCGGCATGGTGTGGTCGACCGGCACATCGCGCCAGCCGAGCACGACTTGGCCTTCGGCCTTCACGGTGCGTTCCAGTTCCTGTTCACAGGCCAGACGCGAAGCGTGTTCCTTCGGCAGGAACACCATGCCGACGCCGTACTCGCCATGCGGCGGCAACACCACGCCCTGCTTGGCCATTTCCTCGCGATAGAAGCCGTCCGGAATCTGGATCAGGATGCCCGCGCCGTCGCCCATCAGCGGATCGGCGCCGACGGCGCCCCGGTGGTCGAGGTTCTCGAGAATCTTCAGGCCCTGCTGGATGATCTCGTGGCTTTTCTTACCCTTGATGTGAGCGACGAAGCCGACGCCGCAGGCGTCGTGCTCGTTTTGCGGGTCGTACAGACCTTGCGCGGCGGGAACCGGGTGAGTCGGTTGCTGGTGGTCGTTCATGGGGACACCGTCTGTGAGGGGCCGGACAGGCCGTTAAACCGTTTTTTCTATTGCCGCAGTGCGATTCACAACCGCGACGGCGCGCTCGGTGCTCGATGCTACGCGCGTCAAAAAGCGCCGGAATTCGGAATATACGCGACGAATCAATGGAATAGCAAATAAAACGTGATCATTGAGCCCCAATTATCAAGTTGGTGCATTGCGGTGCATTTTTATTGGTGTCATATCGAAATGGGGCAAAAGAAAACGGCATGCGATGATGCCGTTTCACTGCAGCCCATTGATCCGAAACGCTTTATTGCTGCTGCGGCGTCTCGCGCACCTTGCGCGGCCGCCCGCGTGGCAATGGCGACACACGCCGGTTGGCGGCCCGCGCCGCCCACTCGCGGTATGTCTCGCTGCCCAAAACCCAGCCCTTCAGCGTGGCCTGCTGAAGCTGGCTGGCTTCGCGTTCGTCGAGCGGCTGCTCGCACAGTTCGCGGTAAGCGCGCTGGCGTTCGAACGGCGTGTTGCCAAGCGACCAGTACAGCGGATGGTCGGTGATCAGGCTGTCGAGCGTCAGGCCGATGTGATGGCGGTAGCTCGACCAGCGGTAGTCTTCCGGCGCGCTCACGAGTCCCGCGCGGACCGGACACATCTCGACCACGCGACTCGCCAGCAGAAAGTAGCGCTCGCCTTCGATCACCGTGGCTCTGTAGCGCCCTTCCCACAATGTGCCACGGCGCGCGTAGCGCCTGTTAAAGTGCGCCACGTAACGGCGCCCAACCGCCTGCATCGCCTTCGGCAGACTCGACTCCTCGGTCGGCGTGACGAGCAGCTGCACCGCGCCCGGCATTAGCGCATACGCGTGGATGGACAAGTGGTGATCGCGCGAAGCCGCTTTCAAACAATCGATGAAGAGCTCGTAGTCCTGGTCGTCGACGAAAGCGGGCTGCTGATCGAGCCCGCGAAGGATGACGTGCTGCGGCTGGTCAGGGACATAGAGACGTGCAAGCCGTGCCATGCTGGAGTATCCGATAGTCGCGTTGGTACATACCCGAAGGTCCGAAGAACCGCATGCGCTCAAGCTTCGGCGCCATGCGGCAGAGCCAGAAACCACGCGGTGCTTAGGGAGAAAGCTCTAACCGCCGCGTATGGTTTGTTTCAAACGTTGTAGTCATAATGAGCGGGCCTTTTTTGGAGGAGCACATATGAAATTAAAACAGGCCGTAACGGGGATCGCGGCGCTAGCCTGCATGACAACGGCAGCACACGCGCAATCGGCCGGTAGCTTTTACGTCACCTCGGGCTGGTTCCATCTAGCGCCTCAATCGAGCAGCCAACCGTTGAAAGTGACGAGCATTGGCGGCAGCCCGACCAACATCACAGAAGCCAACACCGGTGCAAAACTGGATTCCGCCGACACCATCGGCTTCACCGCCGGTTACTTCGTCACCGATCACATCGCGACCGAATTCGTGATCGGCGTCCCGCCCACTTTCGACCTGGAAGGCTCCGGCAGCCTTGCCCAGTTCGGCAAACTGGGACAGGCAAAACAGTGGAGCCCGACTCTGCTGTTCAAGTACTACTTCAACGCCCCGACCGCTGCATTCCGGCCGTATCTCGGCATCGGCGTGAGCCGAGTTTCGTTCACCGACGAAAAGATCACCAACAGCGCGTTCGAGGCCAATGTTCTGCATGGTCCGACCACCGTTACTACGGATAGTTCGTGGGAGCCGGTGTTTAATGCCGGCTTCACTTACGCGTTCACCCAGCACTGGTTCGCGGGCGTATCAATTTCTTACCTGCCGCTCAGCACCACTGCCAAGCTCAACACCGCGGCCAACACGCCGGTGGGCACATTGAACGTGCAATCGGAAACCAAGATCAAACTGAACCCGATCGTCACGTACGTCAACATCGGTTACCGTTTCTAACGCTTCCGGAAATTAGGGGCCGTAGAGCTAGGGTAGTCGAATTTTCGTGGCTTGAACAACGCCGTCATGCATCCAATGGCGGCGTTTTTTATTTTGTGCGCGTTTCATGGAGGCCAGTTCGGCGCTCATGGAAGCGCGCGCGGATCATCTGTTGGCGTTTGTAAATTTGACCCGAAATTGCGCCCTGCTGTGCAATACCTGCTGACGAAACTGCGTTCGGGCCACGGTGGCTAGGGCCTGCGGGGTTTGGCACCGAAGTTGCATTCGCATGGTGTTTCCCGCGTCCCGACGTGTAACTGCGTCTTCGTGACAATGCGCGGGACCCTTTTCACCTCATCGACGGAGCGACCATGACTGCACTTCCGAATACGCGAGACGCCCTCGGCGAATCCTGGACCAGCACCAGCCGCCGTGCGCGGCGTATCGCTCGCCACAGCCGCCACGCAGCCGAAGATATTGCAGGCGAACTGCGCACGCTAATGTCGGAACTTGAATCCACGCTGGCGGACGGCACCCAAGCCGACGCGGTGGCGTTGCGCGGCAAACTTCGCAAACAACTCGACGTCGCGCGCGCCCGCCTGAACGATACGCGCGACGCCGTGCGCGAACGCGCCCAAGTGGCGGTGGCGGACGCCGACGATTACGTGCATGAGAATCCGTGGCAGACGATTGCGATCGTCGGCGGCGTCGCGCTAATTGCGGGCGCGCTGTTCGCGTCGCGGTTGCGTTAAGGCGTCTACTGCGGTCGTCTACCGCGCGAAGCTGCCGCCGATCGGCGGCGGCTTGCCGCAGGTGTTCTGCACGACGCGTTCCGCTCGCGTCGGCTCCCGGTCGTCGTGACTGGCGCTAGCACGTGCCGCGCTGCTCAGTTGTCGTCGATCACGAACAGCCGCTGGTATTCCTTGACGGCGTAGCGATCCGTCATCCCCGCGATGTAGTGGGCGATCAGACGCGGTTGCTGCGTCGCGTCGGTTGACTGATAACTCGGCGGCAGTAGCCGCGGATCGTCCGTGAACGCGTCGAACAACCCGGCAACGACGCGGCGCGCCTTGTTGGCCATACGCATGACGCGGTAATGGCGATACAGGTTCTTGAACAGAAAACGCTTGAGCGCCGCAGCCTGTGCGGCAATTTCTTCGCTATGCGCGACGAGCGCGGGCGATAGGCGCACGGCGCCCAGCGACCCCGGCGAGTGCCGGTCCAGATTCAACCTGGTCGTATCGATCAGATCGACGATCAGCGTATTGATGATGCGGCGCACAGTCTCGTGAATGAGCCGCCGCCCCTCGATTTGCGGAAAATCGCTGCGCGCCGTTTCGTAATGCACCTGCCACAACTGCACTTCGGCAAGTTGTTCGACGGTGAGCAGGCCGGAGCGCAGACCGTCGTCGACGTCGTGGTTGTTGTACGCGATCTCGTCGGCCACGTTCGCGATCTGCGCCTCGATGGACGGTTGCCTGCCTTCCAGAAAGCGCTCGCCCAATGCGCCGAGTCGCCGCGCGTTCTCGCGCGAACAGTGCTTGAGAATCCCCTCACGGGTTTCGAAGCACAGATTCAAGCCGTTGAACGCGCCGTAGTGCTCCTCCAGATCATCGACAACCGCCAGGCTCTGCAGATTGTGCTCGAAGCCACCGTGCTCACGCATGCATTCGTTGAGCGCGTCCTGCCCAGCATGGCCGAACGGCGTATGGCCCAGGTCATGGGCAAGGGAGATGGCTTCGACGAGATCTTCGTTCACCCGCAGATTGCGCGCGACCGACCGCGCGATCTGCGCGACTTCAAGGCTGTGAGTCAGACGCGTGCGAAACAGGTCGCCCTCGTGATTCACGAACACCTGAGTTTTGTACTCGAGCCGGCGGAATGCCGTGGAATGGACGATGCGGTCACGGTCGCGCTGGAATTCGGTACGCGCGCTGGGCGCGGCTTCCGGATAGCGGCGACCGCGCGATTGCGCAGAATGCGCCGCGTACGGCGCGAGATGCGCTTCGAGTGCTTCCTGCGAAGGCACGCTGATTGCCGCCGTGCCTGCCGCCGGTTCATGCTTTACATCGTCGCTGCGCCTGTCAGTCACCGGGTTCTCCGAAACATGGGCGGCGCCTCGTGACGCGAGTGCGTGCTGCGTTGCTGGATGCCCCGCGAGACTCAGACGGCGGCGGCCAGCGTGGCGTGCACCTCGGCGTCGGGCGCCTGGGTGATCAGCGTCTCACCGAAACGCTTCAGCAGAATGAATTTGATCGCGCCGGCTTCCGCCTTTTTGTCGACCCGCATGAGTTCGACATAACGCGAGTCGCCGAGCGCCGGCGCGCGGGTCGGCAAATGCGCGGCGACGATCACGTCGACCAGACGCTTGCGCGCGGCCTCGTCGAGATAGCCGAGACGCACGGACAGATCCGCCGCCATCACCATCCCGCAGCCCACTGCTTCACCATGCAGCCATTCGCCGTAGCCGAGGCCGGCTTCAATCGCATGGCCGAACGTGTGGCCAAAATTGAGGATGGCGCGCAGTCCGCCCTCGCGCTCGTCCTGCGCGACCACCGACGCCTTGATTTCGCACGACCGCTTGACCGCCTCGGCCAGCGCTTCGGGTTCGCAGCGATTCAATGCCTCGATATTGGCTTCGATCCAGCGAAAGAAACCCGCGTCGGCGATGGCGCCGGTCTTGATCACTTCGGCGATGCCCGCCGCCAGTTCACGCGGCGGCAGCGTGCGCAACGCGCCGATGTCGGCGATCACGGCCTGCGGCTGATAGAACGCGCCGATCATGTTCTTGCCGAGCGGGTGATTGATGCCCGTCTTGCCGCCCACCGACGAATCCACCTGCGACAGCAACGTGGTCGGCACCTGAACGAACGGCACGCCGCGCATGTAGCAGGCGGCCGCAAAACCCGTCATGTCGCCGATCACGCCACCGCCCAACGCGATCAACGTGGTCTTGCGATCGGCGCGGCCGCCGAGCAGCGCGTCGAAAATCAGGTTCAGGGTGTCGAGATTCTTGTACGCCTCGCCATCCGGCAACACGACCGTGGACACCTGCTTGCCGAGCGGCGCCAGCGCGGCGCGCAGCTTGTCGCCGTAGAGCGGATCGACCGTGGTATTGGTGACGATGGTGACCGAGCTACCGGCGATATGCGGCGCGAACAGCGCGGTCTGGCCGATCAGATCGGTTCCGATATGGATAGGGTAGGCGCGCTCGCCCAGTTCGACGTTGACGGTATTCATACGGTCCATTATGACGCAGGATGTTTGGCGACGCCGGCCATCTCGAGCTGCATCAGAACCATGTTGACGAGTCCGTTGACCGAAGGCCGGCCGGTTTCGATCACGAAATGCGCGCATTCCCGATATAACGGATCGCGCACTTCGTAGAGTGCTTCGAGACGCGCTTTGGGGTCTTCAGTCTGCAACAGCGGGCGATTCTTGTCGCGCCGGGTGCGCAGCCACAGGTCGTGCGGATTGGCGCGCAGATAGATCACCACGCCGCGATTTTGCAGCGCTTCGCGGTTTTCCGGCCTCAGTATCGCGCCGCCGCCGGTGGCGAGGACGATATTGTCACGTCCGGTCAGATCGGAAATCACGCTGGCTTCACGCTCGCGGAAGCCCGCTTCGCCCTCCAGCTCGAAGATCACCGGGATGCGCGCGCCCGTGCGCGCCTCGATTTCATGGTCGGAATCGAAGAACGGGCGATCGAGACGGCGCGCAATGGCCCGGCCCACGGTGGTTTTCCCTGCCCCCATGAGCCCTACGAAAAATACATTGGCGTGTGCGTCCCGCGCTTGCAACGGTGTCCTCTGGCTAATCTGGTTTGGTTCGTGCCGCAGCTTACTGGCAAAGCGGCTGCCTTGTCGAGCCTGCGCCCCGCTTGAGAGCGCCCTCAGCCCTGTCGCTCAGCGCCAAGGCCGTTAATAACGCGTCCGGCGGGGCGGAAAAGCTAAGGCGATCCGGCGCTCTCTTAAAAAGAGACGGCAGCGTGCCTCTAATTTGTCTGAACAACGCGCGGCGTAATGAAAACAGCCAGTTCGCTGCGCTGGTCGCGATGGGCCCGATGGCGGAAAAGCGCACCCAGAACCGGTATTTTGCCCAGGACCGGAACCCGCGTCACATCGTCCCGGTCGTCGGTCGCATAAATTCCGCCGATCGACACCGTACCACCATCCTCGACCTCGACGCGCGTTTGCACGTGCTTGGTGTTGATCGCGGGCCCGGCGTCGGTCTGTTCGCCGACGCTGTCCTTGGCGACGTCGAGGTCCAGCACTACCCGGCCGTCAGGCATGATTTGCGGCTCGACCTCCAGTTTGAGCGTGGCGCGGCGAAACTGCACGCCCGATACGCCCTGCCCCACTTTCGCCTGATACGGCAGCTCGGTGCCCTGCTCGACGACCGCTTTCATCCGGTCGGCCGTGACGACGCGCGGACTCGAGACGATTTCGCCGCGCCCCTGCGCTTCCAGCGCGCTTAGCTCGATGTTCAGTAGCCGCGTCGCGCCGGCGGCGAACAAGGTCAGGCCGGCAGTCGCGACGTCGAAACCGGAAATCGGGCGGGCCGACAGATCATAGCCGCCGTCGGTCAAGCCTTTCGCGGTTCCGTCGGCGTTCGTGGCCGCCATGGAGAGCTTCACGCCGAGATTGCGCGAAAACCCATGTTCGCCCTCGACGATACGCGCTTCGATCAACACCTGGCGTGTGGGCCGGTCGACGGAAGCTAGCAGCGCGGCTATCTGCGCGAGGCGTCCTTCGAGATCGGTCACGAACAGCAGATTGGTGCGCGGATCGGCAGTCGCGGCGCCTCGCTTGGACAGTACGCGCTGGGCGCCCGAGCCGGTCAGCAGACGCCTGACGTCTTCGGCGTGCGCGTAGTGCAGCTCGAAAGTGCGGCTCGCGAGCGGTTCGAGATCGGCGGCCCGCGCATGCGCTTCGAACCGCTGCCGCTCGCGCGCGGCCAGATCCGCGATCGGTGCGACCCAGATCACGTTGCCGTGGCGCTCCATCGCGAGGCCGTTGACATCCAGCAGGGTGTCGAACGCGGTGCGCCATGGCACCTTGTCGAGCCGTAACGAGGCGGCGCCGCGCACTCTCTCGCTCGCGACGATGTTGAGCCCGGTGAATCGGGCGAACGCATTGAGGACGGCGCCGAGTTCGGCGCGCTGGAAATTCAGCGAGATCGGTTTGTCGTCGGGGGCGAGGGCCGCGTCGGCGGCGCTGCGTGGCGCATTGCTCAGGCGCGCGAGCGGTGGCAGCGGCACCGGCGGACCTTCGAGCGTGGCGGGAGCATCGGCGCGAGCCGACGCAGCGAACTGTCTTCGCAGTGGCACAGAGCCGTCGGAATCGGCGTCGGCGTCGGCGTCGGCGTCGGCGGGAATTGGAGCAGTAGACTGCATTCGCGACTGCGACAGCAGTGAGCCCTCGGCATCATCAGCGGCGGCAGGCTCGTCTGTGCGAGTACTAGCCGCTGTCGCGCTGCGCATACGCGACGCGTCTCGATCGTCCGCGGAATCCTGACGAAACGGATTGGGCACCTCGGTGGAAACGTCGCGCGGCAGCGGCGGTGTGCCGTTGTACGAAGCATCGCGTGGCGATACCGCGTCGTCGAACGGCATGTAGGCGGGCAACGGCGGCAGCGGTGGAGTCGACGCCTGGGTGACGCCGGTGGCCAGCGCCGCGCCAAGACACAGGCCGAGACCCGCTATCAGGCGAGGCGACACGCGCGTATCGGCACTCGACACGGTAAAAGGAAATGGCTTCGCCAGTCTCATCAGAAAGCCTCCGTCAGCGCCAGCGTGCGTGTCGCGCCTTCCCTTGCGAGCGTAATGCCGGTCGCGTCCAGCTTCGTAACGCGCTCGGCGCCGATCCGCTCTCCAGGCTCGACGCTCGTCACGCCGTCCGGCGTATCGAGCACCGCCAATCCACGCGTGCGATCGCTCAGCAATCCGACCAGACGCAGCGACGTGCCATCGGGCGGATCGCCGGCGGCCTGCATCTGCGGCTGCGAAAACGGATCGAAGAAGACAACCTCTTCGTCGTCGTCCGAATCGAGGCTGTCGTCGTCGAGTGCCTCCACAGAGTTTGCCAACGCTGCCGGCCGCAGCGCATCGAACACGCGCAACGTGGCGCTCACCGACAACGCCGCGGCATCCCGCTTGACAGTCACATCGACGGGCACGATCAGCACCGGCAGATCGGAAAGGCCGCGCAGAAATGCCATCAGGTGAACGAAGTCCGTTCGCGCGGTCAGTTGCAGCGGACGCATACTCTCAACGCCCGCGCCGCTCACCGCGCCAGGTTCGACCGCCAGCAACGCGACGCTATTTTGCGCAGCCAGTTCGGAGACGACGCGGACGTCGTCGGCGGAACTCCACGGCCCTGATGGACGCGCAGTCGAAGCAGCAACCGGCATGGCGGCGGCTTCGCGGCGCAGCGCAGGCAATTGCGCAAGCGCGTGCCGCGCGTTCGCAAGACGCAAGCGACTGGCCTCCAACGCCGCCCGGCTCGCTTCGACGCCACCGAGATCGGCCACCACCCAGCCATGCGCGCCCAAACAGAACACCACAACGGCAATCAGCAAGGCGACCAGCCAGCGGCGGCGCCGGCTCCATGCATCGAGCGGCACGCGCACGCGCTTCATCCAATGGGAAAGAAAAAGCCGCGCGTTTGCCGCGCCGCCGAACTCGACAAAGATCGTACTCATTTCGCACCTCTTGATTGTTCAGACTTCACAGGACGCTGCGTGGCGGACCCCGCCGAGCGAGCCGCTTTTTGCGCCGGCTCGCTCCAACGCAGATGCGCGCCGAATTCGATCGGACCGGCAACGCTCGCCTGTGCAACCGCGCCGCTGTGCGGCACCGAACGATGCAGGTCGCTCACTTCCGCCCCCTTCACGCCGCGGATCGCACTCAAGCGCTTGAGCCACTCGGCCGAAGCGAGATGCCCACGCGAGGTCGCCAGCAATTCGGTGTCGTCCTCGCGCTGACGCAACTGCTGCAACACCACGCCCTCGCCGGGTTCGAAACTCAACGCTTCGAGCAGATCGCGTAGGTGTACGAGCGGTTCCGACAGGCTTTTTGCGCGGGCGCCGTTCTGCCGCTGTTCGTCTCGCGCGCGCAGCAACATGGCGTGCTCGGCGAGCGGCGCCGATAGCTGCGTGAACGTGTGTTCGACCGACACGCGCTGTGCCTCGAACCGCGCGCTCTCGATGGCCTGCCACGCGCCCAGCACGAAGACGGCGGCCAAACCGGCGCAGACCGCCGCAATCCATTCGAGCACGCGCCGCCGGCGCGCGAGCCGAGCATTGCGTTGGCGATAAGGCAGCAGATTGAACCCGCCAAGCCTGGATCGCGTGAAGCGCGCGCCGCGTTCCGGCGCTCGCGCGTTCGAGGCCTTGGCATGCAACAGACCGCCCGTCATTCGAGCACCCCGCGCAACGCAAGTCCGAAGGCGACCGCGTCTGCCGGTTCGAGCAACAACGAATCCTCCAGGGGTCGAGCGAGGCCGCCGAGCGACGCGCATTGGAACGGCAGCACCGAGCAACCCAATACGTCCGCGATATCCGCAGTCGAGAAACCCACGCCGCCGAGCAGATCGATCTCGCCGCTCACCAACGCGCAGTCGAGTTCCGGGCCTTGCGCCAGATCGCGCAACGCATCGGCGAGATCGGTGTGTTCCGGCGCCGGGTAGCGCATTTCGCGGGCGACGATGTCGTCCACGATGCGCCAGCCGTACACGCCGTCAGTGCCGATCCACAACGCGACATAGGGCTCGTGTGGATCGAGCTCGTAACTCGCGGCGTAGCGCATGGCGCGCAACGCGGCATGCGGCTCGCCGTCGATGGCCGTGAGCGAGATGCCGGCAATCGCCGCGCATTCGATTCGCGCTTCGAGATGTTGCCGCGCGGTGGCGGCGATGGTCACGGAGCGGACCGGCGCATACGCTTCGTCGAGATACCAGTCGACAGCGAGAGCATGCCGCTCGAGTCCCGCGATGCGCTCGACTTCGCTCATCACCGCCGGCTCCAGTTCAGCCAGTTGATGCCCGCCGTCTTCCGAACAACCGCTCTGCGCGGCAAGCCGCGTGAGCGGTACGGTGGTGGTCATGGTGGCCGATGCGGGCAGCGCCATCGCGCACCGCAAGGCCTGCGTCGCGCATGCATGCGGCAGATCGGCGAACGCGTCGCGCAACGCACGCGCCACCGCGTGACGGTCGGCGATCTCGCTGCCGGCCATCGCACCGGCGACAAGCGGGACCGTGCTCGCGTATTCGATATGCAGCGCGCCTCGCGAACGCGCGCGCTGACTCAGCACGACCAGACGCACGGTCTGCGAGCCAACATCGATCCCCGCAGCAAAACGCTGCGCACCCGGTTGCACTGCCTGAAGCCAAGATCTTCTCAACGCCATGACGCCCTCCCTCTGACTCACGCGACGAACCATTCGAACGCGAGTGATGAGGAAGAATTGTGCGCAGCCGCGCCGCCGAGCGACACTCAGCCAAACGGCTAACGTTGAGCAACGCACGACCTGTACGCCATCAAAGCGACTACAGTGAAGTCATTCCCGCGCGGCGCGCAGACTTGTCAAGAAGTGTCAGTAAGCATGCCGAAAGCTGAAAAGCGAGGCGGCTATAATCGCGGGACTGCTTTTTTGGTGCCTACATGCAATCCACGTCTTCTACGTCCCCGCCGCCCGCGCCTAAAAAGCGCAAACGCCCGTTGTGGCTGAAGCTCATCTTGGGCTTCGTGGGTCTGATCGTCGCAGGCATTCTGTGCGGGCTGCTGGTGCTCGGCTATGCGCTCGTCGTCGCCACGCCCAATCTGCCGTCGCTCGACGCGTTGACCGACTACCGGCCGAAGGTGCCGCTGCGCATCTATACGGCCGACCATGTGCTGATCGGCGAATTCGGCGAGGAACGGCGCGACATCGTCCATATTCAGGATGTGCCCGATAGTCTGAAGAAGGCGATCCTCGCCATCGAAGACGCGCGCTTCTACGATCACGGCGGCGTCGACCTCACTGGTATTGCGCGCGCCGGCTTCGTCGCGCTGACTAACGGCCACGCCACGCAGGGCGCGAGCACGATCACCATGCAGGTGGCGCGCAACTTCTTTCTCTCGAGCGAAAAGACCTACACGCGCAAGATTTACGAGATGCTGCTCGCGTACAAGATCGAGTCGAAGCTGTCCAAGGATCAGATTCTCGAGGTGTACATGAATCAGATCTATCTCGGCCAGCGCGCCTACGGCTTTGCGAGCGCGGCGCGCGTGTATTTCGGCAAGGACCTGAAGGATCTGACATTGGCGGAATCGGCCATGCTGGCGGGCTTGCCGAAGGCGCCGTCCGCGTATAACCCGGTCGTCAATCCGAAGCGTGCGAAGGTGCGTCAGGAGTACATCCTGCAGCGCATGTACGAGTTGCACTACATCACGCAGGAACAATACGACGAAGCGAGCAAGCAGCCGCTCGTGGTCAAGGGCGCGGGCAAGGAGTTCAGCGTGCACGCGGAGTACGTCGCGGAAATGGTGCGTCAGATGATGTACGCGCAGTATCGTGAGGAAGCCTATACGCGCGGCCTGAACGTGGTGACCACGATCGATTCGGCCGACCAGGACGTCGCGTACCGCGCGCTGCGCAAAGGTCTGATGGACTACGAACGGCGTCACGGCTATCGCGGCCCGGAGGCGTTCATCGATCTGCCGTCCGACGCCGACGACCGCGAACAGGCCATCGACGACGCGCTGCTCGAACACCCGGACAATGGCGAGATCATTGCCGCCGTAGTCACCGCGGCGAGTCCGAAGCAGGTGCAGGCTGCTTTCATCGACGGCAATGTCGCGACTATCCAGGGCGACGGCCTGCGCTTCGTGCAGTTCGCGCTCGGTCCGCGCGCGCAGCCGAATCAACGCGTGCGGCCCGGCGCGATCATCCGGCTCGTCAAGAACGACGATGGCAACTGGTCGATCACGCAATTGCCGCAAGTGGAAGGCGCGTTCGTTTCGGTGATCCCGCAAGATGGCGCGATCCGCGCGCTGGTCGGCGGTTTCGATTTCAACAAAAACAAGTTCAATCACGTCACGCAGGCGTGGCGTCAGCCGGGGTCGAGCTTCAAGCCGTTCATCTATTCGGCGTCGCTCGAAAAAGGACTCGGACCGGCAACCATCATCAACGACGCGCCGCTCTTTTTCAGTGCCGCTGAAACGGGCGGCCAGGCGTGGGAGCCGAAGAACTACGGCGGCGGCTTCGACGGACCGATGACCATGCGCACCGCGCTGCAGCGTTCGAAAAACCTGGTGTCGATTCGTATCTTGAACCAGATCGGCACGAAGTACGCGCAGCAGTACATCACGCGTTTCGGCTTCGACGCGGATCGTCACCCGGCTTATCTGCCGATGGCGCTGGGCGCCGGTCTCGTCACGCCGTTGCAGATGGCGGGTGCGTTCTCGGTGTTCGCCAACGGCGGCTATCGGATCAATCCGTATCTGATCGCCGAAGTCACGGATCAGCGCGGCATGGTGGTCGCGCATGCGCAACCGCTGGTGGCCGCGCAGAGCGCGCCGCATGCGATCGAGCCGCGCAATGCGTACGTGATGAACAGCCTGCTGCAAAGCGTCGCTCAGCGCGGTACGGGCGCCAAGACCAACGTGTTGAAACGCACCGATCTTGCCGGCAAGACTGGCACGACCAACGATTCGCGCGACGCGTGGTTCGCCGGTTATCAGCACACCCTCACCGCGATTGCGTGGATCGGATACGACAACCCGCGCAGTCTCGGCGACAAGGAAACCGGCGGCGGCCTGGCATTGCCCGTGTGGGTCGAATACATGGGTCGCGCGCTGAAGGGCGTGCCGGAGTACAAGATGCCGAAGCCCGACGACGTCACGGAAATCGGATCAGAGCTTTATTTCGACGACTTCACGCCGGGAAATGGTTTCGTTGCCACGGTCGGCGTCAGTCAGGCGACACTGGATGCGCAGTCGAGTGCCGCGTCGGCGGCAGCGCCTGAACAGGTCGGCGAGCAGGAGAAGCAGGACATCATGAACCTTTTCCGCGGACACTGACGCACGCGTTCACCTGGTTCAGCAGAAAAGCAAATGGCCGCGCTCAATGCGCGGCCATTTGCTTTGTGCGATCAGGGCGAATCGATTCGGCCGCTCTGGCGTGCTCGCCCGATCGGCGGATCTTACTTACGCTCTGAAGTGAACCGGCTCGCCGGCCTGCTGCGTCGCGTACTCCGACAAGGCGGCGAAAAACTCGGTGCCGCTGCGCGTATCACGCCATTCGCCATCGACGAAACGGAAGTGGAAACCGCCCGCTTTCGCGGCGATCCAGATCTCGCTCATGGGCGGCTGAAGGTTGACGATGATCTTCGTGCGGTTCTCGAATTCGAGGGTCAGGACGTTGCCGCTGCGCTCCAGTTCGATGTCGGCATCCGTGTCGTCGAGCGCGCGTTCGATGGCGGCTAGCGCGGCTTCCGCGCGGGTCAGGTATTCACTATCGGACATGCTAAACTCCATCGATTATTTATTCAGGGACAGTCATGCGAGTCGTATCTCGGATGCGCGCGGCGGCGCCCGGCCGCGCGATTGTAGCGGTTTTAGCCATTCTCGCAGGTTGTGCACTTGCCGGCTGCGGACAACGCGGTTCGCTCTATTTGCCCACCGTGCCGCCGCTACCGGCCAAGCCGACCGATCGCACGCAAACACCGGACGTCGCGCAACCCGCGCCGGCTACCTCCACCGACATGAGCACCGTCCCGGATACCTCCGGCACACCGCTTTCGTTGGCGCCGGAAAACGAACTCGCCGCGCCGCCAGCCTCCGCTGCATCCGCCACGGCGGCTCCGCTGCCTGCTTCCGCCGCCACACCTGTTCAATAAGACTTTCGCATGACTCGATCCGCATTTGACTACGTCGACGGCGTGCTGCACGCCGAAGGCGTGTCCGCCGTCTCCCTCGCCGAGCAGTTCGGCACGCCGCTGTACGTGTACTCGCGCGCCGCGCTCACCGAGGCGTGGAACGCTTACGCAGGTGCTTGCGCAGGCCGTCGCGCGAGCGTTCATGTCGCCGTGAAGGCCAATAGCAATCTCGCGGTGTTGAACGTGTTCGCGCGCCTCGGCGCCGGCTTCGACATCGTGTCGGGCGGTGAACTGGCGCGCGTGCTGGCCGCCGGCGGCAAAGCGGAAAACACCGTGTTTTCCGGCGTCGGCAAGAACGCGGACGAAATGCGCGACGCGCTCGCGGCCGGCGTGAAATGCTTCAACGTCGAATCGATTCCGGAGCTCGACCGTTTGAATGCGGTTGCCGCGGCAATGGGCAAGAAGGCGCCCGTCTCGCTGCGCGTGAATCCCGACGTCGACGCGAAGACGCATCCGTATATTTCCACGGGCCTGAAGTCGAACAAGTTCGGCGTCGCGTTCGAAGACGCGCGCGCCACGTATCAGGCGGCCGCGGCTATGGCGAATCTCGAGGTGGTCGGCATCGACTGCCATATCGGCTCGCAGATCACTGAAGTCGCGCCGTATCTCGACGCCGTCGACAAGGTTCTGGAACTGGTCGAGCAGATCGAGCAGGACGGCGTGAAGATTCGTCACATCGACGTGGGCGGCGGTCTCGGCATCACGTACGACGATGAAACGCCGCCGGAAATCGGCGAGTTCGTGCGCACCGTGCTCGATCGCATCGAAGCGCGCGGTCATGGCCATCGTGAAGTGTATTTCGAGCCGGGCCGGTCGCTGGTCGGCAATGCCGGCGTGCTGCTCACGCGCGTCGAGTTTCTGAAGCCGGGCGCGGAAAAGAATTTCGCTATCGTCGACGCAGCCATGACCGATCTCGCGCGCCCGGCCATGTACGAGGCGTATCACGCGATCGATCCGGTCGTGAAGCGCGACGTACCGGCGCACGTGTACGACGTGGTCGGCCCGGTTTGCGAGAGCGGCGACTGGCTTGGACGTGAGCGTCTGCTGTCCGTTGAACCGGGCGATCTGCTCGCGATTCGTTCGGCCGGCGCGTATGGCTTCGTGATGAGCTCGAATTACAACACACGTCCGCGCGCGGCTGAGGTGATGGTGGATGGTACACAGGTGCATGTGGTTCGCGCGCGCGAAGAGGTGAAGCAGCTGTTTGCAGGCGAAACCATTCTGCCGGCATAACCTTCAATAGATACGCCAACATAAAAAAAGGCGATGCCGCTGTGGCATCGCCTTTTTTCTGTTTCCGACGCGAGGCGCACCAGCGCTCGTCAACGCGTCTTTAACTTCCTGTCACGCAGCCATACGATCAACCGCCAACCAAGCAACGCCACCATGATCGCGCCGTAAATCTTCGGCAGGATCAGATCGTGTTTGCCGGCCTTCATCCACCAGAAGTGCAGGATCGCGAGCGCGCCGATCGCATAGATGGACCGATGCAGCATCTGCCAGCGGCGCCCAAGCTTGCGCACCATCGCGCGCGGCGAGGTCACGGCCAATGCGATCAGCAACACGAACGCCGCGAAGCCCACCGTGATGAACGGCCGCTTGCCGATGTCCTTGATAATCGCGGCGACGTCGAACCACTTGTCGAACCAGAGGTAAGTGGTGAAATGCAGCGTCGCGTAGAAGAACGCATAGAGCCCGAGCATGCGGCGAAACCGCACGAGCGCGGCAACGCCGGTGAGTCTGCGCAACGGCGTCACAGCAAGCGTGATGCAGAGAAAGACGAGCGTCCATAGACCGGTCGAGCGCGTGATGAACTCGATCGGATTTGCGCCCAGCCGGTCAGTCACGCCGAACAGCACGATACGCGCGAGCGGATACCAAGCGGCGATGAATACCGCGATCTTGGCCGGTACGATCCAGCGCGCGCCGGTTGCGGACCGCTTTGCCGCCGTCGTCGTCGCGGACGCCTGCGCGCGCGGCGCTTTGCGCTCGGTCTGCGTAGCGGATTGCGTCTCAGAGGAAGCCATGTTCACGCCGCTCAGAAATTCTTCTTCAGGTCCATGCCCTGATAAAGCGACGCGACCTGATCGCCGTAGCCGTTGAACATCAACGTCTTGCGCTTGGGCGTGAAGAAACCATCTTCGCCGATACGACGCTCCGTCGCCTGACTCCAGCGCGGATGATCGACGTTCGGATTGACGTTCGAGTAAAACCCATATTCGTTCGATGCATACGTGTTCCAGCTGGTCGGCGGCTGCTTGTCGAGGAAGCGGATCTTCACCAGCGACTTCGCGCTCTTGAAGCCGTATTTCCACGGCACCACGACGCGCACCGGCGCGCCGTTCTGATTGGGCAACACCTGGCCGTAGAGACCCATCGTCAGCAACGTCAGCGGATTCATCGCTTCGTCCATGCGCAGCCCTTCGGAGTATGGCCAATCGAGCACGGGCGTCGACAGTCCGGGCATTTGCGACGGATCGGCCAGCGTGATGAACTGTACGTACTTGGCGTTGCCCGTCGGTTGCACGCGCTTGATCAATTCCGCGAGCGGCACGCCGATCCACGGAATCACCATCGACCAGCCTTCGACGCAGCGCATTCTGTACACGCGCTCTTCGAGCGGCGCGAGCTTGAGCAATTCGTCGATGTCGTAGACCTTGGGATTCTTGATCTCACCCTCGACGCTCACCTTCCACGGATGCGGCCGCAGCGTCCCGGCGTTATGCGCGGGATCGGCCTTGTCGGTGCCGAACTCGTAGAAGTTGTTGTACGTGGTGATGTCCTTGTACGGCGTGATCTTGTCGAGCGCGACGAATTTGGCATTGGTCTTCGCCGCCAGCTTCTGCGCCTTCGGATCCGGCGACGTGTAAGCCGCCAGCGCCTCGCCGTTCACCCCGATCAGACTGCCGAGCGCCACCGCGCCGGCCGCCTGCAACACGCGCCGCCGGTTCTGAAAAACAGATTGCGGCGTGATTTCGCTGCGCGCAATGTCGTCGCCGCTGAGTTGAATTCTGTCGCTACGCTTGATCCACATCGTGCTGCTCCTTGCCGGCCCATAGGTCAATGAATCTCAAGGGGCCATGTTGATGATCGCTCGTCCGCCCAGCCATCTGTAGGTACTGTTAGGGCAAACACTTTGGATGCAGTGGATATTCCATCGGTCATAAAAAAACCGCCGGTGCGGAGCACACGGCGGCTTTGAGTCGGTTCAGCGCGGCAGATCTTACAGCTTGCCGTAGCTATGCAGGCCCGACAGGAACATGTTGACGCCGAGGAAGGCGAAGGTCGTCACCAGCAGGCCGGTCAGCGCCCACCATGCCGCGACCGCGCCGCGCAGGCCCTTCATCAGACGCATGTGCAGCCAGGCGGCATAGTTCAGCCAGACGATCAGCGCCCACGTTTCCTTCGGATCCCAGCTCCAGTAGCCGCCCCAGGCTTCAGCGGCCCACAGCGCGCCGAGAATCGTGGCGATCGTGAAAAACGCGAAACCGACGGCGATCGACTTGTACATCACGTCGTCGAGCACTTCGAGCGCCGGCAGGCGATCGGCCAGCACGCCGCGCTCTTTCGCCAGATACGCGACACCCACCATGGCGGACAGCGCGAAGCTGCCGTACCCGATGAAGTTCGCCGGCACGTGAATCTTCATCCACCAACTTTGCAGCGCGGGAACCAGCGGCTGGATCTGCTGCGCGTCGCGCGCAACCGAGTACCACATCAGGAAGCCGACCGCGGCGCTGATCACCAGCAGCACGAACGCGCCGAGCGCGCGGGTGTTGTAGTGCTGCTCGTAGTACAGGTAGAACAGCGCGGTGATCAGGCTGAACAGCACGAACACTTCGTACAGGTTCGAAATAGGAATATGGCCGACGTCCGCGCCGATCAGGTACGACTCGTACCAGCGCACCATCAGGCCGACAAAGCCCATCACCACGGCCGCCCACGTCATTTTCGAGCCGATCGCGGCGCCGGTCGGCGAGCGCGACAGCAGGCCGATCCAGTAGAACACCGTGGCGAACACGAAGAGCGCGCTCATCCACAGAATCGCGGACTGGCTCGACAGGAAGTATTTGAGGAAGAAGGCGTTATCCGCGCGGCTGAGATCTCCGTGATAGATCTGGATGGCCAGCAGCGACAGCGCGGCGATGCCCACCATCAGCGGACGCACCGGTTTCCAGCGCCAGCCGAGCACCACGAAAACCGGCACGGCGCAGCAGAGCACCAGCTTGTCGTAGTAATTCATGAAGGGGTGATAGCGCGACAGCGCGAACCCCGCGCCCGCGACCATTGCGAGGGCAAACAGCCAGTCGACGATGCCGAGCCGTTTCAGGAACGGCCGTTCGTCGTACTCGCCGATGTTGAGTAACTCGCCTGCCAGCGCCTTTTGGGGGCGCGAAGAGGGAGATTGCGAAACCTGAGTCAAGTCCATGATCTTACCGGGTCGAATCTTGTGAGCTTGCGGACGGCGCGCCGGCGTTGCCGGATTGAGCGGCGGCGTCGGGTGCTTCAACGAGTTTGGCGCCCAGTGCGGCGCCTACCGCGTCGCGCGTCTGAACGAACTCTTTCTCGAAGTCGAGCGTCTTGCGCGCGCTCGACATTGCCATCACGACATTCGTGCCGTGTTCGGTGTCTTTGAGCCAGAACCAGAGGCGCCGTTCGCGGACGTAGAACATCGAAAAGATGCCCAACACGAGGAGCAGGCTGCCAAGATACACGACTTTTTTGCCCGGCGCGCGCGTCAACTGAAATACCGAAGCTTGCACCTGCTTGAATGAGTCAAGTTGCAAGTAGACCGGCGATCCATACAAAAAGCTGTCGGATATCGCGTTGATCGAACTCTGGATGAAGCGGCTGGCGTCCGCATTGGCCGTTGCCTGGGGCTCGCCGAGTTGCTGGCGGGACAGCTGATACAGGTCCCACGTCGAGCCTTCCAGCATGCGCAGCAGCAGACCGGCGGCCTTTTCCTGCTCGCCCTTCGGCACCGAATGGTCGATAAAACCGGCGATCGCCTGGAAGCCGCCGACCGTCTGGCCGTTCGGCATCTTGATGCTGTTATCCGCGCCCGCAAAAAGGGTCAGCACGCGCAGCGCGCTTTCTTCGAGATGCTGCTGCAGCTCCGCATTCGAGCCGGGCACCGAGCGCAGCGCGAAACTGTGCGCCGCCGAAGCGCGCATGGCCGGATCTTCCAGCGCCGCGCGCAGGTTCATCCATTCCTTGACGGTGCCGCCGCTGTCGGCGGGAATGCGCAGGTAGCGGAACGGATCGTCCGGGTTCACGCGCATGCCGGCGAGGAACATCTTTTCGCCGGATACATCCACCGGCAGCATGTAGTTGTTGTATTCGCGCGCCTGGCCGTCCTTGTCGCGCACCTTGTATTGCACCGACGGGCCGACGTTGTGCAGATCGAGCGGCTTCGAAGTCTTCGCGCCGGAGCCGAGGCGCTCGTCGAACGCTTCTTTCAGCGTACGGTGCGCCGCGACGCCGCGGGCGTCGGTCTGGCCGCTGCCGTTCTGGATGTTTTCGACGTTGATCGCGCGGAAATCCGTGAATTCGACCGTCTGGCCGTCGGCGAGCGGCGTGGCCGTGTTCAGCGGCGCGTTGCCGCCGATTGTCCCGCCGAAGGGCGCGGTTTTCGCACTTGCGCCGCTCATCGGGTAGGCGGTCATCTGCATCTGCGAACCGCCGTCCTGGAAGCTCGACTGATAGATCGACACGCCGTCGTAGGTGAACGGCTTGTTCACTTCGACACGTGCGGGCACGCGCGCGCCCGTCTTGTGGTCGACCACGACGATGTCGCTCGCGAACAGCTTCGGCATGCCCGTCGAGTAGTAATCGACGATGAACTTGTTCAGTTCGATCGAAAACGGCAGATCCTGGATCAGCGAGCCGTCGGGCTGGTTAAGGATCGCCGTGGACACGTGCTGGCCTTCCGGCACCCATGCATAGCCGCGGAACGTCGGATTCGTCTGCGACAGACGGTGGTCAGGCGTGATGTCGTTGATCACCGTGTTGGCGCGAATCGGCGACTTGTCGAACAGCCACATTTGCAGCTTGATCGGCAGATTGCTGTCCAGCAGACCGCCGAGGCAGATCACCACGATCGCGAGGTGAGCAGAGATGTAGCCGAACTTGGTCAACGCGCCGCGCTTGGCGGCGATCAAGGTCGCGCCGTCGGACTCACGGGTGACGAACTTGTAGCCGAGCTTCGCGGAGAGCCTCGCGAGCAACGCCGCGGTCTGCGCGCGCGAGCCATGCACCGCGAATTCGCCCTTGTGATGGAACGCGCGCAGGCTGCCTTCGCGGACCTTGTCCTTCCAGCTCTTTACGTCGGCGATCATTTTGGGCGCATTGCGAATCACGCACAGCGACACCGACACCATCAGGAAGCCGAGAATCAGCATGAACCACCACGAGCTGTACACCGTGTACAGGCTCAGCGAGCGGAAGATGTCCGCCCAGAACGGGCCGAACTGATTGACGTAATTGGGATACGGATCGTCCTGCGTGAGGACGGTGCCGATGATGCTGGCGATCGACAGAATCACGAGCAACGAAATGGCAAAACGCATCGAACTCAAGACTTCGACGACGCTGCGCATGACCCGATTGCCCGACTTCGACTGCAAACCCGACGTGGTGACGCTCATTCATACTCCGACTGAACAGCAAAAAAGGGTGAAGGGCTGTCGTAGGCACGACACCCTCACCCTTTTCTTGTTTTGTACCGACCTCGCCGGGCCGGTTGCACTTGCGTGCCGACTTGTGAGAAAACGCCGGGCCACCCTAGGTTTTCTCACGCCCCCGCAGGGGAACTTGGCGCAAAGCGCCAAGTTTGGGGGCACTCTATCCTAGTGCAAGCCCGCGATGTAATCGGCCACTGCCTTGATCTCACTATCCGACAGACGCGTTGCGATCGCATGCATCGGCTCATTGTTGTTACGCGCGCCCGGACCTTGCGTGAACGCCAGCAACTGCGCCACCGTGTATTCCGACCACTGCCCCGAAAGCCGCGGATACTGCGACGGAATCCCTTGACCGGTCGGCCCGTGACAGCTCGCGCACGCCGGCACGCCCTTGTCGGCGATCCCGCCCCGATAAATCTTCTGACCGAGCGGAACGGTGTCTTTGTTGTGCGCGTAGCCTGGCTTCGGGGTCTGCGCCGCGAAATAGGCAGCGACGTTGACCATATCCTGATCGGACAACGCTGCCGCCATGCCCGCCATGATCGCATTGTTGCGCGCTGGCTGCTTGGCGCCCGGCTGGGTCTTGAAGTCCTTGAGCTGCTTGACGAGATACTCAGGGTGCTGGCCCGCCAGCTTCGGGTATGCGCCGCCGGCACTATTGCCGTCTGCCCCGTGACATGACGCGCATACCTGCACCGCGATTGCCTGCCCCCGATTGACGTCCGGCTTTGCCGGTTCTGCTGCTCGTGCCTGAATTGCCAAACCTGAAAGACCTGCCGCTACATGAAGCACCATCAGAGTCTTGCTCAGTCGATTCATTCGCACACCCTGTCTCGTCTTGTGGGATTTTTAGAGAGCCCCTGGACCTGCCGCTGCGCGCCAGGTCCGGCGTTTTCTTGAAGGTTTTGCAAAACACGACGGCGACCGAGTGACCGCCAGGAGCCGCCAAGGCACGTGGGCTGGCCCCCTCAGGTTTTCAGTAAACCATCGTATTGTACAATAACTCGCTAATCGCTAAGACGCCAGTCGGGCTTGACCCGTCCCCACTCCGGGTTCCCCGGCGTCTCGAATCTTGGCCTGATCATGTCCTTCCTGCTCCACCAATCCCGCTTTTTTACGACGGTCAATCACTTGCGTGATCTGCCGGCCACTTCGCAACCCGAGATCTGCTTTGCGGGGCGCTCGAATGCAGGCAAGTCGACGGCCATCAATATTCTGTGCAATCAGAAGCGGTTGGCCTTCGCCAGTAAGACGCCGGGACGCACGCAGCATATCAATTACTTTTCGGTGGGCAAGGCGGATGAACCGACCGCGCATCTGGTCGATCTGCCGGGCTACGGCTACGCGGAAGTGCCGGGCGCCGCCAAGGCGCACTGGGAAGCGCTGCTGTCCACTTATCTGCAAACGCGCTCGCAGCTGCGGGGCATGATCCTGATGATGGACTCGCGCCGCCCGTTGACGGATCTGGATCGCCGGATGATCGAGTGGTTCGCGCCGACCGGCAAGCCGATCCACACGCTCCTGACCAAGTGCGACAAATTGACTCGCCAGGAAAGCATCAACGCATTGCGTGCGACGCAGAAAGGGCTGGCTGAATACCGCACCGCCGGTTATCAGGGCGAGCTGACCGCCCAGCTGTTCTCCGCGCTCAAACGTATTGGCATCGACGAAGCGCACGAGCTGATTGAAAGCTGGCTGATCCCCGGTGACAAGGGTGAAACGGACGCCGCCCAGTAAACGAGGCGAGCGTCGCCGGCGAGGGCAAAAAACGCTATTCCGGCCGCCCATAAAAAAACCCGCCGCTTTAACGGCGGGTCAAACAGCCTAATCGAAAAACGACAGGCACCCGCTCAGGGAGGAGAAGCGGGGAGGTCAGCGCAAGGCGCCTTGCTCGATCGGTATGATATACCATTGTCTCGAAAAGTTTCCGGGAGCGCAGGCAGGCGTTATTTGTCCACTCCACACATCCACGTTTCCTCGATTCGCTATGAGCTTCTATCCGCACCATCGTCCGCGCCGCATGCGCCGCGACGACTTCTCGCGCCGTCTGATGCGGGAAAACATCCTCACCACGAACGATCTGATTTATCCGGTCTTTATCGTCGAAGGCACCAACGTGCGGCAAGCCGTTCCGTCGATGCCGGGCGTCGAACGCGTGTCGGTCGATCTGCTGATGGGCGTGGCTGAACAGTGCGTCGAACTGGGCGTGCCCGTGCTGTCGCTGTTTCCGGCGATCGAACCGTCGCTGAAAACGCCCGATGGTCGCGAAGCGACCAATCCCGCCGGCTTGATTCCGCGCGCGGTTCGCGAGCTCAAGAAGAATTTCCCCGAGCTGGGCGTGCTCACCGATGTGGCGCTCGACCCGTACACAAGCCACGGCCAGGACGGCGTGCTCGACGAAACCGGCTACGTGATCAACGACGAGACCGTCGAGATTCTGGTCGAACAGGCGCGTGCGCAGGCTGAAGCGGGCGTCGATATCGTCGCGCCTTCGGACATGATGGACGGCCGCATCGGCGCGATCCGCGAAATGTTCGAGAGTGAAGGGCATGTCCACACACGCATCATGGCGTATGCGGCCAAGTTCGCATCGGCGTTTTACGGCCCGTTCCGCGACGCCGTCGGTTCCGCGACGAACCTCGGCAAAAGCAACAAGATGACCTATCAGATGGATCCGGCCAATTCGAATGAAGCGCTGCGCGAAGTGCAAGCGGACATCAACGAAGGCGCGGACATGGTGATGGTCAAGCCCGGCATGCCGTATCTGGACATCGTGCGTCGCGTGAAGGACGAGTTCCAGTTTCCGACGTACGTGTATCAGGTGAGCGGCGAGTACGCGATGCTGAAAGCGGCCGCGCAGAACGGCTGGCTCGATCACGACAAGGCGATGATGGAATCGCTGCTGGCGTTCAAGCGGGCGGGTGCCGACGGGGTGCTGACCTATTTCGCATTGGATGCCGCGCGGATTTTGCGTTCGCAGAAGTGACTCGACGAGACGCCTTGCGGGGCGTTTCGGGCGTTGTGATGAACGGAGGACGACTTGTGTGTTGTGCCTCCGTTTTTTGTTCAAGCGTTCGCGGTTGGTCTGCTTCGATCATGATCGGCTTGCGCTCGGCATGCAGCTGCGAACGCTGCGCTTCGCGCGCGATTCCCAGCTGCGCTGAGGTTGCCGCCTGACCGCGCATCAGTTCCCTGAGCTTGCTGAGCGATAGCGCGGCGGTTGACTGGCCGTCAATCGTCGCGGGCGGCACGCCGGGCGCCGCAGACGCCGCGATAGACCGGCCGCTACCCCTTACGCGCCGGGCGCACTCGCCCGATCCAAACTGCGCAAGAACTTATCCGCCGACTCGTACCCCACGACGCGCAGCACTTCCTTGCCACGCTGATCGAAAAAGATGATCCCCGGCGGCCCAAACAGGCTAAAGCGCTTGAGCAGCGCTTGATCGTCGATGTTGTTCGCGGTCACATCGGCGCGCAACAGGTTCATCTGCGTTAATTTCGCGTGAACACGCGGGTCGCTGAAGGTGAATTTCTCCATTTCCTTGCAGCTCACGCACCAGTCCGCGTAAAAATCGAGCATGGCGGGCTGTGCAGCCGATTTGACGGCCTGGTCGAGTTCATTCGATGAGCGAACCGGAGCGAACGTCAGATCGCCCTGTGGCGCGCTGTCCGGCTTATTCGACGCGCTCGCGACTCCTGTTTCCCCGCCACGCGCCGCCAGCACTGCAAGCGGACGCAGCGGATCGGAGGAACCCGCCGCCAGCCCGACCAGCAGGACTGCAGCCCAGATAGCGAGCGCAGCGCCAATGCCTCGGCCGAGGCTGCGCCACACGGAAGCCTCCACGGTCGGTGCCGAAAACAAGCCGAGAGAGGCCGAAGCGACCAACAACCAGAGCGCGCTCAAAAGCATCGTCGCCGTCGCGCCAAGCACCGGCCAAACGATCCATAACGCGGCCGCAAGCAGCACGACGCCGAAGAAGACTTTGACGCCGTCCATCCATGCGCCGGCACGCGGTAACAGCGTGCCCGCGCCAAAACCGAGAATCAGCAGCGGCACGCCCAGACCCAGGCCCATTGAGAACAGCGCCGCGCCGCCGAGCACCGCATCGCCCGTATGCGCGATGAACGCGAGCACCGCAAAGAGCGGCGCGGTCATGCATGCACCGACCACCAGCGCGGACAGCGCGCCCATGACGGCAACCGCCGCAAACTTGCCACCGGAGCGCCCGGACGACGCGCGCGAAACGCCGTCCTGCCAACGTTGCGGCAGCGCGATGTCGAATCCCGCAATCAGGGTCAGCGCGAAAATGGTCAAAAGTATGCCGAATGCTCCGAGCACCCACGGATTTTGTAGCCACGCGCCGAGACTCTGCCCGACCAGCGCAGCGGCGATACCAAGCGCCGTGTACACGAGCGCCATGCCGACAACATAAGCCAGCGACAGTGCGAATCCGCGGGCACGCGTCACGCGCGCACCTTCGCCGATGATGATCGCTGAGAGAATCGGAATCATCGGATACGAACAGGGGAGCAGACTGAGCACGGCGCCGGCGACGAAATAGAGCCCAACGATCGCGAAGAAGCCGCCGCCTTGCAGCAGCGACTGCGCGTAGTCGGCGCTGGTGGCGCGGTCGTACCACGAGGTGCCCGCTGCGGCGGTAGAAGGCTGCGCGACGTCGACTGCCGGGGCTGCCACGCTGCCGGCCGGCTGAAGTGCTGCGCCGCTCACGTGATACACGCGCTCCATCGGCGGATAGCAGATGCCGGCATCGGCACAGCCTTGCGACGTCACGGCCAGGTCGAACGGCCCGGCTGCCTGTTTAACGGGAATCCGGATCGTCAGTTCATTGCGATAGGTCTCGACGTTCTTGTTAAAAGTCTGATCGAATTTGATGTGGCCAGCCGGCAATTGCGGCTCGCCGATCGTGGTCGTGCCGTTGCGCGTCGCGAACGCGAAGCGCTCGCGGTACATGTAGTAGCCGTCCGCGATTTTGTAGGTCACGTCGACTTCGCCGGGCTTCTCCGACGCGCTGAATTTAAACGCGACCGCTGGATCCAGGAAATCGTCCGCCGCGCGGGCGAGCGTGCCGAACTGCGCGAAGATCAGGCAGCCGAACAGGATGAATACGGTGCGCAGCGCATTGCGCGCGCGCCGGTCGAGGCCTTTAAACATGGAGAGGACGTTGAGTTTCAGCAGTGATCCACTGGCCGTACGCGGCGGACGCCGTCGCTTGCCATGAGAGAATTTCCGGCGTGTCGTAGGGATGTCGAGCCTGAATGTACTGCTCGAGTTCAAGCGCCCGTGCCGCGCTGGTCTTGAACAGCAGCTGGATTTCCTGCGCGGTTTCAACCGCTCCCTGCCAGTGATAGCTCGACTGCACGGAGCCTGATTGCGTGACACAGGCGCATAGCCGCGCGGCCAGAGCATCCGCCGCAAGTTTCTGAGCCACGGCCGCATCCGGCACCGTCGTGAGAATCAAGGTCACATTCACGCTCACAGGAGGCTCCGGCACGGCACGATTCAGGTGCCGATATCGTATCACCTAGCCTTGTCTGCTCGCAGACCGCTCCGCGGCAATCATGCGGCGGATGGCTGCCGCCAACGCCCGGCGCTACAAACAAAAAAGCCAGGCTTGGCGCCTGGCTTTTTAGATGCTCGGAAACTTACTCAGCTTCTTGCACTTCAACTTCTTCAACTTCCGGACGGTCGAGCAATTCGACCAGTGCCATCGGAGCGTTGTCGCCAACGCGGAAGCCGAACTTCAGCACGCGCAGGTAGCCGCCCGGACGGGTAGCGTAACGCGGGCCCAGCACTTCGAACAGCTTCGTGACCGAGTCACGATCGCGCAGGCGGTTGAACGCCAGACGACGATTTGCCAGCGACGGCTTCTTGCCGAGCGTGATCAGCGGCTCAACGACTTTACGGAGTTCTTTTGCTTTCGGCAGCGTGGTCTTGATGACTTCGTGCTCGATCAGCGAGTTGGACATATTACGGAGCATTGCCAGACGGTGGCTGCTCGTGCGGTTCAGTTTCCGCAAACCATGACGGTGACGCATGTTAATTCCTTCGATTCAAAGTTTTGGTCCAGCTCTTCTATCGCACTCAGTTCACCCGAAGGTGTGAGTGCACGGGCCGGTAGTGAAAAAAGACAAGACGCGGATTTTAAAGGAAAATCCGCGTCTTTGCCAGTGCAGCGGCGGGTTCTGTCCCGGGACTACTTGTCGACTTACTTGTCCAACCCTGCCGGCGGCCAGTTTTCGAGTTTCATGCCGAGCGTCAAACCACGCGACGCCAGTACTTCCTTGATTTCGTTCAACGACTTGCGACCCAGATTCGGCGTCTTGAGCAACTCGTTTTCGGTGCGCTGGATCAGGTCGCCGATGTAGTAAATGTTCTCGGCCTTCAGGCAGTTCGCGGAACGAACCGTCAGTTCGAGATCATCGACCGGACGCAGCAGGATCGGATCGATCTGCGGCGCACGCGACGGCGCTTCAGCCGTTGCTTCGGTGCCTTCCAGTGCTGCGAAGACCGACAGTTGATCGACCAGAATGCGCGCCGACTGGCGGATCGCTTCTTCCGGCGAAATCACACCGTTGGTTTCGATGTTCATCACGAGCTTGTCGAGATCGGTACGCTGTTCGACGCGAGCGCTTTCAACGGCGTAGCTCACGCGGCGAACCGGCGAGAACGACGCGTCGAGCACGATACGGCCGATGATCTTGGCCGACTCTTCGCCATAACGACGCACATTGCCCGGCACATAACCGCGGCCCTTTTCGACCTTGATCTGAACGTCGAGCTTGCCGCCCTTCGACAGATGCGCAATCACGTGATCCGGGTTGATCACTTCGCAATCGTGCGCGAGTTCGATGTCGCCAGCGGTGACAACGCCTTCGCCTTCCTTGCGCAGCGTAACCGTCACTTCGTCACGGTTGTGCAGCTTGAACACCACGCCCTTCAGGTTCAACAACAGGTTGACCACATCCTCTTGCACACCGTCGAGCGTCGAATACTCATGCACGACGCCTGCGATCGTCACTTCGGTCGGCGCATAGCCGATCATCGACGACAGCAGCACGCGCCGGAGCGCGTTACCCAAGGTGTGGCCGTAACCGCGTTCAAACGGTTCCATGACCACTTTCGCATGGCTCTCACCAAGCGATTCAACAGCGATGATCTTGGGCTTCAACAAACTGGTTTGCATAGGTTTTCCTTTTCAATACCCTCGGCTCGTTACACCGATAAGGCTGACCGGTAACAACCTGAAAATAAACAGCCGAGACGCCTCCTTGCTTAGCGCAATCGAGGTGCCCCGGCCGTTAATCCGATTACCGCGAATACAATTCGACGATCAGGCTTTCGTTGATATCGCCAGCGATGTCGCTGCGTTCCGGCTTCTGCTTGAACGTACCTTCGAACTTCTTCGAATCGACAGCGACCCAGCTCGGCATACCGCCTTGCTCAGCCAGCGACAGCGCTTCGAGAATACGCGCCTGCTTCTTCTTCGTTTCGCGCACCGCGACGACGTCGCCCGCCTTCACTTGCATCGACGGGATGTTCGACACGACGCCGTTCACGACGATCGCCTTGTGGCTCACGAGCTGACGTGCTTCAGCGCGCGTGGAGCCGAAGCCCATGCGGTACACGACGTTGTCCAGACGCGATTCGAGCAATTGCAGCAGATTTTCACCCGTGTTGCCCTTCAGGCGGTCGGCTTCAGCGAAGTAACGACGGAATTGGCGCTCGAGGACACCGTAGATGCGCTTCACTTTTTGCTTTTCGCGCAGCTGCGTGCCGTAGTCGGACGTACGGGCGCCCGAGGTGCGGCCGTGTTGGCCGGGCTTGCTGTCAAGCTTGCACTTGTCAGCGAGCGAACGACGGGCGCTCTTCAGGAAGAGGTCAGTGCCTTCACGGCGGGACAGCTTGGCCTTAGGGCCGATATAACGTGCCACGTTGATTCCTTTGTTGATTGATTACGCGGATGCATGCACCCGCGCTAGTCCGAACCCTTTGGGCCGAACGGTGGGCTTAGTCAATTCAATAACGCAAGCAGCCTGCCGCCGCCCAAGGCGGCAACAGGCGCTAGCAAAATCGGCGTCTTAGATGCGACGACGCTTCGGCGGACGGCAGCCGTTATGCGGGACCGGGGTCACATCGGAGATCGCGGTGATCTTGATGCCAAGACCATGCAACGCGCGCACCGCCGACTCACGGCCAGGACCGGGGCCCTTGATCCGCACTTCGAGGTTCTTCACGCCGTATTCCATCGCCACGCGGCCAGCCGATTCGGCTGCCACCTGGGCTGCAAACGGGGTCGATTTACGCGAACCCTTGAAGCCCTGACCACCCGACGTTGCCCAAGCAAGTGCATTGCCTTGACGATCGGTGATCGTGATGATGGTGTTGTTGAACGACGCGTGAACGTGAACCACGCCCTCGGCGACGTTCTTCTTGACCTTCTTGCGAACGCGTTGCGCCGCGGAGTTGTTCGAAGCCTTAGCCATTACGTTTTCCTGTAACTGTCAGTTCCGCTTACTTCTTCAGCGATTGCGCTGCACGACGCGGACCCTTGCGCGTACGGGCATTCGTACGCGTACGTTGGCCGCGCAGGGGCAAGCCCTTACGATGCCGAACGCCACGGTAGCAGCCGAGATCCATCAGGCGCTTGATGTTCATCGTCGTTTCACGGCGCAGATCGCCTTCAACGATGAACTTGCCGACTTCTTCACGCAGCTTTTCGAGGTCTGCGTCGTTCAGGTCTTTGACCTTCTTCGAAAATGCCACACCAGCAGCGACGCAGATGTCGCGCGAGCGCGTGCGGCCGACACCGTAAATAGCCGTCAGGCCGATTTCGGTATGCTGGTGATTCGGGATGTTAACCCCTGCGATACGAGCCATTGTTTTTCCTCAAACAAAAAGCGCAGCAAAAAGCGCGGCGTTCAGCCTTGACGCTGTTTGTGGCGCGGATCAGAGCTGCAAATCACGCGCACAACGCCTTTGCGCTTGATGATCTTGCAATTGCGGCAAATGCGCTTAACCGATGCCATCACTTTCATGATATTACCCTTTTTTCAAATCACTTCGCCCGGAACACGATCCGCGCACGCGACAGATCGTAAGGCGTCAATTCAACCGTCACCTTGTCGCCCGGCAAGATTCGGATGTAGTGCATCCGCATCTTGCCGGATATGTGTCCCAATACGACATGGCCGTTTTCCAGCTTCACCCTGAAGGTAGCGTTAGGCAGGTTTTCGATGACTTCACCCTGCATCTGGATAACATCGTCTTTGGCCATAAGTCCTTTCAACGCATCGGGACGCCGCCGCCTTTGAAATTAGCTTTCTTCAGCAGCGATTCATACTGTTGCGACATAACGTACGACTGCACCTGCGCCATGAAATCCATTGTGACGACGACAATGATCAGCAGCGACGTTCCACCAAAATAAAACGGCACGTTCCAGCGCAGCACCAGAAACTCGGGCAGCAGACAAACAAACACGATGTAGATCGCACCGGCCAGCGTCAGACGCGTCAAGATGCGGTCAATGTATCGCGCCGTTTGATCGCCCGGGCGGATGCCTGGGACGAAAGCGCCACTCTTTTTCAGGTTGTCGGCCGTCTCCCTGCTGTTGAACACCAGTGCGGTGTAAAAGAAACAGAAGAAGACGATCGCCAACGCGTACAGCAACACGTACACGGGTTGACCGGGCTTGAGGGCTTCGGCCACATTGTGCAGCGTGTCTGCGAACCAACCGGTACGCGACCCAGAACTAAACCAGTTCAGGATGGTTGCCGGGAAGAGAATGATCGACGATGCAAAGATCGGCGGAATCACGCCCGACATGTTCAACTTCAGCGGCAGATGCGAAGACTGACCGCCGTAAATCTTGTTGCCGACTTGCCGCTTCGCGTAGTTCACAAGAATCTTGCGCTGGCCGCGTTCAATAAACACCACCAGATACGTAACAGCAGCAATCAGCGCGACGACGATAATCGCGGATACCGGGCTCATCGAACCGGTTTGCACCAGCGAAACAAGACCGCCGATCGCATTCGGGAAACCCGCTGCGATCCCGCCAAAAATAATGATCGAGATACCGTTGCCAAGCCCGCGCTCCGTGATCTGCTCACCCAGCCACATCAGGAACATCGTGCCGGTCACCAGCGTCACGACCGTCGTCAACCGAAAAACCATCCCCGGATCGATCACCAGGCCCGGCTGATTTTCCAACGCGACGGCAATGCCGAACGCCTGGAACGTCGCCAACAGGACCGTAAAGATACGCGTGTACTGCGTAATCTTCCGCTGACCCGCCTGCCCTTCCTTTTTCAGCGCTTCGAGTTGCGGCGAGACAATTGCCAGCAACTGCATGATGATCGACGCCGAAATGTACGGCATGATCCCCAGCGCAAAAATCGTGAACCGCGATAGCGCGCCACCCGAGAACATGTTGAACATGCCAAGGATGCCGCCCGACTGACTTTGGAACAGCTTTGCCAGTTGGTCCGGGTCAATACCCGGCACCGGAATATGCGCGCCGATTCGGTAGACGATCAGCGCCAGCAGCAGGAACACTGCCCGCCGACGCAGATCGCCGAACTTCGCCGCGCTGCGACCGGGTTTTGCGAGACTCGGGCTGTTAGCCAAGTACCTTCTCCGATGCAAATGCTAGTGACGGCAAATAACTTGCGCGTTACTCGGCGAACGAGCCGCCAGCTGCTTCGATAGCAGCGCGCGCACCTTTCGTCGCACCCAGACCCTTCACAACCACCTTACGCTTCAACTCGCCGGTCTTGATGATCTTGGCGCTCGTGATCATCTCGCCAATCAGGCCAGCTTGTTTCAGAGCCAACAGATCGATCTCGTCGACCGGCAGTTTTTCCAGATCCGAGAGACGCACTTCACCGACGAATTCCTTCGTCAGCGAGGTGAAACCACGCTTCGGCAGGCGACGTTGCAGCGGCATTTGACCGCCTTCGAAGCCAACCTTGTGAAAGCCGCCTGAACGCGATTTCTGACCCTTGTGACCGCGGCCAGCCGTCTTGCCCAGACCGGAGCCGATGCCACGGCCGACGCGACGCTTAGCGTGCTTCGAGCCTTCAGCCGGCTTCAGGTTATTCAATTCCATTATCAACTCCTTGAGTCCTGGTCAGCCGCTTAGCTGATGACCTTAACGAGGTACGAAACCTTGTTGATCATGCCGCGCACAGCCGGCGTGTCCTGCAACTCGCTAACCGAGTTGAGTCGGCGCAGGCCCAAGCCACGCACCGTTGCGCGGTGCGTTTCACGGGTGCCGATCAGGCTCTTGACGAGCTGGACCTTGACAGTTTTATCAGACATGGTGTCCACCTTAGCCCAGAATATCTTCGACGGACTTGCCGCGCTTCGCCGCGATGTCGCCCGGCGTGGACTGCTTGCGCAGACCGTCGAGCGTTGCACGAACGAGGTTATACGGGTTCGTCGAACCGTGGCTCTTGGCCACAACGTTCTGCACGCCCATCACGTCGAACACTGCGCGCATCGGGCCGCCAGCGATCACGCCGGTACCGTCCTTGGCCGGAGCCAGGAGGACCATCGATGCGCCGTGCTTACCGTGCACTTCGTGTTGCAGGGTACCGTTCTTGAGCGGCACCTTGAACATGTTGCGGCGAGCCTGTTCCATCGCCTTCTGAACAGCGACCGGCACTTCCTTCGCCTTGCCCTTGCCCATACCGACGCGGCCATCGCCGTCGCCAACCACGGTCAGCGCGGCGAAACCGAGAATCCGGCCACCCTTCACGACCTTGGTCACGCGATTGACCGAAATCATTTTTTCACGAAGGCCGTCGTCGCGTTCGTCAGCCTGAACTTTCGCTTGCATCTTTGCCATGACGAATTCTTCCCTTAGAACTTGAGTCCGGCTTCGCGCGCCGCATCAGCCAGCGCTTTCACGCGGCCGTGGTAACGGAAACCCGAACGGTCGAAGGCGACGGATTCGATGCCGGCAGCCTTAGCCTTTTCTGCGATGCGCTTACCGATCAGGGTCGCAGCATTGACGTTGCCGCCCTTGCCAGTCTGATCAGCCAGTTGCGCACGCACTTCGGCCTCGAGCGTCGACGCGCTGGCGAGCACCTTGGTGCCGCACGGCGAGAACACTTGCGCGTAGATGTGCGTGTTCGTGCGATGCACGGCGAGACGCGCGACCTGCAGCTCAGCGATCTTGATACGCGTCTGACGAGCGCGGCGCAGGCGAGATTGAGTCTTATCCATGATTGCGCACCCTTACTTCTTCTTCGTTTCTTTGAGGATCACAACCTCATTGGCGTAACGCACACCCTTGCCCTTGTAGGGCTCCGGCGGGCGATAGCCGCGCACTTCTGCAGCGACCTGGCCAACTTGTTGCTTATTGATCCCCTTGATCACGATTTCGGTTTGCGTCGGGGTTTCAGCCTTGACGCCTTCCGGCATCTGGTGCACCACGGGGTGCGAGAAACCCAGCGACAGGTTCAGCTTGTCGCCTTGCGCCTGTGCGCGGTAACCAACGCCAACTAGCGTCAGCTTGCGCTCGAAACCCTTCGTCACGCCGTTCACCATGTTCGCAACCAGTGCGCGCATCGTGCCCGACATCGCATTCGCTTCGCGGCTTTCGTCAACCGGCTCGAAATTCAGCGTGCCGTTGTCGTTCACCACTTTCACGAGGCGGTTAGCCGCCTGCGTAATCGTACCCAGCGGGCCCTTGACGGTGATGCGATCGTCGCTCAGGGCCACTTCTGCGCCTTGCAGCGCGACCGGGCTTTTACCTACTCGAGACATGTTTCTCTCCTTTCGGCCTTAAGCGACGTAGCAGATGACTTCGCCGCCAACGCCCGTTGCGCGCGCCTTGCGGTCCGTCATCACGCCCTTCGGCGTCGACACGATTGCCACGCCGAGGCCATTCATGACCACGGGGATGTCGTTACGGCCGCGGTACACACGCAGACCAGGCTTCGAAACGCGTTCAATGCGCTCAATAACCGGACGGCCAGCGTAGTACTTCAACACGATGTTCAATTCAGACTTCGCACCTTCGGACTTCACTGCGAAATCATCGATATAGCCTTCGTCCTTCAGGACCTGCGCAATCGCAACCTTGACTTTCGACGAGGGCATAGTCACCGAGACTTTCTCAACCATCTGCGCATTGCGGATGCGAGTCAGCATATCGGCGATAGGATCACTCATGCTCATTTACGTTTCTCCTATTACCAGCTCGCCTTGGTCAGGCCAGGGATCTCGCCGCGGAACGCGATTTCGCGAATCTTGTTACGCGCCAGCCCGAATTTACGGAACGTGCCACGCGGGCGACCGGTAATTGCGCAACGGTTGCGCTTACGGGTCGGGTTAGAGTTGCGCGGCAGTTGTTGCAGTTCCAGACGTGCTGCGTAATGCTCTTCGTCCGACTTGCTCATATCGCCGATAATCGCTTTCAGCTCAGCACGCTTGGGAGCGTACTTAGCGGCCAGGCGAGCACGCTTCTTTTCACGTTCGATCAGTGCCAGTTTAGCCACGGTAACCTCAGTTTCTGAACGGGAACTTGAAGCTGGCGAGCAGAGCCTTTGCTTCGTCGTCAGTCTTCGCAGTCGTCGTGATGCTGATGTTCAGCCCACGCAGTGCGTCGATCTTGTCGTAGTCGATTTCGGGGAAAATGATCTGCTCTTTCACACCGATGTTGTAGTTGCCGCGACCATCGAATGCACGACCCGACACGCCACGGAAGTCACGCACCCGGGGGAGCGCAACCGTCACGAAACGGTCCAGAAATTCGTACATTGCCTGACCACGCAACGTGACCATTGCACCGATCGGATAGCCTTGACGGATCTTGAAGCCAGCGATTGCCTTGCGTGCCTTCGTGATCACCGGCTTCTGGCCGGCGATCTTCGTCAGGTCGCCAACGGCGTTTTCGATGATCTTCTTGTCAGCAACCGCTTCGCCAAGACCCATGTTCAGGGTGATCTTGGTGATGCGCGGCACTTCCATCACGGACTTGTAACCGAACTTCTCGATGAGGCCGGGTACAACCTTCTCTTTGTAAAACTCTTGCAAACGAGCCATTTTTTTACTCCGCAGCGTCAGGCGCTCAGCTCGGCACCGGTCGTTTTAAGGAAACGGACTTTCTTGTCTCCTTCGACCTTGATGCCTACACGCGACGCCTTGCCATTCGCGTCGACCAATGCGACGTTCGAAATTTGCAGCGGCATCGTCTTGGCTTCCACACCGCCCGTCGTACCCTTCATCGGGTTCGGCTTGACGTGTTTCTTGACGAGGTTGATGCCCTCGACAATCACTTTGCCCTCGCCAACGGACAGCACGACGCCGCGCTTGCCTTTATCTTTGCCGGTGATGACGATAACTTCGTCACCTTTGCGAATCTTGTTCATCGCGACTCCTTACAGCACTTCAGGTGCCAACGAAACGATCTTCATGAATCGTTCGCTGCGCAACTCGCGCGTGACAGGCCCGAAAATACGGGTGCCAATAGGTTCGAGCTTGGCATTCAACAACACAGCGGCGTTGCCATCGAACTTGATCAGCGAGCCGTCCTGACGGCGCACGCCCTTGGCGGTGCGAACCACCACGGCGTTGTAAATTTCGCCTTTCTTCACGCGCCCGCGCGGCGTTGCTTCTTTGACGGTCACCTTGATGATGTCGCCAATGCTGGCATAACGACGCTTCGAGCCGCCGAGCACCTTGATGCACATGACTTCACGTGCACCCGTGTTGTCGGCCACTTCAAGCCGAGTTTCGGTCTGGATCATGGTTTATCTTTCCCAACTTAATCCGGCCACACCACCATGGCGTACCCGGTCAGTCTTGGTCCCGTCAGCCAATCGGCTGCTTGGGTATGAACAGCAGCGACGGCAAACGAAACCCGCCATCGCAATCCGGTGAATCCTACGGAACAGACTGGCGCCCGAACCGCTTCCCCCACCAACTTCGCCCGCGACGGGGCTCCCATAAAAGAGGGAAGACCGAGATTATAACAAATAATCTCGGTCTTGCAAGCGAAACTTACTGCGATTTCAATTACTTCTACAACTTTGCGGCGTCAGATGACGCGAGCAGCCTCGACCAGGCGAGCCACAACCCAAGCTTTCGTCTTCGAAATCGGACGCGTTTCCTGGATTTCAACGAGGTCGCCCTCGTTATACGTGTTCGCATCATCGTGCGCGTGGTATTTCTTCGAACGCACAACGTACTTGCCGTAGATCGGATGCTTCACGCGGTGCTCGACCAGCACAGTGACCGTCTTGTCCATCTTGTTGCTGACGACCTTGCCGACCAGCGTCCGCTTGAGCGAGGTTTTTACGCTATCGTTCATTTCTGGTTCGCCTTCTCAGTCAGGACGGTCCGCACACGTGCGATGTCGCGACGGACCTTCTTCAGCTGGCTCGTGTTCGTGAGCTGCTGGGTCGCGAGTTGCATGCGCAGGCCGAATTGCGCCTTCAACAGGTCCGACAGCTCCTTGTTGAGCGCGGCCTGATCTTTCTGGTGAAGTTCGGAAGCCTTCATCATTTGCTCCTTAGGCGCCGAGCTGACGCACGATAAACGTCGTCTTGAGCGGCAGCTTAGCTGCAGCCAGACGGAACGCTTCGCGTGCCAGCTCTTCGGTTACGCCGTCCATTTCGTACAGCATCTTGCCCGGTTGAATTTCTGCGACGTAGTACTCAGGGTTACCTTTACCGTTACCCATCCGTACTTCGGCCGGCTTGTGCGAGATCGGCTTGTCCGGGAAGATGCGGATCCAGATGCGGCCACCACGCTTGATGTGACGCGTCATTGCACGACGTGCCGCTTCAATCTGGCGCGCGGTCAAGCGACCACGACCGATAGCCTTCAGGCCGAACTCACCGAACGACACCGCGTTGCCGCGAGTTGCGATCCCGGTGTTACGACCCTTCTGCTCTTTGCGATACTTTCTGCGTTTCGGTTGCAGCATCGTTATTCTCCAGTCTTCCCGTCGCCGCCGGCACCGCCAGCACGACGAGGAGCGCCACGGCGTGCACCTGCCGGGCCACCACCTTCACCATCGCGACGCGGACGGCGATCGCCACCCGGACGTGCGTTACGGCGCGGACGCTTTTCTTCGGCAACTTCTTCGACCACCGGTGCGTCGTTGCGGCCGAGCGTATCGCCCTTGTACACCCACACCTTCACGCCGATGATGCCGTACGTCGTCTTCGCTTCCGAAGTCGCGTAGTCGATATCGGCACGCAGCGTATGAAGCGGCACGCGACCTTCGCGATACCATTCCGTACGAGCGATTTCGATACCGTTCAGGCGGCCAGCGCTCATGATCTTGATGCCTTGAGCACCCAGACGCATTGCGTTTTGCATTGCACGCTTCATCGCGCGGCGGAACATAATCCGGCGCTCGAGCTGTTGCGTGATCGAATCCGCGATCAGTTGCGCATCGGTTTCCGGCTTACGGATTTCTTCGATGTTGACGTGAACCGGGACGCCCATGCGCTTTTGCAGCTCGGACTTCAGCAGTTCAATGTCTTCACCCTTCTTACCGATCACGACACCCGGACGCGAGCTGAAAATCGTGATGCGTGCGTTCTTTGCAGGACGCTCGATCACAACGCGGCCGACGGACGCGTTCTTCAGCTTCTTCTTCAGGTATTCACGAACACCGATGTCTTCCTGCAACATCGCCGCGAAATTGTTGTTGTTCGCGTACCAACGCGACGCCCAATTGCGGCTGACGGCCAAACGGAAGCCAGTCGGATGAATTTTCTGTCCCATCGTATGACCCCTTAATTCCCGACCGTCACAGTGATGTGACAGGATTGCTTCTCGATGCGGTTACCGCGGCCTTTAGCGCGCGCGGTAAAACGCTTGAGCGACGCAGCCTTGTCGATGTAGATGCTCGTGATCTTGAGCTCATCGATATCGGCGCCTTCGTTATGCTCCGCATTCGCGATCGCCGACAGCACGACCTTTTTCACGATTCCCGCAGCCTTCTTCGGCGAAAACGTCAGAACGTTCAGCGCCTTGTCGACCGGCAAACCGCGGATCTGGTCAGCCACAAGGCGCGTTTTCTGCGCCGAGATGCGGGCACCGCGATGAATTGCTTTCACTTCCATCATGAGCCCCTTATTTCTTAGCCTTCTTGTCGGCTGCATGACCCTTGAACGTACGGGTCAGTGCGAACTCGCCAAGCTTGTGGCCGACCATGTTTTCCGAGATGTACACCGGAACGTGTTGACGGCCGTTATGAACGGCGATCGTCAGACCGATGAAATCCGGGAGGATCGTCGAACGGCGCGACCAGGTTTTGATCGGCTTCTTATCCCGCGAAGCTGCTGCCGCCTCAACTTTCTTCAGCAAATGGGCGTCGCAGAACGGACCTTTTTTTACAGAACGTGCCATTGCCTACTCCTTAACGCTTGTGACGGCGCTGGACGATCATGCTCGTCGTGCGCTTGTTGCTGCGGGTGCGATAACCCTTAGCAGGCGTGCCCCAAGGGCTCACCGGATCGCGACCTGCAGCCGTCTTGCCTTCACCACCACCGTGCGGGTGATCGACCGGGTTCATTGCAACGCCACGCACCGTCGGGCGGATACCGCGCCAGCGGTTCGCGCCAGCCTTACCGATTTGACGGAGGCTGTGCTCTTCGTTGCCAACTTCACCAATCGTCGCGCGGCATTCAACGTGAACGCGGCGGATTTCACCCGAGCGCAGGCGGACCTGTGCGTAGATGCCTTCACGAGCCAGCAACATCGCCGACGTACCAGCCGAACGCGCCATTTGCGCGCCCTTGCCCGGCAGCATTTCGATGCAGTGAATCGTCGTACCGACCGGAATGTTGCGGATCGGCAGCGTGTTGCCTGCGCGGATCGGAGCTTCCGAACCCGACATCAGCTGCTGGCCAACCGTCACACCCTTCGGAGCGATGATGTACTTGCGCTCGCCGTCTGCGTACAGAACCAGCGCGATGTTCGCGCTACGGTTCGGATCGTACTCAAGACGTTCGACCTTCGCTGCGATACCGTCCTTGTTACGGCGGAAATCGACGACGCGATAGTGATGCTTGTGACCACCGCCCTTATGACGGGTGGTGATGTGACCGTTGTTATTACGGCCGGCGGTCGAGGATTGCGAGTCGAGCAGCGGTGCGTACGGCTTGCCCTTGTGCAGTTCCTTGTTGACCACCTTGACCATCGCACGGCGACCCGGCGAAGTCGGCTTAACTTTAACGATTGCCATGATTACTTGGCCTCCGCTTCAAAGTTGATTTCCTGGCCGGGCTTCAGGCAGACGTACGCCTTCTTCACGTCCTTGCGCTTGCCCATGAAGCGGCCAAAGCGCTTGGCTTTGCCCTTCGAGACCAGCACGTTGACGGAATTGACTTCCACCTTGAACAGCAGCTCGACTGCAGCTTTCACTTCCTGCTTCGTGGCATCGGGCGCGACTTCGAACACGACTTGCTCGTTCTTGTCGGCCACCAGCGTCGCCTTTTCGGAGATCACCGGCGCGAGCAGGACCTGCATCAAACGATGATCGTTCTTGCGAATCTCGCTCATGACAGCAACTCCTCGATCTGGGCGACCGCAGCCTTCGTGATCAGGATCTTCTTGAAGTAGATCAGCGACAGCGGGTCGGCGTAACGCGGCTCGACAACTGCCACATGGGCCAGGTTGCGCGACGCGAGGTACAGGTTTTCGTCAACCGTGTCGGTAATCACCAGCACGGAGTCGAGACCCATCGCCTTGAATTTTTCGGCCAGCAGCTTCGTCTTCGGCGCTTCGAGCGTCAGCTCGTCGACCACCGAGATGCGGCCTTCGCGGGCCAGCTGCGAGAAGATCGAGCAGAGACCTGCGCGATGCATCTTCTTGTTGACCTTGTGCGAAAAGTTTTCTTCCGGCGAATTCGGGAAGATCCGGCCACCGCCACGCCACAGCGGGCTCGACGACATACCGGCACGGGCGCGGCCCGTACCTTTCTGGCGCCACGGCTTCTTGGTCGTGTGCTTGACTTGCTCACGGTCCTTCTGCGCGCGGTTGCCGCTACGGGCATTCGCTTGATACGCGACCACCACCTGGTGAATCAGGGCTTCGTTGTAATCGCGGCCGAACACGACGTCCGACGCGCTAACGCCTGCACCTTCCTGACCATTGGCATTCAGGAGCTTAAGTTCCATTATTTCGCTCCTTTCACGGCACGCGTCTTCACGGCCGGCGTAACGAATACCTTGCCACCCTTCGCACCCGGAACCGCGCCCTTGACCAGCAACAGCTTGCGGTCAGCGTCGATACGAGCGATTTCGAGGTTTTGCACGGTTACCGTATCGTCACCCATGTGACCGGTCATGCGCTTACCCGGGAAAACACGACCCGGATCCTGCGCCATACCGATCGAGCCCGGCACATTGTGCGAGCGCGAGTTACCGTGCGATGCACGGCCGGATGCGAAGTTGTAACGCTTGATGGTACCGGCGTAGCCCTTACCGATCGACACGCCTTGCACGTCGACCTTCTGGCCTACTTCGAACAGGTCGGGACCGACCACGGTGCCGTTCGACAACTCGGCAGCCTTGGCAGCATCGATCTGGAATTCTTTGAGGATTTCACCGGCTTGAACACCGGCTTTGGCGAGATGACCGGCCAACGGCTTCGTCACGCGCGATGCACGGCGCGTACCGAATGCAACCTGCACGGCCGCGTAGCCGTCGGTTTCAACAGTCTTGATCTGCGTCACGCGGTTGTCGGACACGTCCAGCACGGTAACGGGAATCGAATCCCCTTCTGCCGTGAAGATACGGGTCATGCCAACCTTGCGACCTACGAGTCCAAGGCTCATCGTTTTCTCCATTCCCGACTGCGATTGGTCGGGGCTAATTTACAAAATGCCGGTGCCGTTTCGGGCATGAATTCATGCCGCAGCACACCGACTTTTTTGCGCAAATGCGCGAAAAGCCCACTATTATAGCGAGGCTTTTCGTTTTCCGCAAGCAATCAATGACTTAGCGCTGCCCGGCACGCCAGGCAACACTTTGAAGCTTTATTGCAGCTTGATTTCGACGTCCACGCCAGCCGGCAGGTCCAGCTTCATCAGTGCGTCAACGGTCTTGTCCGTCGGATCAACGATGTCCATCAGGCGTTGGTGGGTACGAATTTCGAGCTGATCGCGCGACGTCTTGTTGACGTGCGGCGAACGCAGGATGTCGAAGCGTTGAATGCGGGTCGGCAGGGGCACCGGACCACGAACGATTGCGCCAGTCCGCTTTGCCGTGTCGACGATTTCAGCTGCCGATTGATCGATCAGGCGATAGTCGAAAGCCTTCAGGCGAATGCGGATTTTCTGGTTCTGCATGACAATTCCTTGGAAAAGAGCGAGGCGGTATTGCACCGCCAGACAATAAAAGAACGTAGAGCCGGGTGCCCGCTGAGGGCCGGCGCCCGGCTCCGGGCACCACTTACAGCAAAAACGTCAATCCGCGATTTTACTCGAGAATCTTGGCAACCACACCTGCACCGACCGTACGGCCGCCTTCGCGGA
>NZ_JBHUFR010000046.1:0-662 GCF_042680985.1 Paraburkholderia dipogonis | reverse complement strand
AACTTCTGCGTCAGAACCGTCGTGATCGCTGCCGTCAGCGTGGTCTTGCCGTGGTCAACGTGACCGATCGTGCCGACGTTCACGTGCGGCTTGGTCCGCTCAAACTTACCCTTGGCCATTTTCGACTCCTAAGAGGATTTTTCCGTACGTTGCGCCGGGCGCAAACAATCAGCGAGAACTTCTGGTGCCCATGGGCAGGATCGAACTGCCGACCTCTCCCTTACCAAGGGAGTGCTCTACCACTGAGCCACATGGGCGCTACTTCTATATTGCTGGAGCGGGTGAAGGGAATCGAACCCTCGTCGTAAGCTTGGAAGGCTTCTGCTCTACCATTGAGCTACACCCGCAAGGATCCATGGATTCCCAACAACTGCTGCAACTTGCATTCTGGTGGAGGAGGTTGGATTCGAACCAACGTAGGCGTAAGCCAACAGATTTACAGTCTGCCCCCTTTAGCCACTCGGGCACCCCTCCGCAGAGAACTGATGATTGTGGGGGAACAACAACTTATTGTCAAGACTTGCTTGACTGTTCCAAACCCAAGGCTCTCACTTATATAGTGATTTCAGCGCTTCCGTAAACGCAGAAACCCCACCTTTTTGGGGTGGGGTTTCTGATGCTGCAGGGGAGCCTGACGATTACCTACTTTCACACGGGTAATC
>NZ_JBHUFR010000045.1:0-224486 GCF_042680985.1 Paraburkholderia dipogonis | reverse complement strand
AAAAATCGCAACACTGTTTGCAATCCGGGAGGCGTCCACATAAGACCTTCCCTAGCTCAGGTGGGTGATGTTGGCGGCCCACAGCGATTCAGTTGCCGACTCTTCTTCCTGGATTCGGTAACTCTCGCACGGCTATGGCGACTGCTGCTCGACCTGCGTGAAATCCTTCACACGCCAGGGAAGCGGTAAACAGTAAGGGCGCAGGTGATGCACACGCGTTGTGACATCGTCTACGCCAAGGGCGAACCCCCACATGCCCTTTTGCTTAAGCGTCAGCCCGCTCGGATAGGACGCTTGTGGCGTATAAGCTTGTGCGGGTTGCCTCATGAAATCCGGACGTCGCCCAAGCCACTTATCCAGAATACGACTGTCAGGGAAAGAGAGCCCAGGGATTCGACTTGGCAGAGTTACATGTCTTTCGAAACGACCATGAGACCGGTTAACACCGGGCACAATACGGATCAGCAGCACATATTTGTAGCCCAGCTGCCTTGCTAGGTTCCGGCTGAGCGCATGATCGTAGTCGATTTTCCACGGGCAGGTGGCAAACACGGTCTCCGCCGCCCGACGATAGCCTCGATAGTCCGGACGAACGTACATCAGCCTAAGGATGCCGCGCTCAACAACGAACGCATTATCAATGCAAACCCTGCCTATCTGATAACAGGTCCCACCGATGTAGTTATAGATTTCATCAAGCGACGCGCCTGCGATCGGTACAGTATCCTGATCAAGGCCGGCCAATCGCTGCCCGATATATCGCCAGGTTCCAGGCAAGATTTCCTTCTTCAAACTAAGCATGGCTTGAGAGTTGAAATTTCATCGAAGAAAAAAGGTGCCGGGTACCCGTCTCTCACCGTGCAATACCACCAACGGAGTCTTCTCGACCACGATATGAAGCACGAGTGCTTCCAGCTCACCATGTCGGCCAATAAATCCAAGCATGGGCATCGCGTCGTTCAGAGAGCGCAACCTGGAAAGTTTCATCGTGGCACGCTGATCGAGAACAAGACATTCACCGCTCGAAGCCAACTCACCCGCAATAGCCGGGAATCGCATGCGCTGTAGGCGCCCAACGAGCGAGGCGGAGAACCTTAAGGCCGATTATGCGCCTACGATCGCCGGCGACATAGTTGGACCGTCATCTGGGTTGCCGATGCGATTCCCGGTGCACGCGAAGGGAAAGAAAAACGGTCCGGTCAACATCAAATTTCACCGGCTTCTGCCGACAGGCAGCAGACGGATCTGAGCCTGCCTGCTTTGCCGAGCGACCGGAATCAGTCTCGGTTAGTTCAACCGGAGCTTGTGAGCAGGAAGAATGTCCAGTGTCACGACAGCGCGATGCTCCTTCACAGCGTCGTGAAATTTCCGGTAGTCGCTTTCCTCGAAGGCTTCACTCCAAGCCGGCCGCTCATGCCCGTCACCATCCTCCTTGATTCCGGTGGCAAGATGCTTCCAAGAACCGGGCCCTTTGCCGATATACGTCGGAATCGGCTCCCGGAGCCCAGGAATCGCACCTGCTGCAACCAAATCACTAATGACTTTGAGCCGGGCGATTTCATCAATGTTCCGGTTCGTGTCGAGCAGATTACGCAAGGCCGATGAGGCGTCTGATGACAGTCCTGAATTGCTTATAAAATCCTGGTTGCCGGCGCAATACCCCTGAACAGCGCGACAGGCCATTTCAGCGGCCATAACGAAGTCGCCCAGGTTCTCGCGGTGCACATGCTTGCCATGGCCGTTAATGTAATTCCATTTTGCCCAAGGCTGATCGGGGTAATGCAGGGCCGCTCCATGCCCCAGTGGCAACGCATCGCTGAGCACGTCCGACTCGATCTCTGCAAGCTCGCGCTTCATGAAATTTGCGAACCGGTGCAGCCACTGCTCCCTGGTGCAATCCTCAGCTTCCAGATGGCGGACCTTGTTTGATGCGCACTCGATGCCAGCAAACCCCTGATGTGCCCACGTGTCGACATAGGTATGGAGCGTAACGCCAAGACGGTGAAGTGCGTTTCCAGCGTCCTTGTGAGCAATCGCGCGCTTCACAACCGCTTGTGCGATTTCGCTGTTTGGACGGCAGATGGCACGCTCTTCGAGCGTCTGCCCCTGTCCACCCGGCAGGAAATGGAACGGAGTCCATACGAGACGATTACCTTCGTTGAGTAGGTTCTCGTAATCGAACAGCTTGTGTGCGGTCGCAAACCGCTCAAACGTCTCACCGCCGCTGAAGTACAGAAGACCGCTGGTAGTTGCGTCATCCACGTACTGACACGCATGAGCAACGGTTGTAGCGTCGGCGGCAGATAGCCCGCCCAGACGCGATGCAACGTAGATTACCCCGTAATGGAAGTCAATATTCATGATTGGTCCCCGACGTTATTTTTCCCCGAGCGCGTTGCGCCGAAGCGGCAGTATGCACCAGTTTGATTTCCGTTGCCGGGTGCTGCGAGCCTGAGCGTCAGCAAGCGGAAGCGACGCGTAGACTCCACGTAACGCGAGGCCTTCCGCACGCGAGATGCGCGGTCGCCCCCGCTTGCGACATTGATCAGGGACTGGCCGTGGACGAGGCTTTAGAGGCAGACGCGGCGACCGCGCCGCGTGCGGATGCTGAAGTTCCGTTCGCCGAAGACGGAACTCCTGCCGCAGACGCCGGCGAAGAGGACTCTGGGGCGGTAGCCGACGACGCGCCAAGGCTCGACATCGACGCTCCCGACGAAGCCGGCGCCGCACCCGAGGGCGGAGCGGCAGCCGGCGCCGCCGAAGCCCCGGACGCGGGAGCACCAACGGTCGTGGTCGGCGTCTCTGCGACCCAAGCCGGGTAGGTGAGTTTGAAATAGACCACGTGGGCGAGGACAAAGCCCACTGCGAGCACTAAACCTACCGCCGACAACGCCCAATATTGCAGGCTAAGTCGCCTGTTGAGGAATTTGAACACCTCCTCAAAGTTCTGGGCAATATCCTTGTACTCTCGTGTCAGCGTTTCCCTTTGCCGCTTGATCTCGCCAGCCAGAGCGCCTAGAGTGTGGAATTGATTCCAGAGAACAAACGTTACGAGAACCGCGAAGACCCAGCAGCCGACGAGCACGGCAGAATTCAGCCAGAACTCGTAGCCTATCGCTGTAGCCATTTTCATCTGGGTTGCGACGACTACCGTCGCTACCGGGATGGATAGAATCTGCGTCTGTATATCAGAGAACGCCTTGTGGATTTTTGTCGCGTATTCGACCTTTGTGGCCTCAAGCGTGTCACGCACCTTATCGTAGGAGAAGCTCGCAACGAAAAGCCGATATCCGTCGTTCGCCTTCGTTGCGAGGTCCGCCAGTTGCGTGAGTAATCGCTCAAAGCGAACCGAACTCTCCACGTGCTCAAGCATGCCCCGGACTGCCGTTTCGAGGATGGCGACCTTCTGTTCGCTATGCGTGTCGTTGCCAACGAAATCCACGAGCTTTTTGAGCGCATCCTCGTTGACGAGCCCTAAAGTCGTCGCGTTGTAGTTGGCAGGCAGTTCGAATTTGCCGCCGTGCACGAACACAAGCGTGCCTGATTCTACGTCCAGGTACGCAGCAGCCTTCTTCAGGGTCGCCACAAGTTCAAGCACCTGCCGATAAAGCTTCACGTTTTTCGGAACAGCTGTATCGTTGGTCGCGAACTTGCCGTCAATCAGAAAGTAGTTTCGCGGTTCCCGGACACGAAAGGTCGGCGACAGCAGAAGGTCAGCAAGGTTTTCCGCGAGTACACCGCGACCGCTACGCGGATCTCCAAAGGACAGCTCGACCGTCGAGTCGAGCGGAATATTGTCCGGGTCACCCGTGATCAACGTCACCGAAAACTCGCGTGCGTCGTTCACACACGTCACGAGTGCATCGTGAATGGCCTGATCCTTTACCTTGAGGCTCGCCTCGCGCCCGCGTTTGAATTCGCTGGCGCGATATAAGGTAAGCAGCGGTTCGAAGTTCTGGTCATTCATCAGCGGATTCGGCGTCGAGCTCCCGTTTGAGGTCATCTGGCAGATTGCGCAGCGTTAGCGTTCCATGCACCTTGTCGTAGCTGATTTCACCTGTACGCATCGCCCGGCGTTCGAACTCAAGTTTCCACAGCTTGGTCGTTGCCTTGAATTTTACCAGGGCTTTCAGGACGCGTCGATCCGGCACAAACCCGTCCGACATCTGGAGTTCGTGACTGGCGAGAGATTTCCTGATGACCTCCGGGTCCTTCGGCCAGAATTCGTTGCTGAATTCCTCGATGATGAACGGCTCGCCATTCTTCGCAAGGGCCTCGCACACGTCGAACGCCTTTTGGAGCCATGTGTCACGCTGCTGGTCGTCAGCAATTTCCTTGTGCGCAAAATCATTCAGCGCCTGCGTGAGCTTGCGGGTCTCCTGCACAGCCTGAACTGCATCGTTACAACCAAGGAAGTGCTTGAAATAGCCGGACACAGTTCCAGTTCCCTTCGTACCACGAAGGAATCCGATATATCGCTCGTCTTTTGCCGTCCAACCCGTCAGGTCAATGCGACCCGCCAACCGGAACTTGTTCAGGTCGACGTGCGCGCGGTCCTCGATTTCGAGCTGATCGGTAATCGCGCTGCCCACTGTATCGGTGACAATTGCAAAGAGCAGAAAATCTCGGGCACCGTTACACAGGTGTGCCATCAGGACATATCCGCCAGTCGCAAACGGCACGTCATCCGCTTTGCCCTTCAAGATGTTCATGGCAGCAAGCGAGAACGCCAGAAAGTCATCCGCCCCGTCCGTGAAGTAGGCGCGCACGCGTCGCTGCATCGGAAACGTGTCCTCGTCGTCCTCGAATTTGCCGTACCCCTTGCCCGTTTTCTCGCCGTACAGCGTATGTAGCGCATCCACCAGACGCTGAACCGGCTCTGTGACCTTCACAAGGTCGTGACGCGGGACGATGACGCCCTGCCCATGCGCTACCTTCTCAAACTTATGTACGACAAGTCCCCGGATTTCGTTCGGCACAACGCCCTCACTCTCTTTATGGATAACCCGCCGTGCCATGTATTTTCAATTCCGGCGCGACGGCGCACAATTTATCACAATTGAAGTGAGGCTTCCCGCCCGTTATCAATGCAACGACCGTGCAAATCCGGGATCGAAAAGCAGCATGGCCGCGCATCCAGGTCCAGCGCGAATCGCCAGATAACAGACGAAACCACGTACACCGGGTAACTACAGATCGCCGGTTTGACGCACGCCTGCGAGAAACTGCGGGGCCGTCAGTGCAGGACGTGGGTCACGACGAAGGGGAGATTATCCATAGATTGCCGTAGCCGACTCTGGCATCGCCATTCCGCAATTCCTTAACGTGCCGCTCGCGCCTCTGGACGGTCCGCCACCAAACCTGAACCACACGACAACGCTCCTAACACGTAGGCCGCAAGAGTACGGTGCAACATCTCGCAGATTTCTGTGGCCCGCGAGTGGCGAATCGCAGACAAAACGCCTATCTTCAGTTGAGACGGCCCTACTGCCTGCAGGCGATTACGACGTATCTCCCTAACGGAGTCGGAGCTCATTCTCGGAATCCCGGCGGGATGAAGCGGCATTTGAGGGGGATCAGGAAGGATGGACGCATTGAAATCCGCTAGCCAGCTCTGGCGCAAGCTTCAATCCGACGCTGGTCTCGAAATCCGACGCAAAGGCGGCGAGCCCGGTCGGGATGCCGACGTCGAAGATACCATAAAGTCCGAACTGGACGGGGCGATCGGCAGCAGCCGTCTCGACGAATGGCTGGCCGATGACGCCGCATCCAAAGCTCCTCGCGTGAGCGTCGAACGCCTTCTGGTCGCCGTGTTGAACTCCCAGCGCGGCTACGCCGCCATGATGAAGGACATGCTGGAACTCCTCATTCAGGCAAACGCAAATCGCGACGGCCAGACGCTGGACTTACAGTTTCAATTTGACAGGGTCAACGATCCGATTCGATTCACGCTGGAAGCGTTCCGGGCGGCAGTCCGTCGAACGGAACGCTTACTGATCTCGCACTATGAACTGCCGTCAGCCAACGATCTCTGGGCATTAGCCAAGGAGCTGCGAACTCTGGCAGATAGCAGCCTGTTGCCGCAGGACGGCTTCCCTCCCGTTGAATTTGCCCCCACCACAGGTCATGCTGAACTCGACCGTGCATTAAAAACGATCATTGAACTGGTCGCGGACTTTCAAACATGGTGCTCGTCATTTGGGGACTCGCGTCGGGCCGCACTCGATTCGGCGAAACAGCAGTATCCGCAGACGACCAATCCTGAACATGTGGCCGCCATCCGGCGTGTTGGCGCTGCACACGACTACTGGGATCTTCAGGTCGCCGACCTCGTTCGCGAGATTGCGCACAAGGTCCAGACGCAGTCGATGGAGGCCGAACACGCGGAAACCAGGCTGCGCCCGTTGCTGGCGACTCTTGAGCATAAGGACCGGTGGGTTGACCAGACATACACAGAACTGCTGGACCTGCTGAAATTGCCAACCTGGCGTAAGCGCCATGAACTCTTTTCAGTTTGGGTTGGTAGCATCCTTTTGCGTACGGCAAAGGCTGAAGCGGACCGTTTTCGCTTTCTATCTGCAGATGGCGCCCTGTCTTTTGCCTTCGGTGGAAACCGGCTCGCAACTTACGACCGCGACGGCGAACAGTTCGACATTTGGGCAGAGCTCCGCTCAGCGCTTGTCGGCGCGAGTTCCAAACGGACGAAAGGTATCCAGCCCGACTTCCGGGTGCTGAGCCCGAGCCTGACTGGCAGTCACAACGCGCAGACGCGTTTTGTACTCGAGTGCAAGCACTATCTCGTTCCGAGTGTTTCGAATTTTTCCCTCGCAGCGGCGGATTACGCTCGCAGTTGTCCAACCGCATCCGTTCTACTCGTCAACCACGGACCGATTGACGACTCGAAGCTACGCGAGGCAACAGATCCCTCACTGCTGCAACGAGTCCAATTTGTTGGTAACGCAACGGCGATCGAGGAACGAAGCTCTGGCAGGGTACGCGATGCCGTCCGGAGCGCAATGTTCCCGCATCGCCACACATCCCGTTCCCAAGATCAGATTCCAGACACAACGCCTCAGGATCCCGGATTGGGATTGCAATCACCCTCGGAGGCGTCGGCATCTATCATCGAAAAGGCAGTCCGTTCGGAACTCCGGCTGGAATTCGGCCGTCTGCGAACAGACGACTTCGACCGCGTGGAAAAACTCGACTTGGCGGGTCAACCCAGTCTCACTGAGCTTACCGCGCTCAAATGGCTTACCCATCTCGCGGAGCTTGACCTCTCCGGCTGCATTTCTCTGCGCGACATTACTGTGATACAAAAACTGCAAAGGCTGAGAGCGCTGCGGCTAGGATACTGTCCGCAGATCTCGAGCCTTGCATCAATTGAAAGTTTGCCCGACCTGACGGAACTCAGCCTGGAAGCATGTGCCCGTGTCAGTGACATCGGACCATTGTGGAACCTCCGCAAGCTCGGATATCTGAATCTTGACGGGTGCGCATCAATTTTCGACGTCGAAGATCTGGCACGACTCGACGAGTTAAATACATTGATTCTCGCGAATTGCCAAAACATCAAAGATATTCGGCCGCTTGGGCAGTTGCGAAACCTTAGCGACCTTTATCTGAACAATACGATGATCAAGGACGTGTCTCCGCTGGCGAGACTGATTCGCCTGGAAAAGCTGGAACTGCAGGGATGCGCAAATATCGAGAGCATCGAGCCATTGCATCATCTCTACGATCTCACATATCTGGGCCTGAAAGACTGCTCGGCTCTTGTCGATTTGTCAGGAATACACGCCCTTTCGAAGCTTCCAAGATTCCTCGATCTCAGTGGTTGTCGCTCACTCTACGACCTCAGACCGGTTGCAGACTTCTCCAGACTGGCGGAGTTGAAACTGAGCGACTGCATCGGGCTTAGGGACCTGTCACCGCTTTCAGGTCATGAGCGTCTGAGCACACTGGTTTTAGACGGTTGCACAGGACTCAGCGATCTGTCTCCGCTTGAGAAACTTGAGGGCCTGAAAGTCCTGAATCTCGATCGCTGTCCCAGTATCAGCGACCTGGCATCCATCGCACGCATAAATGGGCTTGAGGATCTGTCGCTGCGGGACTGTTCAGGTATAACCGACCTCTCTCCCCTCGCTGAACTTCGTTCGCTGCGAATCATCGATATCGATGGAAGCGTCGGGGTAACTGCCATTCCTTCTGCACTAACCGGGAGAGAATATCCCCGTATTTTCGGTTTGACGACTGAGTGACGTAGCAACGTCTGCGGCAGACAACCGTGCACTTCGCACCTGATGCTACGCCGCAAATCGGGCAGGCTCATTCCCTTACTCCAGACCTTCCGTTTGGGGCATGTGCAGCTGTTAAGCTACCTATAGGTCTGAGGCCGGATATGAGGTGGCTATGACGAGCGAACCACGACTAGCGGCAGCAATCGACAGAAGTCCAGACGCCTTTTCCACCACTCTGAGGCGAACGCCTCTCCCCATTTCGCAACTCCATTTCTCAACAAGTCGTCTCGGCACATATTTCCATCGCGCATGCGCCTCTCGATGACTTCGCAGTGCCGGTTCAATTAATTTCCGCTGGCGCTCATCTGGCTTGAACTCAGACATCCCGCACCCTTCATGACTCGCTCCGCCGCGCGCAGCGCGCTCTCACGCATACGACACCACATCGACCATCGATAGGCATTACCAAACCCTGGCGGCGCAGGCACACCCTCGTTTTCTTTAATCTCGCCATTCTTGCTACGCTGTCTACACCCGCCTTTCATCCCCGGCCGGAAGACCGAGGATGAAAGGCCAGTCAGGATAAAACGCACGGCTACACCTATTTCCCATCTCATCAAGGAAACAGGATGTCAGCGCAACAATGTAAAAATGAACTCAATGTAATCGAACTGTTTGCCGGCGTAGGCGGCTTTCGCTTCGGACTCGAAGCGGTGCACGGTAGCCCGTTCAAGGTCACGTTAAGCAATCAATTCGAACCGTCGAAAAAAAACAGCACGCCAGCGGAATCTACCAGTCGCACTGGTCGAGTGACTCACACATCAACGAAGATATTCTCCCAGTGCTCGAATCGCACGCTGGTCGACAAGCCGTTCGCGACTCGCATCCTGATGTCCTCGTCGGTGGATTTCCTTGTCAAGACTATTCCGTCGCGAAACCCCTCTCAGTATCCGATGGACTCGCTGGCAAAAAGGGCGTCCTGTGGTGGTCTATCGCGAAGCTGCTCAGGCAACGCATCGACGATGGCGAGCCCGTGAAATACCTCATTCTTGAGAACGTAGACCGAATCCTCTCTTCTCCGGCGTCCTGTCGGGGACGTGACTTCGCGGTCATCCTGGCAACGCTACGTTCGCTTGGCTACGCAGCCGAATGGAGAGTTATCAACGCGGCAGACTATGGCCACGCACAACGCCGTCGACGCGCCTTCATCGTGTGCTATCACGAGAACACAGGCATTTATGAAAATTTGAGCGCAGCCCTGCATAAATCCGCCGCAGCCTGGTACAACATGTCCGTTCTCTCATCGGCATTCCCTTGCAAGGTACGCGTCTCTCGTGCAGAGGAGGAGAGCTGATGGGTCGCTTCAACATCTCAGCTCTCGCGGTACGGGAACGGGAACGGGAACGGGCCGTAACGCTTTTCCTGATCATCGCGTTGGTGTCAACGGGTATGTTCGCTTTTCTGAATCTGCGGCGAGCGGAGGATCCCGTATTTACCGTCAAGGTACTGACGGTGACGGTAGTGTGGCCGGGAGCTACTGCGCAGGAAATGCGGCACCACCGAGCCGCCGTGGGTTCCTCCGAAATCAGAAGATATGCCGTATACCAACGTTTGCACCAAAGGTCGAACCCGACACCCCATATAGTGCGCCATTCAGCGAGAGGCCTGTGTTCATCCGTCCGTGATTGTCGACGTATCCGAACTGGGTATAGAGCGAGGTAGCTTTGGAGAGATAGTACGTAAGGCCCGTCGCAGCCATGATCGAATGGTTGCGCGTATCGTTACCGTCGCTTGTGTAGTACACGCCCGCATCGACGTTCGTTGCCGGCGTCATCAAGTAGCTGAAACCACCGCTGTACGTCCGGCTATCAAACTTTCCCGCAACCTTTGTACTGAAAAACAGGACTCTAAGCGTCAAATTGCTCAGGTGATAACTGCCACCAATTGCGCGACCGACGAAGGGAACAGTGCTCGGTACCGGCGTCGAGGCTGCAGTCCCACCGCTATTGCCGCTGTACATTGACGCACCGACCAAGAATGGTCCGTTTCGATATTCGACGCTCGCCGAGTACTGGCGGCCGGCCTGAAAGTCGCCAGCCGCGCCGCCGAACGCGAACATAACGCTGCCTTGCAGACCGGCGAGCGTCGGGCTCGTGTACGAAATGGCGTTCGAATTGTAAACGCTCGTCGCAAGAACGTCGCCGATAACGATTGGCGCGCCACTTCCAAAGTATGATGCGTCGCGCGGATCGAGCAGGATGAGCGAATGAACAAACGGTGACTCCTGCAGACCCGCTTTGAATGTACCGAATGCACCAGATGCACCGACCCACGCCTGACGTCCGAAGAAATTTCCATTGGAATTGGCCAGCGCGCCGTCGGCCCCGCTGTAGCCGCTTTCCAGAGCAAAAATGGCCTTCCAACCGCCCCCCAGATCTTCGGTACCTTTGAAGCCGAAGAAGGATGGAATCACACCGCCGGTGATCATCGAAAACTGATGTCCACTGTTATTCCCGGTGGCCATATTGCTTGTTTTACTCGTATAGAGAATTGCGGTATCAACAATACCGTACAGTGTCACGCTGCTCTGCGCATGGGCGAGAGTACCGGCACCGCTCGACAAAATTCCCGCCACAACCCCGGCGCCTATGCGATGGTTCAGTTTCATAAAAGTATCGTCTCGTTATATAGTACTACTTAGTTTTTCAATTTTTAATTAATTTGCTATAGCTAAATTCAACTCGTCCTTGAAGGGGATACTAACCTTGCCGTCGATCTGTTATCCGTGGGGACACCCTGAACAACAAAGGCTCAAGGATGGAAGCGCCAAGCACCCATTGTTCTCAATACCGATTGCGGCTACGATTCGGACTCTCATCGTCAGAAGTCGCACCAGCGCGGTATCAAGCCCGCAATTTCGAAGCGCCGTACTGGGCACCCTAGCGGGCTAGGGAATATTCGGTGGGTCATCGAACGAACTCACCTACGGCTCCACAACTTTGATCGTCTTCGTATTCACTTCGAGCGCCCCTCCCGCATTCATTAATGCATATTTGAATTCGTCTGATCGCTCGTCTTCTGTAACATATTCAGATATGCAGAGCAAGCTTTAGAGAACAGACCCTTTAAGGATGTTTATTCGGCCCGGACCTCGAAAAATCAGTTTTTGGCGACTTCCGGTCACCCAGACTCGGTCCGGATAACTCACCGATATAAACTATTGAAGATTCACATCACCGTCCGTCATCCAAGGATAGCGCTTGCTTGAATAGCCTCACGCGCTGTGCGCAGTGGGGGCGTGTCGCCAGCGGGCGGAAATACCTGCCAGCAGCCATCGTCGTGCCGGAAAAAGAACAGGGCACGCAACCCGGCTGCTTGCTTGACCTCAACGCAGACGTAGCGTCGTCGGCCAGAGCGGGTACGACCAAATGCGGTGACGCGGACTGGCATGCTAGGTCGAAGCCATTTTTCCACCTGGTATCTCAGGGACCGCATGTTCGTCTTTGTCACGAGTGCTCCCTCTCCCCGGTTCGTGGTGGTAACCGGCAACGCTGCGAGAACGCTAACCCGGCATGACAATTATGGGCCCCTGACACCCACTGACACGGACGATGGAAACGACCCGCCGCCCCGTTATTCGTGCTGATGCACTCCCGGCGACAAGACGAAATGTCCGGCAGGAATCTTCTCGTCAAGGGTGTACGAGCTGGCCTTGTTTTCCTTAACCCAGCGCTTTTCGGCAATGGATTCAAACGGCGGCGGGATCTCGCCTTGCAGCGACCACAGGTCGAACGGCGTCTCGTCGTACGAGAATTCCCAGTCAAAGCCGCGCGGTCTTAGATATTCAGCGAGAAGCTTGTCGAGCGTTCTGACCCACCATTCTCGCAAGATGGGTCCGGGCAACGTCCGAGCGATATGGTCGACTTCGAAGCGTATGAACTTTCCGTGAGGCTCGCCACCAACGAAGTATGAGTTCTCTGGGATTTCCCTGAAAATCACAACTACATAGAATGCCGGGATCGGAATCTGCGCATACGCACTTGTAATACGCTTGGCAATGTCCTCGCGTTCCGCAGAGGTGTAGGCGTTCGGTGGCGTGTAGACCTTCCACAGGGGCATGTTATCTCTCCGTTCAATAAAGAAAACTACAGATACAGCGCTCAAATGGCCAATCGGCTGGTCGGCGACTACCGCTAGAGAAGAGCCACCAAATGGTCGAGACAAGGATAGAGAGGCCCGCAATTCGACATCGTACGGTGCCCCATCATGAAGACTCTTTGTGCTCCTCCACACGGCTCTTTCTGAGCTTGTCATTTTTTTAGCAATATATCTATCGTACATTCATAAGAGAAACTCCTTTTTTCTATGCGGAGCATCCATTTTGATTATGCGAAAGAAGGCGCTTCCGAAGCATAACGTCGACTGCTCATAGCGGGCCTTTCGGCGGACGCAGGCTGTGCATCAGTGTCACCAGGATGCGCCTCCCGGGCCTGACAGAAAACGCTCCTCAAGCAATACCTTCAGCGACAGCTCGGCACAGTAGTTCCATACGAAGTTGACCTCGCGTGCGAGCTCACGCAAGAGCTTTGCGTGTTTGTCTTTGACTCTGAAGCGCAGAACGCGGGTAGTGAATTCCACGTGTCCTTACGGTTGTTTCTACGCATAGGCACGAATCTGATTCCCTTTGAAAATCACCTCTTCCTTACCGCGCCATCTGAAACCGCCTTTCATCCCCAGCCCGAAGGCGATATCTTCGGGCTGGGGATGAAACAAAGATCCATGACCCGGGCTACCAAGCGCCAAGTCACGGACCTTCGTTAGCAATGGCCGATACGCCTTTGTATGCCATCGCGCCAGCCAGCCTGCCCTCAGCATCCGCTGGGGGCGGGTATTGATCCGCTTAATTGACCGGGACAGGACCCCAAGGCGCCGAGCCGCTCGGAACAACGCTGATCATCTTTCGATTAACGAACTCGCCAAATCCGACTTCCGCCAGCTCGCGGCCGAAGCCCGAGTTTTTGATGCCCCCGAACGGCAGCTCAGGACCCGTCCAAGGCGGCTGGTTGACCCACACCATGCCACTCTCGATCTGCTCGGCAACTCGGCGGCCCCGTTCCATGTCGGCGGAGAAGACCACCCCACCGAGCCCGTACGGCGAGTCGTTGGCCAACTTGATCGCGTCGTCCTCGCTGTCGACGACGTAGATAGAGGCCACTGGTCCGAACAGCTCCTGCGAATAGATTGGGTTGCCCGGTTTGATATCGATGAGAACTGTTGCCTGAACATAGAAGCCCGGCCGATCGACACGGCCGCCCCCGGTGGTAACCTTGGCGCCGCCTTCGCGGGCCGCCTTGATCTGGTCGAGAAGCACATTCATTGCGCGCTCGGATGACACCGGGCCGAGGGTTGTGGTGGCATCGGTCGGATCGCCGGCGGTGAGGGAAGCCATGCGGGAGGTGAAGCCTTCCTGGAACTGCCTGCCGCGCTCCTTGCCAACGACGATGAGGCGCTTGGAGCTGACGCAGCTCTGCCCAGTGTTGAACATGCGGCCGAACACGGCCATATCCATCGCATGCTCAAGCGGAGCGTCCTCTAGCACGATGAAGGGATCGCTGCCGCCCAGCTCCATCACGGTCTTCTTCAGTGCGCGGCCGGCGCGCTCGGCGACGGCCGCGCCAGCGCGCTCGCTGCCAGTGACAGTGACGCCTCGAACGCGCACGTCATCAATGACCGAGCCGATCTGGTCGACGGCGGCGAAGACGTTGGTATAGGCACCTTCCGGAGCACCTGCTTCCTCGAACAGTCGCGCGAACGCCAAGGCGCACTGCGGCACGTTTTCGGCATGCTTGATGATGAGGGTGTTTCCGACCATCAACTGCGGGCCGGCAACGCGCGCGACCTGGTAGTAGGGGAAATTCCAAGGTTCGATGCCGAGGATCACCCCGATGGGACGGGTCTCCAGGACCGCACCCGGAACGCCCGGGACCGGCTGAGCCTCCTTGAACTTTTCTGCGTTCTGCGCGTAGTAGTCCAAAATCGCTGCGGATAGCTGAACCTCGGCATGCGAGACATCGAGCAGCTTGCCCATTTCCAAGGTGATGTAGCCTGCGTACTCGTCCGCGTTCTCACGCAGCTTGGCAGCGGCTGCGGAGAGAATCTTGGCGCGATCTTTAATCGAGCGACGGCTCCAGTCCTTCTGGTAGCAGTCATGCGCCTTGGTAACGACCCCTTCGAGTTCAGCGTTGGAAATGTCGGGGAATGTTTTCACCACAGCGCCTGTGGCGGGATTAACCGTCTGATACGTCATTTACATCTCCATTGATTAGGAACCTAGAAGCCGGAGCAGTTTGCACAATGGCTTCGTAGCTGACTGATGAATCTGGCCATCAGCTGCAGCCGGCTATGGGCGCCGCTATGTCGTTCCCTATGCTTGTACCCAGCCCTAGCGCAGCCAATTCCACGGAGCTTATGCTGTCGCACTGAAGATGGAAAACTTATTATTTTTATGGTCGCTATCTACGGGACTGATAGTGTTTTGTACTCCCGGAGGACGGTTTCAGTTTTCTCGAGCAGATGATCCAGCATGCGATCTTCATGAAGGCTTCGTGGATGAATGCAAGACGTTCGAAGCGAATGCGCAGTCGTCGGTAGTTGTGAAGCCAGGAGATGGTTCGCTCGATGACCCAGCGGGTTTTGCCCAGCCCGCTGCGGTGAGGTTCGCCTCGTCGGGCGATTTCGGTGTTGATGCCGGGGGCGTGTAGTGGACGGCGGTATTTGCCGCGATCGTAGCCCCGGTCACCCTGAACGATGCGGGGTTCGAAAGCGGGCGCCGGGCTTGCCGGCAATGGGCGGGATGTTGTCCCCCAACGCGTGAAGCTGGGGGACATCGCGGCGGTTGGCGCCAGTGAGGATTACCGCGAGCGGGATGCCTTGCGCTTCGGTAATGCGGTGGTGCTTTGAACCAGGTCGCGCGCAGTCGATGGGATTTGGTCACGTTTTTGACCCGCACCAATCGCGCGGATCGAAGAGGAATCGACGACGACACAGGACCAGTCACTTCGCGCAAATAGGATGAGGGTAATCTCACGCCGCATAGAAGTTGCTGAGATATGACATCTCTCACGCGTGCCAAAACCAGCTTCCTTGACTTATACATCAACGCTAAGAGCCTGCTTGAAAATCCCTCGTAACGGTGACGTAAAGTGGGATACAGAAAAAAGAACATCGGAGCGCGAGGCGAGGCTAGCTAGTGAAGACATAAGCTTCGAGAGGTTGTTCCGGTATTCCGCACCTGATGTCTTCTCCGCCCTTACTCTTCGGCCGCCGCGAATAGCGCGAAGAGGTCGAGGACTCCTTTTGCGAGAGGGCGACGCTCGGCCGCGAGAATGCACTGAGCCGTAGTGCCGCGCACTCCTCGCCGATGGCCTAGATCGGCTGGGAGCATCATCCAAGTCCAGCTTTTCCTGCGCCTTGATGAACGGATGGAAATCGTACCTCGACAGGAAAATGGCCGTCCCGCTATCAGATCTTTAGCGACAGAGCTCTTCAAGGCAATGCAGGGCAAATGAAATTGTGTGGATGACGAACAAGCCGTCGTTCAAGGATTGGTTCAGCTTCGTACCTGCCCCCTGTGGCTAGCCTACTGCACTGTCGGTGCTCGCCAGGCATGGCCGGACACAACTTTGACGAATTCTCGCAATTGCTCATCATCGTTGTCCGGCAGCCATTGTAAACACACCGAGCGGTGTATGTCGAAATCCGAGATCCGCACCAGCACAGTACCGGGCATGGTGAACAGTTCCGGCACGATTGCCAGCCCTACGCCGGCATTGACGAGACACAGTGCGCGATCCTCCTGGTCAGTCTTGAAGGTCACGCGCAACTTCACGCCTCGGTCGACGAACACCTTGATTGTCTCCTTGAACATCTCGCAGCCTGTTCGCGAAATAAAAGGCTCCCCTTGCAACTCGTTGAGCTTGACACTCTGCTCCTTGGCGAATCGGTGATCGGATGGCACTGCGAGCATGAAGCTTTCTTTGAACAAAATCCGCGACTCAAACTCTTCCGCTGTGTCCTCCTCGACAATCGTAATGATCGCATCAAGGCGGCGCTCCGTGAGCTGTTTCAAAAGCTCCGCAGATGTGCCATCGAACAGCGCGACTGCGAGGCCCGGGTTATCGCGCCGAAATGAGGTGATCAGGTTCGAGATCGCGCGTGCGGACAGCGTCCGCAGCACACCGATACGCATAGCCTGAGACTTGGCCACACTGCGCACCTCCGACTTCACAGAGTTGCATACCAGCAGGATGGCGTTAGCCTTCTCGATCAGACGGACGCCAGCCGCAGTCGGAACCACACGGGCACGTCCGCGATCGAGCAGTTTGACGTCAAACTCCGCTTCCAGCTTTGCGATGCTTGCGGAGAGCGCCGGCTGGGAAATCGAAACGCGTTCCGAAGCTTTGGTGAAACTGCCGGTCTCCGCGACCGCAATGAAGTGACGGATTTGACGTAGTTCCATAACGGGCTCTCCTCCCGATGCGACAACCTGATTTCCCGAGTCATTTGACCTACACCTGCGCCCGTTCGTTGTAGCGTGATGACCCTCACCCCAACACCAGCGGGCGACGGGCGGCCATGAGGCAAGATATTGAACTTCTCGCCGGTGGTGGTGTGCTCTGAGGCTTCACCTAGAAGCTGTCCTGCTGCCCCCCGGAGGCGCGGAACACCTTTTCTTCAGGAGCCGATCCCCACTCCCCGTCCCGGGTTCAGGCGTGAAAGCAGAGCTAAGTTCCGGCGCTGCTTACTGTGCTGGCCGCAGCTTCCTTAGCCTCCAGCGCAGGGATAGCCAGGTTCTTCTGAAGTATTGGATCAAAAATCAGAGCCCCAGATGTCACTGCGGCCTCGATCTCGGACGGACTCAAGCCCAGGTCGATGAAGACAGCGCGGTTATGCTCGCCGCGAAATGCCGGGTCCCCGATCGGCACCAATGGATCCTTGGAGAAGCGCCACGGCCGACCGGGAAGGCGGTACTTGCCCCCTCTACGGTCCGAGACTTCCTGGGTAGCGCCCCAATATTCCGACCATTCGGAGTCAGCGAGCGCATTGAGGCCACGCAGGCGTCCCATCGCGATCTTCGCCTCGTCGAGTTGAGCGTCCAAGTCGGCCAGAGTACGGAAGGTGAGCATCCACTTTTGGACGATCGCGTGCAGTTCCTTCAAGTGTTTCTTGCGCAGCGAGGCCGTCTTGAAGCGGGGGTCGTCGGCAACGTCATAACGCCGCATGGCCTGCAGGTACAGCGGAAAAGTGATGGAGCCAACCAGGCTCATCGACAGTACAAATTGCTCGCCTTCGGGGCCAATGAAGAACGGTGCATCGGTCGCGCCGAGAATGGCCGGCTCATCGCCAAGATCGAAGCCGTTGAGCTCAACGTGGGCCCGCTCGTTAATGGCCAGCAGCGTCGCCGCCATCGACACGTCGACGTACTGGCCCTCGCCCGTGGCCGAGCGGCGGTTCAAGGCTGCCAGAACCGCGATCACAGCCTGCATCCCAGTGTACACGTCGGCATGTGAGAGACTATCGGTGCGTGGCTCGACCAGCGCCTCGCCGAAGTGGCGAAGCGAATTTGCGGTAAAGCCGCCCTCCGCCTGCACCGTCGGTGCATATGCCATGCGACCGCGCCAGGGCCCGCCTTGGCCGTAACCTGTGATGGAGACGTATACCAGCCTTGGGTTGCGCTCGCTGAGAGTCTCATAGTCCAAGCCGAAGAACTTCAGGGTACCGGCGCGGAAGTTTTCAACGATCACGTCGGCCTGATCGCAGAGCTTCAACACCATCTCCCGGGCGCCCGGAACGTTGAGGTTGATGCTGACGTTGCGCTTGCCGGCATTCTGTTGGGCGTAGTAGCCCGACATCCCCTCGTTGAAGGGAAAAGCCGAGCGCGACAGATCCGGGTTTGGTGGTTCAATCTTGACGACTTCAGCGCCGAGGTCAAGCAAGGTACGAGCGCACAACGGACCCGCAAGCACGCGGGAGAAGTCGACTACGCGAATTCCGCTCAGTGGGCCATTCATGCTAGCGCCCCTCGAATTTCGCCGCGCCTACGCCGGTCGTCCGGTAGGAGGCCAAGCCCGTCTTGAGATCCTGGGAGGTCCAAATGTCCTTCTGGATTTCTTTCATTGCGCGGTCTGCGGCGTGAACGCCTTCGTTCACTGCAACCAGCGCAAGCTTCTTGGTCGCGATGTGTGCGACCGTTGGGCCATGGGCCAGCTCTTCGGCGATGGTCAGCGCAGTCTGGTCGAGTTCGGCATCGGCGACGACCAGGTTAATTAGGCCCCAGCGCTCGAGGGTCGCCGGGTCATAGCGGCGGGCCAGGAGCGCCATCTCCTTGGCGCGCAACACACCGGCGCGCTGCGCCGTGCGCTGGATGGCGCCCATGAGCGGGTGCAGACCAAGGGTCGCTTCGACAGAGCCGATTTTGGAGGATGCCGCAGCGATGATGTAGTCGCAGGCCAGCGCCAGTTCGAAGCCGCCGCCGACGCACACACCGTGGATGCTGGCGACAATCGGCAGTGGGAAGGTTTCGACGTCTTGCAGGAACTGTACGAAATCGCAAGGCAAGTCCATGCCCTTGTTGACCACGTCCTCGAACATCTCGATCTCTGCCCCTGCGGAGAAGTGGCGCAGGCTGCTCTTGAGTACCACGGCGGTCGAGCCGGCATCCTTGGCCTTCTTCAGAGACTTGATCAGCTCTTCAAGGAGAGTCGGCCCGAGGAGATTGTACGGGCGGTGATTCATGGACAGAATAGAGACGCGGCCCTGCTTGGTGTGTTCGATAATTTCCTGCTGTGTCATTCCTGTTTCTCCTCAACTTTTTGTGAATACTCAGAAATTGACGTTGGAGGCGCCCTTGAGACCGAGTATCGAGCGCGCATCGTCAGGAGTTGCAATCTCCAGTCCCATAGTCTCGATCAGACTACGCACCAGCGTAACTTGCTCGGCGCATGACCTCGCCAGTTGGCCTTTCTTGAGCCACAACGAGTCCTCGAGGCCGACTCGGACGTTGCCGCCCAAGGTGACGGACTGGGTGGCAACCGGAATCTGGTTTCGGCCGACGCCGAGGACCGACCAGATGTAGGTGTCGCGACCGAACAAGCGATCGGCGGTGCGGCGCATGTGTAGAACGTCTTCTGGATCACCGCCGATGCCACCGAGAATTCCGAACACCGACTGGATGAAAAAAGGCGGCTTTATCACGCCGCGCTCGGCGAAGTGCGAGAGCGTGTATAGGTGGCCGATGTCGTAACACTCGATTTCGAAGCGCGTGCCGTGCTCGGCGCAACCGCGAAGGATGTACTCGATGTCCTGGAAGGTGTTACGAAAGATGCGATGCCTGGAGCCTACAAGATACTCGTACTCCCAGTCGTACTTGAACTCCTTGTAGCGTCCCAGCATTGGGTAAAGCCCAAAGTTCATCGTACCCATGTTGAGCGAGGCAACCTCTGGCTTGAAGCGGAAAGCCGGCGCGGCGCGGTCTTCGATCGACATCGCCGGCGAGCCACCGGTGGTAAGGTTCATCACTACGTTCGAGCTACTGCGAATTTCCTTGAGAAAAGGCTCGAACAGCTCAGGCGATTGGTCCGGATGGCCGTTCCTCGGGTTCCGTGCGTGCAGGTGCACGATGGCCGCACCGGCGTTTGCCGCGTCGATGGCGTTCGTGGCGATCTGCTCAGCGGTGATAGGAAGATACGGCGACATGGTCGGCGTATGAATCGAGCCAGTAACCGCGCAGGTAATGATGACTTTACGTTCTTTCGACATTGAAGATTCCAATCGATCGGTTCGTCGAAGCCGGCTGCCGGGCAGCCGGCGCTCGCTGCCTGTTGTAGTTCCCATAACCTATGGTGGGGCTCGACAACTATTGACCCGGACCTCAAGACCGGCCTTCTTCCGCCAACCTCCGAGGTTCCGGCGTGACCTATTGGGCGCGCGCCGTGATTCTCGAATAGACCGTTTCGTCACTTCGGCCCGACTGTGCTTTCCCCCAGCCTCTCGCTATCCACAGTGAATTCAACCATCTCTCCCGCAAAGCGTTGCGGGGGCGTTCGTTCCTCTCGCAACGCAAAAGTCAACACGAATGCGAGCACGTAAGTAGCTGCAAGAACCCAGATGGCAGTCGCGATTCCGAACGGTGCAGCGAGGGCAGCGATGAGGCTTGCCGGCATTTGACTAAGTCCGGCCGCGAAACTCAATACGGACACCGCCGCCGCCACCTGCCCGGGAGCAAGCCTAGGGACAATGGCGCTAACCGGAATGAATCCGGAAACGCAGACACCCCAGACTATCCCAATGCTGAGAATGAGCCAGAAGTTCGGGCCAACAACCTGTGGAACGTAGAACATAGCGAGACTGGTCATCGCGCAGCCGAAACAACCGAGCCACTTTACGACCCGCAGTTCTCCACACGCACCGCCGATATAGCCAACCAGGACGTTACTCAGCACGTTGGCTAAAAACGCTGTTCCCCAAATAGTCTGCCACTGCATGATCGTGAGCCCGATCGTCTTGGTCATATAGGTGCCAAGCAGCGCGATGAAGACATATATTGAGAACGCGTTGATGAGACGGATGGCTCCGCCGATTCCAACCTTGGGGCTGGTTTTCAGCACCGTTGCGCCAGCAACTACGCTTCGCAAAGTCGATGAGATCGTTGCCCTCTCGGTTGGACGCAACGCACGCACGAGGAACAAGACCAACAGGCCGCCTGCGCCGGTAAACGCAATCGACAGCCATTGCGTGCCCAGCTCTCCCGTGATTGGAATCATCCACCCGCCGAAATAGCCGCCGATGACGCCGAAGCCGAAAAGATATGAGAACCAGAACCAGCCGGCGGCACGTGACATAGAACTGCTCGGCGTGATAAAGGTGATCCACGCAAAGAAGCCATAAACGAACAGCGGATATGCGACTCCCCGGATCGCATAGGCGACGAACGCGAGTGGGAAATTGCGCGCCTCAATGCCCAAGAGAAATACGATCTCGAGCGCGACCCAGACACCGAAACCAATCATCATGACCTGTTTTGGCCCCCACGCCTCAGAGAGCACGCCACTGAGCCACGAGGCTAAGGCGGACACGCCGCCGTAAGCAGCGAAGAGAATGGATACCGCGCCGACGCCCACCCCAAGATTTGAAAGGTAAGCGGCCAGAAATCCTGACTCGATGCCATCCCCAACCATGAATAGGGCAACAGCCACGAAACCCCACGCTATAGGTCGGGCAATGCCTTGCCTATCCAGAAACGATGGCATCTCAGCCATTTCTGACACATTCATGTTCTCTCCTCCACTTATATATGTGGATTTGTTTTTCCAATCCACTAGCAACGAGTGTTGCACGGAGATATCTGGCTGTCAACCACAAACTCGGCACGCGCCACGATCATCCGCAACCGCTCGCGCCACAGCAATGACACGGACTGGCACAGATCACGAACTACTCGATGAGCAAACACTTCGGCTGCGAGCCGTATCCGCCAGCGCCATGCCGAGCAGTTCAACACCTCAGCGAATCTAAGCTCGAAAAGCTGGCGGCGCCCGGTGGGTATTTCGTCTTGTGTCGGCGCGTAACCAGGGGGTCAATTGGGTAAGCACCGCGTGGGTCGAGTCAGATGATTGTCGAGAGCAAGGTGTATGAACACTTCGAGACTCGCACCGTATAGTCCTGAGATGCCAGCGCACTTGAAGCCAGAGCAATAGCAATTGATGGCGCATCAGTTTTCGGGGATAAAGGCGTACGATCTGAGTGCAGAACCCAGTGGGTTGTGATTACCAACTCAAGTTAGTATAATGTGAACATGCGTACTCCACGAATACCTGACCCTCGCATCTGCTCAATCGACGCTGCCCTTAAGATCATTGGGGAGAAGTGGACCCTGCTCGCTATCCGGGAAATCAGCGTCGGCGAGCGCCGCTTCGACGACATAGTGTTCAATACGGGAGCCCCTCGGGACATACTTGCCAGCCGGCTTAAATCGCTTGAGACCGCTGGTGTGATCCGCAAGATCACCTACACCGAGAAACCTGTGCGCTATGAATACCAGCTCTCGGAAGCTGGGGAACAGTTGTTCGTGGTCCTAGAGGCAATCCGCGAGTGGGGAGATCGTTTTGCTCGAACCGACTCAGAGAACATCGTGAACTTCTACCACTCGTGCGGCGCGAAACTAGAGACGGTTCTGCGCTGTGAAGAGTGCGGCGAGATTATCAACGCGCACAACGTTCATCGCGATCGCGATGTTCACCGTTCAGAAGTACTCACCGACGAGAACAGCAAGCGATCCCGTTGAATCCAGCAGGTCTTGCGATACGCTACGCTGAGGCTATTTGCCGAATGTGGTAGCGACACCCGCCCCGCAAGACGAAGCGGCGTTTCATATCTTGGCTATGCCTCGCGCTTCGAAACAAGTTCTCTCATCATACGCCCCCTCACCAAAGCCGTTCTCCTCGCCCTCAGCCCTCAGCCTTCGGCTGCTGCGCCTGGCGCTGAAAAGACGGGCATTCCTTCTGCAAGACGGCGACCTCCCGCCGCGAGAATGTTCTCTGCCGCGTTGATGATACGCACCACATTCGACGCGGGCCCATTCTCTTATCCCAAATCCCTCCTGGCCCTTCCGGCCGGTGCGCTTTTTACACCAGCTACAGGTCTGGGTTGAGTATGCTTCATCAACCTCATCGAACCACACGCCGACGTCATCGCTCTTTTACTGCAGCATGGTTCAGAACAGACTCCAGCCCGCGTCGAGCGCGGACTTCGCCATCCGTGTCTTCGCAAGCGCCGAAGCGTTCACGTTGCCGATGAAGATGGCGCCGTACTCTTCGACAAGCACCTTGGAAAGCTTGTGAAGCCGGTCTTTCCGTGAATTTTTGATCTTTGCATGGAGCGCACGGACGCGGGACTTCTTCGCAGCGCGCTGCACCAAGGCAAGCGTTGTCTCGAGCTTGCGGTATTGCCTCGCGAGCCTGGTGATCTGACCATCGCTGGTGGCACGAAATCCGTCTGGGAGTGCAACTGCAGTCCCGCCCTGCCTGCGCCTTTGGCGAACGGATGAAAGTCGTAGCCCGACAGGAAGCGCCGCTCGCTGCCAGACTCTTTCAGCGACAGCCCGGCACAGTAGTTCCACACGAAGTTGACCTCGCGCGCGCTCACGCAGCAACGGTGCGTGTTTGCCTTTGAGCCGGATGCGCAGAACGCGGGTGTTGAATTCCACGTGCCGATACGGTTGGTTCTCCGTATAGGCACGGGCCTGATTCCCCTTTGAAAATCAGACTATTCTGCTGCGCCCCCGCAACCGCCTTTCATGCTCGGGCTGGAGGCTAGTGTTATGTGGGTTGCGTTTTCAAACCCACATGTATATGCTAACCATAAATCATCTAACTCGCCTCGCAAATCCGAGGCATCACTTCTGGAGGAGACACATGACCGACAATTTAATCACCCGGGTCGCGCTGGTCACAGGTGGTGGACAGGGAATAGGCCGTGCAATCGCGTTACGGCTCGCCGACGACGGATTCGATGTTGCGCTCAATGACGTCGAGCGGGCGGAGTCGCATGTCGCGGATGTAATCAAGGAGATCGAGAAGCGAGGCAGGCGTGGAGTCGCGGTGTTGGGTGACGTTACTAAGGCTGACGAGATCCGCACGGCCGTCGACATTGCAGCGCGCGAACTGGGCCGTCTCGACGTCACCGTCGCGAATGCCGGAATCGCTCGTATGGAGGACTTTCTTACGCTCGAACCCGAATCGTGGGACTCCTCATTCGCCGTTAACACCAAGGGTGTATTTCTCACTTGGCAAGCCTCCGCTCGCCAGTTCATCGCCGAAGGACACGGCGGAAAGTTAATCGCAGCTGCGTCTCAGGCTGCCTATCGTGCCTCGCCTGATCTTCCCGCTTACTCAGCGAGCAAGTGGGCGGTGCGTGGACTGACTCAGGCCGCTGCACAGGCGCTTGCCAAGTACGGCATCACAGCCAATTCATACGCGCCGGGCATCGTTAACACCCCCCTGTGGGACGGCGCTCGCGACGTTTTCGATGCGCTGGTCTCGACGATTCCCTTAGGCCGGGCGCAGGAGCCAACGGACGTCGCTGACCTAGTCTCCTTCTTCGCCTCAAGCAAGTCGGACTACATGACCGGCCAGACCATCATCATGGATGGTGGCATGCTCTTCTCATAGAAAAGGCATATACACGATCATGACATCTTTCGAAGATATTCCGCCCCTGCTCCGTCGCATCGATGCTGAAAAGAAGATCACCGGCGTGGCCCGCCACAACGACGTGGATATCAGCTTCACAACATTCGGTGCTGGCGAGCCGTTACTATTCCAGCATGGGTTTCCGGACACCGGGGAAACCTGGGCTAATCAAATCGCGGAATTCTCAAAAAGCCACCTCGTCATCGTACCGACTTTGCGCGGATACCCGCCAAGCTCCGCTCCCTCGGATCCTTCCCGTTATGCGCTACGGGAAGTAGCAGGCGACATCCTGGCCGTACTCGACACGCTCGGTATTGAGAAGGTCACGCTGATTGGACACGACTGGGGGGGTGTAGTACTGCAAGCCTTCGCGCTCGGGTTTCCAGAGCGAGTAAAGCGGCTTGCGCTGCTCAACTCACCAGTGATACGACCGTTCAATGAACTTATCACGGCAGACCAGGAGCAGCAAGAACTGTCAAAGTACACGCTCCAGTATCAAGCCTACGCCCCCGGAGACCCGATTGATCTCGATTATGTGGTGCGCAATATTCGAGACCTATCCTGGCGCCAGTACGTGAAGAGCTATCTCCAAGCATCGCCGCTGATCGGGATGCTCAGCTACTACAAGGTCAACTACCTCGCACCGCCGTACTTGCCGCTCGATGAATCCGACCGCGACACGTTCGTCAGCAAGTTCCCGGCGCTGATCGTCTTCGGCAAGGAAGATCCTTACTTTTCCATCCGACACTTGTCCGATATATGGCGCTGGTTCACAGGGTCTGTGCGACTCACGCTGGTCCCTGGAGCAGGTCACTGGGTGCATCAAGACGCGCCCGAACTCGTGAACGCTGAACTCAGATCGTGGCTTGAGCTCGATTTGTCAAGTCCGTTGTCCAATCATTAACTCTGATAGAGGAATCAAAAGAGATGGCAAACTATCTGGCCGAGACGGTCGAAACTTCCTATGTTCAGGGAAAGCTCGCACGTTATGGATATCGCGAATATGGGGCGCAAAGCGACATCCCGCTGGTTCTGCTAAACCGCTACAAGGGTACGCTCGACGATTGGGATCCCCTGCTCCTTGACCTGCTTGCCAAGGAGCGCCGCATCATTACGTTCGATAACGTGGGCGTTGGCTACACGGACGGCACCGCTCCTGACACTATCGAGGCAATGGCTGAAGGCGCGGTGGACTTCTTGAAAGCGAAAGGGCTAAAAAAGGTTCATGCTCTAGGTTGGTCCATGGGCGGCTTCATCGCCCAAATTCTGGCGATCGAGTACCCTGAATACTTCGCCACAGTGACGGTGGCTGGCAGCGGCCCCGGGGAGCCTCGTATCCGCCCCCCTGAGGACCTGCGTTCAGTTGAGATCCGTAGCAAGGAAGCGCCCTCCATCGACGACGTCCTGTTCCTCTTCTTTCCTGATACCGACGCAGGTCGCGAGGCTGGCCTTGCGGTACTTGGCCGCAGTTATCACCGTGCAGACGGGGTAACAAGGGAGACGAAGAAAGATTCGTGGCTGAATCAAGGCAAGGCCATTAACCGCTGGAACAGCGGCGAGGGTTCGGCTTGGGCAAACCTGCCGAAGGCTGGAGTACCGCTCCTAGTAGCCAACGGTACGCATGATGTCATGGAGCACGTGAAGCAGACGATCGCAATGTCTGACCAGATCCCCGAAGGTGTCACAGCCATCTTCGCGGACGCTGGACACGCTTTCCTGTTTCAATATCCGGAGCGCTTCAGCCGCCTTGTGATTGGATTCACTGCCTAGCATTGCCAAGAAGAGCGCGGAGGTCATTGCTCGGAAGATACCAAACCAGGCAGTGAGGCCAGGCGATACCTCCGCAGCGGGATCTGCCAATACATCGTGCGGTTGCCACTTGGGCCGCATTACTTCTTTACTGGATTGCGCAGCGTCTTCTTGTCATTTTTGAAGTCGTACATGGAATATTCATTGGTGAGGGCGCTCTTTGAATTCTAAGGTTATTTCACGGGAAGGCCACGTCCTCACGTGCGATCAAAGCACCTATAGTGAAACCATAAATCGCGTGCCATCTGCCGAGCTGTTAGCAGTCAAGCCCCAATTATGCGCGACTGCGATTTCCATGCATATGGCCAATCCCAGACCCGCCCCATCGTGGATCGTATCGGGGGCGCGCCAGAACCGCTTGAAAAGGAATGGAAGATGTTCCGCCTCGATGCCGGGCCCTTCGTCGAGTATCTGGATAGACACATCGTCAATTATCAGTGTCACAGCTGCGCCCGATGTTGACACATTAATTGCATTCTCGAGTATGTTCTTTAATAGAATGAACAGTGCACTCCTGTCCGCCCATATTGTGGTGGGTGTTCCAGGCGCATCGAGCCGAAGCGTTACCTGCTTCGAATGAGCCTTGGGCAAAAGGTACGCGAGGACGTCCCTTGCAACGTCCACGCTGCTGATTCTCACGAAGCTGAAGTTTTGTGGCTCGCTGACCTCCGCCAGATGCAATAGCTGTCGGACCTGTCGCGCCATCAGGTCGATCTCTCGAAACAGCAACTCTTTGTCCTCTATCTCGGGCTGGAGTTCGATCTGACCACGAATCAGTGTGAGAGGAGTTTGCAGTTCATGAGCTGCCGACCCGAGAAACTGTCGCTGCGCAAGAAAGCCGTTCTGAAGCCTGTCGAGTGCCGCATTGAAGGCATCGATCAATGGCCTGATCTCGCTCGGTACGCCTTCGGACAATAGCCGCGTTCCGAGATTCGGTGGTCCAATCTGCGCGGCGGCGCATGATGCATCCCTGAGCGGCCTTAAAACCCGATTGACCGTGAGGGTCAGCGCCAATGCAAACATGAGCGTTGCAAAAAGCAAGAATACGATGGCCTTAACAATTGCCTGAGCCGGTCTGACTTTCTCGTCTGTCAAAACTTTGGTAAATCGTACGCTGGTCGCTGTCTGAACATAAAAGAGCGCACCTCCACGTGACACTTTAAGCGTTGTAATGGCGAAGCTCTTGCCATCGATCTCGGTTCTTTCAATCCCGTTCAAAGATTTCGCGGGAGTCTCCGTCAACCATTCACTCTCGCTTCTCATCCCGGCGGACGCAAGTAGAACCTTGCCCTGCTCGTCAAGCACCCTATAGCCAAGCTCCGTGGGCATCGACTGGAAAAGCCAGGACGTTTGCTCCGAAAGACTTGTCGAGACCGGTTGACCGGCAGCATCAAAATTCAGACCCTGTAAAACTTCTTCTGCATTCTCCATCAGCCCGGCCCGTTGGAGCATCAGCTCTGGATAGTGTTTGAACAAAAAAAGGAGCACTGCCGCCAGGAGCGCCACCGACAAAAATAGCGCACCGACGCTGGCCAACACTAGCCGTGCAGACAAGCTTCGAATCCATTGATTGAACATGGCAAACGTCGACCAATTGTCAGTCACGCATCAGAGTTGCTGAGTGGCAGCAGGCGGAATTTGTCTCATCTAGCACCCAATCTCGTCTCGCTGCAATTCTCTTCTGCGATCACCGGTTTCCGGGCGAAAGACGTAGCCCCTTGAATGTATGGTATGGATGAGTCGTTCAGCATTGTTGTAGAACTCGATACGCTTTCGCAGCCGGTGCACCCATACACCGACCGATTCCGCGCCGAAAGGTTTTCCGGGACGAATATATTGCGCGATCACCTGTTTCGACAACACCTGATGCGGTGCCGCGCTGAACATGTTAAGGATCGCATACTCGTTTTGTGGTAGTGGTACCGGCTCGCCTAGGAAGGTCAGCGTCCGACTCGCGAAATCAAGCTTGAATCCATTGAAACTGAATGGCGGTTTGAGTGCCGGATCGTCCAGTGGCACTGATACTGCCCGTCTCAGTACACTGCGAACTCGCAATAACAACTCATAAGCATCGAATGGCTTCGAGATAAAATCGTCTGCACCACAATCGAGCGCAACTATTCTGTCGACAACATCATCACGCTCGCCAAGCATGATGATGGGCACATCATCCCCACGCGCCCGTATAGTCCGCAATGCGACCAGCCCTCGACCGTAACTGGTGCTGTTTGTCATTGTGATCAATGCTGGCCGCTCGACTTCGACACGACGTACGACCTTATCCGGATCATATAAAACGGCCACGTCGAAGCCGTTCGACTGCAGGCACCCGCGTAGTTCATCGCGGCACGTTGCGTCAGCGTCGACCACTAGAATCACTTGCTTCATTCAAGTACGCCCCGTTGAAGCACGTTGACCGTGCGGACCGTCGCGCCACCGAGATGCCCGGCTCGCACGCGGCCATCGCAACTTCACGCCGGAATTCAGGCGCGTAATTAGGCCGTCCCTTGCGGCTTCCAGCACTGTCGATCTCTGTCATCAAAGTGGTCCCCACTACTCGAAGTGATGGACATCACTTTGGACTCACTCGAATACTCTGTCGATGCGGCCTCGAAATGACGCTTACAGTTCACGACCATTCATCGATTCCAGTAAGAAGCCTGCGCCCCGAACGTTCATCACCCTTGTCGCCGAGCCGATTGCAGCCAGCTTCTTGCGAAGTCGATGCATTGTGACTTCCAGCGCATTGGGCGTGACCGCTTCGCCTAGCCCCCAGCCAGCATGTTCGAGCGCTGAATGCCGAACGACTTGCCCCCGCGCCTTTATCAGGCACAGGATGACCTGCAACTCGGCAGGGGCCAGTTGAACTGCTTCGGTAGAACATCGCATTGAACGCTGCTTCGGATTCACCTTAATATCTGCAAATGCGAGGACAAGGTCTGCAAATGAGGACGTCCGCCGCATCAGCGTGCGCACCCGAGCAACGAGTTCACTCATCGCAAACGGTTTGGTTACGTAGTCGTCTGCCCCGTTCTCGAGTCCTTCGATACGATCGTGCAAGGCATCCCGCGCGGTCAGCATCAGGCACGGCGTCGTATTCCCGTCTGCACGTAGCTCACGCAAAAGAGCCAGTCCGTCGCCATCCGGCAATCCGCGATCGATGACCAGTACCGCGTAATCACCTCGACTCAGCCCATATCTCGCTTCAGAAACATTGCAGAAGTGATCTGCTTCGATTCCTGCTTCTGATAGCGCCCTACGCACCAGTCCAGCTAGGCGTATGTGGTCTTCGATGAATGCAATACGTGACATGACGGCATACTCACTTGAACTGGTACACGTACCCGATCTTTGCCTGTGGGATAAGGCGCTTTCCGACCAGTGGGCTCTTGGTGATTTCACCGCCCAGACGGGTTACGCCAATGTCTAAGGTGACGTTCTGGTGGCTGGTAAGACGGTAGCTAACACGTGTTCCGAGTTCGACATTCAAAGTCGCGTTGCCCGTGTAAGCCGGGCGGCCCGCCCGCTCTTCTGATTGACGCACGCCGTAGTAGTAGTCAACGTACCTGCCACTCAACCATCCGAGGTCGGCGTGAGGTTCGATCGACCAGCTGCCCATATCGAACGGCTTCCCGTAGCGAATGTTAGCCATCTCGCCCTTGTTACCCCCGAACAGATAATCTCCTGAAAGGGTACCGAACCCGGTACGCCATTCGACTGCTGGACCGTACCAGAATGCACCTTTGCGATTCTGCATCCCAATCAATATCGGTGCAGCGCCCCCCTTGTATCCGTCAAAGAGTGCGAATTTCGTGCGGAAAGCGAGGTCGACACCATCCCAATTTCCTACTTTGAGGTCGGCAGTGATGCCGGAGGCATGTATCCACTTGTTGTCGAACGAAATCAGCGGGATGGGCGCAAATAATGTCCCATAACCCTTGTAGGGCGACGATGCAACTCCCACACCTACACCGAGACCCCAATGTGTTACGTTGGTCGCGTTGCTCAGTATCGTGAACCCATTTCCCTGCTCGACTGGCTGCGTACCGACAACTCCGGCAGCCGCCGTACCCGAACACATAAGTGCGTACGCAACGGTCAGCAGCAGTTTGCATTGATGGTGATGAATCATTTCCACAGATGTTCCCGAAAGACGCGGCGAAACAAACTGTAGAGCCCGTTGACTTACTCGATACTTACTCAAAAGTAAAGTAGTGAGGCCCGAGGCGACATCACATCGCGCGGTTGGTGCGTCGGCCGGCGACCTCCAGAAAACTGCCAATCAAGGTATGGCTCACAAGCGCCTGACTTGCCAATCAACTCTTTGGCCCATCCATAAAGGTGCCGAAAATTAGCCGTGGTGGCCCCACTCGCGACGCAACTCTCAGCGGAAGTTGAAAAGTAGAATTCCCCTTCGAGATTTGTGCATGTCAGAACCAGATATCAGCCCCGATGGTCGACGATTCAGGTTGCCATGTCGAACACCACTTACTCGCAAGCCTCTGTCCCCTGCCTGTACCAAATTGCTCCATGTGTCTGCGGCGAATGACCGAGGTTTACTGAGACCAGTCTCGCCCTCCACGTTCCGTGGTTAGACTTTGCAACTAGCCAAGCTGATAATTTGGAGCCTCTTTGGTAATCTGCACGTCGTGCACATGAGACTCCCGCAAACCTGCGCCTGTGATTTGGACGAATTCGGCATTTTCCTGAAAGATCTGTACAGTTTCACACCCGCAGTAACCCATGCTCGCCCGTAACCCTCCCGCCATCTGGAAGATGATTGGCGCCAAGGGCCCCTTGTATGCGACTCTTGCTTCAATACCTTCCGGAACAAGCTTGTCGAGGTTGGCCGAGTTGTCCTGGAAGTATCTATCGGCTGACCCTTCTTTCATCGCGCCAATGGAACCCATGCCTCGATATGACTTGAATTGACGTCCTTCATACAGGAATACTTCGCCAGGAGACTCTTCCGTTCCAGCCAGCAGACCACCCATCATCACAGCATCGGCACCGGCCGCCAGCGCTTTACTTGCATCACCCGAATATCGAACGCCGCCGTCCGAAATGACGGGGACGCCGGATCCGCGAATGGCGTCTGCAGCCCACGAGACTGCCGTAACCTGTGGAACACCGACGCCTGCCACAACCCGCGTGGTGCAGATTGATCCCGGCCCAATTCCGACCTTGATACCGTCTGCACCCGCATCAACCAAGGCTTTGGCCGCAACAGCAGTCGCCACGTTTCCCGCCACAACATCGATATCGGTGTATTGGCTCTTGACCCATCGCAGCCGATCCATCACGCCCTTCGAATGGCCGTGAGCAGTATCGATAACCACAAGGTCAACTCCTGCCTTTACGAGCAAATCTACGCGCTCTATGTCAGCTTCAGACACTCCGACGGCGGCGCCAACTCGCAATTTGCCTTCACAGTCCTTTGTGGCACCCGGGAAGTCCGCTTTCCTTGAAAGATCCTTTGCAGTTACAAGTCCACGGAGTTCAAATTCTGAAGAAACAACGAGAACCCGCTCAAGGCGATGCTCATGCATCAGAATCCTCGCTTTCTCGCCCACTTCTGCTTCCTTGACAGTAACGAGACGTTCTCGCGGTGTCATGACCGAAAGGACAAGTTGGTCTGCCGACGCAAATCGCAAGTCACGGTTCGTGACCATACCGAGCAGGCGGCCACCATCTACCACCGGAAAGCCTGAGACGCCAAGGCGGACCGTTAATTCCCTGACTTCCGCAACGGATGTCTTCGAATCTACCGTAACAGGATCGCGTACCAGACCGGCCTCGTACCTCTTCACCTTTCGAACTTCTGCGGCCTGTTGCTCTGGCGACAGATTTTTGTGAACGATGCCGATCCCACCCAACTGCGCCATGGCGATCGCGAGACGACTTTCCGTCACCGTATCCATCGCGGCCGAAAGAAACGGCAAGCTTAGCCGGATTCTCCGCGACACCTTTGTGGAGAGGTCAACCTCGCGTGGAAGTACCTCCGAGTAGCGCGGCACAAGTAAAACGTCATCAAACGTAAGAGCTTGCTGCGTAAGTTTCACGAAATCCCCTTCTTTCATTCATTGAATTGCACTAAGCCAGGTGGGCGCGCAGAAATTTTCCGGCCCGATCAATTGTTTGTACGCCAACTGGTAACACACCGGCCATCTCGAGAAAACCGTGAATCATGCCCGGCACCTCGAAGTACTCAACCGGCACACCCGCCGCGCCTAGAGCATCGCGATAGAATCGGCCATCATCCCGAAGCAGATCGCATTCTGCGGTGACGATGAGCGCGGGCGGCAAATTTGACAAGTCGTGCTCAAGCAGCGGCGACAGTCGCGGGTCTTTTGTGTTGAAGTTGACGCAGAACGGATCTGACAACACCCGCATAAGGTCGAGGGTCAGCGGCGGTACTGATCCATTTTCGCGCCGTGACGAGAAATTCCACGATCGCGGCGACAGGTCCGTTGACGGGTAAAACAGAACCTGAGCACGCAACGTGAACGGTTCACCACGCAACTTCTGACACGCCATTGCCGACAGACTGCCTCCGGCGCTATCGCCGGCGACAGCCATCCGCCGTGGGTCGAGGTCAAGCTCCACAGCATGCCGGGACAACCAACGGATTGCTGCAAGCACGTCCTCCGGACCCGCCGGGGCGGGGTGCTCGGGCGCCAGCCGATAATCGATACCGACAACCGCACAGCCGGCTGCACGGGCCAGTCGCCGACAGATCTTGTCATGGCTGTCCAAGTCACCGATGGACCATCCGCCGCCATGAACGTAAACTGTCACGGCATCTGCTGCGACATTAGCTTCGGGTAAATACAGGCGCAGTGGAATCGGCCCTGCAGGCCCATCAGCTCGCAATTCGCGGATCTCTCGTACCGGCAATGAATCGCCACCCAATGTCACACCGAGCTGCTTGTACGCCTTGCGCATCTGCGGAAATGGCAACGCTGCTAAGGATGGCGCTCCACTCGCTGCGATTGCAGCAAGTACCTCACGCACTTCCGGTGCGAGGCGGGACGGATTGAATGGCTCAGTCTTCATGTTCATTCCAGAATGGTCGAAACTGATTTTTTGTCAGTAGCCACGGATATAGCGCAACACCTCAAGATTTCTGGATTCCTGAGCCTGCGACTCCACGCTTCCGTCGCTGCTATAACCCGAGGCGCCGTCGTCGCCGCGATGTACCTCATTCGCAGGTATCGCTGCGTGCGGGACGTCTCTTCCGCCGCTCGCACAACCCGAGACAAGAATAGTCATGAACAAGAGCATTGTTCGTGGAACCATGAGATAGATCTCCTGACGTGCCGCGCTAGCTGCACTAATCACATTTACTCTGTAAGTGCCACTGGCTGCGGCTGCAAATCCTCTGGTTGAGCCTTGACCTTGAACCAGATGGCGTAGATAGCTGGGAGGAAAAGCAACGCAAGCACCGTCCCGATGGCTGTCCCGCCAATCAGCGTATACGCCATTGCCCCCCAAAAAACGGACGTAGTTAGAAGGATAAAAGCGAGCACGGCGGCCATTACAGCCTGCAGTACCGGTCGCGGTCGCTGTACCGTCGCATCCACCACCGCGTGATATGGGTCCATACGCTCAATGACCCGGCGTGAGACATACAAAAGCATGATGGCCTCCACAAATTGGAGGCCATTTTGTTTATAAGTTATGAATATGTCAACTTGTAACTTGACAACTATGGAGCAAGGCTCCGGAGAATGAGACTGCAAACTGCCGGTAGCCTCGCCTCCAACCACTCTCGGGACCGATATTGAAGTGACGGGGGATACACGAACGGCCTAAGGGCAACAGTGATCCCGGACACAACTTCATCGATCGGCGTCTTGCGCTCAAATTCGCCAGTTATCCGGCCGGCTTCGACCAGCAAGCGAATCATTTCGGTCAACGCGCCCTCATGGCCGCTCGCTGGACACCAGTCCTCCTCCATCGCCACAACAACCAGTTCATGCATCCTTGTTCCATCGAGAAAAATTTCGAGACTTCGCTCGAACGCAGTACGCGCAAAGCTTCGGAACCGGTGGGTTGGGCTGCCTGAGCGGTCAACGATAGCGCGAAGTTCGTCGTCGAGTTCAGTCAGCACCATCGAGCAGACTGCCTCGCCAATCGCTTGCTTCGAGCTGAAAAACCGGTAGATGTAGGTGCTGGAGACTCCAATCGCCTTGCCGAGGTCGGCCACCGACGTCTTTCGGTAACCGTAGAGACGAAAGTGTTCTTCTGCCGCCGTGATGATTTGGTGGCGCCGCTCATGGTCGACGGTCCCCCGCTGACCGGATGCCGGCAGTTCAAGCGGATTTTCGGTTGTCTTGTTCATGGTTACAGGTTAATAGCTCCCTTATCCATTGACAATGAGTTACTATTTTGAAAACCTGTAACTCACGTAACAGATGGATGCCGGGCTACTTCATCATGGATGAGCAGCGAAAGGAATTCGGTGAAGGCGAGCTTGCGATCAATGGCCTCGCGGTTTCGCGCTTCCAGCGAATCGAGGATGCCAGACAAGCGCAGTTGTTTAAGCAGTGGAGTCAGTTCAGGAATGGGATGCATGGCCGGCCTTATTGGAGAATGGTTTGTGTATTGCGGCAGAAACGGCCACCTTCGGTGTAGGTGCTCGCCAGCGCATCAAAGGCGTTTAACAGCGTCAGTTGACCTAATCCTTTTTGCAGGATGGTTTTAACTGCCGTGTAATGCGGCGTGCCGTAGTGGTTGGCGCGCGAGCAAGCAGCTTCGAGTCGAATCGCGCCGTATTTCTGTTTGAGCCGCAACACGCCTTGCACCGAGCGCATCTTGATTAAGACTTTGTCGCCGAAGAGCGCATGAACCAGGGCGTAGCAGGCAGGCCCGATCTGCTCAGCAGTTGCCAGACACCATTGGGTGTCCTGCAGTTGCCACGCTTGAGCAGCGGATGGCAGATGATCGTCTACGGTGCGGCGGCCGCCCGGACAGGTAAGACGCACGTGGGCCGCAACCGATTCCTGCCCGCGATAGAGTGTCACCATGGTGTCGGTCGCCTTGAGCCACAACTCCTGGCCGACCAGTCGGTACGGGACAGAGTAAAAACTCTGCTCGAACTGGACGTGGGCGTCGCGATGCACCTTCCCTTTAGCCCACACCGCAAGCTCTGGTGGAACGTCTGGCAAGCTGCTTAGCAGGCTTCGTTCGACTTCCGCGAAGCGTTTGAGCGGCATCTCGCGGGTGGTCCCGTGAATTCGGTTGCCGGCCTCGTTCATTACCCAGGCGTGTATCTGGCGGTTGGCGTCAGCCAGACCACGGAACTCCCGCAGTGGCAAGAAGCCTCGCTTTACAAATTTGACGCCCGATTCCACGATTCCCTTTTTTTGCGGATCCCTTGGTGGGCATGCATCGATCTTGAAACCGTATCCTTCTGCGCACTCGCCATACGCCCGTTGCACTTCGGGCTCGTAATAACACGCCCGGGTGATCGCACATTTGCAGTTGTCGATGATGACCCGGGCCGGCACGCCCCCAAATGCCTCGAAGGCGCGCCGATGACATCCCAGCCAGGTCGCTACCGTCTGGTCTCGGACAAACTCGACATATTGGTGGCGCGACCACGCCAGGGTCATGACGAAGAACCAGGTCTTGTGGATCTCGCCGGTGAGCGCGTCGGTCATCATCGGGCCGGCGCCGAAATCAACTTGCGCGGCTTCGGCCGGCTTGAACTCCAGGCGCAGCGGCACGTCGGGAGTGTTCGAAGCGTCTATATGCCGAAGGAAACGATAGACCGACGAATAGCTGCCGCTGTATCCGTGATTGCGAACGAGCGTGGCGTGGATCGTCGTGCATTGAACGCCGGTTGCCCGCCACCTGGTGATCTGCTCGCGCCACGGTTCCAAGGTTGAGACACAACTCGATGGTAGTGGCGCCTCTTTGCGATCCAGGAAAGCGGCCATTACGTGTTCGTCAGGTAAAGCCGCTTCACGCGCCAACCATCCATTCTTGGTGGAAATCTCCCGCACCTGCGCAATCTTCTTGCGCCCCATGGTCTTCGACCGCGCGATATCCCGGTCAGAGTCACCTCGGCGCATGCGCACCAGGATCTGTCGGTATTGGTACATCTCGAACCTCCGATTGGCCACGGCCGCTCCCGGCAAAAGGCCGGGAGTCTAGCCGATCAATGAAAGTTCGAACACTCGCTGCTCGTTATCCGGATGGCGCCATTACGCCGAAAAACGACTGGCGCCTTTACGCCGAAAACGCCGTGGCTCCATTACGCCGGAAATCCGGTGGCGCCATTACGCCGAAAACGAAATGGCTCCTATATGCCGGAAATTCACAGAAGCCGGGCGTGTCGATCGCGCGTGCCGCCGCGCGTGACGAAGGCATTGAGTTGCAGGTCATCAAGCTGCCCGAAGCGAAAAAGGGCTTTGTGCTGCTGCCGCGTCGCTGGGTCGTCGAGCGCAGCTTTGGTTGGCTCAACCGCTTTCGGCGATTGGCGTGCGACTATGAACGTCTGCCCGAAACCTTGGCAGGTCTGCATTTCGTCGTCTTCGCCATGCTTATGCTCGTTCATGCTGTGCCGATTATCCAAGGTGCCTAACACGCTCTAAAGAAATTCAGCTTCGATTTCGGAGGTCAAAAGAGACGCTACCAAGCCCCTTGACCTCTTGCCAACACTTACGCTCTCGCCATGGGCGCTCGCTCCCGTGCAATAAAATCGAGACGTGAACATCGCCGCGTCGCCAGACCTTTTGAGCGATGTTGCTTGATATGCTCACAGCTTAGCCGTCCCCACCGAACCTTAACGCACCTGCACTTCTTCCATCAAAAGCGGTACGCGCCGCCTCGATGTCTTGCAGGTGGTCCATGATCCAACTATACAGTTGTACGAACGTTGGTAAGAGGGATACGCCTAAAGTGGTTAGCTCATATTCGACGGCTAGCGGAGAGATAGGGATGACGCGTCGACTAACAAGCCCATTGCGTTCCAAGCGCCGCAAACACTGCGTCAATGCCTTCTGGGTCACACCTTCAAGGCGGCGCTTAATTGCATTGAAGCGATGCGGGCCGGCATCCAACGCAGCCAAGACCATTATCGACCACTTGTCCGTCGTCTGATCAAAAAAGACTCGGCTTGGACAGTCGGCCGAAAAACGCTGAACACTGCAATCCATTTTACGGTTCCCTTCTGGCTACCTAGTTGGCTCAAAGTGCCTAATTGACACTAGGTTTAAACCATATACCATCTGTCCATTCATCGCAACGGAGCACCTCATGCCCTCCTTGTCCGCAGCACTCTTCCGTCCGTTCAAAATTGGATCGCTTGAACTCAAGAACCGGATCGTAATGGCGCCGATGACGCGCAACATGGCATCGAATGGTGTCCCCGGCGACCTTAACGCAGCCTACTATCGTCGACGCGCAGAGGGCGGCGTCGGACTCATCATCTCTGAAGGGACCGTGGTCGATCGTCCGGCTTCGCGAAACGATCCCAACATCCCCTTCTTTTATGGCGATGCGGCACTCTCCGGCTGGAAATCGGTGATTGATGAGGTCCAAGCAGCTGGTGGACGAATGGCACCCCAGATCTGGCACGCGGGGGCGCTAGAAGGCCTGACTGGATGGGAGCCCGATGCGCACGTGGAAAGCCCATCTGCTTTGATTGCTCCCAACGTCCCACGGGGAGACGTCATGAATGAGGAGGCTATAGCAGATACGGTCGCAGCTTTCGCCAGTGCTGCTGCCGATGCAAAAAGGTTGGGATTCGATACGGTTGAAGTGCACGGCGCTCACGGATATTTGATTGATCAATTCCTCTGGGCCGGCACGAATACACGGACAGACCGATTTGGTGGAGCAACTATCCGGGAGCGTTCTCGGTTTGCAGCGGATGTAGTCGCGGCGGTTCGAGCGGCGGTTGGTCCGCATTTCCCAATCATTCTGCGGTTGAGCCAATGGAAGATGCAGGACTACACCGCTCGACTTGCCCAAAATCCCAGCGAGATGGCGGATTGGCTGCAACCGCTTGTCGACGCAGGTGCAAATGTCCTGCATTGCTCACAAAGAAGATATTGGGAACCGGAGTTCCCGGAAATTGACGGTGCGGGTGGGCTGAACTTTGCCGGCTGGGCGAAGAAGCTGACAGGAGCCGCCACCATCAGCGTTGGTTCCGTTGGTCTATCGAACGACACCAGCAGTGCCTTCGCAGGCGAGGGAGCCAATAGTGTCGGGCTCGAACAACTTATCGATCGAATGGAGCGAGAGGAATTCGATCTTATCGCAGTCGGCAGAGCACTATTGGCGGACCCTGAATGGGTTGCCAAGATCAGAGGCGACAATACAGATAGTTTGAAAGGGTTTCACCCGTCGGCTTTTGCTGAACTGAAGTGACGAATGACGCGGTGGTTATAAAGTGACCGACCCGTTGCGAAGAGAGTGCATGGGTGGGACTTCCCACGATGAAGGACTACGCTGACGCACCGGGAATTCTTGATCAGGCGCATCTCTACAGGTCAGTTACCTTGCTCCGCAGTCAGGCAGACTACATCCTTCAGGCAGTTGCTCGAGCACTCGAAAAGGACACTCCACCCATGTCCGGTTGGCCGCCGCCAACCGGAACGCCCTGCAACCTCCCCACCTGTTTCACGGTCGCCAATACCTTGATCAACCATAGGCGTCGGCGGCCTCGTACATTATGGGCAACTGATCCCCCGCTGGTTCGGAGTTGCCATGATGCCATCTGCCGGTAAGGGCTGAATGAACTGCCCGGCGTCGATCCACCCTGAAGCGCAGAACGGAGCGACAACTCCGACAGAAGTCGGGGTTGAAGATCTCAGTCACGAACGAATCTGGAACTTTTCCTGCTGGAAAAGCGTTGCAGCCGTTCTCTGGCTTGTCCCCGGCACAGACCTTAACTTGATCGCCCGGCACCCAAGGTGGCGGATATTCGACGTTATGTGTTTCAAGCCTTTTTCCTTGCAATACCTCTATCATCAGCTTGAATGCAACGCCGCAGTCGCCGAGGGAAGCCCAGAAGACACACCCTGAAGACCCTTCACACGCATTTCCGGGTTTGCAAGCGCCAACCGAAACCCATTTGAATTTTCCCATGTGATGGCCAATTGCCAAACGCGAGCTATAGCCAAAACTTCGGGAGCCCATCGATAGCGCGCACGACCTGCTTCAAAGCGAGCAAAAGGATCCGGGGGAAAGGCGTCCGCAGACTGGCAGGACCGCTTGCGACTCGTTGCGAACAAAACGTTAGACGAGTACGGCCAAGTAGCTGCACATGAAACCGTAACGCGAAGCGAAGTTGCGCCTAGCAACGCATGAGAATGCGCCCTTCGTCCGGCACGGATCAACGCGGCAGGCCAAAGTGAAACAACTGGTTTGGGTGGCGACGACGCAAACGTCCGCGCGATGATATTCGCCGCTACCTATGAAAGTCGCTCGCCAGCCCGTTTTCATTTTGTTGCCGACGCAAACGCCCTTTGTGCTTCGCCTCTACCAAACGATACATTCTCTCCGGCCGTCTCGTATAGAAGCACGAAGAGATCATCCTGAGAAATTTTCACTCGCTCCACGATGTGCCGGTTCAATGCCTTGAGCAACGCTTTGCGCAGCTCCGCCGACCGGCCCGCCAAAAAGGTAATCTCGAGCATAATCAGCTCATCGGAATACCTCATACCAAGAAATGAGGGTGAATGTCGGAAGTGCCGGGCCGGCATCTCATGAATTAGCTGAAAGAAATCGTCTGTGGGAATCTGAAGCACCTCGATAAGCGCACACTGAATCGCAGACGAGATATGGTCGATTCGGATATCGTCGAATACTCCCTGCTTGACATATATTTTTGCGAGCGGCATCCATGTTTCCTTTCAAAAGCTAAGATTGTATTCGTCTACCATTGCGCATCAACTTACGCTTGCCAGCAGTTCAACGCAGCGCGACTGGGAGCATCAAACGAAGGCAGTCAGCCAATCCCATGGGCCTCAACAACCGGAGTTCCTGCAGCATTTCGTCATGGCCGTCGCAGAAGCAACCGCAGACTATTGCCGCACACAGAGCAACAATGCCACTAAAATTAGGCTATTGGTATGAGATTAATGAAATTTTCCGAAACGGGGGTGCGGCTTAAATCTTGGACTGGTGGTTTTATGCTGCGATTCCGAGACTCCCCCGGTATTCAAGCGGGCTGAGAGAGCCGAGCGAGACCTTAATCCGCTGCGCGTTATACCAGCGGGCCTTCGCGAGGTACTTACGATGTAGGAGTCAACTACCTCAATGAATTGCTCAACGGTCTGGTCCGGAAGTTTAGAGGGCGAGATCGTCATGACTTTTGTATTGATTGGATCAGTCGGGCCCCTCGTCTAGCTCGTGCCGCACGACCGAGTGGGGGCCCCTCAGGACGGAAAGCCGGTGAACTGAGTTGCATCCCACTGAACCGGATAGCCTTCAGCTTTAACGCTTGATATAGGACTCGTTTGCCCGAAAGATCTCTAAGGATGGTTAGTTGGACCTGATACCAGAACAAGTTTTGTGATTTGTCTGGTGCACTCCCCCCGATGTTGTTTGCGCGTGCATCACTCGTACCTTCGATCTAGCTGCCAAGATTGCGAGGTGGAGATGACAATACTCGGCCTCGCCGCCAGCCTAGCTCCCCGACCGAGCGTGCACCTCTGCAAGCGCGGCTGGATATCCTCAACTGATTTCGCCCCACTCGACAAATCAAAACTAGCCCAATATTTGTCGCAATAAAGCTGCAGAAACGATACCCGTCATCACCGTCGGAAAAATCGACAGGCGCGTAGCCGCAATCAACGTAATCGCAAGCGACAACAAGTCAGCGGGGTTAGTCGATGCGAAGTTTGGCGCGATTACTGAGATCAAAACGCATCCGGGCGCAGCCTCCATAACAGCCATCGTTCTGGCATTCAAGGTTCGATTTCTCAATAAAAGATAACCTCCAACCCGCGTACCATAAGTCACCAAGGCCATGGCGATTATCGTCATCAGCGTTGTCAGGTCAATCATTTCTCCACCCCAAGAACATATGCACTTACCACTCCAGCAGAGGCTCCTGCCGCTACGTACCATGCACCGGGAATCAGCAAATATGTAGCCACTGCCGCTAAGAGACTAACTAACCACGGACGCGCTGCACGATAGCCCTTCCACATTCCCCGCAAAATCACGAGAAAGACGGCGGGAAACGCCATGTCGAATCCGTACCGATCAACATCGCCCAACGTAGGCCCGATTACTGCACCGACCGTGGTGAAGGCGACCCACGTCACGTAGAGTGACGCTGAGCACCCCACATAGTAGAGAACGCTGAATACACGACGTTTGACGTTCGATGAACTCGCCTCGGCATCAGCCAATCCCATGGCCCAGCTTTCGTCGCACATCAGGAAGAGCGCGGTCATCGCGCGGCGCTTTGACAAGCGTGCGAGATACGGTGTGAGGGTTGCCCCCATCAATATATGGCGGCAATTGAGCAGCAATGTGATGGCTGTGATCAGCAGCACATGCGGTGGCGACGTCCACAGGCCGACAGCCGCAAATTCCGATCCCCCGGCAAAATTCAACCCCGTCATCAACGGGACCTCAAATACGCTCAATCCCTTCTGAATAGCCTGCGCACCAAGAACCAACGCAAACGGCACCATCGCGGCGGCCATAGGGAGGGAACGGATCAATCCCCTACGAAATTCATTGAAACCTTGCCCGGGGCTCCCCTGAACCGCACACGCCTGAGACATTTCCACAGCAAACTCCTTGCTTCACAACAGTCAGATATCGCGAAACATTCTATGCCTTTACGATTGGAATTTGCGGTCTTTATTGCTCAACCCTACTTATCTATTGGCATCGTGATCAGTTATCGACTTCACGATTGGCATTCGATGCCATCGCGACTTGACCCTCTTGTCGAGAGCATGCCCTCTCATGGCAGGTGTGACGGATATCAACCCCGCGCTAAGGGGTCCGCAAACCAGCTTCACGAGAATCCAAGCTGGAGTGCCTTTTCCTGATCGCAAGCCAGCATGGCCGGCAATGTCTCAGATAAGAAATCGACCCATGTGCGTATCTTTGCGTCGATATATCGACGTGATGGGTACAACGCGAACACGTCAATCCTCTGCGACCGATATTCGCGCAAGATCCACTCGAATTCGGTACTGAGTAAGCCACCGACAGCTGAGTGCAGGGGTATTAACCCGACGCCGAGCCCCTCCCGTACCGCCGACACGAGTGCTTCTGTGGTATTGACCTCAAGGCTCGGCTTACCCAAACGGATGCTCTGCTCATCAGCCTCCCCCTCGAGGACCCACGCGTCGCCAACAAAAGCGCAGGTGTTTAGCTGGAGGCAACTGTGGTTTCGCAGGTCTACCGGGATTTGAGGGATACCGTGTCTTTCCGTGTAGGACCGAGATGCACACACGATACTGAATGTGGTACCGACCTTTTGTGAAATCAATCCAGAATCGGGCAATTCCACAGCCGCCGCGACGACGGTGTCATACCCCTCATTTACGAGGTCGGGTAGACGCTGCCCTAACGTTAGCTGGACGTGCACCTCCGGATAACGGCTTCGGTAGAGTCCTATGGCCTTGACAATGTAGTGTTGACCTAGTCCGGTCGGCGCATAGATTCTGAGATTACCTGATGGTCTGACTTGTGATTCCCTTGCCTCCGCTTCCGCCTGGTCGATAATGGCGAGAATCTCGTTGCATTGCTCGAAATATCGTTGACCAGCCTGGGTCAGCGCAAGTCGACGCGTACTCCGATTTAATAAGCGTGTGCGCAAACGATTCTCAAGCTGGGATACAGCTCGTGACGCACGCCCGGTTGCTATTTGCATGACTTCAGCCGCCGCCGTGAAACTGCCAGTGTGGGCAACACGAACGAACACGCGCATGCTGTAGATGGTGTCCACGTACCGTCCTAGCAGTGATCACGCGAATCGCTATTCGTTCGTCGACCCACACCCCGTTCCGGCTTTGCGACGCGCCCCCTCAGCAAAATCATGCTTTCTGGACACACCAAACATAAAAACGTGAATACGTGTCTCATGCACCGAGGTACGCCTTTCTGATACGGTCGTTGGCCAACAGATTCCTGCCTGTATCTGCCAGCACCACTTTCCCCGTTTCGAGAACATAGCCACGATCGGCCACCTGCAAAGCCTTGCGAGCATTCTGTTCAACGAGAAACACCGTAACCCCCTCGTCGCGGATCGCCCTGATGATGTCAAAAATCTGCGAAATGACCAGCGGCGCGAGCCCGAGGGTGGGCTCGTCAAGCAACAAGAGACGGGGCCGACTCATCAATGCACGCCCGATTGCGAGCATTTGCTGTTCACCGCCAGACATCGTTCCGGCCGGTTGCGCGGAACGCTCTTTCAGCCGTGGAAATAGCCGAAAAACGTGATCGATACCCGCGTGGACTTCATCCTTGCTTGCAAAAAATCCACCCATCTTGAGATTATCGAGCACGGTGAGACTCGGGAAGACACGCCGCCCCTCAGGTGAAATCGCGAGCCCCTGACGCATAATCTCATGCGTCTTGAGGCCCGCAATATCGTGCCCCTGGAATATCACACGCCCGCTCGACGCACGTGGGTTGCCGCAGACGGTCATCAATAGTGTCGTCTTACCGGCACCGTTACTGCCAATCAAAGTGACAATCTCGCCCTCGTTGACCTCAATGGAAACCCCCGACAGCGCCTCAATCGCTCCGTAATGCGTGTGGACCCGTTCAAGTTTCAGCATTATTCCTCTCCCAGGTATGCTCTGATCACACGCGGATCGGTACGGACCTCCTCCGGTGTGCCGGTCACGATGGGACGTCCTTGCTCCATAACGAGAATCCGGTCTGATACGCCCATCACGAGGCTCATATCATGCTCAATGAGCAGCACCGAGACGCCAAACTCCCTTCGCAACTGTTCGATAAGTTGCTGTAAATCGATCTTCTCCTGAGGATTGAGACCGGCCGCCGGTTCGTCGAGCATCAAGAGGCGGGGGTTTGTGATCATGCAACGCGCAATCTCGAGGCGGCGCTGGAGTCCATACGAAAGTGTTCCAGCCGGACGGTTCGCAACCTTCAACAGCTTCATTCGCTCAAGCCATTTAGCAGCACGCGCGAGTGCTTCCCTCTCCGCCTTCCGATATCCGGACGTCGCGAAAAGCCCGTGAAGAAGTCCGGATTTCACCTGCCGGTGCTGGGCGACCAATAGATTCTCAACGACCGTCATCGACCTGAAGAGCCGAATGTTCTGAAATGTGCGCACCAGTCCCTTGCGGGCAATCTGGTGACTCGAAGCGCCAGCAATCTGATGCCCATCAATGATGACGCTACCTGAAGTTGGCCTATAGAATCCGCCGACACAGTTGAACACCGTTGTCTTACCGGCGCCATTCGGGCCAATAATCGCGAATACTTCGTTGCGGCGAACTTCGAAGCCGACTCCGTCGACCGCCAGTAGTCCACCAAACCGCATCTCCAGGCCCTTCACCTGCAGTACGTCTGCATGTGCCGTCATTACTGCAACTCCACGTGTTGGCGGATTGCCGGCAAAAGCCCCTGTGGTCGCCACATCATCATCAGGATCATCACAAGGCCAAATATCAGCATCCGGTACTCTGCGAAGCCGCGAGCGACTTCCGGCAAGACAGTCAAAAGAATTGCAGCAAGGATCACACCCAGTTGGGAACCCATGCCACCGAGCACGACGATTGCCAGAATGAGTGCGGATTCTATAAAGGTGAACGACTCCGGGGTCACAAGCCCCTGACGTGCCGCGAAGAACGCACCGGCTAGGCCGGCGAACGATGCGCCAAGAGTAAACGCAGACAGTTTTATGCGGGTCGGATTCAGGCCAAGTGAGCGGCAAGCAATCTCGTCGTCGCGCAGCGCTTCCCACGCGCGTCCCATGGGCATGCGGATGAGACGTCCCGTCACGAACAACGTGATTCCCACCAGAAAGAGCGCGACCAGATAGAGGAAAATCACCATGTGCTCGCTGCGATACTCGAGGCCGATGAGTTCGTGGAAAGTCTTCGCGCCCTCTACCGTTGCACTTCTGGCCATTTCGAAACCAAACACAGTTGGCTTTGCGATACCAGAAATCCCGTCCGGACCGCCCGTCAACCCGGTGAAGTTGTTGGCCAGCAATCGGATGATCTCTCCAAAACCAAGCGTGACGATTGCGAGGTAGTCACCGCGCAGTCGCAACACCGGGAACCCTAAAATAAATCCGAATAACGCAGATGCCGCTGCGGCCAGCGGAAGGCACTCCCAGAAACCCAACCCAAAGTGCTGATTCAAGAGCGCATAGGTATAGCCACCGATCGCGTAGAAGCCTACATAGCCGAGATCAAGCAATCCCGCAAAACCGACGACAATGTTAAGTCCCAGCCCGAGAATCACATAAATCAGCGCAAGCGTCGCAACATCAACGGATCCTCGTTCACCGAAAAATGGCCATACGAGACCGATTCCAAAAAGCATCCACACTATGATCCGTTGCTGCCGTGCATTGAACGCAGGAAAAGCAGGCATACGTACACGATTGCTTACGTACGCAAATCCTGGCCTGGATAGCTGAAATACAAAGACAACCAGCATTGCAATCCACACGGGGCGCCAATGCGACTCCAACACTACCCGATAGCCTTCAAGCTTTAGCTGCAGGCCAAGAATCGGAGTTGTCAGAACGGCAGTGAGAACGGAAGCTGTGAGCGCGCTCTTCAAGGACCGCGCGAACGTATCGCCGATTAGCGGGGTGCTGACGGGGGTAACGATGTGACTCATCTACAACTCCTCAAACCTTCTCGACATCTGACTTACCCAGCAACCCAGTCGGCCGAAATAGCAGGATGAGAACAAGGAGACCGAAAGCGACCACGTCCTTGTACTCGGCCGGCATGTAGCCCGAAGCCAAGGTTTCTGCGAGACCAAGCAAGACACCACCCAGCATCGCACCCGGGATACTTCCGATTCCGCCGAGCACGGCAGCCGTGAATGCCTTAACGCCTGCGATGAACCCGATGTACGGATTCAGCTTCCCGATGGTCAATCCAATCAGAACGCCACCCACCGCAGCTAGCATCGCACCCAGGACGAAGGTGAAAGAGATCACCCGATTCGTATCGATTCCAAGCAGATTGGCCATGTTCATGTCCTCTGCGCAGGCGCGACATGCCCGGCCCATCCGTGAGCGGTTGATATAAACCGTCAGAGCAGTCATCAATACGAGCGTTACCCCAACGATCAATAGTCGTGAATACGGCACGGTCACATCAAAGCCGCTTCCAACCCTGATATCGAACGCACCTGATATCAGTACTGGGACTGAGACATCACGCGCCCCCTGCCCTATCTGTACGTAGTTTTGCAGAAAGATCGACATCCCGATCGCCGAAATCAGCGGCACAAGACGAGGTCCTCCGCGAAGCGGTCGGTATGCGATGCGCTCAATTGCAAAGCCGTAGAGTGCCGTCACAACAACAGAGGTGATCAATGCGACGCCGAGCACTAACGGAAGCGGATACCCTGACGAAGTACCGATCGCGGTCAACATTACAAGCCCGACATACGCACCGATCATGTAGATCTCGCCGTGTGCGAAATTGATCATGCCGATGATGCCGTAGACCATCGAATAACCAATGGCGATCAACGCATAGATGGCGCCCAGCGTCAGACCATTGACCATCTGCTGAGCAAACTGCGGAAAAAATTCGTTCATACGGAAACCTGCTGTTCTGAGCTCGCCCAGTTGCTAGCTAGCCCAAACTTCGCCACTTCCACGCCCGACGCCTGCGGATTGGCGTGAACAGATTGGCGCCTGCGAACGGCGACATGCCGGTATGCAGGTGCATGGTGACAAGCGAGTCGGGCCCAAGAGTGATGTCGATTAGTTTGCCGCCGTCTTCGTCGCGTCCTGATGCCACTTATAGACTACGAACCGGAAGGCTTTCAGGTCGCCCTGCGCGTCGTAAGACACCTTGCCAATCGGGGTATCGAAGGTGTGTTGATGCATGTACTCGGCGACTTTTGTCGGATCTGTGGACTTTGCGCCCGAAACCGAATCGGCGATGATCTTGATGGCCGCATATGCTGGCATCTGGAACGGCCCGTTCGCATCGCGCTTTTTGTCAGCAAACGCTTTCATCACGCCGGCATTGGCGGGATCAGTACTGAAGTCTGCTGGCAGCGTTACAAGCATCCCTTCCGACGCAGGCCCAGCAATCGCAGTCACGTCTTTATTACCCACGCCTTCAGGGCCCATGAATTGAGCTTTCACGCCCTGCTCGCGAGCCTGACGCAACAGAAGCCCCATCTCAGGATGGTAGCCGCCGAAGTAGACGAAATCGACGCCTTGCGACTTGAGCTTGGTGATGATCGCTGAATAGTCCGAATCGCCAGCGTTAATCCCCTCAAAGATCACGACTGGTATCTTTGCCGCCTCCAAGTCCTTTTTCACTGACGACGCGATGCCTTGACCATACGACTGCTTGTCATGGAGCACAGCAACCTTGCGTGGCTTGACCTTCATGATGATGTATTGAGCAGCGGCCGGGCCTTGCTGGTCGTCACGACCTATCGTACGAAAGATGAACTTGCGCTTTTTGCCTTCGGTCAACTGCGGCGCGGTCGCCGACGGCGTGATCATGACAATGCCTTCGTTCTCGTAAATGTCAGAAGCCGGAATCGACGAGCCTGAGCACAGGTGACCAATCACATACTTGATTCCCTGACTCACAATCTTGTTAGCGACCGCCACTGCCTGCTTGGGCTCGCAGGCGTCGTCCATGAAAACAACGTCGATTTTGTTTCCGTTCGCGCCGCCATTTGCATTGACTTGATCAATCGCCGTGAGTACACCCGCTTTTACCATATCACCGTATTGCGCAACCGAGCCGCTCATCGGACCGGCAACAGCGATCTTTAAAGGTTCTGCGTGCACTGGCGCACCGAAGGTAATCAGCGACGCTGAAATCGCTGCAAGGTAAAGCGAAGACGTGAGTTTCATAGGCCCGGCAAAGCTGAAATGGATATGGATCTGGGTGCGAATAGACCTCCCAGGCATTACCACCCGGGATTATTAAGCTTCTAACGCACATGGAAGCGAAAACTAGATGAGCCTGGCTGGCAGGCTTTTACAAGAACGGATACGTGGCTACGCTAGAGCGGCCCTCGGATCGAATCACAGCTCTAAAGCACGAACGCTTACCCGTCGTATCAGGCTCGGTCCTGCGTCAACATGGCGTCCGATCTATGGATTCCACGATGCCGAAACTATGTCGATGGCCAATCTAAATGTTCTGCTTGTCGAATTTAATAATTGATTCGCGTAGCTTGCCCATATTGTCCCCAACACATTTTTGCGGCGGCGACCTCCGCCTGCAACAGGAGGTAATTTATATCATTTCCTGTGGCATGCGATTGCGTTTCCGCCTCATTTTCGAGCCAATTTAGCAGTAAACTTCACTATTATTATATTTATCGGCATTCCATGCCAATTTCCTATCAGGGCACATCTGCGGGGGTACGTAATACGTGCGCACACGACGCATCCCATCAATATACTTACCTGTATTGAAAGGATACGGAATCGGTCCAGACACCCGACCAGAGTCCAAATAAACTGGAAAACCATAGGCGGAGCGTCTTTCTCCCCCATACAAAAGGCCTACCCCTTCCATCGACACGCTCGACAATTAACGTCATGATCATGATATATTTGAGGTTGCCTCCTCGCACAGCTAGCCAGCTGTGCCGGCACTCAACCACATCTCGAAAACGGGTATGAGCGGACACCGGCTCATGCTTACGCGACTCGTGACGTGCGGAGCGGACCTACCAGAGATCCAACAGACGACGCTACGCGCCCATTCGAAGCAGACACCCATGACTGACAAGCAACGCCCCGATTACCGTTCAACGCTGAATTTGCCTGACACGCCTTTCCCAATGCGTGGCGACCTCGCAAAACGTGAGCCGGGCTGGGTACACGATTGGGAAGACAAGGGCATTTATAAGTCCCTCCGCGCAGCCCGACGCGGCGCACCACTGTTTGTGCTCCACGACGGACCTCCATATGCGAACGGCGCGATACATATGGGTCACGCCGTCAACAAGATACTCAAGGACATCATCCTGAAGGCACGTCAACTCAAAGGCTTCAATGCGACGTACGTGCCCGGCTGGGATTGCCATGGTCTGCCTATCGAAAACGCGATCGAGAAAAAGTATGGCCGTAATCTGAATCGCGATGACATGCAGTCAAAGGGACGCGCCTATGCTGCAGGGCAGATAGCGCAGCAGATGACTGATTTCAAACGTCTCGGGGTGCTGGCCGATTGGGAAAATCGCTATGCGACGATGGATCCCGTAAGCGAGGCTGGCGTCATCCGGGCATTCAAACGCGTGATCGAACGCGGATTCGTCTATCGCGGGTTGAAGCCCGTTCACTGGTGCTTTGACTGCAAATCGTCACTTGCAGAATTCGAGATCGAGTATGCCAACAAGAAGAGCGACGCGCTCGATGTTGCATTCCTATGCGCTGAACCTGAACGTCTGGCGAGTGCCTTCGGCTTGACCAGCCTTCAGAAGGAAGCGTATGCGGTTATCTGGACTACAACAGCGTGGACGATTCCCGCCAACCAGGCACTCAATGTCAACCCAACTCTCGAGTATTCACTGGTCGACACCGAGCGCGGCTTGCTTGTACTCGGTGCATCGCTTGTCGAAAAGTGTCTGGTGCGCTATGGCCTGACGGGAAAAGTACTTTCGACGGTCACTGGCGAGAAACTCGGCGGCATCCACTTCCATCATCCGCTCGCGCACATTCATCAGGGTTACGAGCGCCGAAGCCCGGTATACCTCGCAGACTACGCCACAGCCGATGACGGCACAGGTGTCGTACATAGCTCAGCGGCATACGGGGTAGACGACTTCAACACGTGCGTTGCGCACGGCATGAAGTACGAAGACATCCTGAATCCTGTACAGACCAACGGATCGTACGCGCACGACTTTCCACTTTTCGGCGGCCAGAGTATCTGGAAAGCCGTGCCGGAGATCATCGAGGCTCTGACCAACGCCCGGCGACTGTGCGCCGCCGAAACGATTACACACAGCTATCCGCATTGCTGGCGACACAAGACGCCTGTGATTTATCGTGCTGCGCCGCAATGGTTTGTTCGCATGGATGATGGGGAAGGTATCTTCACCACAGACAAGGCACCGCGCACGCTCCGGCAGTTGGCTCTTGACGCAATCGATCAAACTGGCTTCTTCCCCGAAAATGGGCGCGCCCGATTGCGCGACATGATTGCCAACCGTCCCGACTGGTGCATCAGTCGTCAGCGAAACTGGGGCGTCCCTCTACCGTTCTTCCTGCACAGCGACAGTGGCGAGCTGCACCCTCGCACGATGGAAATTCTGGACCAGGCTGCGCAAATCATCGAAGACGGTGGGATTGAATCATGGAGCCGCGTCACGCCCGAGGAAATTCTAGGCGAAGAAGAGGCGAAGCATTACATCAAGAGCAGCGACATTCTTGAGGTATGGTTCGACTCGGGATCGACCTTCTGGCATGTATTGCATGATCAACATCCAGATGGGTATCACAAGGAGGGGCCGGAGGCAGACCTTTATCTTGAAGGTCACGACCAGCACCGTGGCTGGTTCCACAGTTCATTGCTATTGTCCTGTGCCGTCTTTGGCCGTGCCCCATACCGTGGTCTGCTCACACATGGTTTTACGGTTGACAGCCAAGGCCGAAAAATGAGCAAATCGGTGGGCAATGGGATCGAGCCTCAGAAAATCAGCTCGACACTGGGTGCGGAGATCGTCCGTTTGTGGGTTGCGTCCTCGGACTATGCCGGCGATATCGCCGGGGACGACAAAATTCTCGCGCGCGTAGTTGACGCCTATCGCCGCATTCGCAACACGTTGCGCTTTCTGCTCGCAAACACTACCGACTTCAATCCTGCGAACGACACCGTGCATTTTGAGCAACTACTCGAAATCGACCGTTGGGCACTTTCACGTGCCTCGGAATTTCAGCGTGAGATGTTGCAGCACTATGAGGTATTTGAATTCCACCCGGTGGTCGCCAAACTTCAGGTGTTCTGCTCGGAAGACCTTGGCGCGTTCTATCTCGACGTCCTGAAGGATCGGCTCTACACGACAGCCGCAAAGTCCCACGCACGCCGCTCCGCTCAGACGGCGCTGTGGCATCTCACTCATGCGATGTTGCGCTGGATGGCGCCGTATCTTAGCTTCACGGCCGAAGAAGCATGGAAGGTGTTCGCACCCGACACATCGCCATCCATTTTTACCGAAACGTTCTGGAACTTCCAACCAGTTGACGAGACGTTGCTATTGAAATGGAAACGCATCCGTGAAATACGCGATTTTGTGAACAAAGAGATTGAAGCGGTGCGCTCCGACGGAAAAGTCGGCTCGTCATTGCAAGTCATGCTCACGATTGCTGCTGAGCCCGCTGACCTCGCCTTGCTTGAGTCATTGGGAGATGACCTGCGCTTTGTTATGTTGACGTCGAACATAAAGCTGGTGATGGCCACCAAGCTCGCCACACAGGTCGCGCCCTCGGGGGCAACGAAATGCGATCGATGCTGGCACTGGCGCGATGACGTTGGCCGAGATCAAACTCACCCGACGATCTGCGGCAGATGCACCAGCAATCTCTTGGGCACTGGAGAGGCGCGTGTATTCGCTTAAGTCCAACGTGTCACTGAGACCGTCGGCAGTTTGTTCGGCTGCACATCATTCTTTCCACTGACGCTCAGGGGGGCATCGGGAAAGCAGGCCAGATTTCCGTGAAACACCCCGTCAACAGGCTCATCGACCGCCATGTGAGGCTTGATGCACACCGTTAATAGAGCAGACCTCCTTACCGATGCGGAGAGATTGATCCGTACACGCGGCTATCTGGCGTTCAGCCTCGCCGAGCTTACGACTGGAGAAGCCGCAGAAGCCAATGGTTTTGCGAGCAAGGAAGATCTTTGCACTTTGCTAATCCGGCACAAGGTCGAGCGCGCAGAGTCCGCCCTCCGCGACGTCAGGCTCGAATTTCAGGACGCAGAAAGCCGCCTGATCTCCTTTGCATGCCTCTTTTTCGAAGATTTTGAAGAAGGCATTCCTTCGCTTTCACATGCACTGGCGGCCGCGCGGTCCGAAATACCGGTTTCCGTGCGCAACCAGATCGCACGATTGTTTCGTCTACAGCTTAACTGGATTCAGACGGTTGTGAAGGAACATTGGGTATCCAATGCCAACCCAGCGACCATATCGTCCGAACATGCTGCTCATCTGCTCATGTGTGCATTGGAGGGTGACGCCATCACGGAATGCGCACTCGGCGCTCCCGAACCCACCGCTACCGGCTTTATCCAGGCACTTATGTTGCTCGGAATCAGTGCCAGTCAGGCGCCTTCTACCACGAATTGACGATGCAATTCGGCGCTCACGCGTGCCGCGTATCGGTTTCCCCCGTTACACAACCCGGAGGAAGCATGTCCGTATTAGCGCGTAGTTTCGCGCGTATCTACGGCGAACCGACGTGCGAGCCCATCCCGCCAAGTCGGTTCGCGCTGTGACACCGATCTGTGGTCTATGCCAATGCGACCGTGAATTCCGGCACTACGTCGAACAAGTCACCGACCAGACCGTAATCCGCGACGCTGAAAATCGGCGCTTCTTCGTCCTTGTTGATCGCGACGATGACCTTCGAGTCCTTCATACCGGCCAGGTGCTGGATCGCGCCCGAAATGCCAACCGCAATGTACAGTTGCGGCGCGACGATCTTGCCCGTTTGGCCGACCTGATAGTCGTTCGGCACGTAGCCTGCGTCGACAGCGGCACGTGATGCACCCATGGCTGCGCCCAGCTTGTCAGCCAGCGGCTCCAGAACCTTGGTGTAGTTCTCGCCACTGCCCAGACCACGTCCAGCCGACACAATGACGTTCGCCGACGTCAGCTCCGGGCGGTCGAACTTCGTCACTTCGCGACTCACGAATTGCGAGATGCCTGCGTCAGCCACCGCTTCGACCCTCTCTACCGATGCCCTGCCGCCTTCCGCTGCCGCCGGATCGAAGCCCGTTGCACGCACCGTGATGACCTTGACCGGATCAGCCGATTGCACGATCGCAATCGCGTTACCGGCGTAGATCGGGCGCTCGAACGTGTCGGCGGAATCGACTGCTGTGATGTCGCTGATCTGCGCGACGTCGAGCTTCGCGGCGATGCGCGGCGCGATGTTCTTGCCGTAGGCAGTCGCGGACGCGAGGATGTGCGAATAGTCCTTCGCGATGTTCAGCACCGTTGCCTCGACGTTTTCCGCGAGGCCTTCGGCCAGTTGCGGCGCGTCGACCAACAGGACCTTCGCCACGCCTGCGACCTTCGCCGCCGCATCAGCCGCACCTTGCGCGTTGTGACCAGCGATCAGCACATGAACGTCGCCGCCGATCTTCTGCGCGGCAGCCACCGTGTTCAGCGTCGCTGCCTTGATCGACGCGTTGTCGTGTTCAGCAATTACCAGAATCGTCATTTCATTCGTCTCCGCGTTCCGTAGATCAAAGTACCTTGGCTTCGGTCTTGAGCTTCTCGACCAGCGTCTTCACGTCGGCCACCTTCACGCCAGCCGAACGCTTCGGCGGCTCGCTGACTTTTAGCGTCTTCAGACGCGGCGTGACATCGACGCCCAGGTCTTCGGGCTTCACGGTTTCCAGCGGCTTCTTTTTCGCCTTCATGATGTTGGGCAGCGTGACATAACGCGGCTCGTTCAGGCGCAGATCGGTCGTGACGACTGCGGGCAGCTTGAGCGACAACGTTTCCGCGCCGCCATCGACTTCACGCGACACCGTTGCCTTGCCGTCAGCCACAACCACCTTCGATGCAAACGTCGCCTGCGGCAGATTCGCCAGCGCAGCCAGCATCTGGCCCGTCTGGTTGGAATCGTCGTCAATAGCCTGCTTGCCGAGAATCACCAACGAAGGCTGCTCCTTGTCGACCAGCGCCTTCAGCAGCTTCGCCACAGCCAGCGGCTGCAACTCTTCATCCGATTCGATCAGGATGGCGCGATCCGCGCCGATCGCCAGCGCCGTGCGCAGCGTTTCCTGACATTGCGCCACTCCCGCCGACACGGCGATCACTTCCGTCGCCACGCCAGTTTCCTTCAGACGCACAGCTTCTTCGACGGCGATTTCGTCGAACGGATTCATCGACATCTTCACGTTGGCGATGTCGACACCCGTGTTGTCCGACTTCACACGAACCTTCACGTTGTAATCGACCACGCGCTTTACCGCTACGATAACCTTCATCAATTCACTCCAGGGTTTTTACCTGATTTATCGCAATTCATGCTTCCGAACGTCGCATCGCTCAAAGAGGCGAAAGTCTTCATCGGGCGACCATGCCTGACTATGCGTACAATCGCCTTTGACCTTAAGAAATCCTGAATTGGTCCACGGCGGATGCCAAATCTGTAGCCTGCGTCTGTAGCGCAGATGCGGCAGCCGCCGATTGTTCAACCAAAGCTGCGTTTTGTTGAACCATTTCATCAAGCTGGGAGACTGCGCGGTTAATCTCATGGATACCACGTGTCTGTTCATCTGCAGCATTCGAGATTTCATTCATGATGGTCGTAACGTTGGAAACTCCTGTGACAATGTCATTCATCGTCTGCCCGGCCTGATGAACGAAAGCCGCACCTGAGGAAACACTGGCAACGTTTGAATCAATCAATCCTTTGATCTCTTTGGCCGCCTGCGCACTTCGCTGCGCAAGCGTACGCACCTCACCCGCAACGACAGCAAACCCGCGCCCCTCTTCTCCGGCTCGTGCGGCTTCAACCGACGCATTCAGCGCCAGGATGTTAGTTTGAAAAGCGATACTGTCGATTACGCCGATAATATCGCTGATCTTACTGGAGGCGCCTTCGATCTCGTTCATAGTCGAGACGACGTTTGAAACCACTGAGCTACCGCGCTGCGCAGAATTCGAGGCCATGGCCACGGTCTCGTTGGCTTGACGTGCGGCGTTTGCTGCCTGAGTAACGGTCGACGTGATTTCCTCCATCGACGCTGCTGTCTGTTGCAGATTCGCGGCCGCCATCTCCGTTCGTCGTGAAAGGTCATGATTGCCCGATGCGATCTCGCTTGCTGCGTGACGTACAGCGTCGCTAGCTCCTTTAATGCGCCGAATCACGTCGCCCATCTTCCCGATGAACGAATTGTAAGAACCGGCAATTTGAGCCACTTCATCGCGCCCAGCTTCCGGTAGACGCACAGTAAGGTCCCCGTCACCCAAGGCGATCGCTTCCATCGAATCCCGCACTCGAGCGAGTCCTCGAAAGGTCACGGCCGTGACAGCACTTACTACAGCTGCGGCAATTGCAACCATCGCGACAAGCGATGTCAATGAGACCAGCATCAAAGAGCGAATACCCGCTGTAGCCTCAGACTTGTCGAGCGCAACGACTGTGAACCAATCGGTACCAGGGATTGCTCGCGCCCGGACAAGCTTGGCGGAGCCACCAACGTGCACCTCGAGTGGTCCGACCTCTGCACTAGCTGCAGAAGCAGCGAGTGCATCAACGGTCAGGTCAGGCATGAGGTCGGACAGCGGCTTAAGGGTCAGCTTCTGGTCGGCATAAGCAACAATGTGCCCATCCCTATCTACGAGCATTCCAAAGCTCGCTGGCGTTGGATGGATAGACTTGACGTTTGCTACCACTGCGTCCATCGAGACATCGCCGGACACAACCCCCTTCAAAGAACCATCGCGCAATATTGGAGTAGCAAACGTGACTACAAGTTGCCCAGTTGCAGAGTCTACATACGGCGGTGTAACGACAGCATGCCCCGCTTCTGCAGCCAGGCGAAACCACGGTCGGGTCGTCGGATCGTATCCAGGTGGAACGCCCGTTGAGTCAGAAAATCTGGCAGTTCTGTCAGCATAGCCGGCATACACGTTCTTGAATCCGCCCGCCATCGCGAGTCGCCGGAAGACGGGAACCGGGTCACTGCTCAATGCGACGTCTTCGGCCGATGAGACCATCCGACGCTTGGAAGCGACCCAGTCCTCGATACCGGCTTCGTGACCAGTCAATACTGCCGTAAGGCTTTGATTTGTGGCATCGCGGTTGTAGGCGCTCGCGACAAAGTAGTTCAACGCCGTGTTGATCGCTAAAGCGCTTGAAACAATAGCGACTGAGGCAAGGAGAATCCTTGAACGAATCGATGTAAGCATGTCAGCTCTTGGCGTTGATCGTCAGCTAAATCGGAAGATCTCTTAGGGTCACGCTATTCGTGCCAGTGCCTCACCTTAAGTCAGCTGGCGTCACGGATCATATTGCGCGCAATCACGAGTTGCTGTATCTGCGTCGTACCTTCGTAAATGCGGAAGAGGCGCACATCGCGGTAGAAACGCTCGACGGCATATTCGGATACATAGCCCGCGCCGCCATGAATCTGCACTGCGCGATCCGCAACGCGACCGCACATCTCTGATGCGAACAACTTGCAGCACGACGCCTCTGTCGAAACGTCTTCCTTATTGTCCCGCCGACGTGCAGCGTCGAGCACCATCGAACGCGCAGCGTAGATTTCCGCGCGGCTGTCGGCGAGCATCGCCTGCACCAGCTGGAATTCAGCGATAGGCTGGCCGAACTGCTTGCGCTCCATCGCATAGCGCAACGCGTCGTCGAGCATGCGCTCCGCCGCGCCTACGCAGATCGCGGCGATATGCAGCCGGCCTTTATCGAGCACCTTCATCGCGGTCTTGAAGCCGACACCTTCCTTGCCTCCGATGATGTTCGCCGCCGGAACACGGCAGTTCTCGAGGATCACGTCGCAGGTATGTGCACCCTTCTGCCCCATCTTCTTGTCATTTTTGCCAAGGGACAGACCGGGCGTGCCCTTTTCGACGATGAATGCAGAAACGCCCCCCGCTCCCTTGATGCCCGGATTCGTGCGCGCCATCACCGTGTAGATGCCCGCTTCCGGTGCGTTGGTAATGAAGCGCTTGGTGCCGTTGAGCACGTAATGGTCGCCGTCGCGCACAGCCGTCGTGCGAAGCGACGCCGCATCAGACCCGGAGCCGGGCTCAGTCAGGGCGAACGAAGCTAGCAACTCGCCCGACGCAAGCTTTGGCAGGTAGTGGAGCTTCTGCTCCTCGGTGCCATCGATGATGATCCCTTGCGAGCCGATACCGTTGTTCGTACCGATCAGCGAGCGGAACGCGGGCGAAGTTCTTGCGATCTCGATAGCCGCGAGCACTTCCTCTTCCATTGTCAATCCGAGTCCGCCGAATTCCTCAGGGATCGTGAGCCCAAACAAACCGAGCTCTCGCATTTCATGAACGATATCGAGGGGAATTTCGTCCGTCTCCGCCACTTCATTTTCGGCGGGCATGAGACGTTCGCGCACAAAGCGCGACAACGAGTCGAGAAGAATGGTGAGTGTTTCCTGATCGCGAATCATAATGTTCCTGCTAGTCTTGATGTGGCTCCGTTGACCACTAGTCACCACGCGGCTTTGATTGTCCGTGCGGATAGCCCGCAGCCGGCCTTACGAGGTCTGCGTATTTGCTTACGCGTTTCGTAAGCCAACGATTGGTCAGTAGTCGACCAGCGAAGTCACTCGCTGATGGCAATGGCAACCTTTCCAAACTGGCTGCCCGACGCCAAGCGGTCGAGTGCCACGTGAATATCCTGTAGCGAATAGTGCGAATCGATCACGGGTCGTAGGGAATTTCGCGCTACAAATCCCAACAAATCCCTGTACTCGTTAAGGCTTCCGAGTGTTGACCCGAAAATCTGCAACTGACGGATAAAAATACGACGCAAGTCGGCATATGGTTGGTCGCCTGATGTGGCTCCGCACGTAACAATGCGACCGCCTCGGGCAAGAGACCTCAACGCGTTGGTCCAGACAGCTTGACCAACATTTTCAATCACCACATCCACGCCCCGCCCGTCCGTGGCTGCCATGACCGCCTTGGCGACATCCTCGACTTCACTATGGACTGCCGCGTCCGCGCCCATTTTCAATGCTCGTTGCAATTTCCCGGGATCACGCGATGTGACAATAGCGCGACCGCCTGCCAATTTGACCAACTGCAGCGCGGCTAGCGAGACCCCACCGCCGATTCCAAAGATTAGTACCGTTTCCCACGGCTTGAACTGTGCCTTGGTGAAAAGCATGCGCCAGGCTGTCAGATGGTTAACTCCCAAAGCCGCTGCCTGTGCAAAATCGAGCGTTTCGGGCATTGGAAACACGTTGGCCGCCGGCAAGCAGATGTAGTCAGCAAACGTTCCATCACGATGTTCACCGATATACTGGATTGACGCACACAGGACAGATTCTCCACGCTGGCAATACTCGCAACGTCCGCATGCGATTCCAGGGTGGATGACGACGCGTTGCTGAGGGGACAACACAGTCTCTGAGTCGTCAACTTCCAGGACAATGCCCGATCCGTCCAGTCCCAAAATCTGAGGGAGGCTGTGCGTAATACCGGCTCCGCTGTCGCGCATGTACAAATCGATGCGATTAAGGGTTGCTGCTCGCAATTGGACAAGCACTTCGCCAGGTTTCCGGATCGGCATCGGGCTTTCACCGACCTTGACCACTTCATTACCACCATGGCCAGTGATGTATGCCGATTTCATATGGCATCCAAATTTACTGTAGCTGTCTCTTGGCTTTAAGCGACTTCGAGAACCTGATTATTACGACCGCTCGAAAGACCGCGAATTTCGCGTCACCCATGCTTGTCAGAATGAGCGCCGCGATGGCGACAACCGCCTATAGGGAGACTGCCAATCGCGTTGCCTGGTCAATGGCACGGAGAGCGTCTAGCTCGCTCGCGACGTCAGCTCCGCCAATGAGCTTTGGATTCAGTCCGCGAGCCTTGATCTCATCATAGAGCGTGCGATTCGAATTTTGGCCTGCACAAAGCACCACATGATCGACTGGCAGAACGTGCGAGGTCCCGTCAACCGTGTAGTGCAGCCCTTCGTCGTCAATCGCGTTGTACGTAGCCCCGGCTATCATCGTGACACTGGCCTTACGCAATCGTGCCTTTAGAATCCATCCGGTAGATTTCCCCAGTCGCTTTCCGAGTGGTTCGTCTTTGCGCTGGAACATATGGACACTTCGACGGGGCTTGCCATGGCTACGGCCTGACGTCAGCCCTCCATGACGAATGTTCTCCGGATCAACGCCCCACGCGCGGAAGAACGCGTGCCTGTCGAGCGACTCCTCTGCGTCGCCCAGCAAAAATTCGGCGACGTCGAAGCCGATGCCTCCTGCGCCGATGATAGCTACACGCGAACCCACCACGACCTTACCGGTGAGCACATCGACGTAGGTGACGGCCTTGAAGTGGTCAATACCAACGAAGTCGGGGACACGTGGCGTCACGCCGGTTGCCAGGATGACTTCATCGAAACCTCCCGCAACAAGTTCATCAGCCGACGCTGGCTCGCCTAGTCGTACGGTGACACCGAGTTTATGAAGGCGCACATTGAAGTAGCGCAACATTTCATTGAACTCAGCCTTCCCCGGGACTTCTTTCGCCATGTTCAGTTGGCCGCCCAGGCGCGACTCGGCTTCGAACAAGGTCACTTGATGTCCACGCTCGGCTGCATTGATTGAGAAGGCCATACCAGCCGGACCACCACCGACGACTGCGAGCCGCTTAAACGTGGACGCCTTCCCCATCGGGAACTCAATCTCCCGACCCGCGCGCGGGTTGACGAGGCAAGTCGCGGTTCTCTCGGTGAAAATACGATCCAGGCACGCCTGGTTGCAACCGATACATGTGTTAATTTCGTCGACAATGCCGAGGCGGGTCTTTTTCGCGAAATCGGGATCAGCTAGCAGCGGTCGCGCCATTGACACGAGGTCGGCCGCGCCGGACGCAATCAATTCCTCCGCAACCTCGGGCGTATTGATTCTGTTCGAGGCCATCACCGGGATCGAGACAGCCTGTTTGACGTTGCGAATCGCCTCACGCCACGCAGCCCGAGGGACGGATGCAGCTATGGTAGGCACCGCAGATTCGTGCCAGCCGACTCCTGTATTGATCAGGTCCGCACCAGCCGCTTCGACCTGCTTTGCGAATTCGGCGATTTCCGATGCGGGCATCCCGCCATCCATCAAGTCGATGGACGAAATCCGGTAGATGAGTAACGGGGCTCCGCCAAGTCGAGCACGAACGGCGCGCACCACTTCGAGCGGGAACCGAATCCGCCCCTCGAAGCTGCCGCCGAATTCGTCATCGCGCTGGTTGGTTACCGCTGCAGTGAACTCATTGATCAGGTATCCCTCTGACCCCATCACCTCGATCCCGTCGTAGCCGGCTTCTATCGCCAGCTCTGCGGTATTAACGAAGTCCGCGATTGTTCGCCACGCCTCTTCATTGTTCAATGCATGCGGCGAAAAGGTGTTGATTCGGGCTTTGCCACTCGACGGCGCGACGCAATGCGGTACTTTGGCGTATCGACCGGCGTGGAGAATCTGCAGGATGATTTTTCCTCCTGCGCCATGGACAGCCTGAGTGACAAGACGGTGCTCTTCAATCTGCGACGCGCTGTTGAACAGTGGGCCGCCCTCCTCCATAACTCCTTCGGGGTTGGGCGAAAAACCACCACCAAGGATCAACCCAATCTCGCCGGCGGCACGCGTTCCATAGAACGCGGCGAGGCGCTCGTGGGGGCGGTCAAGCGTCTCCAGTCGCGTATGCATCGCGCCCATGACCATTCGGTTAGGGAGCACAGTGGAGCCGACATTAAGTGGGGTCAGAATCCTGTCAAAGTTCGCCATGGGGATGTCTCGTCATGTTGTATTGCGTCGTAGAGACACTTTAGGCGAGGCACACATTTACGTCAACATCTTGATATATATTTTCGGCAAATTCCGGTGCCTGAGCCGGTATGATGTACAATAAGCATTCGAATCAACTTTGCCCATATCACGTAACTGTCGCATTGGACGTGCAACGCATGCGACGTTGCGCAGCTAGGAATCAGCAAGTTGAGTCTTTTGGTCAAGCGGCACCTTAGAATAGGCAAACAATGCCCAGAGCCGCGCCCCGGCGCGATTCCCAAACCAGCCATGACAAACTTCGACGCTTCGTACGATCAATCCGTTTCGTCCATCCACAACCGTCTGTTCTTTCGACTGTTCCAGGCGGGCAACACGCTTGATAGACAGACCAGCAAGGAACTGGGCATAACCACGGTTCAATGGTCAGTCCTGGGTGCGTTATCGCGCCCACAAGTCGCCGACGGAATGTCCTTCTCTGATCTGGCCGACTATCTCGTGGTCAGTCGCCAAAGTCTCGACGGTGTATTGAAACGACTGGAGCGCGAGGAGCATGTAGTGCGCGTCACAGATACAGTTGACAGGCGCGCGAAGAAAGTCGTGTTGACGGACAGTGGACGGGAGTTTTGGGACAGTTTGCAGCCAAAAATCTACGAGTTCTACCGGCAAGCACTCGCCAGCTTTCGATTTGACGACAAAGTCTCGCTTGTTCACTTCCTTAACCAACTTAATAAAGGCATGGACGGCGTGAAGCTTGACGAAGGTGGCTCGGTCAACGCCTCAAACAATCTGGCTGATGTCGACGCTCACAGATGAGTCCACGACTCACTCGCAAATTTCGCGAATGATAACTTCGACCGCTACTAACGACGGACCCATGCATGGCGAGAAGAATTGACTGATGCATGGCAATCGGCACATCGACGGCTTGACCCCAGTGAAAGTGTAGTGTGGCCGGCTGGCAATAAACATCATCAGACGGCCAGCTTGTTATTGCCCCGTGAACTGGGGTGCCCGCTTATCTAGGAATGCCTGAACACCCTCCTGGTAGTCTTGCCGCCACCCCATTTCCCGAATGGCCGTTGCTTCCATCGACAATTGTTGTTCCAAGGTATGCCCGCGAGCAGCGTAGACAAGTTCGCGGGTCCGTACAAGAGCTCTGGTTGGCAACGTAGCCACATGCGCAGCAAGTTTGTCGGTGCCCGCAACAAAGTCTGCATCATCCAGTGCTTGCCAAATCAATCCCCACTCCGCTGCTTTCTCGGCCGGGAGTTTATCTGCGAGATACGTAAGGCCGATCGCGCGCGCGGTTCCTACCTTATTTGCCAGAAACCACGTGCTTCCGGTGTCAGGAGTCAGACCAATCCTAGAGAACGCCTGAAGAAAATAGGCGGACTTAGCAGCAACGACAATATCGCAAGCCAGCGCAAGCGAGGCACCACCACCCGCCGCAAGACCGTTCACAGCCGCGATTGACGGCACCTTCAGATTCTGAAGTCGCAGAACCAGGGGCTTGAAATGCCGCTCGACAATGGCACCGATATCCGGGAGCTTCCCGTCAACCGTGTGCATGGCCGGATCGTCCAGATCTTGCCCGGCGCAAAAGGCGCGACCGGTTCCCGTCAGTAGCAGCACGCGAACATCATGGCTGCGTTCAACCACATCAACTGCCTGACTCAGTTCAACGACTGTTTCTTCGTTGAGACTATTCAGTTTCTCAGGTCTGTTCAGGGTGATTCTCGAGACTCCGTCCTGGATCGACAGGACAAGGTTCTTAAAGTCCACTGTACATCTCCTCCATATCGCTTATCGGTAGCATCGCGCCGGGCGTCGTCAGCGCGACAGTTGCAACACCAGCACCGCCCCGCTCGCGAACGTTCGCACTCAGTCTTCCCAAAGCGTGCTCACCAGTTAAGAAAGGTGCCGCGCAAATCAACGCGCACACCGGGTTAAATGCATCAACGCACCCTATGTTGCATCTCGGTCCACATATATGTCAATATCATTGCACATTAAATCGGCGGTTGGTGTTTCAATTTGCCCAAATCGACGACATTTTTCCGATCGCAGCATCCCGTCATGATAGGTATATGACGTATTTTGCGTACCAGTCAATCATCACTCACAGCGCGCTCGTTACGAGAACGTGTGCTCGGGTTTGGGAAAGGTACCAGCCTTGACCTCAGAAACATAAGCGCGAACGGCACCTTCGATGGAGGTTGCGCCGACCATAAAGTCCTTGACGAATTTTGCTTTCCGGCCCAGGTACACTCCGAGTACGTCATGAAGTACAAGAACCTGGCCGGTGCAGTCCGCACCTGCGCCGATGCCAATAGTGGGAATTTGTAGTTTTGAGGTAACTTCGGCAGACAACGACGGCGGAATCGCTTCCATAACGATGAGTTGCGCTCCAGCTTCCTGCAAGGAGACAGCGTCCGCTACCAATTGTGTTGCCGCTGATTCAGTTTTACCTTGCACCCGAAACCCACCCAGCGCGTGCACTGACTGCGGCGTCAGCCCAATATGCGCGCAAACGGGAATGCCTCGCTGAACCAGGAAACACACTGTCTCGACCAACCATGCACCGCCCTCGATCTTGACCATCTGCGCGCCAGCCCGCATCAACCGCGCCGCGTTGTCGAACGCTTGCGTAGGCGTGGCATAGGTGGCGAAAGGCATGTCTGCGACGATCAGCGCATTTTTATTTCCGCGCGCTACCGACTCGGTGTGATAAGCCATGTGGTCGATAGTGACCGGCAGGGTGGTTGAATGCCCCTGCAGTACGTTGCCCAAAGAATCGCCCACCAACAGCACGTCTACTCCGCAATAGTCGAGCATCGCCGCGAAGCTTGCGTCGTAGCAAGCAAGCATCGCAATCCTCTCCTCAGCCTCGCGCATCGCTTGCAGTTTCAGAACGGTTACAGCCTTACGAGTGTTTTCTTGCAGGTAGGTCATGGTGATTTTTCAAGCCTCAGAGTCTGTGCCCACGCACAACTCAACTTGTGCGAAAGGCCGCCCCTTCTGCCTCCACGGATGAAGGAGCCGATGCGTAGTTCACGGTCAGTTCAGTTTATGCGTTCGCTCGTGAATCAATGCACCAAATCCAACCTCAATTCCGGACGACTGTAGTACGATTGCCCTAGTCAATGCACACGGCCTAGCAGCTATGATCCAACAACACGACCTTGATAAAATTGATCTGCAAATTTTGCGGGAGCTTGCCGTTGATGGCCGTCTGAGCTGGCGGGAACTGGCAGAACGCATTGGCCTATCGCTGACACCGACACTTAGGCGCGTTCGGAAGCTTGAAGAGCAAGGAATTATCCGGGGCTACTCGGCAGATTTGGATGAGCGCAAGCTGAGCGGAGGGCTCAATGTGTTCGTGTCCGTCACCCTCGAGAACCAGTCCGAAGCTGTGATCAAGCGGTTTGAAAAGGAAATCGTGGTAGCGCCGGAGGTAATGAGTTGCTTCACTATGACGGGCGACGCGGACTTCATCCTTCGTGTGGTCGTGCATGATCTCGATTCGTACCAAAACTTCCTTACCAAGACACTGACCCGGATCCCAGGTGTCGAGCACATACGATCCAGTTTCGCGTTGAAGACCGTGCTGAACCGGACATCTCCGATGCTTTAACTCGCGAGATCCAATGGTCTGCCTTGAAAGGGTTTTCGACGATCCGATGAGACACGTCGGGCCACAGGTAGCGGCATTTTTCACTCATGTTTGCGCGGTCCGACACAACCACTTTCGGTTCCCGGCTTAACGTCGACCTCCAGTTCTCACAGGATTGCGAGAGGTTTTCTCGCTTCACCAACCAATCCATCCGGGTTGCCAAGGCGCAACCGCAATCGCGCGACCAGACCTCCTGCCCGTTCTCCCGGGCTGAACTGAATAGCTGCCAAGCAGCGCCCACACCGCTGGCAATGGGCCGCCATCCCCACCGCCACCGCCCGCCCCTCTGGCTCACCGGGCGCCTTGAAGCTTGGTAATGAACGCGTTGACACGCTCATCCACTCCACCACGGCTGGCCTCTGCCGTGCGGACCCACCCCTACCACCATGTGGATTGGCATTTTTAGACCAATATTTCGATATTAATTAGTTATTTTGATCTACAAAATAGAAATTTACTAATTTAGGTTGGTGCAAATTCTCATCAAAGGAAGCCTAAACTTACTCATCTAGTTCTAAAAAGTTTCCTTGGAGACACTCGTGGGTACTACTCAAACTGCGCTCAGCGCAACCCCCTCTGCACAAACCAATCAGCGCACTTTCCTAACCGGGATACAGGCACTTGTTCGATTGCCAATAATCCAGCGCGAACGCGACCGCGCTCGCGATATGGCTACCGCTGGCCTGATATCTGGATACCGTGGATCGCCACTGGGTGCATACGACCAGCAGCTATGGAAGGCTTCCAAGCAACTTGCCGAGCATGATGTCGTCTTTCAGCCAGGACTAAACGAAGATCTTGCTGCCACGGCACTTTGGGGTGCACAGATGCACCGGGTCTTCGGCGACACGAAGGTCGATGGAGTGTTTGGTATCTGGTACGGCAAGGGCCCGGGTGTCGACCGTACTGGAGACGTCTTCCGTAACGCCAATATGATGGGCACATCGAAGCTTGGTGGCGTACTTGCCATTTCGGGCGACGACCATGCAGCACAGTCCTCCATGTGGCCGCATCAGACCGATGGCATATTTCACTCTGCGTCGATTCCGGTGCTCCAACCCAGTAACGTTCGCGAAGTCATCGAATTTGGTCTCGCGGGTATCGAGATGTCTCGGTATACCGGGCTATGGGTATCGTTGAAAACGATCGCTGAAGTTGTGGAAACTGCCGCCACCCTCGACATGGGATCATGGCCGACGTTCACTGAACCGGCGGACTTCCCCATGCCGGCCCATGGTCTGAACTGGGACCCGACACTCTCATGGCCTGCACAACGCGGCGAGTATGAACGTCGCCTGATTGAGGAAAGACTTCCGGCAGCTCGAGCATGGGCGCGGGCGAATAGACTTGACCGGATCGTCGTCGAGGCGCCAAAGAAAGAGCTGGGCATTATCACGGTCGGCAAGGCACATCAGGACTTTATGCAGGCCTGTCGCGATCTCGGCTTGAGTGATATCGCGCTCCGTGAGCTGGGCATCTCGGTTTACAAGGTTGCAATGAGTTGGCCGCTTGAGACCGAAGGCGCCTGCGAGTTTGCATCGGGGCATAAGGAAGTCCTCGTAATCGAGGAAAAACGTTCAAATGTAGAGGGACAACTCAAGGAAGCTTTGTTCCATCGCCCCCAATCGGAACGCCCCATCATCTCGGGAAAAACTGACGCAGCCGGTAAAGCACTCTTCCCTGAAGCCTGGGAGTTCAGTGCCTACCTCGTGGCGAGCGTACTAGTGCGGCGGATGCAGGCGAACGGCATCAACACATCACACACTGTCGCACGGCTTGCCGAGCTTGACGCCGCTGCCAAGAAGCCCTCAACGGCGATCATTCCCATTCGTCGCCCGTTCTTTTGCTCTGGTTGCCCGCACAATACGTCTACACGAACACCGGATGGCTCAATCAGCGGTGGCGGTATCGGGTGCCACGTGATTGCGCTGTCGCAGCCGGAACTCAAAACCAAAGTCGCGAGCCACATGGGTGGCGAGGGTGCACAATGGATTGGCGCAGCCCCGTTTTCGAAGACAGCGCACATTTTCCAGAATCTCGGTGATGGGACATACGAGCATTCTGGCCTTCTCGCTATTCGAGCCGCTGTTGCAGCAAAAACCAACATCACGTATAAGATTCTATATAACGATGCGGTCGCTATGACAGGGGGACAACCGACCGAGGGGACAAACAATCCCGCCCGAATCACGCACCAGCTCCACGCGGAAGGACTCGAAAAGATCGCGTTTGTGACTGACAACCCCACGCGCTGGAAAGACACGGGAGTACTTGCGACGGGCGTCGAAGTTCATCATCGCGACCAGCTTGACGCCGTCCAGCGTCAACTTCGCGAAATTCCTGGCGTCACAGCGATTGTCTATGAGCAGACCTGTGCTGCCGAGAAGCGACGCCGGCGTAAGCGCAAGGAGACGGTCGACCCGGACCGCCGTGTGTTCATCAATCAAGAGGTATGCGAGGGTTGCGGTGACTGTTCGGTGCAATCCAACTGCATTTCTGTCGAACCCGTTGAAACACCACTGGGTCGCAAGCGCGCTATCAATCAGAGCGCTTGCAACAAGGACTTCTCCTGTGTGAAAGGCTTCTGTCCGAGTTTTGTCGAAGTAGAAGGTGTCAAGGTTCGCAAGCCGGACAGCAAGCGACTCGTGGGAGCAGAGACTAGCCTTCTTGCCACTCTGCCTGCCCCAACGCTTCCGAAACTCGACGAGCCTTTCAACGTATACATCACCGGCATCGGTGGCTCAGGTGTGTTGACGATGGGTGCAATCCTTGGTGCAGCTGCTGGCGTCGACGGCCTGTTGTCCACCGTGCTCGACTTCACAGGGATGTCGCAAAAGAATGGCGCAGTGGTCAGCCAGGTGCGCATTGCCGCTACGGATGGACAGATCGCCGCTTCACGCATCGGCGAAGGTAAAGCAGACCTGCTGCTCGGCGCAGATCTAGTTGTGTCCGCCGCGCCTGATTCGCTTATCCGCCTGTCGGCAAACCGCAGCTCGGCGGTCCTCAATCTTGCGCCGACGCCCACGCCCGATGTGATCAGCGATCGGGATGCGACCTTGCCAGTCAATCTGATGCATGAACGTATCCGCAGCCGCTGCACCGCAGCCTTCCATGCATTCGATGCGGGCGCGATTGCGCAAAGCATCTTCGGCGACACCTTGCCAACTCATACGCTGATGCTGGGTTACGCATGGCAAAAGGGCCTCGTGCCGCTAAGTCGTGAAGCGCTCCTTCAGGTGATTGAGCGCAACGGTGCAGCTGTCGAGATGAACAAGTCCGCGTTCAATTGGGGACGCATTTTCGCCGCTCAACCGGATGCGCTCGACACCATTCTGGCACCGGCTTCGACGCTGAAAGCAGAACCCGACACATTGGATGCGCTGATGGAACTTCATGAGCAACGGCTCAAGGACTATCAAGGCCCGGCCTATGCCCGGAAGTACAGTGAACTTGTCAGTCTTGCTCGCGACGTCGAAGCGAAGATTGCCCCCAATAGCACTACGTTCGCTACCACGGTCGCGCGCAGCGCATACAAGCTCATGGCATACAAGGACGAATACGAAGTGGCTCGACTTTACTCCGCACCGAGCTTCCGCGAATCTTTGACGGCACAGTTCTCGACTGCAGAGAAAGTCTCGATCTGGCTTGCACCGCCTCTTCTTTCGCGCATCGATCCGAGAACCGGCCGACCGCAAAAGAAGAAATTTGGCCCGTGGATCTTCCCGGTTCTCAAAGTCGTTGCTGGTATGCGTGGCCTACGGGGCACCGCGCTCGACGTATTTGGTTACACGGGCGAGCGTCGTGCAGAACGCCGGCTCATCGCCGAGTACTTCGACGACATCCGCAAAATTTGCTCTGTCCTTACGCCGGTCAAGCTTGAGCAAGCCGTGACGTTTGCTTCGTTGCCGATGGACATTCGTGGCTTCGGCCCCGTCAAGGAGCACGCGATTCACGATCACGTGGTGCGGCGCGCTAACGTTTTGGGATCACTGTCAGGCTCTTCAAAAAACGGTAGCGCAGAGAGTACCCGCAAAAACATCCGGGCGGCTTGACGTCCTCCCTGCCCTCAGCCGTCGGCTGAGGGCAGTGATTCCTTCTGCAAGAAGGCGACGTGCCACCGCGAGAACATTCCCTGCTGCATTGATGTCGCGATGATGATACGCATCACATTCGAAGCAGGCCATTCCGTTATTCCAGGACCTTTCCGACCCTTCGGGCCAGTGCGCCTGTTACAGCACTGCAGGTCTGGGTTGACTAATTTTCATCGGTCTCATCGAACCACACGCCTGCGTCATCGCACTTATACTGCTGCATGGTCCGGAACAGGCTCCAGCCTGCATCGAGCACGGATTTCCCCATTCGTGTTTTTACGAGTGCCGAAGCATTCACGTTGCCAATGAAGATGGCGCCGTACTCCCTCTCTAGCGCCTTGGAAAGCTTGTGTAACTGATCTTTCCGTGCATTCTGTATCTTTGCATGAAGCACACCTACCCATCTCTCAGCGCTGCTCTGGTGGTGCCGAGTTCGACACCTAAATATCTGTATTACGCAGGATCAGTCAAATGAAGACAGTCGTAGTCGCTGGCGCAGTTGGGATCATCGGCCGAGCCGTAATTTCACACTTCGACCAGGTTCCGAACGCCAAGGTGATCGCAGTTTCGCGACGCAAGCCGGACTACCCTACCAAGGCCGAACACATTCCTGTCGACCTTCTGGATGCCGAATCGTGTCGAGCCCTTCTGGCCAATCGAAATGACATCACACACATCGTTCATGCAGCGTACCAGGAAAAGCAGACACAGGCTGAGCAGGTTGGCCCCAATCTCGCGATGCTCGAGAACCTCGTCCGTGCAGTGGCCGACGCCTCGCCGAGACTGCGCCATGTGACGCTGATGCAAGGGACTAAGGCCTACGGGCCGCATCTCGGGGCATTCAGCACTCCGGCCAAAGAGTCCGATTCGCGGCACATGCCGCCGAATTTCTACTACAACCAGGAAGACTTTCTGCGCGCAGCCTCGAAAGAAGCATCCTGGACGTGGACTGCACTTCGACCGGCAGGCGTTATCGGGATGGCAGTCGGCAATCCCATGAACTTGCTGATGGTCATCTCTGTGTACGCGGTAATCTCGAAGGCATTGGGTCTGCCTCTGGTTTTCCCCGGCACATGGGAATCGTATCAGTCCCTCTTCCAGGTAACAGACGCGCGGCTTCTGGCCCGCGCTACGGAATGGGCCGGCGAAGAACCGGCTTGCGCCGGACAGACGTACAACATCACAAACGGCGACTTCTTCCGTTGGTCACGCGTGTGGCCTGTCATCGCAAAGTTCTTCCAGATGGAAGTAGGTGCCCCGCTGGCGATTAGTCTGAACGAAATGATGGCGGACAAGGGTGATCTGTGGAGTAAACTCGTCGACCGCTTCGACCTGCTGCCGACGGCGTTTGAAAATCTCGCCCGCTGGGGATACGGCGACTTCGTCTTCAAGGCGCCCTATGACAATCTCTCAACCACGATCAAAGCCCGAAAAGCGGGATTCCAGGACTGCATCGACACCGATGAAATGTTCATCGAATTTTTCACGATGCTTCAGAATGCACGAGTAATCCCGAAGGACCTGTCGAAGCTTGGGCCGGTGTAAGTAAAGGCTGTCTGCCTGGATATCCTCTTCGGGTACACTGTGAAAAGGTGCGCAAAGGCGCTGGCTACACCCGGTTGTAAGCCATCCTTGGCGAGATGCCAAGGCATTCCGGCTTTCCGGAGCGGAGCTGTGAAACAACCCTGCTCACTGCATCTATATGAACGCGTCTGCTTTGCAGCAGGTTTCACGTGTTCCGACTGACAGGATGGGCTGCATTTTCATACGTAACCTTATTGCAGCCGACACTGCTGCAGCGGGTCCCGATGAAGTCCGCTGACTCGTACCCACTCTTCTCGTGAGCCCGAAGCATTGAGATGCAATTCAGGTTGTAGGATAAGCGCGGGCTGTTGCCAGCACGCGCTCCCCAAAGAACTGGACAGCCGAGTCGCTTCGCATCCGGGTCAGCGCATGCGTCAGCACCATGGGCTGGCACCGGTGGTCTGTCAGAACGTTTGAGGCTCGACGATGAGCAAAGGAAGTCCATTCCAAGCGTAAGCGCGTCCCTCATTCTTGTAATTACCCACATCCGTTTCAAAAGACCTGGTACCCTGGAGTACGTCAAGACCAGGTTACGGGAAGGATGACCGGTAACGGTAGCCGACAGACTAAGGATCGTGCCTGGATCAAGCGGGAAATTGACGCTAGCGAGTTCCGGGACGAACGCCTGCGCAAGCGTTTCGGAGTGCCGGCATAGCAACAATGGCTCTCTCTCCTGCCGGGCCTTCTTTTGATCACGTCATCCGTCAGTGGATGATTGGGAATCGATTTTTTGGCCTCCGACCTTTGGCCCTGCGGCTGTCGCAGGTTTGGCGCCGCAAGGACGATGCGTCCTCCTGCAAGACGACGACTTTCCGCCGCGAAACGTTCACCGCCGGGCTAGTAGCTGTACCGCAGCATCGTCCGGAACCAGCTCCGACCCGCTTCGAGCACGACTTCGCCATTTATATCTTTGCAAGCGCCGAAGCGCTCATGTGGCCGCTGAAGATAGCGCCGAGCTCCTCGACGAGCGCCGTGGAAAGGTTGTGCACCTTGGCTTTCCCGGGAATTCTTTTATTTTTTGCCCGATCGGGCTGAAGACCTGAGGCTTTCAGGCGACGTCGGGACAGATCCCCGATGAACTAGAGAGCTCGTGGCGCGCCGCCGACTGCGGCGCTGGATTCAGTGCGGGCGCCTTCGTAATGCCGCCCGCACTGTATCAACGGCTGCCGATAGAGTTGGCGCCGTTACCTCCACTGACGAACCTTGTTCCAGTTTCTTCAGAACAAGCGATCCAGCCATCCATGATGATCTGGCGCACGCCCGTTTTGGATATCAAGTAGTGCCGTCCTCAACCGGCCGGTCACTTGACCAGCGCCGCCGTCGCCAATAGTGAATTCATGTTTGCGTCCCTTCACTCGCCCGATTGACGTCACGACCGCTGCGGTGCCGCACGCAAACGCTTCAACAAGTCGCCCGCTTTTTGCGTCTGCCTCCCATTGATCAATAGCGTACGGCTCCTCACGCACAACAAATCCCAGATCGCGAGCAAGCGTAATAAGCGACGCGCGAGTAATGCCCGGCAGGATGGTACCAGTAAGCGGAGGAGTCTGAAGCGAACCGTCAGCGAAGACGAAGAACACGTTCATGCCGCCAAGTTCTTCGACCCAGCGTCGTTCGACTGCGTCCAGAAACACCACCTGTTCACAACCTTCCCGAATTGCCTCCGCTTGCGCCGCAAGACTGGCCGCATAGTTACCGCCGCATTTCGCGTCGCCGGTCCCTCCCGGCGCGGCTCGTGTAAATTGGTCGGAAACCCAAATCGTTACAGCTGGAGCACTTCCCTTGAAATATGCGCCAACGGGCGTAGCCACGACGCAGTAGAGATACTCGGGCGAGGGTTTCATGCCGAGCACTGCTTCAGTGGCGACCATGAAAGGCCGAAGATAAAGAGCCGAACCATCTGTCGACGGAATCCATTCTTTATCGATCCGCACCAGCTCGCGCACAGAATCTACGAACAGATTTTCGGGCAGTAACGGCATTGCAAGTCGATCAGCAGAATTCCTGAAGCGACGTGCATTTGCGTCTGGACGAAACAGTGTGGCGCCGCCGTCGGGCAGCCGATAAGCCTTCATGCCCTCAAAAATTTCTTGTGCATAGTGAAGCACCAACGTCGCGGGGTCGAAACTGAAGGGAGCGCGAGGACAGATCTTCGCGTCATACCAACCACGTCCCTCGGAATACTGAATCGTGGCCATGTGGTCGGTGAAAACTCGACCAAAGCCTGGGTTTTGAAGCAAAGTCTCGCGTTTTTCGGCTTCGACAGGATTGGGATGCTTCTCAATCTGGAACACCTCGGTACTTCTGCCATTCATTTCCGTCTCCTCCATCACGTGCGACGGGCCCATCCCGCGACGCACACAAAAATCACTAATTTATACCAGTGTGTTTAGCAGTTGATTTTGTTTTATATCCTATAATTCCAAACAGATGGCACCGGGTACCAATTTTTTAAGTTAATCAGCCACAAAATTCCAAACCCCTATCTGAGCCCCATTCCTATGCAAAATCTAGATGAAATCGATCGCCGGATTCTACGAACGCTGCAGGAAGACGGTCGCATTCAGAACGTAGAGCTAGCAGAAAAAGTTGGCTTGTCTCCTTCGCCGTGCCTTCGGAGAGTAAGATTGCTCGAAGAAGCCGGAGTCATTGAGCGTTATGTCGCGTTACTGAACGCATCGAAAATTGGTGTGGGTCTGACTGTTTTTGTTCGCGTTTGGCTCAAAAGCCAGGATGCAAAGACTGTAGACAAATTCACGGCCGAAATACAACGCATTCCAGAGATTGTCGAATGTCATTTGATGGCGGGAGACAGCGACTTCCTCCTGCGCGTAGTCAGTGCAGATCTCGATGCATACCGCAGGTTTCAGGCTGAGCATCTGACAAGGATCGACAGTGTGCAGAGCGTGAAAACAGAAATCCCCATGCAAAAAGTCAAACAAACTTCCCGGTTGCCCCTGTGAAAGGCTCGCAGCAATGGGTTTGGTGGTCCCCGCCAACGCGAAGCGGGGACATTCAATTACTGGAGCCACGGGCAGTTTCTGACCAGAGCATCAGAATGCAGTGTCATCCATACTCAACGTGGATTCGGCCCCATGGATTACCGTATAACTTAACGCCGGTGCTCGGGAAAGTACATGATCCGCGTAGAAGAGACTTGTCACAATCTTGCTCTTCAGGAATGCACTGTCAGCCGAGGCTTCATCCAGCAACCGATGAGCAGCAAGCGCTGCTCGTCCCATTTGCCAACCACACGCGACGGTCCCTAGAAGCTCCAGAAATGGGACAGAACCCGCAAGCGCCAGTTTTGGTTGATGTGAGTAGGTATCGACGAGAAAGTCCACCGTTTTCGACAATTCGGAAGTCGCCATTTTCAGGCTGACTCCAATTGCACGTAAATGCGCACTCTCCTGGTTCCCAAGCTCCGCCTGGACATCTTGCATTTTCTGGATAACCAGCTTAAGTGTATGCCCCTCATCCCGACCAATCTTGCGGCTGATCAGATCCATTGCCTGAATACCGGTGGTGCCCTCGTATATCGTTGTTATCCGTGCGTCACGCAAGAGCTGTGCGGCACCAGTCTCCTCGATGAAGCCGGTACCCCCGTGCACCTGTATGCCCATCGACGCGATTTCCAAACCGGTCTCTGTGAACCACCCCTTGACGACCGGCATCATCAGCTCGACAAACGCCTGACTGAAAGCCCGCTCCAGCGGGTCTAGATGAAGTTCTGCCTTGTCCATACAAGCTGCAACCACCACGGCCAACGCGCGCATGGCTTCGACGCGGGACTTCATGCTCATCAGCATGCGTCTCACATCCGGGTGCCGAATAATCGGAACCTTGGTCTGAGCACCGCTGCCCGCCTCAACACCTTGCACGCGCTCCCGCGCATAGTCCCGTGCCAGCTGATACGCACGTTCACCCAGACCGATACCTTCCAGGCCCACGGCAAATCGGGCTGCGTTCATCATGATGAACATGTATTCCAGACCACGATTCTCTTCGCCCACGAGGTAGGCGACGGCGCCGGCGTTATCACCGAACGCAAGGACGCAGGTTGGCGTCGCATGGATACCAAGTTTGCGCTCAAGGGACAGGCATCGAACTTCGTTTTTCTCGCCCAGTGTCCCGTCTTCATTCACCAGAAGCTTCGGAACGGCAAACAGCGAGATTCCTTTGGTTCCAGATGGCGCACCATCCACCCGTGCGAGGACGAGATGCACCACATTCTCAGCGAGATCGTGATCGCCGTAAGTGATAAATATCTTGGTACCCGACAATCGGTAGGTCCCATCGCCAACCGGCTTCGCGCGTGTCCGAACGGCTGACAGGTCGGAGCCAGCCTGTGGTTCCGTCAACACCATGGTTCCGGTCCACTCTCCGCTGACCATTCGCGGTAAAAACATTTGCTTCAGATGCTCGGACCCTGCAAGCTGCAAGACATTGATTGCGCCTCTAGTAAGCATAGGCAGTAGGGCAAAGGCTACGCTTGCGCCATTCCACATCTCGTCAACAGCTGCTGCGATGAGGCGAGGCAGGTTCTGACCTCCCAGCTCCCTGGGCACAGATAGCGCATTCCACCCGCCCCAGACGAACTGTTCGTAGGCATTCTTCCAGCCTTGCGGCATGCGCGGTTGCCCGTTCTCAAGCCGCGCGCCTTCGACGTCGCCTGTGCGATTAATCGGCGACACAACTTCCGAGGCGAATGTGCCTGCTTCCTCAAGAATGGCTTGCACGACGTCTGGCGTCGACTCCTGAAAGCCAGGCAGGCTCGATATCTCACGAATGTCTGCAAGCTCCTGGAGGACGAACTGGATATCCAACAGAGGCGGGGTGTATTGGTTCATCTCTTGTCTCCGAAGAACGAACCTATCAGCGCACCGACGCGTCTCAGAAATTGGACGCTGTTCAACGCCTGTACGCCCAGGCTCGGATCAAATTACGGCGTGTTACAGCAGAATCCTTTGCATATTCAGGAAGGCCTCCGCTGCAACTTGACCGCTGGCATGCATGACAGCACCGCAAACAACGGAGGCCAGAAACTCAGCACAGCGATTTAGCGTCCCGTGAAGGCAGGCTTACGTTTTTCCAGAAAGGCTCGCATCCCTTCAGTGGCGTCGGTCGTTTGAGTCGCCGCCACAAACAGGTCTGCCTCGAGGCTCAAGCCTTCTTCGAGCGAAACTGATAAGGCCTTCTCGACTGCAGTTCTCGCCATACGCATTGCAGCCGGAAATGGTTCGCCGAGGCGGTCCAAGAACCGCACACCCAGGTCAATAGAGTCGCCCGCTTCAACCACCTGATGAATCAAGCCGATCTGCGCGGCTTCGTCGGTCTCGACCAGGCGACCACTTGCAATCATCTCGATCGCACGTGCCTTGCCTATCAAGGCCGGTAGTCGCTGCGTCCCGCCATAGCCCGGGATGAGACCAAGTTTGATCTCTGGAAGACCAAATCTCGCGCCAGCGACAGCGATCCGATACGTGCACGCCATGGCCAGTTCAAGCCCACCGCCAAGAGCCACGCCTTGGATTACGGCCAATGAAGGAAAAGGCAAGCGGTCGAGCTTGGCGAAAGTGCACTGACCGGAACGGGCGGCATCGCGATGGGCGCCTGCGCCTCGCTCAAGCAGTTCCCTGATATCAGCACCAGCACAGAACGCCTTGCCGCCGGCACCGACGAACAACAAGGCACGTGGCGAAGAAGCAGCCGCCTCATCGATAAGCGTGCCGATGCGGTCAATCATTTCAGCGTTGAGTGCATTCATCGCCTCGGGGCGATTTAGCGAGATGACCGCAACGTCACCGCTACGTGAAAGTGTGACGTTCATGCTTCAGAACCGTCATTCTGCTCGCCCCGGAAGCGCGGCTTGCGCTTCTCCATGAACGCTGCAACCCCTTCGTGCGACTCAGCAGTACCGTAGTACAGCGCAAGTGCCTGCATCCCGAGGCCGCCGATACCGCGAATGGAATCGGAATCGGCATTAAATGAGCGCTTCGCAATAGCAATCGCCGTCGGGCTAAGCTGCATGATTTCCTGGCACCAACGGTCGACCTCGGCGTCGAGCTCGGCCATAGGCACGACAGCATTGACCAGGCCCATTGCAAGGGCTTGCTGGGCGGTGTAACGCCGGCAGAGGAACCAGATTTCGCGCGCCTTCTTCTCGCCGACAACACGTGCGAGAAATGCGGTACCGAACCCAGGATCGACAGAACCTACCTTGGGTCCAACTTGACCGAGTTGTGCCGAGTCTGCTGCAATGGCCAGATCGCAGCACGTCACGAGGACGTTCCCACCGCCAATCGCGTAGCCGTTGACACGCGCAATCACCGGCTTCGGTACGTCCCGAATCAAGCCCTGCAGTTCTTCGACTGGCAGACCGATCAAGCCCCGACCATCGTAACCGCCATCATGAGCCGACTGGTCTCCACCCGTACAAAACGCCTTTTCACCGGCGCCAGTCAATACGATTACACCAATCGACTTGTCCCACCCCGCACAATTGAGTGCGTCGATAAGTTCGTCGCACGTCTTTCCCCGAAAGGCGTTGTACTTTTCAGGGCGGTTAATCGTAATACGTGCAACGCCTGCCTTCACTTCATAGAGGATATCAGTATAGTCGCTCATGATTATTTACCCATGCATTGTCAGACCACCGGAGACAGAAATGACCTGCCCGGTAATGAAATCGGCGTCGTCGCTGGAGAGGAACGCGACGATGCCGGGGATGTCTGCGGGTTGACCCAAACGCTTCAGCGGAATCGCGCGCAGAAGCCCGTCGTAGACTTTTTGACCGAATTCACCCTCGCCCATGAACGAGCGCAGCAGCGCAGTGTCAGTCGGGCCCGGGCAAACCACGTTCACACGCACGTTTTTGCGTGCGTATTCGCGCGCGACGGTTTTGCTGAACGCAGTAATGCCCCCCTTGCATGCCGAGTACACGGACTCGCCCGACGATCCCACGCGGCCGGCGTCTGAAGCGATATTAATGACTTTGCCACCGCCGTCCGACACCATGAAGGGCAACACAGCATGGTGAAGATTCAGCGGCCCCATCAGATTGATGGCAACAACCTTGTTCCAGAAGTCCGGAGTGGTCTCCAGGAACGGCATTGCAACATCCCATCCAGCGTTGTTGACCAGTACGTCGATTCGCTTCAGGTCCGCATGTACCTGTTGGATGGTTTGCACCACGGCAGCGTGGTCGGTAATATCCAGTTGAACTGGCGTGAGTTGCTCCGAATATTCCTTCAACTGCTCCTTCAATTCGTCAAGACCGCTCTGACTCAGGTCAAGAGCGACCACGTGAGCCCCCTCCTCACAGAAACGCTGCACCAGGCTACGGCCAATGCCACCCGCCGCACCTGTAACGACAGCCACCTTGTCTTTCAAACCACGCATTTCGGATACTCCTTGGTTGTTGGATGTTGCTCAGCGAGGACCATAAGGCCGATTGGGGCAGGAGGAAGCGTCTTGTCCCCTTCTCACATCTAGCTCGCCTTCACGCTCCTGACGCGATTCAAGCGTCGCGCGCCGCAACCACATTTGATGCGTGCTTGCGGAGTGCGAATTTCTGGATCTTCCCGGTTGCTGTTCTGACAATCGCCTCGAAAATGACATGCTTGGGCGTCTTGAACCCGGGAAGTTTTGTGCGGCAGAATTTGATGATGTCTTCCTGCGTCACAAGGCCGTCGTGATCTGGATGCAACTCGACTACAGCACACGGAACCTCGCCCCACTTCTCATCAGGCACTGCCACAACTGCGACACCCACAACTGCTGGATGCGTGCAAAGCACTTCTTCAATTTCAATCGAGGACACGTTCTCTCCTCCGGAGATGATGATGTCCTTTAAGCGATCCTTGATCTCGATGTAGCCATCCTCGTGGACGACAGCAAGATCTCCGCTGCGATACCAGCCTCCTGCAAAGGCTTCACGCGTTGCCTCGGGATTCTTTAAATATCCCTTCATGCCGAGGTTTCCCCGGAACATCACTTCGCCCATGGTCTTGCCGTCACGCGGAACCGGTTGGCAGGATCCCGAATCAGCGACCACCAGTTCGCCGCCCACGACCGTACACACTCCTTGACGTCCCATATGCGTCAGCCGCTCATCCTGCGGCATGTCGCTCCAATCATCCTGCTGAACACAGACCGTGTTGACTCCATGCTGCTCGGTCATTCCATACACGTGCAAAACCTTGAAACCAAGCTCTTCGGTTTGCTTGATCACTTTGATTGGCGGAGATGCGCCAGCGCATGAGATGATGATTGGAGAATCGGGTTTCACCCAACTCTCAGGTTTTCCTGCCACCAAAGAACTCAGAACGGCAGGGGCGCCACAAAAGTGAGTAACGGCGTATTTTTGAATCGCCTCGTAAATGTCTTCGATGACGACCTTGCGCAAGCAGACGTGCGTGCCCGCAACGGCTGCCAGTGCCCACGCATAACACCACCCGTTACAGTGGAACAGCGGCAAGGTCCATAGATAGACGGGGTTTCCAACATTGAGGCCAGCATAGATAACCGTTCCCAGCGCGTTCAGATATGCCGCGCGATGGTGGTACACCACGCCTTTTGGATTGCCGGTCGTACCAGACGTATAGTTCAGCGCAATCGCATCCCATTCGTCTTGCGGATAAAAAATCTGTGCGTCAGTCGGGGCATTCTTCAGAAAATCCTCATACTCGACTACTCCGACCCGGTTCGCATCCGGAAAGTCTTCGTCGCTGATATCGATGACGTCAATCTGCATGCCGGCCAAGCTCAGGGCTTCACGGGCGACATCCGCAAACTGCCGATCCACGAGTAGCAGGCGCGTCTCAGAATGTTGCAAGATGAAGGCGATCGCCGCTGCATCCAGCCGGATATTTATGCAATTGAGGACGGAACCCGACATGGGAACGCCAAATTGCGCCTCAAGCATCTCCGGGATATTCGTTGCGAGAACCGAGACCGTCTCTCCGGGCTGAACGCCGGCGCCGATTAGTGCTCGTGCGAGGCTTCGGCACCGTTGTGCGTACTGCGCCCACGTGTAGCGCCGGTGTTTGTAAATGACCGCAGTGCGATTTGGAAATACCTCGGCCGCCCGATCAAGCAGCCGAATTGGAGTCATAGCCTGAAAATTGGCCGGATTTCTTTCCAGACCCACTTCGAACTTGTTTGTCATGTCTCACTCACTCTTTATATTGCCGGCAGGAAAGCCATCGGCAGGGCAGTACTGTTAGATGTGCACGGTGCTGTGAAGCGCCAAGCACATCAGCGTCAAAGTACGTCGCGGCTGAATGTGGTACCAATTCGATTCTTCGCCTGGTTCTCGATACCGCTGCGCGCGCTCAGGTTGTCGCCCCAAACCAGATCAACCAACAATCGACTATTCTCGCGTCCGATCTTTGCGCCCTGCTTGGCACAGAGAGCCTTGCCATATATGTAAAGAAATTGCTTGTGATCTCGTTCCCCAACTTCTGCGATCGTCTCTGCAGCAGCCCAGAATTTGCCGTTCGAAATGGTCGGACCTTCCGACCGGTCGATGCGATCCATTAAGGATGTGCATACAAACAGAATCCGATATCTCCGACGACAGAGATATCCTCGACCACATCCCGATATATGTCAAGTACTTGATATATATTTTCGTGTGAAATCTAGCACATTCGGCTACCATGTCAGATGTCATCATCCATCGCGACATGTAGATGTCGTTTTCATCGCCCCTACTCTAACGATCCTGTCGCTCGGAACAACTCCCGAGGTAAGCATGCAAAACCCGTCTGGTCGCCGCCCTACGCTCCTCGCCATGCGTGCTTTCGTGTTGCTGATCGAGACTGAAAACCGCGAGAAAGCCGCAACACAAATGGAAATTACCGTCGCACAGGTAACGGCATTGATGAGAGAGCTTGAAAAGCGGCTTGGTGTTCAACTGCTTCTGCGAACCGGCGAACGCTACGTGCCCACCGAAGCCGGAATTGATTTTGGTGCGCGTTGTCGTGAAGTGATTGCACTCACGGACGAAGCGGAAGCCATGTGTTCAGGCGCTGCTATGGCGCCACGCGGTCTTCTGCGAATTCAATGCGATGTTGGTTTTGGTCAGCGCTACGTTCTTCCGGTAATCGGCAACTTCTGCGCCCGATTTCCACAGATCACAGTCGAATTCAGCACGTCCTCGAGTACGTCCGACCTCCTCATTCGAGGAGTCGATGCCAGCATTCATCTTGCCGATAGGCTCATGGACCCTCGCGGGCTCAGCAGGAAGCTGGGGGATACCTTTATGGTGTTGTGTGCCTCACCGGCTTATCTTGAAAAGCATGGCCATCCAAGAACTCCGGTCGATCTGTACGATCAGCCTTGTTTTCGTTTAATCAGCCCTTCTGTTCCGACCGATTGGAATCTGATCGACGATACCGGAACAACGCAGCGGCTATTGCTGAGGAGCAGGTTAACGACTGATACCCCCGAATTGCTCACTGAGGTAACGCTGCAAGGCAAAGGAATCGCCTTAATGCCTACGTTCTGCGCCATCGAATTGGTCCGCGCGGGCAGGTTGCAGCACGTTCTTAGGGAATGGCGCTCGCAAGACATCGGTGTCTATGCAACGTTTTCGGCTCAGCAACCCCTGGATTCCAAATCCCGCGCCTGGCTAGAATGGGTTACTGAGCGAATCACACCACAGCTTCAAACGGACCGCGAGTATTTCAGGATTCAATCACAACAGTGATTTATCAGTCTTTGTCGTCCACCCCGTCATTAGCTTGCGGCTGGCGCGCATGATATGGAACAGTCACGAATTCCTGCTCCTGGACAGCGCGGACCCCGTCGAGAGTGACGGTGATATGCTCTCAAAACGGACTCATCCGGTTGTACCAAATCCTTCCGGGCCATTCGAAAATCACGATATTCCTGCTGCGCCGCCTGCATGCGCCTTTAAGCCCCGGCCTGAAGACTGAGATCTCAGCCTCGAGATAGAAGGAAAAGCTTGTAGTGGCTAGGGATGCTTCCCGATCGCCCGCACGGCACCGAAGCAATCAAAATGAGATTGAATAACTGACCCATCCCGATTGGCAGTCCGTCGAGTTTTGTGATGTCTTACTGCCAAGCGATACTCGACACCCGGAGAAATATCGGTCTCGCGATACTCTGATTGCTGTATCGAAGTCTGCCTCTGTCGCGAGATGCTTATGATCGACACTAATCAACCATCCGTTCGCTGATCTGCACCACCTGATCCTGCCTGCTTCATACATATCCGAGAACCATCGCCAAATACGGGCATCTTCTTCATTTGCCCTATTTGCCGCCTCGAATCGCAGAGTGTCGTGATGGTCGGTCGACATAGATGCTCCCAATCTATTACGCACACACAGGCTATGCTCCAACCGCCTGGCTCGCGTCAATTTCAGATAATCTTGTGAAGTTTTTGGCGCAGCACACTTCGGACTCGAACGCCATCCCGACGGAGGACACATTTAGCGAACCCGCAAATCATTACTTCAACGACTCAACGACACGCGCGCTAATCTCCTCGACCGAACCCAGACCTGAAATTCGGCAGTAACGGGGTGGCTTTATCAACGGCTTCAATTCATCGTCTTGCGCCCATTGCTGATAGTAGTCAATCAGCGGCTTTGTCTGCGCGGTGTACACATCAAGCCGTCGTCTAACCGTCTCCTCCTTGTCATCATCCCGTTGAATAAGCGGCTCACCCGTTACGTCATCGAGATTCTCGATGCGAGGCGGATTGAACTTCGCGTGATAAGTACGCCCAGACGCCGCGTGGACCCGTCGTCCGCTCATACGTCCGATGATTTCGTCAAACGGCACATCAATTTCAAGCACCAGATCGACCACAACTGCAGCCTGCCGCAGCGCTTCAGCCTGCGGTATCGTGCGCGGAAAACCGTCAAACAAGTAGCCGTTTTTGCAATCAGATGCTTCCAGGCGCTCTTTGACGAGGCCGATAATCAATTCGTCAGGAACCAGTTCCCCTAGGTCCATAAAGCGCTTCGCCTCAATGCCCAAGGGTGTTCCATTCTTTACCGCAGCACGCAGCATATCGCCAGTCGAAATCTGGGGAATACCCAGATTTTTCGTTATACAGGTCGCTTGAGTTCCCTTACCGGCGCCTGGAGCGCCCAACAAAATTAAACGCATGCTCTAGCCTCCCATCTGAGCCCCCAACAATAGCCAGCACCGGGGTAGCTCGATTGAATTTTTGAAAATGTCAGTCGGTCAACGATAGCCAATACGGACAACGGTTCGAGCAAAAGAAAGAGACCGTTCCGTAGAGCCTTCGTCAAGACCTGCTGATTTCGACTTTGGAGTACGTCAATCGCGCAAACTGAACTGTTCAATCACCTGCTCAGACACGAGTCGACTAATATCTTCCTCACCGTAGCCAAGATATCTCAACACATCGACACTGTGCTCTCCCAACTCAGGCGCTTTGCGTGGCTCTGTCTTTGGCACACCTGAAATATTCAAAGGACTATTTATTGTGTGCGTTGCATTCCCATGCGGCCTTTCCAGGGGGACAAATATGTCGTTCGCGTACATTTGCTGGTCCCTGACGACTTCTTCAGCATTCTGAACAACACCATATACAACGCGACATTCATCAAAGACTTGCTTCCAGTATTCCAGAGAATACCGCGAGAACGTTTCGTCAAGGATTTGAACAAGCGCTGCCGAATTCTCAGCGCGCGCCGTACTACTCGAGAAGCGTGCATCAGTGTGAAGCGACGGAATCTGCACGGCCTCGAGGAGCCGCTGCCAGTCCTTGTCCAGCAGCAGGAAAAGCAACAGCCAGCGCCCGTCCGAGCATTGATACGGATTCAGCAGGGGATTAGGAGGCGTTTTTCGGGTCCGTGGGCTATCAATCTGCGCACCGCCCAGCCAACCCTCAAGCCAGAGCGCAGAAGCCCACGCGCCTTGCGCTATCAGTGATGTGGAGACGTGACTTCCCTTTCCTGTTTTCTCACGATGATAGAGGCCCGTGACAATCGCCGAATACAGGGTACACGCAGTAGCGTGATCTCCGATGCCCGGTATCGGCATAGTGGGTGGGCTGGTCCCGTCCCTGGTTACATCCATCAATCCCGAGCGCGCCCAATAGGCAGTCACGTCAAAACCGGGTTTATCCGCCTCCGGCCCGTTTGCCCCATATCCGGTGACATCTGCGTACACAAGGCGTTCGTTCATCGCAGACAACGCCTCATATGTCAGGCCGAGTTTCGCCTTCACACTCTGCGGGAAGTTGACAACCGCTACATCGGCCCATTGCACAAGGCGCGTCACCACTTCTTTTGCAGTCGGCGACTTCAGATCGAGCGCAAGACTATGCTTGTTGCGATTGGTGAGTTGCCATGGATAGTTGTGCTCGCTCACAGGGTTGGACGGTGACTTATAAAAATAACGATACGGATCACCGATTCCCGGTGGTTCCACTTTCACGACCGTTGCGCCAAAGTCCGAAAGGATGGTCGTTGCGGCAGGACCTGCGATATAGCTGGCGAAATCAACTACTTTCAGGGTCGAGAAAATGGATTCAGAAGATTGCATAACGCTCGGAAGTCAAAGGATGCAAGGACCTTGAAGCAACGGTTGTTATTTCGACCGGCATCAAGAAGCGTGGGATTGGACGGCGGGCCGCCTCACATCCATGTAGCTATCAGACAACATGTAGCAGAGCACTTGGGAAGGAGGCGCCTAAGAACCAATCTTTCGCAGAACCTGTCACCGAGGCGATCGACCGACGAAGATCGATATGCCCCCAAAAACCACGCCCATCTCCGCATGCAATCGCCGGCGTCTGTCGGCCGACACCTATCAGCGCTGCAAGCGCATGAGTGGATACTAGACCTCATCCGCGATTTGTGTCAAGTACATTACGTATTTATTCGTGTAGAGTTCGCCTTTACAATGATGACACATATTCACGTATCATCATCATGCTATAAATATGCGATACCACGCAAGAATCCACCAGCCTTCGGGGGCTTGCGGCCACTTCGCACTGCACCGAGCGATCACCGAAGCAGAGGCCCGCAGGGCTCCCGCTGGACCGTTCACCGTTCGGGCTACACTAGCGCCGCTTCTGACGCTGGTCGACTTCGGTCTGCACCAGTTTTCGCTGCTCCGCGTTAGCCGGGTTACCGCGACGTCATATCAGGAATTCACCATGGTTGATGCCTACCTGTACTCCGGCCTGCCGATGCCTTTTGGACGCGTCGCTGACACACACGTTCCGACTATTGCGGTCGTCGGAAAACAGACTACGATCTTCAAAAAAAACCCGTGCCGAAACACGGGAAGAACGGGCAACACCCGTTGGAGACAGCCGAAATTCGCCTGTAGCAGCGTATGCACCCGGTTGAAAGATGCGTAACCGGGTGCATGACCTCAGAACCTGTGACGTATGCCTACAAGAGCGAGAGCCTGGTTGTTCGAACCGGAATCAATGTCAGTTGATCCAATAACCGCTTGCGCTGCACCAGTCCCATTCTGGCCCGTCGCATGGGCATAAGCCAGCACCCCGTACACGTCCGTTCGCTTGCTGATGCTATAGTCCGCTGCAAGAGCGAACTGATGCTGCTTGGCAGATGAATCACCGGATGACTTCATGTAGTCGTACCCAATCTGAGTCGAAAGGGTTGGCAACACCTGCCATACGGCGTAGATCTCACCGTTGTTGTACTTTTCTGACTTTGTGAAGGTCGAGCTGGCGTCAGCATTGTATTGCGAGAAACTGTAGTAACCGCCAATTGTCACGGCACCAATCACGTAGTTGCCACCTGCGCGTGTAATGTCGATGGACCGTGCTGAGGAATACGCTTTGTTCACCGAGCTGTTAAACAGCGAGTCTGCAGACGTGGTTCCTCGCGTAGAAACCGTTGCATTACCGTTGTCGATACGTTGATAGCCAGCCGCAACCGTAAAGGAGCCCGCACTGTAGGTTGCCGCTCCCGCATATGTCTGCCCCGACCCCACAGCCCCAGCGATCCCACCAAACGAGTAGATGGCGGACAGCTGCAGGCCACCCCAATTCGGGCTGGCCCATTTCACCGAGTTGTTGATACGGATGCTGTTGTCGGCATTGTCGATGTCTCCCGGGCTGGTAAAGAATCCCCCGAGATAGTTATCCCCTTGGACCGGTTGCACGAAATCCACAAGTGGATCGTACTGCCTCCCGGTCGTTAGCGTACCCCATGTCGCTCCACTCAGACCGACAAATGCCTGACGTCCAAACATCCGCCCACCTTGCGCCGCCGCTCCGTTTGTAGAATTGAATCCATTCTCGAGCTGGAATACTGCCTTCAGTCCACCACCAAGATCTTCAGCACCTTTGAGACCAAATCTCGAACCGGACTCATTCCCGCTTGTCAGCGCGATCTGCGTAGATTTTCCGCCACTGTTATGCACGTACATCAACCCGGTGTCCACAATCCCATACAGTGTGACGGTGTTTTGGGCGTGGACCTGTGTTGCGACTATCGCAGTGCAAGCCAAAAGCGAGATTCGAATTTTTTCTTTCATTTAACCTCCAAATCATTTAGTTATACCAACGTTTTAATTTAGACTTCCCCAAACCCACTTCAACCACTGCAGATGTCAACGTCCTTCTCGCCTTACCTATTTTTGTATAGGGCAGTGCATGAGCCAAGCTCAACTCGCTCAAACAGTCGGTCTCGTGTGACGCGCCTGAGAGAGTTCAGGTGCCAAGTCCTCAGGCATCGCAGGTTCACGGTATGACCGCCTCCTCGTATCGGATCCCATGGTATCTGCACCTTGTTTCGGTGATATCGAGATACCGATCGACAATCTTGACAATCAACACAGGCTCCGACCGCCATGCCGAAGACAAGGCTGGAAAGGCTTTTACGCAATGTTTGTAGCCTAACCGGGTCAATTTGGCATTACTTGTCGTATTCGGGCCAGCAAGAAGGTACGGACGCAACAATCCGAGCGCGAAGTGTTGAGATGGCGAAACAGATCGTTCTCTATCGATGTCTGATGGGATTGTTCACTAATTCTTCACCGCCTCGCGGCCTCACGGCTGACGCGTGCGCCGGAGTCTCGCGGAAGCCTCAGCCCCGTAGACGGTCTCGCGGCACATATAGCAAGCAAACCTCGTAGCGCGAACACCGAAGGCCGATTGTGCGCACGTCGACAGAACCCATTCTCTGCTCTGCCGCCAATAGCTTCATTTGGACATGAAGTCAACAACTGCACCGTGCATATGCACATTAAAACAAATCACGAGAGACCCTTCTCGCAGCAATCCGGGTTCCTGCAACTCAATAAGAATTGCCACGATTGCGCCATTGCGATGGCGTCATACCCGTCATTTGCTTGAACGTCGAACTCAAATGACTTTGATTCGCAAATCCGCATGCCTCCGCGATATCACATAAGAGTTTGTGCCTTTCTGCGAGCAACTGCTTCGCCTTTTCAAGACGGATTCCCGCAAGCCATCGATGAGGAGTCTCCCCTGTCTGCTCCCGGAACGCGCGGAAGAATTGTCGTGCGCTCAATCCCGCCGCCTGCGCGAGATCGTCTACGTGGATGTTCTCGGAAAGGTGGCTTTCAACAAAAGCACGCACCTGTCGCATCCGCCAGGCAGGCATCGACACCGGCGCAACAGAGTTGTCTGTCGCCTTGGAGCGCTTCAGCAGGTTTGCGATGATTGCCGTAATGATGCCGTCGCTTACGTAGGCATCGAGAAATTGATCACCGATGCAGGAGGCCCACAACTGTTTCATCGCCCCCTCAATAAACTCGTCCTCCCATGTATCAGAGGAAAGGTCCCAAAAGGCCGATTTGATGGTCTTAGGGCACATCTCCCCAAGAACGCTGCGGACGGACGCATTTGGGATGCAGAGAGTCAACATCGTCCGCGCTCCGTCGACGTCCCACGCACTCTGCAAATCTGGCGGCACGACCAGCATTCGTCCGACGCTAACACGTTGCGTGACACTACGATTGTTGATACGCCACGTCCAGCGGCAGTCCTTCTCCACCGCCAGCGGAAGCGCAAGCAGTGTTTCGCCGAGTTCCGGATCCACGTATCTATGTGGGAGCGACTCCACCGTCAACATCTGGAACGGAATACGACCGGCCGCGCGCCGATGTTCCTGCCGGAACCTTCTGTATTCAGACATCTGATGAAATTGAGCGTAACTGCTCCACTCCTGCTGCCTCATGTGGCCTCCAACCAAACGCATGACAACACGCAACTATTGTGCCAAGCATAACAAAAAACGTCCGAATAAACGCGTGTTACGAAGGCACAGTTCTGACAACTGCGACGTGAATTCGAAAGTGCTCATTGTTTTGCCTTGTTAGCCTGACGATACTCCCCGCGCAATAGTGTCGAGCTTAATCCAGCGTGGGTACGAACGAAAATCAACGATTCCCGGGCAACCCTGCCGCGCGGGCTCCCACGAGGCGCCAACCCGGGAAGTCCAATCTGGCATTACGGAGATCACAGTGAACTATTCAAAAAGAATGGCCCTCGTTAAACCTTCCGCCATTCGCGAATTGCACAAACTTGAGCACGACCCCGAAGTCATCTCTTTTTGTGGTGGATATCCGGACGCTTCGCTGTTTCCAGTCGAAAACCTGCGTGAGACATATCAGTCTGTCATTTCTTTGGACAAACTGGCGTTCCAGTACACACATTCGCAAGGAGACGCGACACTGCGTCAGCAGATTGCCGACAAGATGCAGGCGGAAGGCGTTGCTTGCGATGCCGACAATATTGTCGTTCTGCAAGGTGCACAGCAGGGTCTTGACTTCGCTGGGAAAATGTTCATCGATGAAGGCGATACTGTACTCATCGAAGCGCCGACCTTTCTCGGCGCCCTGATCGCTTTCAATACATACGAGCCACATTACATTGGCATTCCCATGGACAGCCAGGGAATCGACCCGGATGCACTGGAAGTGGTACTCAAAAGTGGGCAAGCAGTCAAATTCCTCTATACAATCCCCGATTTTCAGAATCCAGCGGGCGTGACACTGAGCGCAGACCGGCGCCGCCGACTCGTCGATCTGGCAAACCGCTACGACTTCTACATTGTTGAAGACTCGCCCTATCGGGACATGCGCTATTCGGGTGCCTCGGTTCCACCAATCAAGAGCTTCGATAGCCAAGGTCGCGTCATTTTCCTTGGCAGCTTTTCAAAGAGCCTTGTTCCCGGTCTTCGATTGGGTTGGGCGGTCGCTGACAAGGAGATCGTCCAGAATTTTGCGCAACTGAAGCAGGCTGCTGATACACAATGCAGCACGATCAATATGAAAGTTGCGAGTGCCTATCTGAAAACTTTTGATCACGCCAGTCACGTCGAAAACATCGTTAGGCACTATCGCCACAAGCGCGATGTCATGATGAACACCATCGCGGATACTTTTCCAGATTCAGTAGCTCACACCAATCCTGAAGGAGGCATGTTCACCTGGCTGACTTTCCCAGCTGGATTCGACGCGGATCAATTCCTCAAGGCAACACTACTACCGCGCGCCAAGGTGGCCTACGTGCCAGGTGTGCACTTCTATGCGGATACAAGTCACATGCCTGTCAATAACGCACGGCTGAGCTTTTCCGCCTGTACCGACGAGGCCATCGCAGAAGGTGTCAAACGGATGGGCGACGTACTACGCTCTTACCTCGGTTGACAGCCTGTCACGACTTCCGAGGTACTTGAGGTCCCACAGCGGCTTATATCCGCGCGGCATCATCGGTGGGACGCGTCCTTACGCACCGATGATGGCGACCTGCCTCTTGTCATCTTAGCGCCACGACGCAGCGACAGCCACGTCACAACCACGTGGCGACTCGACAGCTCATATCAGATATCCGAATGTGACCTGCGCACGACACGCTCCCGATTTTGTGTCGTTTTGATTCTGTTCAAGCATGGCACTGTCATTGCCATCGACTGCTGCGCCTGCGCCATCTGCCTCCCAATAACTTCTTTTCAAAGAGGCTGGTCACATTCGCCTCACATTTTTAATCCGACTAAAAACAACAGAACGGTAATGTCATGAGCAACGTACTGGAGAGAGACACTAGAGTCGAACGCGACCATATGGTCACGGGCGGAGAACTCGCACGCGGGCTATCGAATCGACATATTCAGTTAATTTCTATCGGTGGTGCAATCGGAACCGGCCTATTCATGGGCGCTGGTAAAACCATCAGCATTTCTGGAACCTCGATCATTCTCACCTACATGATCATCGGTTTTTTCCTGTTCTTCGTCATGCGGGCGATGGGAGAAATGCTCCTTTCAGACCTCAAGTACAAGTCTTTCGCCGATTTTTGTTCAACCTATCTGGGGGCATGGGCGGGCTTCTTCATCGGCTGGTCGTATTGGCTCACATGGGTAGTCGGATCAATAGCCGACTACGTTGTGGTAGGCGGCTATCTGCAGTTCTGGTTCCCCACGCTACCGGCTTGGGTTCCGGCCGTTTCAACACTTGCCGCGTTGCTGCTGCTTAATGTACTCACCGTCAAACTGTTTGGCGAGCTGGAATTCTGGTTTGCGATCATCAAGATCATCGCAATTGTGAGTCTGATTTCTGTAGGCGCATACCTGACCTCCATATCTTTCGTCTCCCCAAACGGCGTGCGCTCTTCCCTCTCTAATGTGATCGAAAGGGAGTCGTTCATGCCGCACGGCCTGCTCGGCTTCTTCGCCGGCTTTCAGATTGCCATCTTCTCTTTCGCCGGCATCGAACTCGTCGGCACGACAGCTGCGGAAACCAAGGATCCAGAAAGAAACCTGCCGCGAGCTATCAATGCGGTGCCGCTGCGCGTCATTCTCTTCTACGTCCTCTCGTTAATTTGCATCATCTCGGTCTCTTCATGGTCGAAAATCAGCGCGCACGTTAGCCCGTTTGTACAACTGTTCGTGGCCGCTGGCTTCCCAATGGTCGCAGGCGTCATCAATTTTGTGGTGACCACTTCGGCAATGTCTGCCGCCAACAGCGGTGTCTTTTCAACGAGCAGAATGCTGTACGGTCTGGCGATGAAGAGCGATGCACCGAAAATATTTAAATGGTTGACCTCGCACTCGGTGCCTGTCATGGGCCTTATTTTCTCGTGTCTGTGCATGCTGGCAGGAATTCTTCTTCTGTTCATCATCCCCGACGTCATGTCAATCTTTACAATCGTGTCGACGGTGTCCGCCATCCTTTTTATCTTCGTCTGGTCTCTTATATTGGTTGCTTATATCGTCTACCGTATGCGCAGCCCGGACCTGCACGCAAAGTCCAAATTCAAGATGCCCGGAGGCGTCCCGATGGCCAGCATCTCCCTCGTGTTCTTCATCTTCGTCGTCGGCCTGCTTGCGCTCGACGCGGATACAAGGTTGGCATTACGTCTCATGCCGCTCTGGTTCCTGTTTCTCTTTGTAGCCTACAGGTTAACCGGGCGTAGTCGCCGACGTTTTGCGTTGCCCCCACGAGCAGAGATTGCGGAGTGACGGAAGTTCGCGGAGCGTTGGAGCCGGTCGGCTCAATCGCTCCCACTGCCCTCGGCTCCCCCCAACTACGCACAAGCACAGTTCACTGCGCTCATGAACCGCTTGCGTTTCCTGCACGATAGTAGGCGCTAGTGTTCGAGGGTTTTAGTGCCTTCGGCCTACGGCGGTATTGTCAGGAAAATTTTCCCAAAATTAGCCCTTAAACGAGCGCAGGCCCACTGCTCCCACCTCCCGGCGTCCGAAGTTGATTAGCATGCAAATTGGGCTGAAATCGACACAATGCGCCGTGCTTTGCTGCTTGAGAAACCAGTCAAGAACCGACGGCCGCGTTCGAAGCGCTAGTTTGAGCTGCAGAACAATGGTGCTGCTTGCAACATATCTCATCCGTGTTGTCCGGGACGGCTGTACCCTTGGGAGGCCTCCAGCCAACGAAGGATATCCTCTTGGAATATGACGACTCACCTGTCGCCACATCTTGCACGGTGTGTTATCGATTTGCCGACAAATGATGCCGTGATCGGGGGACACCTGCGTGTTCGCGCGCACCCCCAATCGTTCGAACGTTGTCAGTCCACTGCCTTTAACATATCTTCAATGACCTTCTTCGCATCGCCGAACACCATCATCGTCTTGTCCATGTAGAACAGATCGTTGTCGAGGCCGGCGTAGCCTGCCGCCATCGAGCGCTTGTTGACGATCACCGTGCGCGCCTTGTACGCCTCGATAATCGGCATGCCGGCGATCGGTGACTTCGGATCGGTCTTTGCAGCCGGGTTCACCACGTCGTTCGCGCCGAGCACGAGCACCACATCGACCTGGCCGAATTCACCGTTGATGTCTTCCATTTCGTGGACGATTTCATACGGCACTTCGGCTTCGGCCAGCAGCACGTTCATGTGACCCGGCATCCGGCCCGCGACAGGGTGAATCGCGTACCTCACGTCGATGCCCTTCTCGACGAGCTTGTCGGTCAGTTCCTTCAGCGCGTGCTGCGCGCGTGCGACAGCCAGCCCATAACCCGGCACGATCACCACGATTTCGGCATTGCCGAGCATGAACGACGCATCTTCCGCCGAGCCCGACTTCACCGGCTTCTGTTCGCCCGATCCGCCCGTCGTTGCCGCAGCCGCCTCACCGCCGAAGCCACCGAGAATCACGTTGAAGAACGAGCGGTTCATCGCCTTGCACATGATGTACGACAGGATCGCGCCTGACGCACCGACCAGCGAGCCCGCGATAATCAGCATCGCGTTGTTCAGCGAGAAACCGATGCCCGCTGCCGCCCAGCCCGAGTACGAGTTCAGCATCGACACGACGACAGGCATATCCGCGCCGCCGATCGGAATGATGATCAGCACACCCAGCGCAAACGCGATCAGCGTCATGATGATGAACGGCAGCCACGATTGCGTGAGGAAGAAGATCACGCCGAAGCCGATCATTGCGATGGCAAGCAACAGGTTGATCAGATGCTGGCCCGCATACACGACGGGTGCACCCTGAAACAGCCGGAACTTGTACTTGCCCGACAGTTTGCCGAACGCGATCACCGAGCCGCTGAACGTAATCGCGCCGACGAACGTACCAATGAACAGTTCGATCCGGTTGCCATACGGCAGGAAGCCCGGAATGCCATCCTCGAGGCCGAGCCCGAACGCAGCCGGTTCCGACACCACCGCATACGCGATACACACAGCCGCCATACCGATCAGTGAGTGCATCGCGGCGACGAGTTCCGGCATCTTGGTCATCTCGACGCGGGCAGCGAGGAATGCACCGATCCCGCCGCCGATCACCAGCGCGGCGACCACCAGCGAAAGACCCAGCGACAGATTCGAGCCCAGCGAGGCGGCCTGTTTCGCGATCAGCGCGACGGTCGTGAGAATCGCGATCGCCATGCCGATCATGCCGAACATGTTCCCCGTTCGCGCCGTCTTCGGATTGGACAGTCCCTTGAGCGCCTGGATGAAGCAGACCGAGGCGAACAGATAAAGGAGCGTAACGACGTTGAGGCTCATTTACGCACCCTCCCTGGGAGCCGCAATCTTCTTTGGCTCTTTCTTCTTGAACATCTCCAGCATTCGTCTTGTCACGAGAAACCCGCCGAACACGTTCACGGCAGCCAGCACCACGGCGACCGTGCCAAAGAACTTGCCCGTGCCGCCGACGGTCAGACCCGCCGCCAGCATCGCGCCGACAATGACGATCGCCGAAATCGCGTTCGTCACGGCCATCAGAGGCGTATGCAGCGCCGGCGTCACGTTCCAGACGACGTGGTAGCCGACATAAATTGCCAGCACGAAAATGATCAGGTTGATCACGGTATGGTTGATGACTTCCATCAGCCGTCTCCTTATGCCTTGCGTGTGACTTCGCCGTCGCGAGCGACCAGCGTGGCCGCGACGATGTCGTCAGCGAGATCGATATTGAATGCGCCTTCCTTCGTGAAGATCAGCTTCATGAAGTCGAGCAGATTGCGCGCATACAGCGCCGACGCGTCCGACGCGACCATCGACGGGAGATTCGTATAGCCCGCAATCGTCACGCCGTTTTTGACGACGACCTTGTCGGATTCCGTCAGCGGACAGTTGCCGCCGCGCTGGCCTTCGTATTCCGAGCCACGTCCGGCAGCGAGATCGATCAGCACGGAGCCGGGCTTCATCGACTGCACGGTTTCGACGGAAATGAGCGTCGGCGCGGGACGGCCAGGAATCAGCGCGGTCGTGATGACGATATCGGCCTGTTTCGCGCGCTCGTGGACGAGCGCGGCCTGGCGCGTGAGCCACGAAGGCGGCATCGGCCGTGCGTATCCGCCGACGCCAACAGCCGCTTCGCGTTCCTCATCGGTTTCGTAAGGCACATCGAGAAACTTGGCGCCGAGCGATTCGATCTGCTCTTTCACGGCAGGCCGCACGTCCGAGGCTTCGATCACCGCGCCCAGGCGCTTGGCCGTCGCAATCGCCTGCAAACCCGCGACGCCCGCGCCGAGAATCAGCACGCGCGCGGCTTTCACCGTACCCGCCGCCGTCATCAGCATCGGCATGAAGCGCGGATACAGAAAAGCGGCCAAAAGCACCGCTTTATAGCCCGCGATGTTGGCTTGAGACGACAGTACATCGAGACTTTGCGCGCGCGTCGTGCGCGGCGCAGCTTCCAGCGCGAACGCAGTGATGCCCGCCGTTGCTAGCTTCGATGAGTTTTCGGTATTGAACGGCTCGAGCATGCCGATCAGAACGGCGCCGCGTTTAAGAAGCGGCAGTTCTGAATCGGTGGGCGTCTGAACCTTGAGAACGATCTCTGCGCCGAACGCGGTCGGCGCATCGACGAGTTCCGCGCCCGCTGCGGCATAGGCATGGTCGAGATACGCGGCGCTGACTCCCGCCCCGCTCTGTACGGTGACTCTATGACCCTGCGACACGTACTTCTTGACCGTCTCGGGCGTCGCGGCGACGCGCGTTTCGTACGGCCGCGTCTCGGCTGGCACTCCGATGTGCATCCCTTTATCTCCTCAATCTATTTCGTCCTGCGAGTTATGCTAAGACAGGGACTCGCTGTTGCTATAAAAAGTGCATACCCGTTAGCAGCCTGCGACAGCTGCTTATGATGGTTTGCGCAATTGACTCGAATCGGTCAGCGCGGTCCGTTCGGCCGCACCTTCTCACGGCGCAATTACCCGGCTCATTTCGGCGTCGGCAGCAACATCCTTTTAGCTCTCTTTCTCGTTCTCATTGCCGTGCTCGTCGGTCGTCACTAAGGGATTTGGTAGCACCGGGATGGTACATACATATTGCGCACACAGAGCCAGGTAGGCATTCGCCATGCGTCTTCTCGACCCTCAGACTGTTGCCGCTCTGGATAGCTCCACGTTGCGCTCGACACCTTTGACACAGGTAACCAAAGTACGGTTGACGGGAGTTGGTACGTTGTATTTCTCGCCAAGGCGCACAACTGACCCGTTGACGTAGTCGATTTCCGTGACCGATCCTTTCTCGATGCTCTGTAACATCGACGGCTTGAATTCGAACGGCAGTCCGACTGGAATCCGATCCCAAATCTCGCATGGATTGTCCTCCGTAAGATCGATTCCAATCGCCTTTGCCACCGCGATCCCTTCCGCAACCGCAGCCACCCCACAATCCCGCATGCTTGCCAACCGAAAAAGCTCGCCGAAGGTCAGCCGCGTGATGCTGCACAGCGCCGCTGTGGCCACATTGACGAGAAGCTTGTCCCACATCTTGCCCTGAATATTTTCCTCCGCCTCCACACGCAGCCCGGCTCGCTCGAACTCGGCGGCGATACGCAACACCCGCTCCGAAATCTGCCCGCTGAGTTCCCCAATCCGCGTTAGCTGATTGTGTCGTCCAGCGAGCACAACTCCCGGCTCGACCAAAAGGCCACCGACATAGCTCTTACCTGCAATGACTCGTTCGGCACCAACGATTTCCTTGAGTATTTCCTCGTGGCCTAGCCCATTCTGGAGTGACAGCAGGACCGTTTCTGGACCGAAAAGAGCACCCGCTCCAGCCATCGCGGCTTCGGTATCAAACGACTTCACGAGCAGGATTACAAGATCGACTGGTCCTACTGTGTCGCAGTCTGTCGCTACGTTGACCCGAACCATTCGAGATTTCCCGTCTTCACGAAGCTCGAGCCCTCGTGTGACCAATGCTTGATAGTGCGCCCCTTGGCGACATACAAGATAAACATCGGACCCACTTTCAGCCAGACAAGCACCAATGACAGAGCCTAGGGCGCCGGCGCCAAGCACGCAAATCTTCATCTTCTCTCCATGATTGAATTGAGCTACGGTTACTGCAACGCTCCGTCGCGTGGGTCGTGGCAAAGGTCCCAACCGCCTCCAGCGCAATTGCCCGTTAGACGACCGTGGTGACAACGGTACCTAAGTAGAGTCACTATTGTTTGTCTTTATTTGCGCACCGATAATGATCATCATGTGATGAACCAGTCTTTATATTTAGGAATACAGAAATGAATCGTTCAATACCGACACTGGATCGTGCGGATCAGCAAATCCTGGCTGCGTTGCAATCTGACGCCCGTTTGTCCAGCGCCGAGCTATCAGAAAAGGTCAACCTCAGTACCTCTCCGTGCTGGCGCCGGGTAAAACGCCTGGAATCACTGGGGGTCATCACCGGCTATCACGCGCGTGTCGATCCTGTTCAACTTGGGTATGTTGTCACCGCACTGGTGCAGGTCTCCCTAATCCAGCGAAATCTTGATCACATGCGAGTGTTCGAGATGGCAGTCCGCCCACTGCAGGAAGTCATCGCGTGTTACAGCATCTCGGGTGAGTACGATTACCAGTTGATTGTCGTGGCGAAATCACCAACCGAATTCGGCGATTTCGCGCGAGCGCACATCAATGCTTGCACAAGTGTAAAAGACGTTTGCACGTCCTTTGTCGTCAAGGAAGTGAAGTCTCTGGTCGCGCCTCCCGTGTAAGAAGTGAAGAAAAGGCGATTGCTTCGACACTGAGGGATGCCGTGTTGAAGCTCGTCTCGCTGCCAAATTACTCGCCCCGAGCATTCGATAGAACTTTCCTGCCGTTCCGCACGCGACGCCCTTCTCCCCGACGAAGGGGGCACGCCTCATTCGGACTCACGCATTGACAAGCTTCAGGATGGCTGCCGCGAATACGTCGGGCGCCTCCGCCGGTAGATTGTGGCCGCACCCTCGCACAACCTCGTAGTCGTACCCACCCACAAACCTCTCAGGATCTGGACCGCCAGGCGGCTCCACACCATCGTCCTCGCCTACAAGGACGATACACGGGACTTGTACAGGAGGAAGAGTCTGCAAGCGCCTCTCGATTTCGATGTAGGCAGGATCATCCGGTGCAAGCCGATATCGATGACGGTACGAATGCAGCGCGATGTCGACGAAATCAGGATTTTCGAACGAGGCAAAACTGCGTTCGAAGACGTCATCGTCAAATGTCCAATTGGGTGACCATGTTCGCCAGAGGTGGCGACAGAATTTTCGGCGATTCTGCGTCAGGCCCGCGCGACCACGTTCGCTGTGCATGTAATACTGGTACCAGTATCGATGTTCAGCTTCGGGGGATGCCGATCCAACGGCGTCGCGTGCTATGTCCTGCACGGGGACGTTATTGTCTAGCACAACGCCCTTGGCGCGCTCCGGCCAGAGCACGCCGATCAAGGCTGCGATACGCCCACCCCAGTCAAAGCCTGCCAGAGTCGCCGTCTCGATGTTCAAGGCATCGAGAAATGCCAACAGGTCGCTCGCCATCGCCGCCTGTTGCCCCGACCGTGGCGTGGAATCTTCCACGAATCGCGTTGGACCGAACCCCCGAAGGTATGGGACATAAACCCGACAGCCTCTGGACACGAGAATTTTCGTCACATCGCTAAAAGCATGTACGTCGTAAGGAAAGCCATGTAGCAGTACCACCACCGGACCTGCGACTGGTCCCTCTACGAGATACGCTACGTTCAACACACCCGCTTTTACATATTTTGTCATTACTTCCCCGCACGTTCCGTGATCGAGCCCATGTAGATTGGAAATCGCCGTCTGCGAAGCTAACGTCATCACGTTTGGCACGAGGGCCCACGCCGAAAATGTTGAGTCGGAGAAAAGCGAAGGGCGCGCAACTCCATAATCTGCGTCCTTTGAAGCAATTCTAGATAGTGCGCCCCGTGTTGACTTTCAGCGTTCTGCCAGCACTTTTAGAAAACTGACACACGCTAATACTTCCACCTTACTTGCCCTTCCAGACGGGTTGCCGTCGGGCAGCGAACGCGGTGACGCCTTCAGCCGCATCCGCGCTCGCCCAGAGTTCGGAGACTGCCTGGTGCTGCCATACAGATGCCTTTGTCACTCCCGCTTCTGCCAATCCTTGCATTACCACCGCCTTGGTCGTCTCGATCGCCAGCGGCGCGCCCGCGACTAAGGCCGAAGCGTAACGTAATGCAGTCTCGAGCAATGCATCTTCTCGGACCACTTCATTGACAAGTCCAAAACGGAGTGCCGTTGCAGCATCAATGGTTTCGCATGTCAAAAGCATTTGCATAGCGAATTTAAATGGGATGTGCTGCGCGAGACGCTGCAACCCGCCTTCGATCGCCGCAAGCCCCACACGTGGCTCTGGAAACCCGAATCGCGCCGACTCAACAGCCACTGCGAGGTCGCATGCAAGCAAGATCTCGACCCCGCCCCCAAGTGCCGACCCATTGACGGCAGCGATAACGGGTTTGCGCAGGTCGAAACGCCTGCTCAGGCCTGCAAATCCTGATGCTGGCTTCTTGTCGGGATCCAAATCGTCCTTAATGTCACTACCGGCACAGAAGGCCTTGCTCCCTCGCCCCGTGATGATAGCGACGCGCAGCGAGGGGTCTTCATCGAAATCATCGAATATCCGGCCGAGTTCATGATGAGCTTCCAGATTGAGGGCATTACGCGCATCAGGGCGGTCAATCATGACGATCAGCACAGGACCGCGCTTTTCGCAAGCAGTGAATTTAAGGTTCATAGCGAGTGTTGAGAAGTGTTGAAGAGAAACCAGCCCTGATCGATGACAACAACGTCGCGTGACGTACAACGCACACGAAATCGCACGCACCCCGGTCGCTTATTCCACACATCGATACATAGTTGGTCGCCTGGAAAGACAGGAGCAGAAAACCGAACCTTCACGTGTTGAACAACTTCGGGATTGTTCGGCACCAACAGGCGGACCAACGACGAAACAGTCGTACCAAAGGTGCACATGCCATGAAGAATGGGGCGGTCGAATCCCACGGTGCGCGCGACATCAGGGTCGGCATGCAACGCATTGTCGTCACCGGTTAGCCGGTAGAGTAACGCCGCATTTGGCGCGATGGGCACGGGAATCTCATGATCAGGAGGCGCAGTCGGAAGCGGTTCAATCTCGCGGGCGGGTGGATTAGGACCGCCGAAGCCGCCTTCGCCCCGGCAAAACTCGGTGCAACGCAGCGTCGCAATTGGATCACCGCCCTCCGCATCGGCAATATCGCGCACAGTCACAATGATTGCGCCACGCTTGTCGCCGCGATCGTATATTTCTTCGATTCGACTGCGCCCGATCACCATACCTTCCGGCGCCAAGGCCCGATGCAACGTGACGCTTTGCTCGACGTGCAGCACCGATTTCCAGTCCAGGCCTGTGGCAGGATTCCTGAGCCAGAAGCCCGGATATCCGAGCACGACTGCCATAGACGGAACCACCAAAAGATTCGGCTCATAAAGATAGCGCAAGCCTTGTGCGTCGACGACACCGCCACCTCCCCATACGCTCAAGGCATAGAGGATTGTTTCCCGTTTCCCATATCGATGGACAACGTCGTCGAACGGCCAATTCTTCAGCATCTCATAATCGATAGCCACACATCATCCTCTAGAATTGAGATCGCGATTCTTGCTGATCTTCAATCGGTCGCAGGTTGCCTGATCAACCCACTTGTGTCACTCGAATCCGAACCGCTCTCGAAATGCTCCGTGGTATCTTCGATGTCCACCATATAGGTTTCTCGCGCCGCCCCAACGGCAATCAACGAAAGTACGCCGCCCAACATGATGTACAGCGCAAGCGGCCACGATGCCCCGTAAGTCGCGATCAACGCGGCGGCAACGAAGGGAACCGGGCCACTCATGAGCAGGCCGCCGACCTGGTAACCAATAGCGGATCCGGTATAACGCAGCCGTGTTTCGAACTGCTCGGGCACGAAACTCGCAATTGGGCTATAAGTGCAAGCGTGCAGAACGGGCAATGCCAATTGCAACGCGAGGAAGGTACCAAGAACAGTACCGGTGTCGATCAACCAGAAAAAAGGGAACGCTGCCAAGACCGTCAATGCAGACCCGCTCAACAGCACCGTTCGACGGCCAAATCGGTCTGCCAACATGGCGGCCAGCGGAATCGTAAACACCTGGACAAATGCAGCCGCACATATTGCGCCAAGTGCGACGTCGCGCGAAACACCGGCGTGCTCAGGCGCATACCGCAATACAAATACAGTCGCAATGTAGAAAAGGATGTTTGATGCACCCATTGCGAAGATCGTAATCAACAGCGAACGCCATGCAGTCTTGGCAACTTCTGCAATCGGAAAACGTGCCTCCTGCTGGCGTTCCTTAACTGCTGAAAACGCAGGAGTTTCATCGATTTTCAAACGAATATATAAACCGATCAAAACCAGTACCGCGCTAGAGACAAACGGCACGCGCCATCCCCAGCTCAACATGTCTGCAGGCGACAGTCTTTGTACACAATAGAAGGAAGCCGTCGCAAGTACAAGCCCAGCGGGAATCCCACACTGGGGCCAGCTACCATAAAAAGCCCGCTTGCGCGGGGGCGCATGCTCGACTGCCATCAGAACTGCACCGCTCCACTCGCCGCCAATCGCAATCCCTTGCATGAGCCGGCAGAAGACAAGGAGCGCAGGGGACAGCAAACCAGCCTGCTCGTAGGTCGGCAGGAGCCCGACGCCCGCCGTTGAAACCCCGACGATGGAGAGACTGAGAACCAGCATAGTCTTGCGGCCCAGTCGGTCGCCGAAGTGACCAAATACGATACCCCCGAGCGGGCGTGCGACAAATGCAGCCCCAAAAGCGGCAAACGAGGCCATTGTGCCGGTCAAGGGATTCAGATTCGGGAAGAATATCTTGTTAAACACCAATGCTGCCGCAGTGCCGAACAGGAAAAAATCGAAGTATTCGATCAATGTTCCAATAAAACTGGCTACTGCGACCTTGACGATGCTTGCAGGACCCAAAGGCTTTCCAGCTTTTTCCATGATTGTCTCCTCCTCGCTGGTCAACTTGATGTCGCCAGCACATATGGTGAGCACCGCATTACATTGATGGGACGCGTCACCGGCGCAAATCGCGCTACATAATCCGCGACAACCTGGCAATTTCGTATCACCCGTTTGTCACGCCTTGATCACTTCACCATCAAGCCTCCATCCACGATGATCGAGGCACCGTGAATAAAATCCGCTCCTGGACCACACAGGAAGAGAGCTACCCGAGCAATGTCATCTGGACGACCCAGGCGGCCAGCTGGAACGCGCTTAAGCGTCTTGACGAGCTTCGAATCGGGGTCTGCGAGAACTTCGCGAGTCATCGCTGTCTCGATCATTCCAGGACAGACAGCGTTGACCCGTATACCGGAACGGCCGTAGTCGTATGCAAGTTGACGAGTGAATCCGACCACAGCATGCTTGCTCGACGTGTAAGCTGCGCCGCCTCCACCCGCCTGGAAAGCCGCAATTGACGCCATATTCACAACAACGCCCGACCGCCGCTCAAGCATGTCTGGCAGCACCGCGTTCGTCAGTCGATACATCCCTTTCACGTTAATCTCGAAGACACGATCCCAAACCGACTCCGAAGTATCCAAACTGCGCGAATACCCATCGAGATAGCCTGCTGTGTTGCATAAGGTGTCAATACTGCCAAACGCCCTCTTACCCGAAGCTACCGCATGCGCGACCTGATCGGCCACTGTGAGATCCACGGTTTCGCAGAGCAGGCGCTCGCCGAACGTCGGCAAACTCTCATTGAGGCGGCGCAACCCCTCCTCGTCGATATCGAGCGCTACAACGCTAGCGCCTGCCGCGAGGAACAGTTCGGCTTGCGCCCTGCCGATCCCTGAGGCGGCTCCGCTGATGCATACGACACGACCGTTCAGATCCACGAGTTCCGCTGGAGAAACCTGCTTCAGTTCCGCAGTCACAGGGATTTCTCCTTGCGTCCCATCCAGCGCACAGGCTGCGGCTTCAACCGGCCCTCCCTGACGTGCGCGGTCAGTTCTCGCTTAAGAATCTTTCCGCTCGCTGTGAGTGGAAACTCGATCATGCAGATGAAATATTCCGGCATGTCGTATTTCGAGAGGCCTGCATCAAACAGATGCTCCAGCATCTCGTCGGGAGTGACCTCCTGACCTTCAGCGACGATGATGCCGATACATACCTTCTCCCCCAGCCGATCATCCGGTATTGGAAACGCTGCAGCCTTTACAACGTGCGGATGGGAAATTGCTAAACCTTCAATCTCTGCCGGATAAATGTTGTGACCACCGCGAATGATCAGGTCTTTGAGTCGGCCGATGATTTCGAGATCACCTTTCTCATTGAAGCGGCCGAGGTCGCCGCTCATGAACCAGCCTTGGCTATTGAACGAAGTGCGTGTCGCAGCATGGTTGCCAAAATAGCCCAGCATGAGCGAGGCACCGCGCCCACCAATTTCCCCGATTTCACCTGGTGGAGCTTCGATGTCACGGTTGTCCGCGCGGAAGATGCGCAGTTCATAACAGGAGTTGCCGCGCCCGACTGTCTGTCCGACTGTGGCAACCAGAGTTTCGAAATCGTCGGTCGGCAACGTCGACGTGTGCGAGCCATTTTCCGACATGCCGTACGTGTTCATCGGTTTGATTCCACGATCAAGCAGTCGGCGGGCGACCTCACTTGGTATCGCTGCACCCGAAAGATAAAACACACTCACGTTGCCCAGTCGATTGAGTTTTCGTGCGTCAAGCTCTAGCAAAATGTCGATGGCGTGGGTCGGGACACCCATTACATAACTTGCGCCCGATTCGATGATGCGGTCGAGAGGCTTCTCCCGCTTCCGCAGATCATTGATCACCATCTCACAGCCACTCGCAAGACATTGCTCGAGACCGACTGTCGCCAGATGATGACTTTGCGGCCCGAGACAGTACATGATTGTCTCGTTGGTGTGCCCCCAATCAGTGATCATTGCCCGACCATTCGCGAGAAGCGTGTTGTCGCTATGCATCAGCGCTTTAGGTGTGCCTGTCGTTCCCGAAGTAAACGCAAGATATGTAACCTTATCGGGGTTGTCATTAACCGGCGGCGTGGTCAGCGACGTCTCAATCTCGGGAAACGGACGGACAGTGTCCGGGAGCTCGCTCCAACCGTCTGCGGGGAACGCATAGACGCGACGTACGCCGTCGACAGCTTTCATGCTATCGAAAACGCATTTCAGGTCAGAGCCCGATCCATAACCGACCTGTCCCACGAAGGCAGCAACGCTGCATCGCTGCAGCAACGTAAGCACTTCATCAACCGTGTGGTTCTGGTGAAGCGACAGCGTGCAGATGTAGCCAGCACGTGAGCAGGCCAGCATCAGCACCCAACACTCGACCCGATTCGGCAGCCAACTCGCAACGATATCGCCCGCCCGCACACCGGCGTCATGGAGATCCGCTGCAACAGAGTCCGCCCAGCGAATCAGTTCATTCCAGGTGAGACGTCGGTAGGCGTCTCGGAAAGCATAGTGTTGAGGGCGTTCGCCTGCGTGCTTAAGAGCTAGCGTATACAACGTGTCATTTTGCCAAAGGCCGCGCTCGTAGAAATCCCGCGCCAGACGCGGATCATGCAGCGTCAGCATGTTGGAACGCATTTAAGTCTCCTAAGTTTCTATAATTTCTATTTTCATTCTTTCGCCGATCTTAGCAGAACGTTTCGACCGACGACGTTGTAACCTAGCTGTTCCGCTTCGCTGCCACTACGACCTTGCCGCGCACTTTGCCATCGCGAACCAGTGTCATTGCCTCGGCAGCATTTTCGAACGCAAACGTGCGCATCACCACTGGACGAACATGTCCTTCGTGCCAAAGCCTGAACAGGTCATCCTGAGCGGCGCGCACCTTCTCAGGGGTTCGATCTCGATAGTCACTCCACTGGAGACCTGATACAGAAATGTTTTTTAGCAGAAGATAGTTGACCTTGAGCGTCGGAATGTCGCCAGCTGCGAAGCCGATCACTACAACGCGTCCGCACCACGCTGTAGCCCGAAGCGCGCCGGTGAAGAATTCCGCGCCGAGCGGGTCAAGCACAACATCGGCGCCACGCCCATCAGTACACGCATGAACCTGCTCGCGAATACTGTCGCGCAGATTGCCGCCTGACAGGTCGATCACGTGGTGCGCGCCTGATTCCCGGACCACTTTGGCCTCTTCCTCATTGCGAACGGCAGCAAGTACGGTCGCGCCATGTCCAACGGCAATTTGCACGGCGGCGAGCCCCACGCCGCCTGCGGCACCTCCGATCAAGACGGTTTCGCCCGCCTTGTATTGACCACGCTCCATCAACGCGAACCACGCCGTCTGATACACCAACCCCATGGCCGCAGCAGCCTCGAAGCCCATCCCGTCTGGCAGGCGGAAGGACTGAGAGGGCGTCGTCAGCGCCTGTTCGGCGAGCGCGCCGTATTCAATCTGCGACATGATCCTATCGCCCGGCGCGTATTCCGTGACGCCCTCACCTATAGCCCGCACGACGCCGGCGAAATCCTTTCCCGGTGTGAACGGACGCGCCGGCAGCAGTTGGTAGGCACCTGAAACGACCAATACGTCGGGAAAATTAATACCTGATGCTTCAACATCGATCAGCATCTGACCACGGTCCGGCGAAGGCGAGGGAATTTCCTCGATCTTCATCGAAGACGGTTGACCATGTTCATGTACTCGATAACTCCGCATGACTACGCCTTTGAATAGGAAAGTGTCTTGTTGAATGAAACGGCCGCTTACTGACAAGGCAATTGTTATGCCACTCGTGCGCGGCTGCCGCTATCCAAGCTGCCCGCGCGGTTTGCCTGGCAGATCTCGACGACAAGTGTCTTTGTGGGCTCCACGAAAGTCCGAGGATGTCGTCCCTGACGACACTCAACTTTCATGGCAGTTCGCGTAAGCCGCGATCAGGTCAGAATCCTCGCGCTTCGACGGCAGCGCCGCGTCAATGTCACGATGGTCCTGGTTGCATCACCATTCCGGAAGCTGCGTCATCCGGAAGCGACAACGTGGTCAACTGTGCGGGGAGCGCGCGTGGGCCTTAAAGCTTTAGCCGCGAACAACGGTGAGACGAAGCGTCTGTGTCTCACCGTCTATCAGACCCGAAGTCGACGTGACGCGTTGTTAGTCCCCCAACTTCGATCGATTGAAAGCATTGGTCGCCCGTCGAGCCGGTGCATAAGCCGAGTCGCCAAGCGCTTCATACAGTGCCAGGGTAACCTTGAAGTGCTCGTCAAGCCCAGTACGCTCGAGCAGTTCTATTGGTCCTTCCGGGTAGCCGAGCCCCATGCGCAACGTCATGTCCATGTCTGAAGCCGTAGCAAGCTTCTCGTCGAGTCGACGCAACGCCGCGTTGTAATACGGTCGCACAAGCCGATTTACGATCCGGCCAGGAAAGTCTCCGCAAACTGCGACGATAAAGCCCGCATCCTCGAAAATTTTGCGCGCCGCCGCCATCGCGTCCGCATCAGGTTTAGCGGGCACGACCAGTTCTATAAGGTTGCTTGGATCAGATTTTCCAAGGCGAAAGCGCGCGAACCCGAAGGCTTTCGAAGACTGCGATCTCTTTTCGACCGTTGCGGCTTCTTCGACATAGCTACCGAGGCATTCATTTTCCAGCTCGATGAGCACGAATTCTGCGCGACTTGAATCTGCGCGTTCGCGCGAGAAGTGTTGACCGGCGTTGACACCCAGATAGACCCATGCATCGCCGCTCACATTGGCCGATTCGATGAAGGCGTGTGACTCCGGAAACGAACGGCTCTCACCGGCACGAATAACTTTATATGACATGGTCACGCTCCAAACATCTTGCTGTCGCCGTATTGATGGAAACCTTTCCCGCTCTTTTTGCCCAGACTTCCCGCTGCAATCATGCGTCGCACTAGCGGCGGACACGCTGCGCGCGGTTCGTGGGTGAGCTCATGCATTGCTTCGCACAGCAGACGCTGGGTGTCCATGCCGATGAGGTCGAGCAATTCGAGCGGCCCCATCGCATAGCCCAGCGCGGTCTTGATTGCCTTGTCGATGTCGGCCGGTGATGCCACGCCCTGCTCCACAAGGCGAATCGCGTCGTTGTTGAACGGAATCAGGAAGTAATTCAGAATGAATCCGGGCGTGTCCTGCGTCTTCACAGGCTTCTGACCCAGAGCGACTGCGAAGTCCCACGCCTTCACAAACGTTTCTTCTGAGGTGCTCATCCCCGGCGACATCTCGATGAGCTTCATCAGCTGGGCGGGCAAGCAAAAATGCATGCCGACGAACCGGTCGGGGCGTCCTGACCCACCCGCGATCTCAGTGATCGCGATGGTTGAGGTATTCGATGCAAACAGCGCCTGTTCGCCGCAAATCGCATTAAGCTTGGTGAACAACTCATGCTTGACAGCAAGGTCTTCGAAAACAGCTTCAATCACGATGTCGCAATCCGCCATATCTTCCAGACGGGTTGTACCTTGCCAGCGTGCCATGATTTCGGGCACTGCGTCCGCTGCCAGCTTTCCTCGCTCTGCCGATTTCCTCAGAAAGGTTTCTGTTTGGGTTCTTGCCCGATCTAGCGCGTCCTGCCGGGTATCGTAGACCTTCGTCACAAAGCCCGCGCGAGCCGCCACAATTGCGATTCCGCTACCCATTGTGCCGCTGCCTGCGACTCCAACAGTTTTGATGTCTGTCATCTCTGTCTCCCAAATCATTTTTCGATGAAGCTACGCCCAATCAACTGACGATGTACCTGATTTGTACCTTCCCAGATCTGGGTGATCTTCGCGTCACGCATCAGGCGTTCAACTCGATAGTCCGAGCAGTATCCATAGCCACCAAGGAGTTGTACTGCATCCGTGGAAATACGCATTGCAGCGTCGGTGGCGCGCATTTTCAGTATCGAAGCTTCAATACCAAAGTCTTGCTCGCCACTGTCCACCATCTCGGCCACGCGCCAGAGCCATGACTCGCACAATGCCAATTCCGATGCCATGTCTGCGAGCATGAACTGGACACCTTGAAATTCGATGATGCGGCGCCCCGATTGCTTACGTTCGTTGATGTACGCTACGGCATCCTCGAACGCAGCCCGAGCGATGCCAAGCGCATGCGCGGCGACGCTCGGGCGCGAACGATTGAGCGAGCCGAACAGAATCTTCAATCCCTCACCTGGCTCGCCCATCAGGTTGGATCGGGGAACGCGACAATTCTCGAAAGAAATCGTCGCTGTGCTCGAAGCGCGCGTACCCATCTTGTGTTCCGTGCCAAGTACAGACAGCCCCGGTGTTCCTTTCTCCAAAATCAGCACCGAAATGGCCTTCTTCGGATCGTTAATGCCTGACCACTTTCCAAACAATAGATAGATATCGGCCACATCGCCGTTTGTGATGAACGTCTTGCCGCCATTGATAACGATTTCGTCACCCTCTTCGCGAAACGACGTGGTCATGCCGGTGGCATCCGAGCCAGCGTTTGGCTCCGTAATCGCCAGCGCCACCAGCGCGCCCTCCGCAACGCGCGGCAAGAATTTTTCCTTCAACGCCGGGCTGCCGTATTGCACGATGGGCTTGGCTGCGTGAAAGTTCGTCGCCCAGATAATGCCTGTCGAAGCGCACGCCTCTGAGATTGTCTTCACACACGACACGTAACACGCGAATGAGAGCGGTGCGCCGCCGTATTCTTCCGGTACGAACATCGCATTCAGGCCGAGTTCGTTAATCGCCTTGACGTTGTCCCATGGAAACTCGCCGCTACGGTCGTACTGAGCCGCGCGCGGCGCCAGTTGCTCGTTCGCGAGCTTCTGAACGCTGTCGAGTACCATCCTTTCTTCGTCGCCCAGCTTGACCCGTGCGTCCAGCCGTTCCAGTACATTCATTGTCATCATCCTTTAGAGTGCCATGCCCTGGCCACCGTCCACGTAGAAGGTCTCCCCGGTCATGAATGCCCCGGCGTCACCGAAAAGTGAAACGACCAGATGAGCGACATCATCGGCCCCACCAGGCTTGCCCATCGGGATGCGCTTTTCAAGGAATTTGCGCAAGGCCTCTCCGGACATCTCCTCGCGGTTCAGATCCGTAACGATGTAGCCAGGTGCCACGTTCATCACACGCACACCAAACTTCGCCCATTCAACTGCGAGACATCGGGTGATAGCACCGACGGCCGCTTTCGATGCGCAATAGGCCGTATTGCGTTTGACGCCAAGCTTGTCGAAAAAGGAACCGATATTGACAACTACACTTGATCCTGCTTCGCGCAAGTAAGGTAGCCCAACCTGACTAACTGAAAACAGCGCTGTCACATTGGTCGACATCACACTCTCAAAGTCTGCGAGTGCGAACGAATCGGAGGCGCCGTCGAGATGAATGCCGGCATTGTTGACCAAGCCAACAATGGATACCGCAGACTGCTTTACAACCGTCTGAAACGCTTCTTCCAGCTGAGCGCGGTTATTGATGTCGCACTTCACGGGAATCAACCTCGAGCGGATATCATCATCCAGACCGTCGCGCTGGGGAAATCCACCAGTCCGGGAAAGGCACGCGACAGTGAACCCCGATCTTGCGAGTGCTTCTGCAATTGCGGCACCGATGCCACGGCTGGCTCCCGTTACGACTACACATCCTTTTTTCATATCAGGCATCCTTGAAGTGCGGAGTGCGCTTTTCTACAAATGCGCGCATTCCCTCTGCGGCGTCCGCCGTACGATAGGCTAGGGTCGACAGATCCGCCTCGATTCGCAAACCCTCTTGCAAACTCACGCCTGCTGCACGCTGCACTGCTTCTCGCGCGAACAGCGACGCGCACCGGCTGAATGGCGTGAACTGCCGGGCAAATTCGGCACCGATTGCTGTGGGATCACCACCATCGACCACGCGATTTACGAGACCAATGCGCAGAGCCTCTTCAGCGTCCACCGTACGTCCAGACATGATCAACTCAAGCGCCCTCGCTTCGCCGATCAATCGTGGCAAACGTTGGGTTCCTCCATAGCCTGGAATCAGGCCGAGCTTGATTTCTGGCAGTCCCATCTTTGCCTTGTGAGTCGCAACGCGGAAAGTGCAGGCCAGAGCGAGTTCGAGCCCCCCGCCGAATGCATAACCATGAAGGACCGCGATTGACGGAATCGGCAGACGATCGAGCTTGGCGAATGCTGCCTGGCCGAACTCGGCGCCTCTGCGTTCCTCCATCAGATTGCGTCCCACCAGCTCCTTGATATCAGCTCCCGCACAAAAGGCGTTCTCGCCACTCCCCGTAATCACGAGCGCGCGCGAGTCAGAGGATGCGACCTCATCGATAGCAACTGAAATCTCCCGCAACACCTCGAAACTCAACGCATTTAGCGCCTCGACCCGATTCAGCGTGAGGTAAGCCAGTGAGTCTTCAAACACCAATTGGACCGTCATGCACGTGCTCCTGAGGCGTGTTCAACCACATAACGCACCGCGAGCGGCTTGATCTCGCCAGCGGCTACTTTTTCTGCCAAAGAACGCTTCAGAATCTTGCCGCTTGCCGTCATCGGAAACGCTGCCAAATCCATGAAGTACTCCGGCATGTCATATTTCGAAAGTCCGGCTTCGGCCAACCAGGCTAGTAACGCCTCGGGATCAACACTGCATCCCGGCTTGCATACGACCGCGAGACAAACCTTTTCTCCAAGCCGATCATCGGCGACCGGAAACGCGGCGGCTCGCTCCAGATCGCGGTGTCGCATGGCGAGATCTTCAATCCGGGCCGGATGTATGTTGTGTCCGCCGCGAATAATCAGATCCTTCTTGCGACCTACGATCTTCAGACAGCCGTCATCCGTGAATACCCCCAGATCCCCACTCATGAACCAGCCATGCCGATTGAACGAACGCTCAGTTGCCACCTGATTGCTGAAATAACCAAGCATAAGCAGCCCGCCTCGCCCACCAATCTCGCCGACCTCGCCGGGACGCGCCTCCGTGTCCGGATCCTCCTGTCGCCAGAGCTTCACTTCATAGCCATTACAAGAGCGGCCGCACGTAGAAACGATCGTGTCGGCTGTATCAGCGGGAACCGTGTATTGATGTGATCCGTTCTCCGTCATGCCATAGACGTTCTGTGGCGTGACGCCAAGGTTGACGAATTTTTGAGCGACCTCGCGCGGAATAGGAGCGCCGGCCATGTAGAACGACTTGACCCTACCGAGCTCACGCAGTCCGCGCTGAGAAACCTCTGCCAGCACATCCATCGCGTGCGTTGGTACACCCATCACGTAAGTTGCACCCGTCTCGAGGATCCAGTCGAGGCCCTTGCGTCCCACGATCGGGTCCGTCATTGCCAATTCGAAACCGACTGCCAACATCTGTTCAATTGCAACGGTCGCAATGTGATGGCTCATCGGACTCAGCGACAGCAGCACGGTGTCCGTCGTACGTGCCCAGTCGTACGTGAGCGCCCGTCCGTTGGCTAACAGCGTGTTATCGCTATGCATGACGCCTTTCGGCGAACCTGTCGTTCCTGAAGTGAAAGCGAGATAGACAATCTTGTCGGGATTGAGGTCGGGCGCGCGCGTGATGGACGGGGGCATACGTTCAGGAAACGGGGCAATATCCTTCTCCTCGCACGTTCCCCCGATATGTCGATCGAGCGAAAACACAGCGCGCAAATGTGGCATCGACTTTGACCGCGAGAAAATCGAATGTCGGTCACTGTCCGCTCCATATCCGGGGGCTGCGAACAACGCTCGACAATCAATCTGCTCGAGAAGAAGAGCAATTTCTTCGACCGTGTAGTTCTGATGTAACGAAGGACAGCACACGTATCCGTTGCGGGAGCACGCGAGGAGAATCACGACTGTCTCGACAACGTTGGGCAGCCAGACCCCAACCCGGTCGCCCGCACGAAGCCCTTCACGATGTAGCGCTTCCGCGACGCTGTCAGCCCACTCCACCGTCTCTCGCCAGGTGAGACGCAACTCGGCATCGCGCAATGCACAAGCAGTCGGCGTCTCTCTCGCATGGCGTCGAGCTAAAGTGTAGAGCGTGTCTTGCTGCCACACGCCCGCGAGATGGTACTCACGGGCCTTCTCGGGATTGTGAAGTGTCAGGATGTTTTGCATGATGCCCTACCTCCAGTTCTTAATGACCGAACTTCGCTGCATCTGGCGCGCGGCGCTCGGCAAATGCGGCCGCCAGTTCATCATGCTCTTCAGAATCGAGATAGCCGCGCAGCAACAGATCGTGAGCCATGCGCGAAAGGCCGCTGACACCGCCGTGACGCGCATTGAATGCGCTTTTGATCGAAGCAAGAGCAAAGGCGCCACGCTCAGCGATTTCAAGGGCGTATTCCCGCGTAGCAGTCTTAAGCTGATCGTCCGGTACCACCTTATTGATCAAACCCATTTCAAGTGCCTCATGGGCTGAGATCTTCGGGTTCCGATACCAGATGTCCTTGGCGCGCTTCTTGCCGACCAGATCCTCCAGATACCATGTGCCGTAACCACCGTCGAAACTACCGACCATCGGTCCGACCTGTCGAAAGACTGCGCTCTCTTTTGCTATCGTAAGATCGCAGACGACCTGCAACACGTTGCCGCCACCCACAGCGAAGCCGTTAACAGATGCGATCACTGGCTTTTGCAGGCGGTCGATGCTCTCGTACATCTCCAGCGTAGGCAACACGCCGGCGTACAGTGTCGAATCCTGCATACCCTCCTTGCGACCACCCGTGCAGAAAAATTTGTCGCCCGCGCCGGTAATCACGATCACTCGCGTACGTGTTTCGCGACGAATCTCATTGATACAGTCGCGAATCTCATGACACATACGCTCGGTGAACATGTTCCCGTCTTGCGGGCGATTCAGTGTGATCGTGCCAACCGGGCCGTCTTCTGCGTAAGTGATTTCTTCGAATTGCATCATTGTCTCCTTTAAACAATTCCATCGTTCTTGAGGTCAGCCAGTCTGGCCTCAGACATACCCAGTCTTTCCTGCAATACACGTATCGTGTCTTGTCCAAGCGCGGGCGGTGGACGGCGGTGCACTGTCGCCTGCCCATCGAACTTGATGCCGAGCCCTACCTGCGGAACCAGCCCGTTCTCGCCAAGGACCGTATAGAACAAACCGTCATCGAGAAGATGCGGATCGGTGACAACCTGGTCCACCCGATTGATAGGGCCAGCAGGGATCCGATATTCGGCAAACAACGCGAGCCATTCCGAACGTCGCCGTGTCTTCAGCACCGCGCTGATCGTCTCGACAATCTCCGGCCTCGCGTTTCGCCGCGCGGCGTTGGTCCGGAATTTTTCCGAGGCGCCGTAGTCTGCGGAATCGACCGCCTCCCAGAACCGACGCCAGATTGCGTCGTTACCCAAGCCAAGCGTGACCGGATCGTCAGCTGTATCGAATACCTGGTAGACGGCAATCACCGAATCGCGCCCCCCGGATCGGCTCACCCGCTCGCCCGAGCCCAGGTAAGGTACGATGCGCGGCGACATGAAGCGCACCATGCTCGCGACCATCGAGACATCTACGCGTTTGCCGACATTGGTCCGTTGCCGCTCGATTACAGCAGCAAGTGTGGCGAGCGCGACGTCTTGCCCGGCGAGCAGATCGGCTGCGGGGGTCCCCACCTTCTGAGGTCCCGATTCGGGCTCGCCCGTCAGGTCCATCACACCCGAGTAACCTTCCGCGATGAGGTCATAGCAAGGCAGCGACGACCGAGGCCCTGACACACCGAAACCCGTAAGCGATACGTGAATCAACCTGGGATTAATCGCGTGCAGTCTCTCGAAGTCGAGTCCCAGCTTCTGCTGAACTTGCGGGACCATGTTGAGCACGATGACATCGCTTTGTCGGACCAGGTCATCAAGAATCGCCTGCCCTTCGGTTCGGCTGACATCCAGGGTCACACTGGCCTTGTTCCTGTTGACGCTGAGATACCACAGCGACTCCCCGTCGAGAAAAGGAGGCCCCCAGGCTCGGGTGTCGTCGCCGGCACCAACCTTCTCAATTTTCGTCACATCGGCACCAAGGTCCGCAAGCAACTGAGTCGCGTAAGGCCCGGCAATCGAGGTTGTCATATCCAAAACCCGCAAGCCGTCTAGCAAGCGAAGTCCGTCGTTGTCCTGCATTCGTGGAAGTTTTTCGAGTTGGCTCATCACGTCTCCTGCTCCTGTTCCAAGTCATAGACCGCAAGAGCCATGCCAATATTGACGGAGCGCACCGCAGAGGGCGTCGAAACGCGCGCCGCTGCTGGTAATTACACCGACTGCATACCAAATGTCTTTCTCTCCAATGATGTCTCGAATACAATAAATGCACAATGAACTGTTTTCTTTGCGGTCACTTTGAGGTGTACAGTGTATTCGTCAACCACACTGTCCGGACCGCAAACTTAGGAGAATGAGGGAGATATGTCGAGACACAAGTGCGGAGTCCTGGTGCTGGACGAATCTGGGATTTCGCTGCTGGCAGCAGGCCTATGCGAGGACAAATCGCTTGCAGAAGAGCTGGCGACGCTGTGGCAGGAACGCGCCGATATCAAACTTAAAGAGGTATTCCCCATCAACAGCCGGGAGCAATCGTTGATCGTCTCGACGGTCAACGCTGGCACCGCCGTGTGTTTTCTCGTTTTTGAAAGTGACCCTGACGAAGCCTTGGCCGAGTTCATCTCGAGTGTCGAGTTCTCTGACGATATCCTCAGGCACTTTGTGACGAACCCGTACGAAGCCATCACCGTCGTCGACTCGGCTGGCAAGCTGCTCTATATGAGCCCGGTCCACGAGAAATTCTTCGGGCTCCGTCACGGTGAAGCAGCCGGTCAGCCGGTCACTGAAGTCATCGAGAACACGCGGTTGCAGGAGGTCGCAGTGAGCGGCCGCGCTCAGATTGGGCAGGTCCAGGAGATGAACGGGGTCGTACGCATCGTTTCCCGAACGCCGATATTTGATCGCAGCAAGCGGCGTGTAGGTGCGATAGGGCAAGTGATGTTCAAGGGACCTGAAGCGCTTGAAGAGCTAAGAGGTGAGCTGACACGCGTGCGCCAGGAGCTTGATTTCTATAAACGCGAGTTGTCTGGAATGCGCAATCGGACCTACGGTCTGGACCAGATCGTGGGCACCAGCGACGCTGTTCGCCGCCTCAAAGATGACATCGTGCGGATCGCTCCGCTCGATGTGCCTGTTCTTATCGTCGGGGAGAGCGGCACAGGCAAGGAACTGGTCGCGCACGCGCTCCACATGCTAAGTCCACGCAGCGACAGTCCAATGATTCTGGTAAACGCAGCAGCGATGCCAAGTACATTGGTTGAAGCAGAACTCTTTGGCTACGAAGGAGGCGCCTTCACAGGAGCCGACCGAAAGGGACGCAAAGGAAAGTTCGAACAAGCCGACGGCGGTACGCTATTTCTCGATGAAATCGGCGACATGCCCCTCGATACGCAGGTCAAGCTGTTGCGTACACTTCAGGATGGCAACTTTGAGCGTGTCGGAGGCGACCGACGGGTGCACTCGGATTTTCGTCTTATCTCGGCAAGTAATCGAGATTTCGACGCAATGATTGCGGAAAGCACGTTTCGACTTGATCTGTTCTATCGAATCGCCGCTGTCACGCTCAGGTTGCCACCTCTGCGCGAGCGACTCGAAGATGTCCCCATGCTTGCAGACCGGTTCCTCACCAACTTTTCCGAAAGGCACGGCGTTCCCAAAAAGGCAGTATCGCCTGAAGTGGTTCAGTATCTTCAGTCACAACCTTGGCCGGGTAACATTCGCCAACTTCAGCACGCAATTGAGCGTGCCGCCATCTTCAGCGATGGAGCAACCATCACATTGGCGAATTGCGGATACGCGGTAAGCACTACACAGCCCGCGTCGAGCGGAGGATACGCCCCTCTTCAGGCACAACGTGAAAGAGCCACCCGCGATCTGCGCGGAGTTAAGGAACGCGCCGAATCAGAGCTGATTGTTGAAGCCATGCATCGACTCAAAGGCAATAAGAAGCGCGTCGCCGAAGAACTTGGAGTGTCCCGCTCCTACCTGTACAAGCGCCTGAATGAGCTTTCGATCGAATAGCATACGCAATCATCGTTACTCACGCGCCTGATATACGTCAGAACTTCAGCCCTAACAGTCATTCTGGCACTGGTCTTGAAGACCAGTTCGCGAGCAATGCTCGCAAACCGGTCGTAAGTTGATTTGAAAATCAGAGCTTCATCACTTCAAGCAAGCTCTTCTTGCCATTCTTGTACTGGTACATCGAGATGCCAGTATCTTTAAGATCGCCCTTAGGATCAAACGCAATCTGTCCAATTACACCTTGGTAGTTGGTCGATGGCATGCCGGCCAGAATCTTGGCCGCGTCCGTGGAGTTCGATCGACGCATAGCATCGATGATCACATTGACGGCGTCATACGCAAACGGTGCATAGGGCTGCATCGGCTGCTTGAACGTGCTCTCATATTTCGCTTTGAACTGCGCCCCACCGGGCATCTTCTCAATCGGGAGACTAGCTTCAGAGCACGTCAGGTTCTTCGACGCATCACCAGCCAGTTCACCAAGTTTTTCAGTGCACATTCCGTCACCCGACAAGATCTTCGCACGCAGTCCCAGCTGAGTGGCCTGTCGCACGAGGTTGGCGCCGGCGGCATCTTCACCACCATACATAATAATGTCCGGATTCTCGTTTTTGATCTTGGTCAGAATTCCTTTGAAATCCACTGTCTTATCAGTACAGGCATCGCGAGAGATCACCGTGATTCCCAACGCTTGGGCGTTCTTGGCAAACTGATCGGCCAGCCCCTGACCGTACGCGGTCGCATCGTCAACAATCGCGATCGTCTTTGCACCCATTTGTTTTGCAGCATAGGAAGCCAGCGCGGGGGCTTGTTGCGCATCCGTCGCAATCAGCCGATAGGTAGTTTTAAATCCTTGTTGGGTGTACAGGGGGTTAGTCGAAGAAGGTGTAATCTGCGTAACACCCGCCTCCATGTAGATCTTGGAGGCAGGGATCGTCGTACCCGACGTGACGTGTCCGATCACAGCCACGACTTTATCGTCAACCAGCTTCTGGGCGATCTGCGTCGCGGTCTTGGGGTCGGCGGCATCGTCCTCTTCTTCCAATTGCAAAGTGATTTTCTTCCCGTTGATTACAAGACCCTTTGCGTTCGCCTCATTGACTGCGAGCTTCGCGCCGTTCTCCACATCTCGACCAATATGTGCCAGGCCACCCGTAAGTGGAGCTGCTGCTCCAATCTTGACGACCTCTGTCGTCTGAGCGTTGGCGATCAACGGAATATTTAAAGCAATACTGAACAATGCCAATGCCGACTTACGCGTATCGAAGCTTTTCATGATGATTTCCAAGGTTTGGTTTGTCCATTCCTATGAACGAAAACCGGTCAGCCTGTATGACGTCACGGTCAATGGTTGCAACGGAACGGTGAAAATACTGTAGTCATCCAAATAAGACATGTGCTGCCGAATTGACATGACTCAATCGTCTCGATCTAGAATATTTCGATCGGATATCAGCATCGGACGAAACATTCGTTTCGCTTCACAACATGGTCGGAATCCGTTGAGAATCCTGTCCAATCTGCAGGACGCCGGGAACATGTCAGGTCCTCCAAACAATCAAACCCTCCTTTCTGACTGAATCAACGCTTGGAAACAGAAAAGGAAATCTCGTCACAGGTTCGCTATGGGCGGGTTCAGGAGGTTGAGTGGCATAAGCGCGCCACGTCGTCTCGGGATACCTCAATACCCTCTGACGTGCAGGCGCAATCCGACGACGCGAGATCTCAAGTGAACGTCGGTTATCGTCGTTATATTTGTTCACCGTCCTTGTAACGCGTCGCTCTCAGCTGCGACACATCGCCCATTACTTTGTTATTCGGGCGTGCGCACCCGTCTGTCTGATCGTGGCGCGAAGTCGAACTAGGGTCGCGCCACTGATCGCCGCGAAGCGCTCACACTCGCTCTATTGCAATCGCAATGCCCTGCCCTACACCGATACACATCGTACAAAGAGCGAACCGTCCACCAATACGCTGTAATTGATATGAAGCAGTTGTGACCAGACGTGCACCACTCATACCGAGCGGGTGTCCTAGCGCGATGGCGCCGCCATTCGGATTGACGCGCGGGTCATCGTCGCTCACGCCGAGCATGCGCAACACCGCAAGCCCTTGTGATGCGAATGCCTCGTTGAGCTCGATTACGTCGAACTGATCAATGGTCATATTCAAACGCTCGAGGAGCTTCATCGTCGCAGGTGCTGGGCCAATGCCCATGACCCGGGGTGCAACACCCGCCGTGGCCATACCAAGAATTCGGGCTCGTGGCAGGAGACCAAATCGTTTTGCGTGGTCCTCATCCGCAACGATGAGTGCAGCCGCTCCATCGTTGACACCGGATGCATTGCCCGCCGTCACCGTGCCATCCGGACGCACCACACCCTTCAGCCGTGCGAGCATCTCAAGACTCGTCTCCCGGGGATGCTCATCTCGTGACACCACGATCGCATCCCCCTTCTTTTGTGGCACAGTTACAGGGATGATCTCATCAGAGAATGTGCCGTCGTTCTGGGCGCGTATCGCCTTCTGCTGACTGCGCAACGCGAACGAATCCTGGTCCGCGCGACTGATTTCATATTCTTCGGCGACGTTTTCTGCGGTTTCCGGCATCGAATCGACACCATATTGCGCTTTCATGAGCGGATTAATAAACCGCCAGCCGATTGTTGTATCTTGCAAATCCGATTGACGCGAAAACGCTGAGGTAGCTTTACCGAGCACAAAAGGAGCACGGCTCATGCTCTCTACACCGCCGGCGATCAGAAGACCCGCTTCGCCGGACTTGACTGCTCTAGCGGCGATGCCGACTGCGTCCATTCCGGATCCGCAAAGACGATTTACCGTCGTTCCTGGTGTGCGTTCTGGCAAACCCGAAAGCAACAATGCCATTCGCGCAACATTGCGGTTGTCTTCACCTGCCTGATTCGCGCAACCGAAGAGGACCTCGTCGACGGCGCTCCAGTCTACGTCGCGGTTTCGCTCCATAAGCGCGCGCAACGGTGCGGCGCCGAGGTCATCGGCACGAACAGACGAAAGCGCCCCCGCGTAACGGCCAATGGGAGTGCGCACTGCGTCACAAATAAAAGCTTCCTTCATCGTCACTCTCAGAAGTTAAAAGACAATAGCACCACCGTCTCGATGACCAGATCCACCTCACCACCATTTACCAAGACGGGCCCTGCGTTTCCCGGTCAGGATTCAAGCAGCTCGTTTGACGCTCCCAGCGCGGGGGATGGTCGATGCGATGCGCTCGTGCGAAATACGGAAGCAATCGGGACAGGCAAAGCCGACAATCTGCCATCTGACGAACCGACCGTGTGCTCAAACAGGCCTCGCGCGGCCACATGGGGATCCTTCACAGCCTCCTCCAATGTCGCGACGATCGAACAACACACGTCCTGTCCATCGAAGAGTGCTTTCCACTCAGACGCGGTGCGGGAAACAATTCGTTCGGCTACAGCTGCAATCGCTACGCCGGTATCTGACGTGGGATCCTTGAATTCCGCCGGCAATTCGATAATTCGCGTAAAGTTCTCCCAAAACTTGTCTTCGATTGGCGCTGCGGCAAGGTATCTGCCGTCTCGTGTCCGGTATATGTGGTAGCGCGGCGAACCTCCAGTCACCAGTTCTCCACCCGGCTTCGGCCAACCTGCTCCCGACAGGCCGCTTCCGATTCCCCAGTAGTTGAACGCAAAGAGGTTGTCCGCCATCGAGATGTCAAGATGGACACCCCGCCCCGTTCGATCTCTCTCGCGAAGAGCGAACATGATATTCATAACAGCCGGGAACGCCCCTCCTGCGATATCGGCAGCCAGCATGGGCGGTAGCACGGGAGCACCGTCCGCACCCGTGCTCAAACCGAGCATTCCCGTCTCGGCGACATAGTTGAGATCATGCGCAGCGATATTCGATTTCGGCCCGGTTTGCCCCCAACCTGAGATTGAGCAATAAATTAATTTCGGATTGATATCGCGAACCTCGTCGAAGCCGAAGCCTAGTCGAGACATGACACCCGGCCTGAATTGCTCGATCAGCACGTCGGCGCGTTCGATCAAAGGTTTCAGTTTGTCTCGCGCGTCGGGTCGTTTCAGGTCAATCGAAATGCTCCGTTTGCCGCGATTGAGCATCACAAAGTTGACGCTATCCTCGCCGAGACGAGGTTGGTAGGTCCGCATATCGTCGCCCGTTTGGGGTCGCTCGATCTTGATGACAGTTGCACCCGCTTCGGCGAGCACGAGACTCGCCATCGGACCGGGCAGCAACGTCGAAAAATCAACAACTGTAAGACCATCCAAAGGACCCATATTTCTCGACCTTTTATCGTAAAACCAGATTCATAGGAATTATCCCGGGCGACCGTCAGGTGCGCCGTGTGAAGCCTCATAGCCCACATGATCTCTGCGCCAGTTCGGTGAGGTCTTCGATGCAAAGAGTGTGCCATCGGCACCTCAGGCAATGGGCTTTGCGCTTTCGCCGGAAATTGGTGGAAAGCGGGGCATGGCTGTCGTCCACGACGGCACAACGACATCTTTGTGTCGTCGGACACGACATAGATTGGACGGGTGCAACGAGAGCGTCGTCCGCGCTCAAGGCCGTTGAAGTCATGATTAGCGGGTCGTGGCTACGCACCGTTTCGGCGAGCAAGTCATGAAGTCTTTATCAGCCAACCCGTCAACGCGGTATTACTCGGTCGAGCTCGTCCAGCTTCCGACTCGCGCTTCCGGTCGGGGGATATCCCGCGTAGCACGCAGCAACACGAAGAATCCCATCGCACCGATTGCGGCAATCAAAAGCAAGCCGGCACCGTAACTCCCCGTTCGGTCACGAATGACGCCCATCAGAACCGACTGAACGAAACCGGAGAGGTTACCGAGTGAACTGATCATTGCGATACCCGCTGCACCGACAGTCGATTTCAACAGCAGATTCGGCAGCGTCCAGAACACCGGTAACGCAGACATCAACCCGAAAGCCGAAATTGAGAACGCCGCGATTTTTGCCATTGGCGTTGGGATCAGTACGGAGGCGCCCAAGCCAACGACCGCCAGGCCCAAAGCAATGAGGGCATGCATACGCCGCTCCTGGCGACGATCGGAACTGCGTCCCCACAACACCATGCCAATGGCACCAATCAAAAACGGCGCTGCAGTCGCAAAGCCCGTCTGGATGATGCTCAGGTGCGCGTCCTTCATAATCAGCGGCAGGAAGAACGCCAGTCCGTACGAAATACCGGCGAGACAGAAGTACACGTATGCAAGGATCCATATTTGCGGTGTCTTTAGAACGACACCGACGTTTTCGTGCTCGTGCTCGCCACCCAGAGAATGCTCCGCAGCCAGCGTCGACTTCAGCCATCGCTTCTCTTCGTCACTTAGCCACTCGGCGTCCTCTGGCTTGTCTCGCAACACCTTGAATACGACAAACGCCAGAAATATCGCGGGAACCGATTCGACAACAAACATTGTCTGCCAGCTTGCCAGGCCCCAGAGGCCGGAGCTATTTATAAGAAATGCCGAAATCGGCGCACCTAATACGCTGGCCATCGGAACCGCTACCATGAACGTACCAACGAAAGAGGCGCGCCAGCGACTCGGCACCCAGAGTGTTAGAAAGAAAATGATGCCTGGAAAAAAGCCGGCCTCCGCCGCCCCCAGCAGTAAACGAACAGCATAAAAGCTCTTCTCGCCATCGACGAATGCCATCGCGCCGGATAGCAGTCCCCATGTCAGCATGATCCGGGCAATCCAGCGGCGAGCGCCAAAATGCTTCAAGGCGATATTCGACGGGATCTCAAATGCAAAGTACGTAATGAAGAATAGCCCCGCGCCTAGACCGAACGCAGCATTGGACAAGCCTAGGTCCTGATTCATCGTCAACGCGGCATAGCCGACGTTGACCCGATCAAGATAGGAAACAATGTAGCAAATCAGTAACAACGGGAGGAATCGTATCAGGACTTTGCGCATGCAGCTTTGATCGGTGGCGACCATGTCTCTTCCATCCTTCTCGTGATTTTCCGTCCACACACGACACACGCAGGACGCACGCGACCCCGCAAGTGGTTTCATCACTTTGCGGGGTACGCGCACGTTCCTTATGAGTGGCCGCCATGCAATGCGGCTCGGGTTATTGTGCCTGGAGGTTTAGCCGATGTTTCAGCTGTCGTAGCGTGGCAGATCACGCTCGATAAGTCGTAGTGCAGCATCGAACCCGACTTGTTGGTAGCTCTGCACTCCGCCGGTATCGAAAGCGTCATCTGCGATGTCAAGCCTGGCGAACTGATCCGACGTGTGCTTGCGAACAGCTTCTGGCGGATAGATCAATTTACTGCCGCCCGACAAGGCTGCGACCTGTGCCTGGCATGCGCGCTCAAGGTAGTAGATTACAAGCCACGCGTCCGCAACCGTCACGCCTGCCGCGAGCAAGCCGTGGTTGCGCAAGATCATTGCCTTGTTCTCTCCAAGATCGGCGACCAGTCGTGCGCGCTCTTCTTCGTCCGACGCAATTCCCTCGTAGTTGTGATACGAAAGGCGACCGTAGAATTTGAGCGCGTGCTGGCTAATAGGTAGCAGCCCCTCTTCTTGCGCGGACACCGCAATCCCTGCAGCAGTATGGGTATGTATAACGCAGCCGACATCGTGTTTCGCCATGTGTACGGCGGAGTGAATCATAAAGCCCGCTTTATTCACGCGTTGTCGCTTGTCCGAAGGGGTCTCGACGATATTTCCATTCATGTCGATCTTGACCAGACCGGAAGCCGTGATCTCGTGAAACATCTGGCCATACGGATTGATGAGAAAGTGATGTTTATCCGTACCTGGCACGCGTGCACTGATATGCGTGTAGATGTGATCGGTCATTCGATGATGCGCAATGATTCGATATAGCGCAGCAAGTTCGCAACGAGTCTTCCACTCTGCGTCGCTGTATTCGGAAGGCATCTTATCTCCTGTTGGTTGTGGACAGTATCGAAACATTCACTCTGTATCTCACGCTCGACACCCTCTGGAAGATGACATCAAGATCGTCAGATCGCGATAACGGCGTCAGCTATTTGCTGAACTACTGGATGTCCATCGTCGCATCACTTTTCCATGTACATGCCGTGCAACTACTAATATCGGGCGTAGCTTCGATGCGGATGGCGGTCAGACGAGCCATCGTTCATTTGTCAGGACTCCAGCTTCCCATGTGGTCTGCTCTGTAACCGGAAATTGCGGACTCTCGGTTCCACTACATTTCAGATCACGCGCTTCGCGACCTCAACGATGTTTGCAAGTCATATGCCAAGAAGTGGTCTAACACGTCGACGTTGATGGTATTGACTCGCGAAAGGAATCACGACAGCTCCCCGCCGTAGTGTGCAGACCTAAAAAAGGCAAGTGGGTCGTCGAGTTTTGACTTAACATTGACTGCCGCAGCTACATCATGTCTGTCGAAAAAACACAACTTGCGAGAAAGCTCACCTTTAGCGCTTGTCTCAGACTCATCCCCCAGCTCGCGGCGTCATCTTTAGATTTCAAGGTTGTCGATCAGGCGCGTCGCACCAAGTTTTGCGGCCGCGAGAACAACAAGGCGCGCGTCCACCTCGTGCGCAGCGGGTGCGATAAGGTTCGCGCGCTTGCGAATCGCGATGTAGTCGGGCTTCCAGCCGCGCGCGGCGAGCGACGCCATAGCTTCTTGTTCGAGTTTCGCGAAGTCGCGGTTGCCCGACAGCACAGCCTGACGCACGCCTTGCAGCGCGGCCGCAAGCATCGATGCTTCGGCGCGCTCCTTTTCCGTCAGATAGCGGTTGCGCGAGCTGAGCGCGAGTCCATCGATGTCACGCACGGTTTCGGCTGCGATGATGTCGGTAGGCAGCGCGAACTGCTCTGTCATCGCGCGCACGATCATCAGCTGCTGGTAGTCCTTCTTGCCGAATACGGCAACGCGCGGCTGCACGCACGACATCAGCTTCATCACGACCGTGCACACGCCCGTGAAAAAACTAGGGCGAAACTCGCCTTCGAGGATATCGCCGAGGTCGTGCGGCGGATGGAGGCGATACTCCTGTGGTTGCGGGTACATATCCCTTTCAGTCGGCGCAAACAGCACGTAGACTTTCTCCTTCTCAAGCTTCTCCATGTCCGCCTCGAGCGTTCGCGGGTACCTGTCGAAGTCTTCGTTCGGGCCAAACTGCAGGCGGTTCACGAAAATGCTCGCCACCACCGGATCGCCGTACTGGCGCGCGAGGCGCATCAGCGACAGATGGCCCTCATGCAGGTTGCCCATCGTCGGCACATAAGCCGTGCGATTTTGACCGCGCAGATGGTCGCGCAATTCATGGATCGATCTGATAAGTTTCATTGCGGTTGGATTTGTGAATCACGTGATCACTCACTTGACGCGCACCATGCTATCTTTCCTCGGTCGACACGAAGATCAAGTCTTCGTCATCTCGTGATAATGCGACCGACAAGCGTCTATCGGAAGTCGTTCCGTCGTCCAGATCTGTTAGGCCTTTCCCTTCACAATTCCCAGGATAGTCAGCAAAACGGAGTAACTTGCCGCCGATGGTTCACTACGATTCTCGGCACCATCCAATAAGTCGTCAACTTCCAGTGTGACCAGCAACAGGTGCGCAATCGGCCTCATAGACACTTCGGCATGACCTCCGCAAGACGCGAAGTGACCCTCTAAAACTGTCTTTATCCAATTCAGCTGTAGAGCTAGAAAACGGTCGAAACACTGACGTATAGCGTCAGACAAGGACGCAGTTACAGCAATCAACGCAGCTGAAAGCGAAGGCAGCCCCCGAACAAACTCTTCGCTGCGCAGACAGGCGTAAGCTATTAGGCGACTTCCAGCGTCGCCATATTCTGTATAAATCTCGTCGAGTTCTCTTTCGAATCGGGCAATGGTCCGATCCAGCAGTTCTACGCAAACCCCATCCTTGTTGACGAAATATTCCGTCACCCTATTTTCTGGAATCGACAACTCTTTCGAAAGCTCCGCAAGACTGAACGGAACAAATCCCTTCGTCCGAATGAGCCGTTCCGATTCGTCAAGAAGAATACTTCGCATATACATGAAAATCCGGAACGTCGATTAGCCAGCAAGAAAGAGGAGGCCGGATCCGGTCGTTTATCTGCTTTCCAGGTCGTTGCGCACCAGCCGATATTTAATAACGGGCAGTAAGCATCGATAGTCGCCTTCAATTTCGACCGACGCGTTCGAATTTCTTCGAATACATTCAGCACTCTAAACACCCTGCATCCAAGCACTGGTTCACCCGTGCGACGAAATTCATTCTACGCTCCGATTTCGAAACGTTTCTACCAAAACAGAAGGCCGTAACGGCTGAAGAAGGTACGTTTCGACTACATTATTCCGGAATCGCAACTGAATTGAACCTTCCCCGTACACATGGATGTCGGTTAGTCGGCGCTAGCACATAACCCTGTCGAAACCGGTTTCAACTTTTCTGTCGAGCCGAGCGCTAGATCCGTACCACTGTCGAATCACAGAATGGTCATTTTCAACGGATTCTTAAGGCGGAAATCTTGAAGTGGTCTGATTTGTTTGGCGGGCATTGTCGAGGGCTCCGTTGAGGACCGGAGGCTCCGGCTTGTATCAGGCCGCAAACGCGTGTTCCGGACCAGGAAACGTGCCGTCCTTCACTTCTTGCACGTAGGCGCATATAGCCGCATCGATGGAAGGCTGGCCTTCCATGAAATTCTTGACGAATTTAGCCTTGCGCCCCGGGAACACTCCAAGCACATCATGCAACACCAAGACCTGCCCAGAGCACTCTGCCCCAGCTCCGATGCCAATTGTCGGAATCGCCAGGCGTCGTGTCACATCCCCAGCGAGGGTAGCCGGGATTGCCTCCATAACGAGAAGTTGCGCTCCTGCCGCTTCTAATGCTACCGCGTCGTCCAGTAACCGAGCCGCAGCGGATTCGGTCTTGCCTTGTACGCGAAAGCCGCCAAGTGCATGCACAGACTGTGGTGTCAGGCCAATGTGCGCACAGACAGGAATTCCACGGTCAACGAGAAAGCGAACTGTGTCGGACAACCATGCTCCCCCCTCGAGCTTGACCATCTGAGCGCCAGAGCGCATCAGACGCGCAGCATTGTCAAAAGCCTGAACCGGGGTGGCGTAACTGCCGAATGGCAAATCAGTGACAACTAATGCGGTCCGGTTGCCCCTAACCACTGATTCAGTGTGGTAAGCCATATGCTCGAGCGTGACAGGCAGTGTGGTCAACAGTCCCTGCAATACATTGCCGAGCGAATCACCAACCAGGATGACCTCGACCCCACAGCGATCTACCATTTCTGCGAAGCTCGCGTCGTAACATGCCATCATGGCGATTTTTTCACCCGCGTCCCGCATGATCTGAAGCGTGAGTACGGTAACGCTCTTTCGGGCGAGATTTTGTAGATAGGTCATATCGATATCGACAGTTAAAAGGTGCTCTTCCACGCCATATCTCGTCGGATCCGCGCCAATGAACGATGAAAGGCCGTGCGTCCGATTCGGGCCCGAAATCTCTCCAGGATGACCTCAGCAATCCAGCCGAGCAACGATGAGGAAATGCCAGGTTCGAAATGATTTGATCGTTCGACTTAGATTCGTTGTTTGACGATGTGAGACAGAAGGAGTGCGGTAGAAGTCTCACGCGCAACGGCGCAGTACTCACTAGGAGCAAGCCGCTCTCAGAGTTTTAGTTTCCAGATTGGTTCGATCTAGCGCGACGTCCGGAGAAGAAGCGGGCTCGTGCAGTTCTGATTGCCGTGTCGAATTCTGGTTCCGTCGCCAGATGTTTGTGATCGACGCTGACTAGCCATCCATGTGCCGACCTGCACCATCTAATGCGCCCTTCCTCATACAGCACACAAAACCAGCGCCAGAGACACGCGTCGTCTTCGTTAGCAAGATTGGCCGCCCGAGATCTAACATGGTCGTGTTGACTCGTGTACAGATTGAGCCCCAGTTTGTCGCGCATACGTCTTCCTCTTTTGTATCACCCCAATCGATCAAATATCGTCAACCAGGGCCGGCACCACGTCGAACAGATCACCGACCAGACCGTAATCCGCGACGCTGAAAATCGGCGCCTCTTCGTCCTTGTTGATGGCGACGATCACCTTCGAGTCCTTCATGCCCGCCAGATGTTGGATCGCGCCCGAGATGCCGACCGCGATATAAAGCTGCGGCGCGACGATCTTGCCCGTCTGACCGACCTGATAGTCGTTCGGCACATAACCCGCATCGACAGCGGCACGTGATGCGCCCATGGCTGCGCCGAGCTTGTCAGCCAGAGGCTCGAGCACCTTCGTGTAGTTCTCGCCGCTGCCCAGACCACGTCCACCCGACACGATGATGTTCGCCGACGTCAGTTCCGGACGGTCAAGTTTCGTCACTTCGCGGCTCACGAACTGCGACATACCCGAGTCCGCTGCTGCTTCGATCTTCTCGACCGATGCGCTGCCGCCTCCCGCTGCAACGGGATCGAAGCCCGTCGAACGTACCGTGATGACCTTGATGGGATCAGTCGATTGCACGATTGCGATCGCGTTGCCCGCATAGATCGGGCGCTCAAACGTATCGGCCGAATCAACGGCCGTGATGTCGCTGATCTGCGCGACGTCGAGTTTTGCCGCGACACGCGGCGCGATGTTCTTGCCGTATGCCGTTGCGGGCGCGAGGATGTGCGAGTAATCCTTCGCGATGCTCAGCACCGTTGCCTCGACGTTCTCTGCGAGACCTGCTTCGAGTTGCGGCGCGTCGGCGAGTAGTACTTTCGCCACGCCTGCGATCGTCGCAGCTGCATCGGCCGCGCCTTGCGCGTTGTGACCTGCAACCAGCACATGAATATCGCCACCGATCTTCTGTGCGGCAGCGACCGTGTTCAGCATCGCAGCCTTGACCGACGCATTGTCGTGTTCAGCAATTACCAGAATCGTCATTTCTTTCGTCTCCGTGTGCCCGTAAAAATCAAAGCACCTTGGCTTCGGTCTTCAGCTTGTCGACCAGCGTCTTCACGTCCGGCACCTTCACACCAGCCGAGCGCTTCGGCGGCTCGCCGACCTTCAGTGTCTTCAGACGCGGCGTCACATCGACGCCGAGGTCTTCCGGCTTCAACGTTTCGAGCGGCTTTTTCTTGGCCTTCATGATGTTCGGCAGCGTCACATAACGCGGCTCGTTCAGGCGCAGATCTGTCGTGACGACTGCCGGCAGCGTCAGCGACAGCGTTTCCGCGCCGCCATCCACTTCGCGCGACACCGTCGCCTTGCCGTCAGCCACAACAACCTTCGAAGCAAACGTTGCTTGCGGCAAATTAGCCAGCGCGGCCAGCATCTGGCCCGTCTGGTTCGAATCGTCGTCGATGGCCTGCTTGCCGAGAATGACTAAAGACGGTTGCTCTTTGTCAACCAGCGCCTTCAGCAGCTTCGCAACCGCCAGCGGCTGCAGATCCTCATTCGATTCGATCAGGATCGCGCGATCCGCGCCAATCGCCAGCGCCGTGCGCAGCGTTTCCTGACATTGCGTCACACCCGCCGACACAGCGATCACTTCCGTCGCGATGCCCGCTTCCCTCAGACGAACCGCTTCTTCCACAGCGATTTCATCGAACGGATTCATCGACATCTTCACATTCGCAATGTCGACACCCGTGTTATCCGACTTCGCACGAACCTTCACGTTGTAATCAACCACGCGCTTCACAGCCACGACAATTTTCATTAACCCACTCCAAAAAGATTCAGCCTTGCGAAGTCCGGTTAAGGCTTGCGAACGTCGCGCCGCGCTCGACCAGTTCAACCAGCAACGGCGACGGCTTCCAGAACAGCGGATTTTCCTTTTCGAACTCGCGAATATCAGCCAGCAGCGCGGCGAGGCCGACCTTATCGGCGTAATGCATCGGGCCGCCTCGATATGCAGGGAAGCCAAAGCCGTTGATCAGCGTCACGTCGACATCGAGCGGCCGCAACGCGATGCGCTCCTGAACCACGTTCGCGCCTTCGTTGATCATCGCCGCCATGTAGCGGCGCACGATCTGCTCGTCCGTGAACGTGCGCGGCGTGACGGCCGCACGCTGACGTTCGGCGTCGATGATCGCCTCGACTTCGGGATCGGGCACGCCGTCCCGCTTACTTTCTTCGTAGCGATAGAAGCCGCGCCCCGTTTTCTGACCGAACCAACTACGCTCGCAAAGCCGGTCGGGAATCTGCACATAGCGCGCATTCGGATTGCGCGTGGCAGCGCGGCGTTTGCGCGTCGCCCAGCCGATATCGCCTCCGGCGAGGTCGATCACCTGGTATGGCCCCATCGGAAAGCCGAACTCGCGCACCGCTTTGTCTATCTGATACGGCGATGCGCCGTCTTCCATCAGATGATCCGCCGCCGCACGATACACGGCGAGCATCCGGTTGCCGATAAAGCCGTCGCACACACCGGCGCGCACCGGCACTTTGCGCAGCTTTTTAGCGAGATCGAATGCGGTTGCGACGACATCGGCGCTTACGCGCGCAGGCACTACGACTTCGAGAAGCTTCATGATGTTCGCGGGCGAGAAGAAATGCAGGCCGACGACCTCCTGCGGTCGCGAAATGCTTGCCGCAATTTCATCAATGTCAAGATACGACGTATTGGTCGCGAGCACCGCGCCGGGTTTGCACACACGGTCGAGTTCGGCAAACACCGCTTTCTTCACGCCCATATCCTCGAACACGGCTTCGATCACGACATCGACATCGGTAATCGCGTCGTATGAAGTAAAACCGCGATAACGGTCCAGCTTCGCCGCCTTACCGGCATCCGTGAGACGGCCCTTCGCGATCAGCCCGTCGTAGACCCTGTCGACGAATGCGCGACCACGGGCGAGCGATGCTTCGTCGCGTTCGATCATCGTGACGGGCAGGCCTGCGTCGAGGAGCGCTACCGTGATGCCCGCGCCCATCGTGCCACCGCCAATCACGCCGACCGAGCCGATCAAACGCGGCTGCGCGCTGCGCGTTTCCGGTGCATTCAGCACTTCGCGTTCGGCCATGAACACATGCAAGTGCGCGGCGTGCTGCAGGCTGTCGACGCAGTCGAGAAATTGCTTGCGTTCTAGTTTCAAGCCTTCGTCGAATGGCAAATTCAGAGCGGCCTCGACGCAATCGACAATCATCAGCGGCGCGACCAGTCCTCGCGACTTCTTTACCGTCTCGGCACGCGCCGCAGCGATCTCTGATTTGCTCGTTTCCTCATCTGCGAGACACCGTGCATCACGCGTGCGCCGCACGGGCGCATGCGCGACGGCTAACTGTTGCGCGTATGCCAGGCCTTCGTCGATGACGTGTTCGCTTTCGCCGACTCTATCCACCAGGCCGAGCCTGAAGGCTTCCGATGCATCAACGCGTCGTCCACTCAGCATCAAGGACAATGTCGCGCCCGCACCGATCAGTCGGGGTGCCCTCTGCGTACCACCTGCCCCGGGCAATACGCCGAATCGAATTTCGGGGAAACCAAATGTTGCTCCCCGTGCCGCGATTCGATAGTGGGCCGCCAACGCGATCTCAAGCCCACTACCAAGCGCAGCACCATGAATTGCGATAACAACGGGTTTGCATGATGACTCAATACGGCCACATAGGTCTGCAACCGCGAAGCGTTCGAGGATATTCAGTTCGAGCGCGTCATCGCTAACTATGAAGCTCGCCTCGGTGCCGACAATCAGAACCGTCTTTACCAACCGATTACTTTCGGCCGCATCAATTGCAGTGACCAATTCTCGTGCGACATCTACGCTAGCCATGCTAGCGGAAGAGTTATCGACGACCAAGAGAAGAACGCTGCCGCGCAACTCCTGAGTAACGGCTACGTCAGTAAAGATGGTATCCGGCATCATCAAATCTGTTTCCTTTAGCATCAATGGGATGAATGAAGTAGATGTTTTCGATACGGAATATCATGGACAATCGTCATCAACCTCGGTTCCGGCGAAGGAGAAGCTGCCAGTTCGTCAACGACACTGAGATTGCTTCACTTCGCGAGCGGACCAGTATCTCGAGGCGCGGCAACCAGGCGATGCAACGCACCTCGATCGTCACCGGAATCAAAGGTCAACGTCCTTGGTCTCGGGTCCCATCAGAGCCCCGATGCATGCAATCACACCGCCGATGCACAGAAGCGCGACAGGTGCAAATCGCGGCGGCATTACTGAGCCCAACCAGTTCATATAAAACGCATAGAACGACGGCAGAATGACCGACAGGCTGTACCCGACGCCAAAACCCGTAGCGCGCACACCTGTTGCAAAACGCTCGTTGATATATGTGACGATCACAGCCCATGCGGAACTTACTGTAATTGCAAGGCCGCATACCGTCAGCACGATGAACGGCAAGCTCCAGTTGACTGCCTCAATCAGCGTGTAGAGAAGGAAGGCGCCGACCGTTGAACTTAGAAGACCAATCGATGTAAGCATGGTGCGACGACCAATGAGCTGGCCCAGCATGCCCGCCCCGATGTAACTGACACAGAGCACGCTATAGGAAATCATGAGCGTGGTTGTCATCTGGAGCGCTGTGAGATGCAGGGTCTTAAGCAGGATGCCGGTCGGAAGGAACAGACCCACGACGTTCTGGGTGAGCCAGAAGCCCGTCATCATCAGCAGCACTTGAACAAGGTTCCGAAAGGTTTTGCCGCTCGTCAGGCGACCGGCGGACGATGTTTGTGGCTTACCAGTCGATTTTCCAGCCCAGACCTCCGACTCCGTAACCTTGCGGATGTAATAAAGCGCCAGCAGCCCGGCCATCAACGCGCCGATAACGAACGGAATGCGCCAACCCCATTGAGCGTATGCTGACTGGGGGCCTCCGACCGGGAATAGCGAAAACATGATTCTCGCGATCACGTTGATGGCCACATATGCGGCCGGAAAGCCCGCGAGAATCAGGCCACCAACAAGGCCCCGTTGACTCTTTCTCGAGTACTCGATGGCAAGGGGTAGCGCGCCCGTATATCCACCTCCGAGAAAGATCCCGTCGACAAACCGAAGTATCACCAGCAACCAATAAGACGCGATCCCGATCGATTCATATCCCGGAATCAGCGCGATCAGTAAGGTTGCCACGCCAAACCCGCTCACCGACAGAATCGAGGCCGCACGACGCCCCACGCGATCCGCAATGCGTCCGAACAGCAGCGCTCCGATAGGGCGCCCGAGCAGAGTCGTGATAAACACGAGTGATTCCAGAATCGCCTGATGTCCACCGGATACCCCTGCGGGCAAGAAAAACGACTGTACCGGGGCGAGGATAATAACCGGAAGATAAATATCGAACATGTCGATAAACTCGGAAAACACGGCACCCTTGATCGCGTTCTTTCGTTTATCGTCAATCGACTTCTCCGCTTCCAACCCTCCAACATGCGTGACACGCACAGATTCCATTCTCGTCTCCAATATTTTCTAGTGTTCATCTCCGTTCCAGAAGCCGGAAACGGAGTCCGTCATCGACCTTTCTTAAGCTCCATTCCGCGCGCTTGCAACAGAGAGAGCCTTCAAATCGATTGCGGTGAATTCTTGTAGGCTCGCCAAGGAGGAGACGGGATTATCCAACCTCGCTCGACGAAATTCGCTTTCACTATCTTTATTCAATTATTTCGTACTACAAAATTACGTATCCGCTGCCAGAACAAGAGGCTGGCTTGCTTTCTTATATGATTTCGCGCTCCTTCAGTCCGGCTATGCACGCGTCAGACATACCGATCCGTTCACGAAGCACGCGGTCGGTGTCTTCGCCCAACCGAGGCGGTGCGCGACGATGTGCCGCGCTCTTGCCATCGAAGTGGATGCCGAGGCCAACTTGTGGAACCCTGTTTTCGGGATGCCCAACGGCATAAAACATCCCTTCAGAAAGCAGCTGGTGATCCCGTACAACTTCATCGATGCGGTTGATCGGTCCCGAAGGAATCCGATATTCGTTGAAAATAGCAAGCCATTCTGCTCGCGGCCGGGTGATGAGCAATTCCGATATTCTTGTCACGATAGGCTCACGCTGGTTTCGTCGTCCCGCGTTGTTTTCGAAGGTCGAACACGCGCCGTACTCGGGTTGGCCAACTGCGGACCAGAACCGTCGCCATATAGCATCGTTGCCCAATCCGAGCGTTATGGGGGAATCTGCGGTGTCGAATACCTGATAGATTGCAATTACGGAGTCGCGACCACCAGAGCGAGAAATCTGCTCGCCCGAGCCCAGATAAGGAACGATGCGCGGTGACATGAAGCGAACCATGCTTCCCAGCATGGAAATATCAATGGTCTTTCCGATGCCGGTTTTCTGCCGTTGAAATAATGCCGCTACAGTTGCCAGCGCAACGTCCTGACCAGCCAGCAGGTCCGCCGCCGGAGTACCGACCTTCTGGGGACCCGATTCTTTCTCCCCAGTCAGGTCCATTACGCCCGAATATCCTTCTGCAATCAGGTCATAACACGGCAGGTTTGCTCTCGGCCCTTTCAGGCCAAATCCGGTAAGTGAAACATGGATCAACGACGGATAGCGCGGCCTCAGCGTTTCGGCATCGAGGCCTAGTTTGAGCTGCACGTCGTGAACCATATTCAATACCAGAACGTCGGCCGACTTCAGCAAGTCAGCGAGAATGCTCTTACCCTCGGGCTGACCAATGTCAAGCGTCACGCTCTCCTTGTTGCGATTCATGCTGAGATACCACAGCGATTCACCATCCAGAAACGGCGGCCCCCATGCGCGAGTGTCATCGCCTACGCCGACCCGTTCAACTTTTGTCACTTCTGCCCCAAGGTCGGCAAGAAGCTGGGTTCCATAGGGTCCGGCAACCGAGGTACTCAGGTCGAGTACCCGCACTCCCTTTAGGAGTTCGAGTCCGCACGATTTTTCTAGGATGGGGAGCGTATCGACTGGGATCATCATTGTCTCATCTGACGTTTCTACGACTAAAGCGACAAGCGTGCCAGTTGACTCGTATTTGGTGCAAAAGCCTTATGGAATATGGGTTTCGCAGCGCCCACCGGTACCCACCAGAGACATAAAGTCGGAGCGCGCACCACTTGATGTGTCTTCGAAAAAAGCGCACCCAAGGGAATATGCATGCATCGACGACACTTTCGAAACGACACGTGCACGGTTCGAACACCCCAAGAGGTCATTGGCGTGAGAGTGTCCGGTTTCTGAACTGGCGCGCCCGCCGGGTGACGCCGATACCATGAACGTTGGTGTGCTTACGGCACCGATCGAAGTCGGTTTCACGGGCACCCGACTTTTCTGTTTAACGATGGTCGCGTTGGCATGTAGAGCAGACGATGAACGTTCGAACAACGCGGTAGTCCATGAGATGAATGCACGCAACTTTGGCGCCATTTTTTCGCGATGAGGGTACACGAGCGAAACGGCTTTCTCGGGGACGGGGCTCTGAGGTAGGACTTCAATCAGTTCACCTGCTTCCAGTGCGTCGGCGACAGAAAAAATAGCCGGCTGAATCAGACCAAAACCAGCCTTGGCAAGCGCGATGTACGTGTCTGAATCGTTGACCTGTATGCTGCTCATCATGCGCACACTCGTAGGACCTGACTCCGTCAGGAAGTCAAATGTCGGGGGCCGCGAACCAATGCCCGCTGCGTAATGCACGACCCTGTGACTGTTGAGGTCGTGAACCGACTCTGGCTGCCCGAGGCGCTCAAGATATGTGGGCGAAGCGACGGTGATGCGGTGAAAGGCGCCGACTTTTCTCGCGACCATTGCTGAATCACTCAATGGTCCGACACGAAGTGCGCAATCGACACCTTCCTCAACCAGGTCGACGATGCGATCGCCGGTACGGATAGTCAACTCGATTCCCGGATATAGGCCCTGAAATTCATGCAGGTTCGGGACAATGAGGCACTTCGCGATTGAAGTCTGGACATCTATCCGGAGTGTACCCTTTGGATTCGCGACGCCCTGTTTGTGTACTGATTCGCTTTCTTCGACAGCGTTGAGGATTCTGGTCACAGACTCGTAATACTGGCAGCCCTCCTCGGTTAGATGCAGTCTACGTGTCGTCCGGTTGATCAGACGCACGCCAACGTACTCCTCCAGTTCCTGAACAGCGCGCGTAACAGCTGAGCGGGCAAGCTGCAACGTATCGGCGGCCTTCGAAAAGCTGTTCACGTCCGCGACCCTGACGAAGATTTGCATCGCCTGAAGTTTGTCCATCATCCACCACGATCCAAGCAGCGATCTGTCGGCCAGTCGCCACACGGCCGAACGTTGGAGCCGCGTGGCGGGCATGTTAACGATTGTCCCGGGATTTGATCACACCATCCGTCGCCCGGATGATGTTCCCATCTCCAGATTACGCGACCCCGGCCTCATGCTCTGGGAAATCCGTATAGCCCTTTTCCGAGCCACCGTACCAGTCGTTCGGCGTCGGCATAGAGACCGGCAGTCCCTTTTCCAGACGTCGTACGAGGTCTGGATTCGCGATGAAGGCACGGCCGAATGCGACCAGATCTGTCAGCCCGTCCTTGACCAGCTGTGCGGCCTTTTCACCGTCAATCCCCCCGTTGACGATCAGCGTGCCACTGTATGCCGGTCGAACGATCAAGAGCAATTCAGGCAGATCTGGGCGATCGAACCAGCCGTTGGTATCTGCCACGTGCAGATAACCCACTCCCAACTCCTGCAGCATTGCCGCGACATATTTGTACGTTTCGACGGGTTTCGGATCGCGAACGTTGTTGTAGTCCGCGAATGGGGAAATGCGTACCCCAATACGCTCCAGCGGCATTACTTCAGCAACCTGCAGGATGATTTCGCGCAGAAAGCGAGCCCTGTTCTCAATCGACCCGCCGTACTCGTCAGTCCGCTGATTGATCGTCGGCGAGAGAAATTGATGGATCAGATAGCCGTTCGCCGCGTGGATTTCCACCCCATCGAAACCTGCCGCTCGTGCATTCTCCGCGCCTTTCCGATACTCCATCACCGTTTCGCGAACCTCTTCGGCCGTCAACCCCTTTGAGGGCGTCGCGTGAATCTTCGTGTAGACGCCGTTCTGCATTTGCCCCCAAACGTGCAGGGTATGAAGGTCATCATTGACACCGGAAGGAGAAACGGGTGCCTCGCCCTTCAGCAACGCAAACGAACTCGCACGGCCCGTATGCCAGAGTTGCGCAACGATACGGCCACCCGCCTCATGCACATTCGATACAACCTTGCGCCATCCAGCGGTCTGCTCATCGCTGTACAGACCTGGCGAGCGCTCAAACGATTGAGACCGGCGTGTAATGTTAATCGCTTCGGAAATGATGAACCCGGCACTGGCACGCTGAACGTAATAGCGAGACATAAGGTCCGTCGGGACGTCGTTTTCGTCAGCACGAGCGCGGGTCAACGGCGCCATGACGATGCGGTTAGGCAACGTCAGATCGCCAAGATTGAAAGAATCAAATAGCGTTTTCATCTCTAAATCCTCATGAAAATGTGAGCCACCTATTCCTCCGCAACGACAGATCTGATAGACCCAAACGGTCTTTATTGATCGAACGATCATTTAAAAGTCGATTGTGTGCCATCTACTGCCAGCGAAGGGGTGCTATCTATCCAGCCTTATTGCTGAAGTGGCGACAGTTTGGAGGTTTTTCTACCCGTGAAAAAGGGGACTTCGAGCCCGGCACTAGGTCCGCAGCGGACCCAATGACTGGTATCTACGTGTGAGGGTCACGCCGCCGCGAGCCAGCGCCGCGCCGAAACTCACTTGCTCGATTCGGCCAGCGGCTCCCAAGGCACGCCTTGCTCCCAGCGTTCGACCAGCAAGTCGATGAACCCGCGCGTGCGTGGTGACAGATGGCGTTTCGTTGGGTAAGTCACGCGAATCGGATCGGGCTTCTGACGATACGCCTTCATGACCTCCACAAGGGAGCCCTCCTGGACGTCAGCACCAAGAATGTAGGTGGGCAGGTTCACCAGCCCGAAGCCGGCAAGCGCAGACTGCCGCATAGCTTCCGAACTGTCGATGTTCAGCCGGCCCGGTGCTTCATGCAAATATTGCCCCGCCGGAGTCTCGAAGTGCCAAGGACGAGGGCGCCCGGCACTGAGGAAGACGATTGTATCGTGTTCAGCCAGGTCTTGAGGTCCCTCCGGAATCCCTCTTCTCTCCAGATATTCCGGCGACGCACACGTAATGAACTGCTGCGACGCGATGGTTCGTGTCATGATTTGCGAATCGTCTTGAGGCTCCCCAACTCGGATAGCGACATCGAAGCCCTCTTCAATCAAGTCCACGAACCGGTCTGTGAACCAGATATTGGCCCGTAGATCCGGCCATTGCTTTAGATACTCATCAACGATGGGCAATACGTGACGCTGCCCAAACGAAATGGGCGCGGTCAGTTTAAGCGTTCCGCTAGGCGTACCCCGACGTGTTGCAATCGCGGCTTCCATATCGTCGAGATCATCGAGAATCTGACGACATCGTTCAAAGACAATCCTGCCGTCATCGGTCAGGCTGAGCTGTCTCGTAGTGCGGTTGAGAAGGCGCACGCCAAGCTGCGCCTCAAGCCTTCCAATACTCTTTCCTACAGCCGATCGGGTTAATCCGATGGCGTTGGCTCCCGCCGTAAAGCTACCAGTCTTGACAGCAGCGACAAAGGCGGTGATATCACCAAGACGGTTTGACTCCATTGTTGAATTGGTCCTTAAGAGTCTATTCACTCGTTCCCGAACTGGGAACGTCAGTGCGCATTGTTTCGCTATCAAGGGCACCTGTCCAGCGGACCTGCGAACTTGCAAATACATGCTCGGCCTGCGCCAAAAAGCCGCGCGGGCAAATCAAACTGCAAATTTGGTTTCAGGCAAAGTTGACCATTTCGTCATGCTGGTATCCGAATAGCTCGTATGCCGCGACTCCCCGCGTCAATTTCAGGAGCTCCGCAACCACATCAACCTTCTCCGGATTCACTATCACGCCGTCGCCCATCGTCGTCGTCTTCTCAAGGTGCTCTTCCTCCAGGTCCACCGCGATAGTGATTCCAGCACCCAGTCGACCGCCCCACCACAATTCAACGCTGAGCGATCGCCAAACGACTCTCGACCGGTCAAACGACACATATTGTCGTCGACATCGATCAATAATCGTCTGATAAATTGTCGCTTCGAGACGTCCCACACAAGGCGCAGGTCATATCTCAGTGTTTACCCTGCCATCGCCGTCCCGACCAGCCGCTTTGCGTCGCCTGAGGTCCGTCGCTGTTATATTCTGGCTTAATGATCAGTCATTCAATAAGAGACACTACATGCCACGGCAGAAACCCATCGAATTGTCGTCAGCCTCGTCAACCAGCGAGAACCAGGTGGTACCGTCGTTGACTGTCACCACCGGCCGCCGCTTGGCACCTGAAGAGCGGGAACAGCAAATCGTCGACAAGGCAATCGACCATTTTGCAACACACGGCTTCTCCGGAAGTACGCGCGAACTCGCAAAGCAGATTGGTGTGACCCAACCCCTTCTCTACCGCTACTTTCCAAGCAAAGAAGCACTTATCGACCGCGTGTACAACGAGGTCTATCAATGGGATCCGGCATGGGAGAAATTAATCGCTGACCGCAGCATTCCTCTGCAGGAGCGACTGTGCACGCTCTATACAGCATATTCGCACGTCATCCTGCGCCGGGAGTGGATTCGCACGTTCATCTTTGCGGGATTGACACGGGAGGGCATCAATACGCGCTATCTGGACAAGCTGCGCGAGCGTGTCTTCCGCCCTGTGATGAATGAGATCCGCGAAACCTACAAGCTGCCGACACCGACCTCCGCCGCCGCTCAGGAAGCAGAGCTCGAGCTCATTTGGAGCCTGCACGCCAGTATCTTCTACATCGGCATGCGTAAATGGGTGTACGGGTTGCCCGTTCCCAGAGACCTGGATGCTCACGTGGAAAGGCAGATAGATGCTTTCCTCAATGGCACGCCCGCCGCCCTGAAGAAGCTGAACCAGACAGTCGCGCCCCGAAAGACTGCTACGCCCCGGCAGCGTCGCGCCTAGCATCCGTGGGTACTACGCTTCGCATGGCATATGGAGTCGCCTGATGCGACGCTATAGCTCAAGGAGTTCCTCCATGGACTCCGCAGCATACTGGTGCGACCGAAGCCGCGCCTGCGGATCGTAAATACGGCAATCAATCATCAGCTCATCAGCCTCTGTCAGAGCAACGATGTCGCGAATCCAGGCGCCAACCTTCGCCTTGTCGCCGGCGACCGTGCAGGCCATAACCTGATTCAAGACGGCACGCTCTTGGTCCGGCAGTCCCTGAACGTAGCCGTCCACCGGCTTGGGCAATTCGCTCACGCTTCCCACATGAAGGTCCAGCATCCACTTCCGATGCGAGCTTGCCAGGTATTCGGCCTCCTCATTCGTATCGGCCGCGAAAATGTTCACGCCTACCATGACATACGGTTCTGAAAGCTGCTTCGACGGGCGAAAGTTCTTGCGATAGTGAGCGATGGCCTGGTGCAGGAAGCGCGGAGCAAAATGAGAGGCGAACGCGTATGGCAGTCCCAGTGCTGCCGCGAGCTCGGCGCCGTACATGCTTGAACCCAGTATCCATAATGGCACGTTGTGCGGACCAGGAATCGCACGCACGGGCTGCTTGCCGTTGTCGGCCAGATAGTCCATGACTTCCACGACGTCCTGCGCGAAGTCGCGTTCTGGAGCGCCCCGCCTTAATGCCCGAACAGTCGGACCGCCGCTGCCCGGCGCGCGCCCCACCCCGAGATCGATACGCCCCGGATACAGACTATCCAGCGTCCCAAACTGCTCGGCAACAATCAGCGGAGAGTGGTTGGGCAACATGATGCCTCCGGAACCGACGCGCAGAGTCGACGTAACCGAGGCGATCTCGCTGATGATCAAGGAGGTGGCGGCGGAGCCTATGCCAGGCATGTCATGATGTTCAGCCACCCAGTAGCGCCGGAATCCATGCTTCTCGACATGCCGCGCCAATTGTCGCAACTCTTCCACTGCCTCGGCAAAATTTTTGTCCTGCCCGATCATCACCAGATCCAGTACAGACAAGCCAGTCATGAATACTCCGTTGATTGATATGTAGGCTGCGCGAAGCAAATCCACCCGAATGCCTAGCGCGAGCACTCCAAGCACGGCCGTTTGCGCCTGGACTCGAAAAATGAGCTACGCCGCCACACGTTCGTCAGATAGGGGGATAGTCAATGTACCCGTGCGTCCCGACACCGTAGAAGGCCTCGCGCTCTGCTTCAGCCAATGGCCAGCTGTGACGCATGCGTTCGACGAGATCAGGATTTGCGATAAACGGACGGCCGAACACAGCCAGGTCAATCTGGCCGTCCTCGAGGGCCTGTTGGGCAGTTTCCGCAGTGAATCCGCCTGCCATAATCAGCGTGCCTCGATAAGCTTCGCGGAACGCCTGTTGGAACTCAGGTGTCCCCAGATGACTCGCATGGATGTATGCCAGCCCCCGTTTCGAAAGCGCCTCGGCGAGGGCGAGCCACGTATCCTCTTCGCCGCTGAACGCGTGCAAATCGCTCAACCGTGCAAAGGGTGACACACGCACGCCTACACGCTCTTTGCCAATCGCTTCCGCGACCGCATCGACGGTTTCCAGCAGCAGACGCAGGCGGTTGTCTATTGACGCGCCGCCATACCGATCATCGCGTGTGTTAAGGCCACCGTTGATAAACTGCTCGAACAGGTATCCGTTTCCAGCATGGATTTCGACGCCATCGAATCCTGCAGACATCGCGTTACGCGCAGCGCCGAGGAAATCGGCGACGACACGCTGGATACCAGCAATCTCCAACGCCACCGGCTCGCTCGCCCCCACCTGCGCCGGTTTCCCTTCTGCGTCATAAGCCTGAACCATCGTGCCTGCTGCGCGCACAGCGACCGCAGACACAGGGGCTTGCCCAAATTCCTGCAACGACGTGTGCGAGACTCGACCGACATGCCAAAGCTGTACGAAAATTCGGCCCCCAGCACGGTGGACGGCATCGGTAGTCCGCTTCCAGCCCGCGATCTGCTCAGGAGTGTGAATGCCGGGCGTGCACAGATATCCTCGTCCCTGGGACGAGACCTGGGTGCTTTCGGTGATGATCAGACCGGCACCTGCGCGCTGTGCGTAGTAGACGGCCGCGTGTTCCTGCGGGATGGTGTCAATCGCACGCGCACGTGTCATTGGCGCCATGACGACACGATTGGACAGACGCAAGCCGGACAGATCGTAGGAATCAAAGAGGGATGGCATAGATGTTCTCCGACAACAAACGCGGTACCAAAGGTCAGCCCATGCGAATCTAGACGTGCGAGGGGAAATGCGGCAGCACGTATTCGCCAAGCTCGTCCAGGATCTCGGCATACGGCTGACGGCTGACCTTCGGGTTAAGCGCTATGTGCGAGACGCCCGCAGACTGTGCGACCTCAAGGTAGTCGCGCAATCCGTTGCGACCCGCGCGAAATCCACCCGGGATGCGCTGAAATGGCACATCGGGATCTTCCCTCAGGTCAAGATAGCCGCCCAATCCCAACGGTTTGTACGCATTAGCGCCGGCGGCAATGCGCACCTGTTCACGCCACTCCTCCCCGAGGTCAACCAGCTGATCCGGATTAGGTGCTACTGACAAAAATCCGTCCAGGTTGTGCGCAAGCCACTCGATGCTCTGCTGCGCCTGGCCCACGGCAATGGCGGGAACCCTCCCGAACCGAGCCTTGGGCACCAAGTCCAGGGTACCTGCCGATCCGCCGAATCGCGAAGACTGGAAGTTCGGAAAACTCTCCTCCGTCAGGGTGCGGAACACCGAGAAGGCATCACGGAAGCGCTCCCCTCGGGATTCAAAGTCAATGCCGAGCATCGGGTAGTCGCTATAGCGATCACCCGAGGACATGCCAAGCAACAGGCGTCCACCGCTGAGCTGGTCAAGCGAAGTAGCTTGCTTGGCCAGGTACATTGGCTCGCGCGTCGGCAGCACGATACCGGTAGTGCCCAAGGCGATGCTACGGGTCGCTGCGGCAAGGTATGCGATGTAGACCATCGGCTCGAATACCTGAGCGACATCACCATATTTCGGATCATAGAAGGGCACATCACGCATCCACAGCGCGCCGAAACCCAGCGCTTCAGCGCGTTGGGCCATCTGCATGTGACCTTGCATCGTCGGTGCCGGCCGTCCCCGATGTGTTTCCAGAGGCAGGATCAGCCCGATGGTTAGTGCACCGGGTTGAAACAGACGTTTAAAGCCAAGGTGTTTCTGTAGGCTGGCATGGGGTCTCGTCGATTCGGTCGGCGGCTCATGCGGTGGAACCCGTGCGATCGACGGTGCGGCACTCCGAGTCTGCGGCATCAAGGTGGTTGAGGCAGTCATTGCTAGTAGAAGCAGGAATTTTCGATGAGCATAGTTTTATTGATTCCTCGACGAAGATAAATCTGTCTGAGCGCCCTTCACCCGGTCCCCTCTTTCCCCAATCAGTTCGTTCATGGTCGTAGAACGTCGGAACGCGCTCCACACGCTGTTTGCATTGGTGACTGCGCAAGCTGTCGGCGTGCTTGCGTCGTTCGCGCAATGGTGCGTTGTCGTCCCCTCACAGGGGAAGGCTGTTCCACAGTCTTCCCCGTACTATTTGCTCCTGTTCATAGCCGCGACTTACGGGCAGCCACGACCTTCCGAGGAATGGAAGGTATGCGAAGGCCTGACGTCCCAACCAGAATCAACACCATGAGTTCCCGTCATCACCTCCTCGAACTTCTAGCCGCCTTCTGCGATACGTGGGCGGGCCGACCATCTGGACCGGCGGCAGACCTGTTTGCTGATATCGTCCAGTTGTCGAGCAGCCATCGGGGAAACGCGCAGAGGCGAGATGAGGTTCTCGCCTTGCTGCGCAGCGAATTCGCAGACTTCCAGTCCGTGAAAATTTCCTCGTCCAATCGCGTGTCGCGTGCTAACGGGCACGAGCGGATGGTCGGCGCATATGTCTATGGCGAAGCGCACAAGGCCTCCGGCGCCACAGAGAAACAGTCAGTTTCATTCGGCGGTCTGTTGATCCTCTCATTCGAAAAGCTGGCCGACCGGTTTCGCATATGTGAAGTTCGGTTCCAGCTCAACTGGGTTCGGGGCGATGCGGACGTACTCGCGAGTTGGAAGTTGCCAACGATGGATAGGGCCTGGAAACCCGGTGACCCGCCATCCGTCGTCGTCAGCGAACTGGATGCGCCCTGGCATCGTGTTCCTATCTCCGATCTCCCAATCAGCGGCGAAGATGCCATTGCCGAAGCGTGGTATCGCTATGCATGGGCACTGGATCAGGCCGACTTCGCGCTGTTCGGCGAATGCTTTAGTGAAGACGTGGAAACTGAACTCACACCGATGGGACGCATGAAGGGTCGTCGCGAGCTCGTAGCCACGCTCAAGGCATTTCGCATGCCTTGGCCCTGGATGAAACACTATGGTGAACCACTTCAGGTGGACATCCACCCTGACCGGAAGAGCGCGACGCTTGTACTCGGCCGGATCATGCCCGGACAGACACAGACGCCCGACGGAAAGCTGCTTTACGGCGCGCACTATCGCATTCAGGCGTTACAGGATGAGCAAGGTGCCTGGCGAATCTCACAGATGGAATACTTTCCCGGCTGGATCAGCATCGGCTGATGCCGGCTTAATCAAAGCCCGTAGCGCGACGAACGGTAGATATGTCGTAAGAGACCGGCAATGCCGGTCTCTTACGCTGCAGCTACGTCAGACTGCCTCGATGCGATGCAAACCACTGACCGAATCGTTTTATTCGACGTCACCCGAAACAAGCTCTTTTCGTAGCGACTCCTTAAACACTTCCGGTTTGCCGAAAAGACGACCGAGATGAAGCCTGCGAAGAACACCGTCTTTCTCGATCGCCAGCAACGGATAACCTTGACCGCCAAGCTTTTCCAGCAACACCCGTGTGTCGAAGAAGTGCCCGTCAAGCTTTGCGCTTGCGCGATCAAGTGCTTCGCCGAATTCGATCACATCGAGCCCAAGTTCCTCAGCGCTGCGGACAATCTCGTCACGCGTCGCAATCGGACGCCCGTCAACGTAGTATGCGACTTGCAGCTGCTTCAGCATTGACAGGCCAGCACCAGCTACCTCCTCCGCAGCAATCATGGCCGCAGTTGGAGGGCCTGAATCGAGCAACACGCTGTAATCAAACTGAGTCTTGTCCGTATAGTTCTGCCCGAACTTTTGACCACTCAACGCCGCAATCCGCTGTTCATGTGGCCGCACGAACGCTCGCCAGCCGCAAGACATCAATTGAGCCCGTTCTCCGGCGAGCATTCCGCCCGAGTGAGGAACCACCTTGATGCCGTCCATTTCGTTAGCGACCGTCAACAAAGGCGCGAGTCCGTAGCACCATCCGCAAAACGGATCATAGACATAGTGCAACTTCACATCGTTTCCCATCTCAGTTCTCCAGATAACACGTTCTAGGGCGGGCACTTACCCAATAAGCTGGCACGAACCATTCTCACAGCCATTAGCTTCGATACCATTTGCACTATCAGGCTCTGCTTTCCGAGCCTCGCTGCTAATCGCATCTTTCAGAACACTTGGCGGCTGGGCACCTTGTATCCGCGACTGGCCGATGATGAATGAGGGCACGCCTCGAACACCATCCTGTTGGGCATCCATCTCCTTGGCCACAACTTCCGCCTTGCCCTCGTCACTCAGAAGAAATACTCTCACTTCGCCACCATCGAATCCGACTCCGATAGCTACCTCGACCAGAACATCGACAAGCCCGATGTTTTCGCCGCGCGAAAAATAAGCCGCGAAAATCCCTTCGAACAACGCCTCCGCTCCTTTCGCGTCACCCTTGCGCTGCGCAAACACCATGAGTCGGTGAGCAAGCAGTGTGTTCGGTGTAACCGTTACCTTCTCGTAGTTGAACTCGGCCCCGACCGCTTTTCCTGCGGCCGTCACGTCCGCGTCCATGAGCAGCGAGCGATTCCAGCTGCCGAATTTCGTGGTCCGATATTCCTTGCGGTCCACCCCACGCGGCTGAAGCGACGGGTTGAGTTCAAACGGTACGTAGGCAATTTCAGGCTGATGCCCAGCGTCAACCTGCGCTAGCGCAGACTTCAGATTTCTGTGACCAATCCAGCACCATGGACAAATGAAATCGGATGTGACCTTAACGATAGGTCGTCCCATGATTCACTCCTTGTTGGTTTCGATGACCATAGATTAGAGGCGGGGGAACGCTCTTCAAATAGCATCGACGCGCAACTGTCCATTGCGTCGCATGCAAGGCCACAACGCATGTGAAGTGCGACGGAGGGCGGGGCAGATTTCGGTCGACGCTGACACGTTGGCTAGCGCAAGGCTGCGTGGCACGCAATGCTCCGTTGCGAGTGCGGTCCCTTCCCGGACTCACCTATCGCCCTTAACCTTGCCTCATCGCATCTTTATGCCGTGAACAGCACTCACGGACGCTATCGAGGAGCAATCCATGGAAACCAACGAATCCTCAGCCAAGGTGTTCACGAAATCGGAACGCATCACGGGCGCCGGCACACTGTCACAAATCATCCTTCCGGCCTCGCGCCGACCCAAAGCCATCGTAATCGGCGGCTCTCTCGGCGGCCTGTTTGCCGCTAACGCCATGCGAGCCATCGGCTGGGATGCCGAAGTGTATGAACGCTCGCTGTCGGCTTTGGACAGTCGGGGTGGCGGAATCGTTCTGCAGGGTGCCGTTTTGCAGGCGTTCCGCTTTGCGGGTGTGCCACGCACAGGAAATCTCGGCGTTCGATCTCACGACAGGATCTACCTCGATCGCGACGGGACAGTGCTGAGCAATCAGTACATGCCACAAACACAAACGTCATGGAACAAGCTGTATGGCGCGCTACGTCATAATTTTCCCGATGAGCAATACCATCGCGGTGCAAAACTGGTCGCAATCGAACAGGACCGGCATGGCGTCACCGCCATCTTTGCAGATGGAACCAGTGCTCACGGGGACCTGCTGATTGGGGCGGATGGCGGGAACTCTACGGTTCGTGAACTGATGCTGCCGACTATCTCGCCCCGCTACGCTGGCTATACGGTATGGCGAGGCCTGGTTGAAGAAAGCGGCCTGTCCCCGTCAACGGTTCCGAACCTGTACGAAAATTTTGTATTTCAGCAGGACGAGGGAGCGTTGATGTTGCAATACATGGTTCCGGGTGAGGACGGATCGACTGAAGTCGGGTGTCGCCGGTACAACTGGCTTTGGTATCTGAAGTCGGCGGTCGGGGACGACCTCGATGCGGCTCTGACCGACAGGACTGGCAAGCGACGCACGCACTCAGTTCCACCCGGAGAGCTCGCGCCCGCGCAAGAAACATGGTTTAGAAGCATGGCTGCACAGCGCGCAAATCCCGAGTTCCATGCGTTGATCGATAACACGGATGAAATCTTCGTGCAGGTAATCCAGGATCTCCAGGTTCCGCGCATGGTGTTCGGCCGCGTTGTACTGACGGGTGACGCGGCCTTCATACCCCGTCCACACACTGCAGGCAGCACCGCTCAAGCGGCAACGAATGCGATAACTTTGGCAAGTACACTTCATGGACAACGCGATATCACGGCCTCGCTTGCTAACTGGCAAGAAGGTCAAGTCCAAGACGGACTCGCGATTACCGAATGGGGCAAAAGCATGGGAAATAGAATAATGGGTATTGCTTGACAGCCGATGTGCCATTCTCAACCATTCACGTTGCGAGGAGTTCGCGAAGGGGCCGCGCACTCACGCATGGCGTTGAAAGAAACACCGCAGCAGCACTTAAAGCCACGAAACGTAATGTGACGACAGAGTCCCATCTGGCTCGCGGGGAGTTTTCAGTAGGGAACAGTGGGGAAAACCGTCGCGCATGCATCCGGATGAGCATGCTGTGCAAAACCGGGCTCGCACGATTGAGCGTTGCCCTCACATACTTGCGCCCGTGCCTCGGTATGTGTAGAAGCACAGGCGAGGCAGAACTCGTGAAGACCTACTTCTGCGGGGGGCCGCCCTCAAGATGCGTGTAGTGAATGTCGAAAGGCTTGTTCGTGATGAACAGGAACGTCACATCGTTGTCCGCCTGCGCGCCATGGCTCATTGTGGTTCCTTCGGGAAACCAGATAAAACTCCCTGGTCCGAACGCGCCCGCATCTGTCACCAGGATTCCATCCAGCACGTACATGCCGTGCGCACAGTTGTGCCAGTGTGAGACGTTGGTAAAGCCCGACTTGTAGCAGAGTTTCATGACTGCCATACCGGTATCTTCGTCCACAACGCAGGTCTTCTGTGGTATCCGGGCATTCAACTCCGGCACATCGATCATTTCCCACGGAATCCTGTTGGTATCGACTGTTTTCACGCTTTTGCCCATTTCACAACCTCCTGGAAGACTATCGTAAATTTCCCGTGGTCCGTCACTATTAATCGAATGATAACTTGAAAGATCTACGGCTTATGTAGTCGCGCGTGTTTCTCCGTATGTGTCCGCGAGTCAATAGGATATGCTATGGCAGGAAACCGCAGAATGCGTGTTCGACGCAACGCTTCATTGCAACAAGGGCAAAGACATGGACAAACTCTCTGCGATCCGGGCGTTCGTCGAGGTATCCGAGGCCGGTGGATTCTCCAGCGCTGCGAGGCGCCTCGAGTTGGCAGCATCCTCGGTCGTTCGATCCGTAGATGCCCTCGAGGAATCGTTGGGCACGGCACTTCTGAACCGGACAACGCGTCAGGTGACGCTCTCTGATGCGGGTGCGCTGTACTACGTCCGGGCGAAAAAACTGCTTGAAGATCTGGCCGACGCAGATTCATTGGTGTCTGATCGCGGCGACGAGCCCTCCGGACCGCTGCGCGTTTCGGTACCGGTCGTGTATGGATCTCGCCGGATTGCGCCACACATCACGACATTCCTCTCGCAGTATCCCAAGCTGGATCTGGACATGCGACTGAGCGACGAAACGGTCGACCTTGTCTCGGAAAGAATAGATGTCGCAATTCGACTTGGTGAAGCAGCACCGACCTCAGATATCGTTGCCCGACAGCTGGGAATATTCCGTCGATACGTTGTCGCCAGCCATGACTATCTCGATGCTCATGGAACGCCGCATGTTCCCGGTGACTTGACGAATCACAATTGCCTGCGCTTTTCATATAGTAACAACCAACAGGTATGGACATTTTCTTGTCCCGACGGAAAGACGAAAGTAGCCGTCAAGGGTCCATTGAGATGCAACAATTCCGAAGTGCTCCTTGAAGCAGTGAAAGACGGCGCCGGTATCGCACTTCTACCTGACTGGCTCATCGAGGCTGATATCCAGTCAGGAAGACTGTTGAAGCTCTTTGAAAACTACGACGTCACTCCCAACGACGCTCGGTCTGTGATTAGCGCACTTTATCTGCCGAATCAGCGGGGATCCAAACGGGTCAACGCGTTTATTGACCTTATTGCATCCCTCACCTGTCCATCCAGCTGACTGATCGGCAGCCGCCCTCAGCGCCCTCTCTGATTCGGCAGCGATATCGTTTCAGCCTGTCGCCCCTTTGGCCATCGACCGTACCGCTCGACATGAAAGCGACGTCAAACGCTAAGATGCGTCGATCTCGGAATACTCAGGAAAGTCGATGTATCCCTTGTCGGAACCGCCCCACCAGTCTTCCGGCACTGTTACCGGCGTCGATAACGGCAGCCCTTCCTTCAGTCGTCGGACCAGATCGGGATTTGAAATGAACGCACGACCAAACGCAACAAGGTCAGTCTGCCCGTCCTCGACGAGTCGCCGAGCTTTTTCCCCGTCGATTCCGCCATTGACGATGATGGTCCCCTTGTACGCCGGCCGCACAATATCAAGAAGTTCAGGAAGGTCGGGACGATCGAACCATCCATTGGTATCCGCGACGTGTACATACCCTACACCCAGTTCCTGAAGCATCTGCGATACATAGCGGTATGTCTCGAAGGGATTGGGATCGCGAACATTGTTGTAGTCCGCAAACGGAGAAATACGCACACCGATCTGGCCAATTGGAAAGATTTCCCTAACCTGCTCGACGACTTGCCGGAGGAACAGCGACCGCGCTTCGACCGAACCACCATATTCGTCAGTACGCTGGTTCGTTGTCCCCGATAGGAATTGATGAATGAGATATCCGTTAGCCGCATGAATCTCAACACCGTCGAACCCTGCAGCGCGCGCATTCTTAGCGCCTCTCCCGTACTCACGCACCGCTTCACGGACCTCTTCCGTCGTAAATGCTCGCGATGGTGTCGCCAGAATTCGCGTATACGACCCGTTCTGCAAACGAGCCCACACGTGCAGCATGTGAAGGTCGTCGTTGACCGCCGAAGGTGCCACCGGCGCCTCGCCATGCAAGAGCGCAAACGAACTTGCACGTCCAGTGTGCCAGAGTTGGGCCACGATTCGACCACCGGCTTCGTGCACCTTGGCAACAACCTTCCTCCAGCCCTCCGTCTGCTCATCCGTGTGCAGGCCAGGGGACGATTGGAAGGATTGGGACCGCGTCGTAATGTTGATTGCTTCCGAGACGATCAGTCCGGCACTCGCACGCTGCGCGTAGTAGCGCGCCATCGAATCAGTTGGCTCGTCATGTTCACCTGCCCGTGCCCGTGTCAGCGGCGCCATCACTATACGGTTGGATAGTGTCAGACCGCCAAGTTCGAAAGGATTGAACAGCTTCATTGGAATGCGTTCCTTTTCGCGTAGAACAGATTCATCGAGACACACGTTTGTTTCCAGCGCCATGGGTTCCCAGCTATCGATCTGAGAGACGCTTGATTCCGGTAGTTAGTTGTTCAACAATGACCTCGACGCACTCTCTTAATGACATTCAGTGAGGACCGCACCGCTCTGCGCCTTGACGCTCGACAGTCACCGGACCTATGCTCTGGGAGAGCTACCTGAAACGCCCCTAGGCCGCTCGACACATCGTATCGAGCGGTGAACCCAGATACTCAGGGTTTCAGGGCGAGCTTGACCACTCCATCACGCTGGTGTCCGAACAGTTCATATGCTGCAACCACGTCATCGAGCGCGTAGGTATGTGTCACAAGGTGATCAAGCTTGATGCGCTTGCTCGCCGTCACGTTCAGCAGGCGACGCATCCGCTCCTTCCCACCCGGGCAGGTCGACGTCACGATGCGCTTGTTCGCCAGACCTGCACCAAACCCGTCCAGAGGAATCGGGATGCTCTTCGAGTAGATACCAACGCTTGAAATCGTCCCGCCGGGTCGCGTGACATTCACACACGTCCCGATGGTTTCGTCCCGTCCCAGGCACTCAAGGGCAACGTCGGCGCCGACCCCCTGCGTCAGCTTCAGAACCTCTGCAACCACATCGACCTTGGTCGGATTCAGCACCACGTCGGCGCCCATCGTCTTCGCCTTCTCAAGGCGCTCTTCCACGGGGTCCACCGCGATAATGAGCCCCGCACCCAGCAATTTGGCCCCAGCTGTGGCACACAATCCGATCGGACCTTGCGCCACGACCACGACAACATCCCCAATCTTCACCCCGCCCGATTCCGCAGCTGAGAAACCGGTGCTAACGATGTCAGGGATCAACAGCACGTCCTCGTCAGTAAGAGTGTCCGGGATGACCGTCAGGTTCGCCTGTGCGTCGGGCACCACGAAATACTCCGCCTGGCAACCATCAAGGTAGTTACCGATTTTCCAGCCGCCAGCGATTTTCCAGCCCGTCGACGATTTGCTCCCGCATTGCGAGTGAAATCCCATCAGACACGACGAACATACGCCGCACGGGGTGACAGCCGCGCATAAGACACGCTGCCCCTCCTCGTAACCCTTGACCTGCGAACCGAGCTTCTCGATGATCCCGATTGGCTCGTGGCCCAAGGTCAGCCCCTGCTCGACCGGGTACTCGCCCTTGAGAATGTGAATGTCCGTTCCGCAGATCGTCGTCGTCGTGATGCGGATCAGTGCGTCAGTCGGCCCGATATCCGGAATTGGCTTCTCCTCCAGCGCGATCCGACCCGGTTCAATAAAAACTGTTGCCTTCATCTTGGCCATTTGGCTCCTCCTGTGTCCAGCAAGGTTTATGCAATCAGGGCAGCGGTGTGCAGCCCGAGAGAAAGGATATGGTCGAACCTTATTTATCCCACGATCATTGATCGCTCGATCAATTATAGACAAGACCGACGATGATGAGCATCATCGCTGCGTTGGTGTTTACCCTTTCTACTCGGATCGCATGCGATCCTTCAATGTCCGTTTGCCGTTTCGCACATCAACATGTCGACCGGCGAGAATCCGTCCTGTCGCAGTGGTTGTGAGCCAATCTCCACAAGGCGCAGACGCATGGTTGATCGAATACGCGCACGGAGATAGGGGACACTGATCAGTCTGCCGAACGTCATGCGGCGTTGCATCAATCTAACGGATGATTCGAACGCACGTGATGAACCTCATGTCTATGACGGCGACGTGATTACACCGTCGACCTTCCCGCCAGGAAGACCTGATTGACAGTTCAGGGTAACTCCTGAGATTGACAAGCTTGATTCAAGTTGAATCAGGGGCATACACTTAAGTGGTCGATCGATAAATAACATTCGCCGATCGATACCACCCATTCATTCTTGGCAGTCTGGACTATTGCTTTTTCAGGAGCAGCAACATCAAAAAACATCATCGAACATCTTCAGATATGTAGTCCTCTGTATTTTAGTGTCGTCTCAATTTTTCGATCAGATTGAGCGCGCAAATGAGGTAGTGATTGTCCTTAAACTGGTTACAAACATGAAACGCACGCACCGGTTGGTTGGGTATCGCACAGGCCACGACGAATACCGAGCCTCGCCTCACCAGAAACGTTCGAAAACTCGTTACAAACGGTCAATGCTGAATCGCTGGTTCGCCGTCAGTGAGCGCAGATAAGCTGGGATTGACTACGGAACTGCCCCAAAGAGGCTGCGTTGCAGCTTGACGACAATAGAGGCGAACTTGCCTCGCATCGATGGAGATGACAGTGATAGAAGCTGAGGTGATGGTTCCTACGCTGAATGTGACGGACCTGCAGAAATGCTACGGGCCGACCGTCGCACTTGGAAGCGTGAGTTTTGAAATCTTTCCGGGCGAGGTGCACGCACTACTCGGCGAAAATGGAGCAGGCAAATCAACGCTCGTCAAGATTCTGAGTGGAGTCGTGCAGCCTGATGCCGGAGCTGCAGCGCTGGCGGGAAGCCCCTATACACCGCATTCAATTCTGGAAGCCCGCGAACAGGGTGTGGCGACAGCGTTCCAAGAGTTGAGTTTGCTTCCAAACCTAACAGTCACCGAAAATTTATCGCTTCCCGAGCTTAGAAAACGACCGTTGCGTTTGATTTCAAAACGCGACAACGAAGAAAAAACCGCAACCATACTCGCAAAGTATGGGCTCGAACTGAATCCACGGGCACTCGTGTCGCAACTCACACTCGCCGACCGACAGCGGTTAGAAATCGTCCGCGCAATGAGCAAACGCCCGAAGTTGCTGATTCTCGACGAGCCTACGGCGGTTCTATCGTCGACAGACTGGCTATTTTCCCTTATCCGTGCCGAAACTGCGCGCGGTACTTCAGTCCTCTATATTTCGCATCGCCTCAACGAGATCCGGGAGCTATGTGCACGAGGCACCGTGCTAAGAAGCGGACGTAGCATTGCGACCACAGAACTTGGAAAAACGGATGATGCCGCCATCTTCGAGATGATGGTAGGTAACAGTCTAGCCGCGTTTTCGCGCGACTCATCCACTTCGAAGCAGGTAGGTCCGGCGCGCCTTCAGGTGACAGACCTTTATGCTGGCAAGATCAAAGGGGCCTCTTTCCGGGTGCCAGTCGGTGGCATTGTCGGTGTCGCGGGACTGGATGGCCAAGGCCAGAGCGATCTGTTCCATGCGCTTTTCGGCCTTGCGTCGATCAAGTCGGGAGACATCCGCATCGACGGCAGGCCCGTGCGGGTGAGGTCGCCGGCCCAAGTCCTGAAGGCGGGTATCGGCGTGTCGCTGTTGCCGGAAGAACGGAAGACACAAGGCATTTTCCCCACCCTTTCGGTGCAATGCAACGTTACTCTGGGCGCGATGGGTAAGGTTTCCCGTCTCGGCGTGGTACGCCGCTCCCAGGGGCAGAAGCTCATGCGCGACGTGGCGAAACGTGTTGACCTTGCAGACCGGTACTTCAATTTTCAAATCGGCGACCTGTCTGGTGGCAACCAACAAAAGGCGCTACTTGCCCGCGTCCTCAGCACGGGTGCCAGAACACTCCTCCTCTTCGATCCGACCCGTGGCGTCGACGTCGGTACGAAGCAGGCTATCTACGAGGCGATCCAGAGTTACGCCAAGTCCGGAGGCGCCGTGCTGCTTTACTCCTCAGAACTATCGGAAATTGTTCAACTTTGCGACGAGTGCCTCGTCGTTTATGACGGTCGCATTGTCGCCCGACTCGATGGTAATGAAATCGAAGAGCGCCGCATCGTAGCGGCCGCGACTGGCCACATCGGCGACGACAGAGTCAGGAGCGCCGCATGAGCACGATCAACACCCGGAGATTCTCATTTTCACGCGATGTATTGACCAATGGCGTCAGTACGGTCGTAATCCTCTACTTCATCCTATATGCGGTGTATTCGCGCATCGAGACCGGAGCACTCACAGTCTCTGCTTTTAGCGATCTCGTCAATAACACGATTCCGCTTGCGATTGCAGCAGCTGGCGCGACCTTCGTCATTCTTCTTGGTGGATTCGATCTATCCGTTGCAGGCGTCCTGTCGCTTGTAAATGTTGTGCTGGCAACACATCCGCTAGACGGGGCCGGCGGTGCACTTATTAGCATACTCATCGCCATGAGCATCGGAGCTGCGGTAGGCTTGTGCAACGGGATACTGGTTGCCTACGGTGGCTTGCAGTCAATCGCCGTCACGCTGGCAGTGATGATTCTCACCCGTGGTCTTGCGCTCGTTGTTCTGGATGCCCCCGGCGGCGGCGTTTCTGATTGGGTAAGCGACACGCTCACGAACAATCTTTGGGGTGTTGTACCGGCTGCTGGCCTTGTCGCGATTGGTGTCGCCTTGCTTTGGGCGATTTTCCGTCGGACGAATACTGGTGTCGCGCTTTACGCGGTCGGAAAGGATGAGACAGCGGCCGCACTTTCCGGAATCAACGTCAAGCGGACAAAATGCATCGCGTTCGTTTTTGCGGGTGCGCTCTACGGTCTGGCGGGCTTCATGCTCTCGGCACAGACAGCGTCTGGTGATCCGAACGCAGGCGCGACGCTCATGTTGCTCGTCTTCGCGTCAGTTGCTCTCGGCGGCACCGCATTCTCAGGCGGGCAAGGCGGCCTGTACGGAAGCATGATTGGTGCGGCCACGTTAATGCTGCTCCAGAAAGTGCTTTTCTCGTCAGGGGTCCAGTCGTTCTACATCGGACTTTTCCAAGGCTTTGTCATGATCGCAGCGGTGATCTTTGTCAATCTCATTACGTACTTTGCACGTAGGAGCCACGGTCATGATTAACTCGAAAGTGAGCCCCGACGCTCAGCCGACAGGAATCGGTGCAAGCATGGTACGTGGCGAAGACAAGCGCGGTGTCGTCAAAGTCCGGCGCGAAACCGTCAGCGCTATTGGCATATTCGTTGTGTGCGCCGTTTCTCTTTCTCTATCGCGATTGATAAATCCCGAGTTCGGTAGCCTCCGCCAACTCCAGACGATTCTCACCCTTGCCTCATTTCTGATCGTGGTTTCTTATGGACAGGGATTGACTGTACTTATCGGGGGTCTCGATCTTTCGATTCCTTCGGTGATCACACTCGGCGGCGTGCTGACGGCCGCATGGATGAGCACGCTCTCATCGACGGGTGTATGGTGGCAAATTCCGGTTGTCCTGACGGTCTGCGCGGCCATCGGGGGCATCAATGGGCTCGGAATAACGGTGTTTCGCATTCCCGCCTTCATTATGACACTGGCGTCCGGAATCATCGTCTACAGCCTGTGTCTCGGCGCTACCGGGGGGACGCCGAGCGGTGCTGCTCCAGAATCACTCATCACCCTCATGTCGGGACGTGTCGCAGGACTTCCTCTTGTGAACATCTTTGTCATCGTCTTCTGTGGAATCGCTGCCTTCACTCAATCGAGCACTTCGTTAGGGCAACGCCTCTACGCCTTAGGCAGCAACCCAACAGCCGCAAGAATCGCCGGAATCCGTATCAACGCCATAACGGTTCTCACGTATGCGCTGTCCGCCGCACTCGCGGGCTTCGCCGGGATGATGCTCGTTGGCTACTCCAACGGTGCAACGCTGCGCATGGGAGATCCTTATCTGCTGCCCTCTATTGCTGCCGTTGTCATAGGCGGATCCTCAATTCTGGGAGGGAGAGGAACATTCGTGGGAACAATTGGAGGAGCGGTCCTTTTGACGATATTCGACATGGTCATTACCTCGCTGGGACTTGCACAAGGTTGGCGCACGATGATATCTGGTGGACTGATCCTGGTAGCTATCCTGTTGCAGCACGAAGGCGCATTGGACAGGATTCGCTCGGTAGCACGGCGACATGGCTAGCCGATAATGAGATTTCCGACAAAATATCCAAATTTTCTATACATAGTACAACTTATTTACTTATTCGCTGCGTGCTCGATCGGCGGCCGCGAGAAAAAAGGGGTGGCTTGATGGGTCACCGGGAGTGGAGAGGGGAATATTCCCAAGGAGACGTGCGATGAAAAGCTTCAAATCCGTACAACGTTGGATGTTCGCTGGTGCACTGGCTGGAGCAATGGCGATGGTGGCACACTGCGGTATCGGCGTTGCGCATGCGCAGTCCAAGCCAAAGAAAGACAAATATCTGATTTACCTGAGCCTGAGTTATAGCGGCAATGCATGGCAGTCGGAAGCTGCCAACGTCGTAAAGGCGTTGGCAAAGACACCCCCTTATGACAAGCTCGTTGAAATTCGTGAGGTCATCTCTGGTACGGATGTACAAGCGCAAATTTCCGCCTACGAGAGCATGATTGCAGCAAACGCGGATGGCGTAATCAGCTTCCCCGTTTCGCCTACAGCTCTGAACCGTGTCGTGAAGCGCGGATGCGAAAAAGGGACTCTGTTTTTCATGTACGACGCGACTGTCACGGAGCCGTGCGCCTATAATGTGAGTTACATAACGGCAGGCTTCGGCGAAAACACCGCACAGCAGCTTGTCAACATGTTGCACGGGAAGGGCAATATCTTCGTGATTCGCGGCGTACCAGGGAATTCTGTCGATAAGCGGCACGTCGACGGCGCGATGAGCGTTTTCAAGAAATATCCGGATATCCATGTAATCGCCGACTATTCCGGGTATTGGGACGATCGAACCGAGCAACAGGAGACTGCCAAGGCGCTTGCGGCTCATCCTGATGTCGATGGCATCTGGTCAGAGGCAGGCGAAGACGGGGCGATCAAGGCGTTGTTGGCAAGCGGCAGGAAACTCATACCGGTTACAGGCGAAAATTCAAACGGGTTCCGGTTGGCGCTTGCCAATCCCGAAATGCGCGCCAAAGGATTACAGGGCGTTTCTTCTGGCTCTCCGCCAGCGACGGCAGCGTTTGCTTTCAAGCTGATGATGGAAGTGCTGCAGGGAAAGAGGAAACTCGACACTCACAATATCGAATACCCACTTCCTTGGGTTCCGGGTGATCAGGTGAAGGTGTGTACCGGTGACAAGCCAGAGAACGGGTGCAACGCCTTTCCTGCAGGAAAGGTACCCGATTCATTTGTGACGGAGGTTTTCAACCCCCACCTGCTACCCGAGCTTTCACTCCGTTCGGCCTTGAATGGCGAACCAACGCCGGGGCAAACCATCCAGCCGTTACCCATTGACGCGATTGTTGCTGCCCCGGACCAACCAGGCATCAACTGCCAGAAATGCACTCAGCGGGCTGACGCTTACCGACTGACCAAGGTTTCAGTAACTGCCAAGTAATCCTTCTGCGGCAAATATTCGCTCTGGTTGGGCTGCAGTGCGTCCCCCAACCAGAAAAGGAAATAGCTGCCTGAACCGATGGTCTATTGAATGAGATACAGGAGGCGGTATGTCCCAACTTTTCGACACCTTGGACCTCGGGTCACTAAGACTTCCAAATCGGATTGCCCTTGCACCACTGACACGATGCCGCGCGCAGAGTGGTGATGTGCCTCGCCCCATCAGTGTGGAGTACTACTCGCAACGCGCTTCGGCGGGTTTGATTATCACCGAGGCAACAAACGTTTCGCCGCATTCTTGTGCCTTTGAGAAAGCACCCGGCATCTATAGCGAGGACCAAGTCCATGGTTGGAAATCGATTGCTAATGGCGTGCACGCAAACGGCGGCCGGATCTTCCTGCAACTGTGGCATTGCGGCCGTGTCGGCTCCGATGCCGTCCTTGACGGGCAGGCTCCGTTGTCGCCATCGGGTGTAAATGACGACCTCGACGCGCTCCAGGTGTGGGGGCAACTGGCCAACGGTAGATACGCCCGGCTCGCCGCAACACCATCACGCGAAATGACCCGGGCAGAGATCGAAGCAACGATCGAGGAGTATCGGGTCGGTGCGACCAACGCGATTCATGCTGGCATGGATGGTGTTGAGATTCACGCTGCGAATGGCTACTTGCCGCACCAGTTCCTGTCACCGACAATCAACTGCCGGAATGACGAGTACGGCGGCAACCTGCAAAAACGAATGACGTTTCTGCGTCACGTGACCGAGGCTGTGATCGGTGCCGTCGGTGCGCATCGGGTTGGTGTGCGCCTCTCACCGACCGCCGATTACAACAACACGCGCGATCCTCATCCGGATGAGACATACACCGGCGTCGCGAGAATGCTCGACGACTTAGGGGTGGCCTATATTCACATCGCCGACACGAACGCCTGGGCTGGTGCGCCGGACATGCCGCACTTGCTGGAAATGATCAAGCCGAGTTTCCGGGGACCACTAATCGGCAACGGCGGCATCACACCAGCGCTGGCGGTCGAATACGTGCGCAGCGGACGCCTTGACGTCATCGCCTTCGGACGAACGTTTCTGGCAAACCCTGACCTGCCGGCGCGTATTCGACTCGGAGGACCATATAACAACCCTCGTCCCGTTGGCTGGTACGGCGGAACGGATGAAGGCTATACGGACTATCCGAGCTTGTCAGATCCCTCGAACTGAAAGCGCTTCCAGCTTAAAGGGCGGAACGGGTAAACACCGATGCTGTTCCGCTGGCCATCCTCTAATTTATCAAACTATAATTTATCGACCGATCATTAATCGATAGATAAACAAGGAGAAAGCCATGCCGGTCACCAAGCTAGCGCACTACTCAATCCGGACTACGGACCTCGACAAGTCGCGGCGCTTCTATACGCAAGTTCTTGGTTTTCGGGAGGGGTTCCGGCCGCCCTTCAATTTTCCAGGTATCTGGCTGTACAACGGCAGCGACGAATCTGAGTTCGGCGTCGTACACATCATCGGAATCGCCCCCAATGACCCCAACGGTCTCGTCGAGTATCTCGGCGACAAAGCGCTGCCGGAAACGGGAACAGGAACCGTCGATCACATCGCGTTTCTCGCCACGGGCCTCCAGGACCTCTGGGCCACATTGCGACGCGAGGGCTATGAGTGGCGTGACAGGACCGTTCCAAGTCTCGGCCTACATCAGGTGTTCGTAGAGGATCCGTCAGGCGTGACAATCGAAATGAACTTTTCTGCTCACGAAGTTCCAGCGCCCCAGCACACAGCGCCCGCCCACACCGAGGTTTAATCCGGAGATTTTTGACATGCAACGCAACATTTTTGATCGCCGCAAGGCAGTCATCGCGGGTGGATCGCTCGGTGGTCTCTTCGCTGCAAATCTCTTACTACGCAGCGGCTGGGATGTGACGGTACTGGAGCGTGTTCCCGAGGAACTCGCGGGGCGCGGCGCTGGCATCGTGACTCACCCGGAACTTTTCGACGCATTGACGGCGGCCGGCGTGGACGTGAGCGATGACATCGGCGTCACGGTGCAAAGCCGAATTACCTTGAACTCCGACGGCAGCCTGGCTGGTTCTCACCCTCTTACACAGACTTTGACCGCATGGAGCAAGATGTATCACGTGCTTCGTTCGGCTCTGCCCGATACCTGCTATCAATCGGGCGCAATTGTAGAAGGAGTCGAAACCTTTGCCGACCATGCGGAAGTCACGCTCTCGGACAACTCGAAGCTTCGGGCCGACCTCGTCGTAGCTGCCGACGGTTTCCGTTCATGCATTCGCCAGACATATCTGCCTGCAGTGGACTTGCAGTACGCAGGCTACATCGCATGGCGCGGACTCGTTGACGAACGCGACCTTTCCCCTGCGACGTGGGAGGCTCTGTTTGACAAGTTCGCATTCTGTCTGCCGTCCGGTGAACAGATGCTCGGCTATCCGGTGGCGGGGCCGGGCAACAGCACGCAACCAGGCCAGCGCCGTTATAACTTTGTGTGGTACCGACCAACGGACGAAGCGACGACGTTGCGCGATTTGCTGACAGACGCCGCCGGCAATCATTTTCCCACCGGCATTCCTCCGCATCTGATTCGTCCAGACGTCCTGTCTGAAATGCGCGAAGCAGCGCGTACGCTGCTCGCGCCACAGTTTGCGGAAGTGGTAGAGAAAACGCAGAAACCGCTGTTTCAGCCAATCTACGATCTCGAGGCGACACAGTTGACGTTCGGCCGTCTAGTGCTGCTCGGCGATGCGGCATTTGTCGCTCGTCCTCACTGCGGTATGGGCGTCACCAAGGCGGCCGGCGATGCACTTCAGCTGGCGCGCTCGCTCGCAGAGTTTGACGACATTCACGAGGCACTGGTTGACTACCAGCGTCATCGCCTGCAGTTTGGCTGCGCCATCGTCGAGCATGCGCGCCACCTCGGCGCCTATATGCAGGCACAGATGAAAACCCCGTTCGAACGGGAAATGGCTGAGAAGTATCGCACGCCTGACGCAGTGATGCGGGAGACGGCAGTTTCCCCGACCCTATAGCAGTTACCAACTGACACAGGCGAACAAGCCATCAGAGATTGGCGCCTTTGTCTCATGACTTATATCCAGGCAGGAGGAAATACGATGACACATGCTGCAACGTGTCTCGAGGGTCTAAGCCCGGGACAAATGACTGCGTCACCCATGCCGTGCGACGTTCAGTTTCAACAATTCGTCAGCCGTCGCCGCCGATCTTCGTGGACATTGGCTGCAAGCATGCTGATGGTGTACTTCGCTTTCATCCTGCTGATCGCGTTCGCCCTGGTGTACTCGGTACCCCGATCGTCGCGGACCACCTGACGACGTGGGGAATCCCCATCGGGCTCAGGATGCTCGTGTTTACGTACGTTCGGGCTCGTTGCCATCTACGTCTATCGGGCCAACACGGTCTACGACGTAGCTCTCGATCGCATCCGCCGTATTCGTCGTCGCGTTGATTGATAGTCGGCGATAAAAACTGATGCAAGTGTGTCGCTGCGGCCGTCGGAGAAGACGCCGCCGGAAGGTTTGTTCCCGACACTGTAGATTTTGAGTGAACCAAAACGGTAAACAACATTACATATATTGGCGTTTTTTTGGCACATTTTCGGCGCTTAATATTATTTATACGTCGTCATCATGATATATTAATCGACAGTGAGGTGGGCTGCTGCCTGCTTCTGTGATACCCATCGGCCATTTACCGAGCGCGTCGGAAAGACGATACGCGGTGCTTGGCCTGCATTTTCTGCGATACCGTCATCGCGAGGCCGGCCTTGCGTCGGGCTCTAATGGATCAACGTGCCTGAATCAAACACTTCCGCCCCCCAACGTCAGTCCGTTCGGAAAATCGCGTTGCTTCTTGCAGCAATTGGCTCGATCGGTGCGGCCTTGACGGCCTTATGGCTATGGTCCTCTGGCTTGATCGGGCATCGCGTGACAGCCTCGCGCTTTACCGATGTAATGGAGCAAAGCAATGGGCGGATATATGCCGGCTTCCGCCGTGCTCACAGCAAAGGCGTATGCGTCACGGGGCATTTCCGCCCCACCGCTGCGGGGACGTTGCTTTCAACAGCCCGCGTCTTCCGCCAGGCCCAGGTGCCTGTAATCGGACGACTCTCGATTGCTGGCGCCGATCCGCATGCGCCCGACGCAAGCCAACGCGTACGAAGCATGGCACTGGTTTTATACGGTAGCGATGGCCAGCAATGGCGTACGGCCATGAACAGCTTTCCATTCTTCCCGGTTTCAACGCCGCAAGGATTTTTCGATCAGCGTCTCGCCTCGCTGCCTGATCCAGCAACCGGCAAGCCTGATCCGATGAAGATGAGCGCCTTTCTCAAAGCTCACCCAGAGATCCGCAAATACGATGAATGGGCTAGTTCGGCACCGTGGCCGACGAGTTGGGCAAACACGCAATTCAACGGCGTCGATACATTCCGTTTCGTCAATGCTGATGGCAAGCGCCAGTTTGTGCGATGGTCGATGCGACCGCAAGCCCCTTTTGTCGCCATGAACGCACAACAACGTGCGAGTGTCGACGCTGACTACTTAAGCGAAGAATTCCGCCAAAGACTAGCTGAAGGACCTGTTCGCTGGGATCTCGTGGTCACGCTAGCTCAGCCGGGCGATGCCGTCAACGATCCCTCACAACCGTGGCCAACGGAGCGAACGCAGGTGTTGGCCGGTACACTCGAACTGAACCAGATGTCACCGCAGACTACTGGCTCGTGCCGAGACATCAACTTCGACCCACTCGTGTTACCAACGGGCATCGAACCATCTGATGACCCAATACTGGCAGCGCGATCCGCCGTCTACTCTCAGTCGTTCAATCGCCGCGAGCATGAAATCTCGACAGGCAAAGCATCTGACGCAACTGGTCAGGAGGATCATCAATGAAAGCGACAATACACTTCAATTTGCTTGCTCGTGCCTTGCACTGGCTGATGGCGGCGCTGATCGTCGCTATGCTTTTCATTGGTGTAATCATGACGGCCTCTCTGTCTCATCGTGCTAGCCTGTTGAATCTACACCGCCCCCTCGGAATTGCCATCGGTGTGTTGGCGCTTATCCGTCTCGCAAACCGTCTGTCACATCATTCGCCAGCGTTACCGTCTGATCTGTCAAAATGGCAAGTCGCAGCAGCAAGGAGTTCGCACGTCGTACTTTATGTGCTGATGCTCGCCTTGCCGGCTGTCGGCTGGGCCATGCTTTCCGCCGGCGGATTTCCAGTGAAACTCTTCGGAAACGTCTATTTGCCCTCAGTCATTTATGCCTCTCCCATCACCTATGCGCGGCTGCATCTACTCCATGAATGGTTGGCGTTCGTTTTGTTCTCCGTTGTAGTCGCTCACCTATGTGCGGCCTTACACCATGCGTGGATACGTCGTGACGGTGTATTTGCGTCGATGACCGGTGCGACTCGCGCGATGCAAGGCTCTTCAAAAACCAGTACGGCTCATTCGCGCTAACCTCCGCTTCGTGTACCAATCACCTACTTCGACTCCAAATAATATACGTCATGAAACCGGAAGTTTTTTTCGAAAAAGTTAGCGAACGCAAGCTCGATGCATTGCGCCGCATTGCAATTGTGAGCGATGTCGAACTGAAACATCGCCCGTCCCTCTCTCCGGAATACGAGTTCAGCAAATACGAAGGAATGACAGAGAAGGACTATTTCTTCTTTGACGAGGTCGACTTCAGCGAGGATATAACCTACTGTTTCCGGTTCGAACTGGGCGAATACGGATATCGCGTCGAGAATGAGGACGATCTGTATCCCGCCAAGGATGATATGGGAACCGGGGAATTCAAACTTCAGGTCGGGGCGTTCGACCGACGTCGGCGCACCTGCGAAATTCGCGGCTCTCTCCACGGCAGCACATTCGATATCAACGGAGAGTTTGTTGACCCAGAACTAAACTATAAAATCACCGGTGTGTCGGCCGAGCAAAAAATCAAGCTCAGCCTGTTCCAGGAACTGTTGCTCGAAGGATACCTTCTGGAGCTGGAAGGCAATCAAAGGATGAGCTTTTTTAGTTATTTCACAGCGATGGAATCGTTCGTAACGGTGCAGCTCGAAGGCTTCGTACAGTCGCTTACTTCAGAGCTGCAAGAACCGTTTGAAAGACTCCCATTTGACGCCAAGCTTCGGATATACGCGAAGGAACTCTTATCCACGACCGATTTCAGCAAGGTTCCGGTCTGGAGCGAACTTAGTGGCAAACTTAAAAGACTCAAGAGTCTGCGCAACGATATAGCCCACGCGAAAGGTACAACCAGCAACATCGCTGCTCAAGATGTTGATGATGCGTTCGCCTGTGCATGCATCCTCTTCAGTCTTGCGCCAGAAAGAACCAACTGGAAGCCGGTTTATAGCTACCTGCTTGCCTGACGCCCGTTTGCGCCGCTGCGGCCCAATTCAGCCATTGCTTCGTCGATTGACAAGAGCAAAGCACCCAACAACGGCGGCTTGTGCCTTAACGACCGCAGCATCGCGCATCCAGTGGTTACGCCATCCCAGAGCGATCGTGTAGCTCGGCAGCGTAATTGGGCAGGGAAGCAAGGTCAGACCCGTCAGCAACGAAATTTCCTGAGCTGCGTGTCGCGGAATCGTTGCTACGGCGTCGGTACCTTTCAGTAGATACGGCAACGAAGCGAAATGCGTTGTAGATGTTCTTCAACCCGGGGGATGGGTTGATCGCAAAGCATCGCAAGCTGATGCCAACGGGGACCGAGCGGCTCATCTGGGGGCAGGGAGATGGGTCGACGCTGCCGGCGGTCAAGACTGAGGCTGGTGTCGCAGGAGCGGCAATCTGCTGGGAAAACCACATGCCGCTTCTGCGGGTGGCCATGTACGCGAAGGGCGTCCAGGTCTGGTGTGCGCCGACCGTGGACGAGCGCGATACATGGCAATACTTGATGCGTCACATTGCTCACGAAGGCCGGTGCTTCGTCATCAGCGCATGTCAGGTCCAACTATCTCCGGCGCAGCTCGGTGTGGAAGTACCGGGCTGGGGTGAAAACCGACCACTGATTAACGGTGGCAGCCTCATCGTCGGACCTCTGGGAGAAGTCCTTGCCGGGCCTCACGGCGAAACGGGGCTTGTCGTTGCGGAAATCGATACGGATGAACTCACGCGTGCCCGGTATGACTTTGATGTCGTCGGGCACTACTCACGGTCGGACGTGTTCTCGCTGTCTGTCGATAAGCGCAGCAAACGCACTGTCTCATTCACCTGTGACGAGAGCTGAAAATGAAATGGCGCTTCAAATGCGCCATTCCCCGCAGATATCCATCCTTGGTCGGCAGCACTCAAGGATGGGCGTTAACCGGTCGGGGCCACGCTCAAGAAGAATCACGAACCTTCAAGTGCAACATTGGAAAGTGCTCATAGTGGCCGACTCCGTTTCTGACGATAGGATCTTGCGACGTTAGTTCGGCGACGTCTTGTTCATCGGGTAGTTGAAAGAGCGATACCCCATACCCTCCCGCGCTATCAATAACTGGACCATGGGCCACGACGAGCCCCTGATCAAGTAAGGAGTCCAGGAACCTGCCATGTTGCTTCATCCATTCCTTCTCGTCGGCAGACATCGTGCCGAGAAAGTTAGGGCGAGGAGGAATGAACTTGCATAGAAAGTACTTCATGAGAAATCTCCACTGTTCATTCAAACCAAACACCAGCAGCCGCGTCGCGCGCCCGATCGTGTTTGCTAAGCTCATTGCCGCGTTATCGCCTGCAAAATGTGCCAAGAGCAACGCCAACGCCAATGCCCCTTAATGCAGGAATGGGCGCGCAAACTGCAGAACGAGCTGATCCGTAATCCTTAAGGCCATTCGATGGAGCCTACAGCAATGCCAGGCCGTTAGAGGCGAGAGGCGGGGGACCTTCCACTCGCTCCAGATCAAAGATTTTGTGCCCTCTTATTCAACCAAGGCCAAACGCTTTTCGTACGCTCGAATCAAACATCTTTGCTGGCACGAAACGTCGCAGCTTGCTAAGCAGTGACGCTTCCCCTTTCGGGGTCCAACGCATACGCCACGGACCGGTAGCAGCCTCGACGACTGTTGCAGCAACGTAGTCAGGGCCGGGTGCGCCGATCAACTTCTTCGCAAATGCCTCGGTAGAGCTAATTCGCTCCTTGTCGTAGTCGCCGATTGTCGATGTTGGACGAGCAGATTGAGTATCAAGGTTAGTACGTGTATAGGCCGGCTCGACAATAGCCACGCGTATACCGAAACGGCGTACTTCGTGATCCAGCGATTCAGACAAACCTTCCAGGGCATGCTTGGATGACGTGTAGTGCCCTAAGTAAGGGCCCGGAATAAAGCCGAGCACCGAACTGATGTTCACAATGCGCCCGGCGCGCTGGGCTCGCATGTGTGGAAGTACCGCCTGTGTTACACGAAATGCGCCAAACACATTTGTTTCGAAAAGCGTTCTTACTTGGGTGATCGACGCTTCCTCCATCGCTCCGAGCAGGGATGTTCCAGCGTTGTTGATCAGCACATCAACATGGCCTGATCGTTCTATAACCTGCTGAACACCGCGTTGTACGGAATCGTCATCGCTGACATCCATCTCAACAAACTCCACGCCAGGTAACGAAGGGGCCTTGGCCAGACTGCGTGCAGTGCCGAATACGCGGAAGCCGTTTTCGGCGAGCTTTTTTGCGACGGATGTTCCGATTCCAGATGATGCTCCAGTGACAATGGCGACTTGTTGCTTGGACATATGAAATTCCTCTTTCGATCTAACGTTGATTGCTGCGGTGCCTGAGGGAAATCTGCGATGTCACAGCTGCTTCTCTTTACGATGAACAGCATTAGGCTGCGGACACGGTGCGTAGACACCATTGCTCAGGTTCTGCTTTATCTGTTCGGTCACGCTATCAGCAAGGACCTCGGGCGCATTCTGTTCTACACCCTCCAGGATCCTGCGCCCGACATCTCGGGGGCCTTGGATACCCCAACCAGCGCAACACCTCCTTTGACCGGCATTGCTTTCTCCTCGCGAGGAACCAGAAATCAGGTCTCGATGCATGTCTCTCACGCGTACACCCTGACAAGGCCGAGCCGCCCCTTAGGCTCACAACCTGGTCCCCAGCGGGGTCGGCAGCGTCAATCTTCCAGCATCATAGATGATGGTCATCATGTTTTGATGCAAGTATGATTATCATCATCTTTAAAGTCAAGCATGACCGTTCATGACCGAAGAGGCACAGATATATGCGCTATCCAGCACATGAGACCGCACAGCGTCACCAAAGAATCATCGAGGAAGCCTCCCGGCTCTTCAGGGCCAAGGGCGTAGCCGGCGCCAGTATTGGAGATGTGATGAAGGCCTGCGGCCTGACCCACGGTGGCTTTTACGCCCATTTCGACTCCAAGGAAGCTTTGGCATGCGCGAGCCTCGAGCATGCAATGGAGCAAACACTTGAAGAAGTACGTCGTATGGCAAGCTGCGGCGAAAATCGTAAAGCGGAATTTCTCTCTCACTATCTGAGCGCGGCGCACCGCGATCATCCAGAAGCTGGGTGTGCATTGCCAGCGTTCGTGGTCGATGTCGCGCGCGAACCCGCGATGCAACATAGTTTCACCAGCCGGCTGAAGGCTTTGATTTCAGCTTTGGGGGATAGCTTTCCGTGGAAGCGCGGAAGGCCGAAAGAGAGCCAAGTAATTTGCTTCACCGCTGCAATGGTTGGAGCGGTGATACTTGCGCGCGCGGTCGACGACCCGGCGCTCTCCGAATCCATACTGAGTTCCGTACAGTACGAACTGTTGGCTCGCTGACATTTCAAGCGATTCCCCGTGCAAAGATAAGCTGGCACCGCTGTGTTGTGAAGGCAACGCAGCCACTCGGCTTGGTTACCCGTACCACAAAGGTGTAGGTAAACGGGCCAATCGGTTGATTTTGCGAACCTCGAACGAGGCTCGTTTTAGTCGCTGGCACCCGGGTCGAAATCGACAATGATGTCCAAAATCGTGCGACCGGGCAAATATCCCCTAAAGATACGACGAAACTTGTCGATATCGAATCCATGTCGTCCGAAAGTATTCGCAAGACTCGATACTATGCCAGCTGGCGCACCACCTATCGCTTCTCTGAATATGTGACCCGCAGGCGATGATGACGTCGCTCCCGGCCATCCATGGTTGCCTAATCTTCTTCTGAAATGACAGGCTTGAAAAGCTTCTTTGGTGCGATACAGCATTGGTTCGCAGGCGACTTATATGGCCGGCATCTTGGGTTGATCCTTCAGGAAGTTGGCAATCGCCATCCAGAGGCTCTTACCAGTTTCATCACCGAAGTTTTCGGCATTCCTCGGAGCGAACAAAAAAGCGCACGTTTTCAAGCCGAGTACTCGTTTGACGGCAAACGTGGAACTCGCAGGGCCGATTTGGCAATCTTCCTCGACGGCGAAGAAGATCCGCGTGTGCTTGTGGAAATTAAATATCACGACAAGCCCATTCAGGCTACTGAAAGCAAACCAGCACAGCTTGCGGACTACCGTTCGTGGCGCAGTCGCACAAGCAACCGCCATGTTCTACTGATCTCTCGTGAGCTTTACTCGGCCGAAGGGATCGAGATAAGGCGTTGGAACGATTTAGCACATCATCTCCGCTCATACGCCAAGAGATCCGATCTGATTGACATGCTCGTAACGTACCTTGAAGAGGAAGGAAACGTGATGCAGGATATTGCTAGCGTTGCACTCATCAAATATATAAAGCGCTATCTGTGCAATCGCAAGCCGGGTGCCAACAATCTCGAGGGGCCGGTAGAGTTTTCCAATCTACTCAAGAACGTGCAGCTCTTATCGGGGGTGTTCCACGGACATTTCAAAACCGCCTGGAAAAACGCAGGGATAAAGACTGAAGGTGACTCGTACGACCGCCGTTCGAAAGTTGCCAGTATTGACTTTGACGTCTGGCATCGCCTCAAACCGGTACCAGAGGGACGCTCCGTCGTCGATGAGTTCGGAGGTCTGCGTAATGAGTTGAAGGATGGAGGGCAGCTATACGCTTTTGCCCGTCACTCCTTGGGACATAGCAGTAACTGGCTCCGCGTCCGCTACGGCGTCATGTTTGACGTGTCTCCCAACGATAACGAGAGCGATCCGCCTCGAGCATACTTATTCGCCGACGTCATTGGCGCAGCGATCGAGCGGGGACAGATAAAAACCTGGAGTGAGAAGAAAATCCACTACAAGTGGGTTACAAACGAAGCCGAGAAAGGCTCTGGGAAAGTCGAACATCATCTCAATACGCTGATTCTGGACGCGGTCGACAAAACGCTAGATGCTCGGCTACCTCTTTTGGCGCAACAGAAGAAGGCACTTATGCTGCTACGAAAATCTCTTGGCAGCGGTCGCCAACCGTTGCTGACCGCAGCCTGAGATGCACGAATACGCTTAGCGATGCATGGAAGTTGGGCAATAGCGAATGAAGTCGCAAGTGAACGCGCTCGTTAAAAATCGGCCGCGCACGCTCGAACAAGACTTCTAAACGCCTCCAACGACCCATAGTGCTCCTTGGCCCATTCATCCAGACGTTCAGCGATATTGTCCGGCGAGTACGGTCGCTGCAATTTATATTGTGCCGAGTGAGGAACAACAGCGACGATCATCCGCTGGCTGCCCGTGTCCAATGATTTGGTCTCTGTGTAGTTGGTCGGCAACTCGGTTTTCTCGAGCAGTTTCATGTTCATAGCAACGGAACCTTCGCCGATCCTATTACCGTCTCCGGTGTCAACAACGACCCCGGCCACCGTCACATCAGTCTCCGGGTTGATTGCTAGCACGAGGTCCCCTGTGGCGGCGCCCCAGCTCGTCAATGGATTATTGTCACCTCTGAGCACAATGCCGGGGATGAGACGCTCGTCAATTTGGTTCTTCACCAGACACTCGCCCGACTGATTTGCGGAAAGACCGTTTTTAAGCGCCGAAAGCGACCCGAAATAGCCCGCGTTCTCGTGCTCGAAAATACATGGTCTACCTGATGGGTCAGCTGCGATTACATTCTTCCACGTAATCCGGTATCCGGTCGGAGTCACCCAACCGCCCTTCCGCCACTGGTCGAATACCTCAATTTGCTTAGCTACAGATGGCTTCTTCCCCAGCACAGTTCGAATCGATACGCCATTGTCGATTCGATTTAGTGCCAGTCTTTCACCACGAAAATCATCGGGGTGATATGAGGTTGGTGCACCATCGGTATTGACCGCCAAAGCTGCTTTGTAAAGCCCCACGGCGGCCGTCGAATCAGATGCTCGATCACGCACCAGCTTCACGGTATCAGCATGCATACTTCCGCTTTTAACAATCAGACATGCGGGCTGGTTCTCTGTTGCATATAGCGTAACGCCCGGCAGGACGATCATGCCAATCGCAGACAATCCACAAGCAAAGCCTCGCGACATGCTGGTTTTCATGGTGACTCCTGGCAAAGTGAGCGGACGTCCGATCGACGTACCGTGCGGTGGAGCCTCGCTCATAATCGGTGGCACTTCAGAGCAGAGTATGAACCTGGTACTATTCGAGACTGAGGTGTAGGTGACTGGATACAACTACAGCTGGAAACCACGATGTCCGTGCAGCCCGTAATCGACAACAAGCACTAGATGGATATACGTTCATCCTTCTGCGATCAAGTGCTTCAACGACGGCTATGTTCGAGAGGTAACAGTAACCTCGACGATTCATCACCGGTGAGGTGAAGTCTTGGGAAAAAATCGCGTCATCATGTACTTCGTCACGCGCAGTCGGAGCCCGATTCGACCTGTCCGCGCCCTTCTACAGCGACAGGGGCCATAAAATCAGGAATCAAGCAAGCGCCCGAGTGGCCGAAGAATGTAGCCTCGCCGGACGTCATATTCGGCAGAGCACAAAAAGCTCCGCCGAATGCTCCATCGCCTCACTGCTGCAGCACGTCCTGTTCAACACCTTCCGATTCCTGCTCGCCTACGGTCTTGTCGTCGACATCGGAATTCGCCGGTGCCTTCGATTCCACTAAAAGGCCCTGCCGCGCATGAGATTAAGTGACGAAAACGCAACAACCGCCCACGTTCGTTCGACTTCGTTGCCAAGGTCAGCAAAAATATTCTAATTTCAGGCATTTTAACGCAAATTTTTGCAAACATTCATTGGGCATAAAAACATGCAGCAATTCCTTGCCACCCCTGACTCAGACGGCCATCTCGACTTTTTTTCAAACCTCATTAGTTTAAATATCTACAACAGCGAAAATGCTCACGAAATTCAAGAGGCAATTGCCTTGAAAGCTGGTGGGGCCGCTCCAGCTGAAAGAGCGCGAGAGATTCGCGCATTGCTGAAACACGAGATCACCCATTTCCTGGACATGACCACCACCGCATGGGGCGGTCAATATATTTTCCGTAAGCTGCGTGCTGCCAAATCACTGAATTGCAGTGATGAGGAAGGTATCGCGACGCAACGCGTCTTTATGCTTGAGACCACTGAGGTAGACGTCCACAAGGCACTGCTCTCAACATCCAACGTTGCACCGACGGAATGCCTGACGATGCGTCACGAGTTGCTGGACGATGAACGGTTTGGCATGGTCTTGATGATTAACTATTACCAAGGTGAAAAGCGATGCCATTCCGTGCCCTTGAGTATGCTGTCACTGCTCGAGGCTAACGCCACCGCGAGCGAATACCTTTCCCGGCTCGCTGATCTCGAAGTGAACGACGATGCGGTATTCCGGAAGATTGAGGGCCGCATGATAGAGGATCGCTTTATTCGACTTCTGAACGACCCGGACCGCCTTGAGTATTCTGCTCTTCTCCACCTTACGCGAATTCACCTGAGTGAGTTGCCCTTTCGCGACCTGCTCGCATTTGTTTCAGCGTTGTGCCGCTTCGCGCTTGATGCGACCGACCTCGGAATGGCAGCAATGGCAAACGTGATAGAAGCTTCTGCGCGGAATGAGGACCGTGGACGTGCCTTATCGATGGAACTGCGCCGCGCCTCGGCCCGCCCTCTTCTTTACTTCAAGACGGTACTGTTCGTATACGGATGGATGAATGAGATGGACGAACCAGGCCGTGATGCTTATCTCGGTCTGATTCAGACGGATCCGCACAAAGCCATTCAGATGCTTTGGGTCAAGCGCTTCGGCATCGACGAATCCGCGCTCAATCTCGAACGATCTTTCATGCCCGCTAGCAAAATAGAGTGGCTCAAGGAAATTGGCATACTCAGCGATGCACGCATCTACGAAGAGAGCTTTGAAGCGAATTCCGGTCTTCTCGATCACACGCCATGCGGATTGCTGGATTTTGACCAGCTAAAACTTCTTGACGTGTTCCTCAAGGATGGGACCAAGATCACGTTGCCTAACCGGATTGACATCAACGTACAGGACTACTTCGACGAAAACCTGCAACTTTTTTCCGATATGCAGGCAATGTACAGAGCGCAGATACCTCAAAGGTTCTATGTCGGTCCTAACGTAATTCACATCAATGTTGGTTAAAACCTCGCTTCAGGGTAGCTAAAAATGGAAGATCAAAAAACGTCGGCTAGGCGACTGCCTGGCTTCAATCCGTTCGACCTCTATACGGACGGAGCATCGCCACAACCGGGAGAAGCGGATCTGATCGTGGGCGGATCCACGGACGAGGTTATAGGCCGGATGGCTGCATTCCTATGGATGGCGGTTCGCGATAGCGAGGGCAAATTCCCGTTTCAGGGGATCACCGTCATCTCGCCTCCGCAACTGGTCTGGGACCGTTCGGACACAGATATTCTGAACCTTATATTGAAAGCAGTCGATGACCTTCGAAGGAGCCCGGCGGACGACGAGGAGGTTTCGCGCTTGCGCGACCTGCTTTCGGTGGTCCGATGCGAGCGCCTTGAGTTAGCGGAAGTTCTGAATGCACTTGAAGCCACGGGCGAACACCGGCTCGTGCTGATTCCAATGGCAAGCGCGTATCGCGACCAGAATTTGCAGTCGCAGCAGTTGCCTCTGGGCAAAACGGGCGTTCTTATCGCCGAAGACAGTTGGGTCCCGTACGTCGCCACACTTGCGTCACGTTGCATCGACCTTGCGCGATCAGCCGGACACACGCTGGTCTTCGAAGTACCCGATAGTCCTCCTGCACGGGACCGAAATCAGAAGTTGCTGGTTGATATCGATGGACTCTATCCGTGCTTCGTTGCTTCGGAGGGTGAGACCGATCCCGGTGCAATTCTGCTGGATGGAGTTGACAAGTGGGTTGCGATGGTCGTATCAGGCCGTCTGCAGGACGCGATGGACGAAGTGAACGCTGCCGACATCAGCCCTGCGTACAAGTCGCAGTTGCGTGTTCAACTGGTCGATCGATGCGAGGACATCGAGCTTAAGGCACAGGTCATAAAACAGGAGCTGGCCAACGGTACTAACGTGCCGCCAGAGTTCGCAGCGCGCTTCGGGCGGATAGCACTCCGTGCGGGCGACGAACAGACGGCCGAAAGACTGCTCGAACAAGGCATTCCGCACGTTGCCGACCGCAACCTTCTCGAAGCCGTCCTGATATCCTGCACGGAACTGGGAAACCCCGAATTGGTGCGGCGCGCCTTCGAGCGGCTGGCTACACTGTTTCCCGACTCCGAACTCTTGCGCACCAATCGTGAATTGCGTTTGATGCAATATTGTCAAATCGTGCAACGTGGCGAGCCACAACCACCGTCACGTGCCGGATTCAACGATCTGGAAAACTATCTTGCGGACAATTTGAGCGCGCAAGGCCCAATCGTCTACGAGAACCTACTGGACACGGTTGCGCAACGCTGGGCAGGTGAAAGTGAGCTCGCAGTAATCTGCTGTGCAATCCATGCACAGGCCAGAAACGAGTCCGTCGCTGCCCTTACGCTTGGACTTTCCGCAGCTGTATCAAAACACTACGATCGTCAGGCGACGAGCATTCTCCTTTCCGTGATGCGTCGCATGATGTTGCTGGACGAGATTTCCCAAAAGCATCTCGAGTTGTATAAGCAGCCCCTAAGACAGGTAATCGCCTACCTTGCATCGCATCCATCAGATGCACATATGCGCGTGGCACTCGCGAAAGTCTTATCTGTTGAATCCTGCGGCGCCATTGGATTGCCGATGATTGCTTCTTTGACACTGGATATGGTCAAAGAAGGATTCCAGCTCGCACCCGAGACCGAGATGACAGCGGCCGAAGTTGAAGACGACGACGCCATGGCATTCTTCCAACGAGCCCTGAGTTATCTCGAAAAGTTGCCGGCGGTTGAAATAGGCGTGACACGCCTACCCAAAGATTTGGTAGGAGATAACCCGCAAGGTCTCGTTAACTTCCTGACACGAATGATTCATTATGGAGGCAATCGTCGCGGAGAGGATGTGGATTTAAACCTGCTTGAAAAGTATACCTGGCTCATCTGCCTGCTCACGACTTACGCTAAAGGAGTCGGCGAAGATCTGGATGCCCTGAGACTGTTGGCCGGCAAGTACTGGCTTGATGGTCAATCGCAAAGGGCACGTGACATCGCGGAACAGATTCTGGAGGTTGCGGGAGACGATCAGAACCGCCGCAGACTTGCGTGGTCCTCCTTTGCTGATATATACCAGAGAGCTCGCAGCCCGATTGACGCGCTGGTGGGTATTGCCTGTTCGTTCGCGTGCGAAACGGAGGTGAGCGCGGCCGATATCTGGCATGAAGTCTACACGCTCCATCGGGTTGTACGCGACCTAGGCCTCCACACTATCGCGGCAGATCTTATTCCCACCTGCCATAAATTGCTGGAACAACTTGATCTTGGCGCCGAGGCGCGACTTCGCTTGCAGACAATCGAACTCGGGCTGCACCTGTCGGACCCGCCTGAGAACGATGTTCAAGCGCTATCGGCATTGGTTGCAGACGCGACGAATCACTGCAAGGAAGTAATCGATGCCAAAGGCGAGTTAATGCCCGCAGCCTCGTTGCTCGCCCAGTCAGCAGGCCTTCTCGAAAGAGCCGGCGGCCAACTCAACCCGACTACGACCGACGTGCTAAATGCCGCATTCAGGGGAGTAGGGCCGCGCTCCGCTGCTTTTCTTCGGGCTGTGTCGGCCGCCGTTCCTTCGATTGGCGATGTCGTCAGTCTCCACAATCGGCTCGAGGATGCGAGAAATTCACAGGACGTGACGGGAGACATGGTCGCCGTGGTAATGACGGCGCGCAGACTCTTGAATGAGGCTCCCGGTGCGTTGGTACCAGAAGAGGCTGCAGTCGCAATCGAACTGCTGGCGGACAGGGCCGTCGACTCTCCCGCCAGCGCGCGGAAACTGGATACTGCATGGCCAGCGAACTATGCCAGAGCGCTCTCAAAGGAAGGCCTCGCAGTCTTGATGCTTGGATTGAACAACAAGGGCGAACTCGCTTCCATTTTGGCCAACGACGGCAACCTAGACGCAAGGATTTCAACTGAAGGGGATCGCACCTTTTTGCGCCGTCTGGGAAAGTGGAGCGCAGACTACCCGTATCGATACGGTTTCATTGACCGCGAAGATGGAAATAACGAGTTTTATCTCTCAATGGGCGATCTCGATATGCCGATACCATCATCTCCAAACATTCTGGTAATTGCTGAACCCGTGCTTCAGCAGATTCCAGTCAATCTGGTCCTCGATGCGGGAGAATTTGCAGGCAGAACGCGATCAATCGGATACGCCCCATCCCTGACTTGGTTCGAGGCTGCGCGCCGGAGCCCTGCGCAGCACGATGACCGCCGGCTCGCCTGGATATCTACCTCCGAAGACCCGGAAAAGGTTGGCACTCTCGAAATGATACTTGAGCGACTCCGGTCGACCTTCGAAGCACATCACTTCACTATTGATACCAGCCGCCAAATTCCGAAGAATTTTAAGGGCGCCCAGATGGTTGTTATTACAGCGCATGGCGGGCTCACGACAGAAAAGCGGTTCATCCACAGGATTTCAGACGAGGAAATGCTCGCAGAATCACCCGAGGCGCTTGCACGGGCGCTAGCTGGCGTGGAGATGGTAATTCTTTTCGTATGTAGCGGCGGTCGTAGCGATAGGCATCCGCTCGGAAATACGACCGTTGGACTGCCTAAGATGCTCCTGGATCGCGGGTGCAGAACCGTCATCGCTTCGCCCTGGCCGCTCGCCGCAGTCGTAACGGGCCCCTGGCTCGAAGAGTTTATGGTTGCATGGGATGCTGGTGAAACTGCCGCAGCTGCCACTATCCGTGCAAATCAGGCAGTGTACAGACGACTCGGGGATCCGCCGCAATACTCCCTTGCGATGGCTGTTCACGGAGACGTGCTGCTGAGTATGCGTAGCTAAACCTAGAAACCGGGCAAAGGTATTGGCCCGTCGTTGGCCTGGAGACTTCCGTCTTCAGGTTGGGAGGATGCAGCGAGCGCAAAAGAAACTGGCTAGCTCCTGTAACGAGACCGTGTGTGACGTTGCGGCGCAACAGCCATATCGTCACACTACCCTGCCAAAAGAAAGCATGAAATCGAACCTGTGCGAGATCAGATGCAACACGACCAATCCGGTTCCCCAACCACTCAATCTGCTTCGCGTGAAGTGAACGTGCGATAGCGCCAGTCGTCCCAACGACGATATGAAAACTTTAGACGTGTCCCAAACATTATCTGCTTCAGGGCAGCCTGAACGGACGATCTCTCACCAAGCCGAAGCGCTGGCAGTTTGTGGTAGAGAAGAGACTATCCAAGGAGCGCGTCGTCCCAATTTACCTCGTCTTTCTGGATTGAGAATATATATTGGGGTATCCGCAACGACTCGCTTGCGGCATCCAGATGCTCGTCGATGGTGTGCGCGCCAGAGCCGCATGAAGACAAAGATATCGCAAAATGTCTCTGATGAAGCGAGTTTTCGAGGACTGGTTGGATATCTCGAACGAACTTGTGCCATTCAACAAAATCCGGCCCAGATGAGAGTCCGTCCTCGTTGCCATGCCATTGGCGCGCGCAGTTGTAATAGATGCAGCAACGCAGTTAGGAATTGATACACCTCGTTGTAGGGTTGCTCCTTTTGGGCGGCCGGTGATCAGCTACGAGGAGTACATGGAAATCGAGTTTCTGCGTCGCCAGGGAAACAGCCTCCGGGACATCGCGGTCGAAACCGGCATGTCAGTCAACACGGTTCGCAAGCATCTGGCATCGGGTCCGCCGCAACGTAAGCCCCGTCAGCCAGTCGTCGGCAATCTTGCGCCGTTCAAAGATATCTGCAAGAGCGCGTCGAAGCAGCGAAGCCGGACTGAATTCCGGCGACGGTGCTGAAGCGGGAGATTGAGGAACGCGGTTATATCGTCTGCGCGGGCCGCAGCGGCTCGATTGGTAGCGCCCCGTCCTGTTCCCGGCCCTTGACATAGCGGACGTTTTGCGTCGACAGGCCCGAGGATAAAACGCGGCGGCTGCACTGGTTTCCACTTCAACAAGGAAACAAGATGTCAGCGCCGAAGCAGCATACACAGGACAGACTCAAAGTCATCGAACTCTTCGCCGGAGTGGGAGGCTTCCCGCCGCGTAATGCACATGCAACGTGGGACCTCCGGATCAGCGATCTCGACGGTACGCACCCGATATGCGAGACATGACACAGTCGAAATCAAAACCCGAATGAAACCTGGAAACGAATCACCTTTGTTCGCCCTTATAGACATATTCGGCGCATAAGCATTCGCGCTCGTCCTCCCGTAGTCTTCACACAGCGGGTTGCAATAAGCGATCATCTGGTCGATCGCGTCCGCTGGATCATCTGAATGCATCACCGCGATATCGTAAGGCGCAGCCGGCCCGTACCCGCCTCGCGCAAATGCCAGCACATCATGCGCCGAATCAAACTCCCAGTTCGCTAGTGCCTCATATGCCGGTCGGAGAACGACTCGCGGGTACCTTACCCAACATCACGATTAAAGACATCTCTTTGTCATTCTTGACGTCGATCTACAATTGACGAACATCACCGGCACTCAACACTCGACCTCCCGATGTTTCACGAGGGTATCCCGTAGAGGCTCACCGTTCAACGTTTCAAATACTCCAGGTTCCTTCCCCGCCTTTGGACCTGTGCTTATCCCCCTCAAACCGGGGCGGCCCGCCATGGCGTAGCTTAGCCAAACCGATTGCAAGCAGCGGCTGATGGTCAAGCGAGCCGGCTTAAGATGGTGCAGCGCATGGCTAAATGGTATTGAGTTTTGGGGACAGCCTGTTCCTTACATCTGTTAGAGGACACAGGTATTGCGACCCGCTTTTATCCGGCTTTCGAATAGGTCGCGGCGGTCGGAATGGCGACGTTGCGTTCAGGAATGTCCTGCCTTTGCGTGCACGCGTCTAGGCCACTCGCATGTGCAGTTTGTTAAATGATCATGGAATGTCGAAGAGGTAACATCTGACAGGACAAGATGCCTCCAAGAGTCCGAATGAAGTATCTGTAATGAATAGAATGATGAGTCTTCTATTTGTGCGCATGAGATTGCATAAAGAACAGTCACGCTCCTCTATGTCTGTGGCATAGTGCGACAATCACACAACAATCACCACCTAAAGAGATAAACATGGCAACCCTCGAATCTATTCGAGCACAAATCACGAAGCTGGAAGCTCAAGCAGCAGCGGTAGCTGCAAAGCAAAGTTCGGGCATTCTCGATAAGATCCGCGACTTGATGGAAAAGCACGGTCTTGTGATTGCTGATATCGAGGCACATTCCGGCAAGAAACGCGGCCGCAAACCAGGCGTCCAAGCTACGGACGCGCAAAGGGTCGTAGCGGCTAAATATCGCGACCCGAAGACCGGCGCAACCTGGTCAGGACACGGTCGCGCGCCTGCCTGGATTGCAAGTGCAAAGGACCGAACCAGGTTTGAAGTCGCCGCCGGTTCCGGTGCACCAACCCCGAAGGCGAAAGCGACTGCCAAGGCCGGAAACTATGTGCGGGGCCCACAACCCGCTTTGTACCGTGATCCGAAGAGTGGCGCCACTTGGAGCGGGCGTGGACGCGCACCGGCGTGGATTGCCAACGCGAAGGACCGTGCTAAGTTTCTGATCGCGGGGGCCGCCGATTCGAACATCGCTTCGGTGGCAACTGAAAAGGCGCCGGCAAAGAAGGCGGGAGTCAAGAAGGCAGCGCGGAAGACGACGACAAAGTCCGCCTCAGTGGAGAAGAAGGTCGCCCGCTCTGCCCCGTTAGCCAAGAAAGTAGCGTCCAAGGCGCCGCCCGCAAAGAAGGCCCCGTCGAAGAGTGTCCGCAGCAAAGGCGTAGTGGCACGGAAAGCTGAAACGGCGACTACGCCTTCGGTGGCGGCCAGCAATGAAGCCAACGACTCGGTCAGTGCGCCGAGCGGTGAGTGAGAGCTATCGCCTGAAGCAGATAGGAGTAAAAGTCGGCCACTGAGGCAGCAAGGCCTCTACGCGTCAGTGGCCGACATGTTTTTCTGCGTGAATCAAGACGACCACTGAATGGCCCGGGGAATTTTGTGTAACCTGATCGTCAGTCAGCGTTGCAGCACTCCGACGATCTCGCCAACAAACTGCAACTGAACGCCCTTGCGAGCCTGCTCAGACCGTGGCACGCCCGCGAGCATAAGATGCTCAACTGTGAATTTGTAGAGCCCCTGACTCGCGAGACGCTCCATCGCGTCAGATACCGCGACGACCGAACAGGCGATCTGTCGACACCCTTCCGCTGTTGTCGCGCTCCATGCCAACTTTGGCGAATATCGGAGCATCGTGTGATAGCCGACCAGTCGCTCGACTTCCCTTCTCATCGTTGTAGCGTTGTGCTCATATCGCAATTGCCGACTCGGCTCGTACCATAACCACTCGTCAACCGTCTCACCAGTCAACGGATTGACGATTGGCATGAAGGTCTCATCTGGACGAACATTTAAGATGTGTCTGCCAGTTTCAACGTCGGTGAATATCCGCGTTCCCTTCCCTGCAGCCTCATAGTTTGCAGCACGAGTTACAGCATCGCCAACGATAAAAGCGCCCAGCGAATGCTTCACCTTATTCGGCTCGTGGATGTCTCCAAACGCGAGGCCGCCTCGGCATAACAGACCTAGTAACGCAGCCTCCTGCATCAGGTAGCGCCCACCATCAGTGACCGATCCAATATCATCGGACCAAAGAAACGCGCAGTCGGAAAGCTGTGCAATTTTGAGATTCGCAACAGCATTCTTCGTCCGTGCCAGCGTTCGACGGAATGCCAGCAGAAGCTGAGCTGCGAGCAATTGATGTCGATCAGCCTTTGTTGCATCGATCTTCCAAGGCTCGCATTGCTCCCGCCCAAGGTCTAGCCTTCCTCTCGTCAGCGCGCTGAAGCCCAGCATGTCGACAAACAGAACTGCCCCCTTGTAGCTTTTCATATAACGGCCCCCTCAAACCGCATCTACCACTCCCCGAAGATTGTCCCACTCATCGGCTGCCGCCAAATTCCATCGATTTGTTAACGTCGGCAGTCTCATCAATAGCATCTGCTTATGATGCAGCGCACGGTCGATGCGTCGGAAAATCGGAGGTGAACAATTTTCCGCAGCCATCGTGGTTCTCACGAGACTCATGACCCATCGTTGCAGGCATGGCCTCTATTTTGCGGCCCAATCGAACTCGCGAATGAGGAACCCTGTGGCATGCACGGCAAGAGCGGCATCTTCATCCGTCACATCGCGAAGGTCGTATTTGTGGACCTCGTTGTGCTTGCCTCTTGGATGCAGCCGGTTCACGATATCCATGGCGGAGCAGATTGTTCGTGACTTGTCGATACCGAGTTCGTTCTGAATGGCTCCCATGACCTTGCCCAGGTCCTTCTCCAGAATCTGAGCGTCACCGGTCCGATGATAGAGCCAATGTGATCCCATCGCGGCACACGCGTTGCGACATTGGTCGACAACGGACGTCGGAAGCTCGCGATAGGCAACGTCGAGCACACGCATAATGGCCACGCGGACGGCCTGCAGACTTGCCGGTGGCACTCGCGTTTCATCGAGCTCCGGGAGGATGCCCATGGCTGACTCCGCGCGGAGGGTGGCCATCACGTCGGCGTTCAGGGTACGCTCGACCTGCAAAATGCGCCAAAGTGAAAATGCCCCAGCGACGCCAATCGCAAGCTGCAAGCCTTCCCCTCGATTGGGAAGACCCAAGAGCTCTTGACACTCCATGAATAGATTAAGGTGCTTTACGATGCGCCCATCATTTCGACCTTGCGCGATATCAGACACGAGATTCGAATGAGCATTGACGGTCCACGGCTCCGAATTGCTAGCCCCTTGCTTCTGAAAAATGCGCCCTCTCCGCACGCGAGAGACGGCGTCAAACGAATCTTCTCGAAAAATCCACCCGAACGGATGGGTTTCAATGTTGACTGGCAGATTAGTCAGGTCCGCCGGCGATTTCACCAAGGTACATTGTGAGAGAACCGGCGTTGGAAGCGACAAGAAGCACGCGCTATCTCTACCCTCATAAATCAACCCAGCGTCTCTTTCAATTCCTAGTCGCGACATGGCAAATCCCGGCATGATAGTACTGAGACTATACAAGGTCGTGCGACGCGAGGGGAGCGCGGCCCGTGATAATGCATCGTCGCGGACACCCGATGAGTCGTGCGGCGCTATGAGGTAGACTCTGTTCAGCGGTCGGATGCCTGACCAGACATTCGCCGAGAGAAGCAGGCAGCGTAAATCTATCCTCAGAAAAATAGCCAGACAATGACCTACGTGGACGCCGCTTTAAACGACTTTGCCGTTCGCTCATTCCGAGAAATTGCCGATGGTGACTATATCGCTGCACGTCTGTCATTTCGAGCGAGTCTTATGCCTCAGTTCCTCTGGCAGAGCCTGCAGGCAATTGAGAAGTATCTGAAGTGCGTTTTGGTACTTAATCGAATCAAGGCCCCTCGAAGCCATCATCTCACCGAGCTTCTCGAAGCGCTCGAACGCGCAAACAAGTTTGAAATGCGGATGAGCGACCAAACACATAAATTTCTGCAATATCTGGATACTTACGGTCGCTTTCGATACTACGAGACTCCCTATTACGTTGTTGGAGACGAACTGTTTCGACTGGACAAGGCGGTCTGGGAGATTCGCCGTTACGCGCGCGTTATCGACTACGACGTGAGCCTTGCAGACGGCCGCAAAGTCCACCTGCTCTCACATGAACTGGAAAGGAATGAGCGCGCGGAGTCGCAACCGCCGCAGCAGTTCTCAATTGTGGGCGGACAACTAGAAAAGATCTTGGCCAAACGAGACCATCCAAGCCGGTCGGCCCTTGTCTGGCACAACTTGTATTTCGGCGCTGGCCGTCGGACGTCTGTCCGTCATCGCAGAATGATGTCAGCCGGCAACTCGCCCCTATCGCTTCATCCTGAGATTCTCGATGAAGTGCTCAAATACGTCTTCCTTCCCAAAGACGTGGTCGCAGCCTATCGCGAGCAGTCTCGAGACACGAAGCGCCCATGAAACGACGCGGGGGGGCCACTTAATGTTCAAACCCGTTGTGCCGCGCCAGGATTCTCCCCGGACCAGCCAATGGTACCTCGGCACGACGCCTGACACCGCTTGAACGCGCTGTCGGAAGCGCACTTCCCGACTCATCTTCCAGTCTTTACCGTCAGGACGGAAATCCCAGGTGTCCGTTCGGTCAGCGCACTCCCCTACAAGCGTGTACGCCGTACGGCAGATAGGGACGCGGCGCCGCGCACGCAAGCAGCGCGAGGCGGATGACAAGCGTCGTGTGCGGCATCCGCACTGTGCCTGACTCGGCGAGCCGCTGAGCCCTGTCCGGGGCAGGCAAGAGGTCGTCGCTGGTGAGTGCCTTCATCCATTGAGACATCCGCACCCGGACGGCCGAGGCTTACGGCCTGTGCCAGACGGCTATGGTTCAAAGCGCTCGTCGCGCTCGCGGTCGCGCTCCGCTTCCCACCGCCTTTCGCGCTCAGCCTCCTCCAATAAACGAGCCTTTCCTGCCGCAGCATATAAGCGTAACTCGGGCGGCAAGGAAAGTTCAGCGGCATCTAGCAATTGAGCATTCGCCTCAATGAGCACAGCGCGTGAACCGCGCCAGCTCCGAGGGGTAAACCTGTCGATGAACTTCTCAAGAACCGCCTTTCTGTCGTGGGGGGTTTCCAGTAGCGCGATAGCCTGCTCGGACCAGGACAACGGCCCACCAGACTCTGCGCGACTCGAGAACCGCACGAGCGAAGCCGCAACTTTGTACCGGACACCCGGAGCAGCGTCACACCACTCAACCAGCACCCGGGGTGGCACCACGTCAAGAGGATTACCTCGGTGACCGACAAGGTATTCGAACGTGTCGATCCACCTCTCTTCCTCAAGACCGTCGAAAAGAGCGTCAAGCACCGCAATCGGGTGAAACTCCAGCAGCACCCGCAGAAGGTCAACATGACCCGACCAGTTTGTTACATGGTCAATACCGGCCTGCCTCAACTTTGTGGCAAGGCCTGCAGCAACACGTTCCGCATCAGCGCTCGCGAGACAGCTTTTCGCAATTTCCGCCAGTTCATAGTCGAGTCGCTCCCGGTTCGTCGACACAAACGTCGCCGCCCCCATGAGTTCGTAAGCGGCCTCTGCGATTCCATGGTCCAATGGACGCTTCGCAGAGCGATCAGCGAAAATCCGCATATGCAGGATTTCCATGGCGATGCCCCAGCCACCGGGAGCAGAGGCAATTGCAAGCAACAACTCCTTCAGTGCGGCTCCCCGCAACTCCGCTGTGATGCCGCCGAATTTCAGATAGCTGAACTGCGAGACGGGGCTCATTCCAGCCCCGACGGCACCGATCAGCCTCGCAGCGCCCCTTTCATCTAGCGGCCTCGACGCCTGCAACTGGACGAAGACAGGCTGAAGTGCAGGATGCTCATAGGCCGAATCCAGAATCCGTTGGGCAGTATTCTGATTTGTCTTCCAGACCTCGGCGACATAACCGCGCAACACGTGCGCGTCCCACTTCTGCGACGAAGCTCGTTCAAGAGTTGCTGCGATGCGCGACCACGTTGCGACCGGATCTGCAGACCCGGCGGCCAGTCCCGTGCCGAAACTCCACGCCTGGCTCCCGCCTGAAAGGAAGTCGGGAACAAGCTCGGCGAACGCATTGTCATCAGACGCGACCATCACCCCGAGTTCGCGTGCAAGTGCCGCAAGTCGTTCAGACTCGTCGGCAAACGCCCGCCCGACACACATGTCTTCCAAGTCAAGGCCACCCGAGACTTCCCCAAACACCACTGCGCGTACACGTTCGACAAGTCCACGCGGACGCAACTCGATTTCCAGGGCTCGGAGTCGGGCCGTAGTGGCCGGATCGAACTGCTCGCCATCCAGACTGAGTGTTTGCATGCAAGCAGCCCAGCCCTCTTGCCAGAACCCGTCATCTGCAAATTTTCGACTCAACTGCTCCAGTTCATCGAACATCCCGGCCTGCGCCCATAGGCCCCGGAAGTTACCCGCGACGAGTGCACGAAGTTCGTCGCGGAGAACATTCTCCTCCAACGCCAGCCTCGCGACAAAAGCTAGCGCGGCACGATACCACCGCTGAACTTCCTCGACAGTGTTTGCGGAGTGGCCGAAGTCTCGAGACCTCCCGCCGAAATCATAGTGTTCCGAAGAGGTGAAGTAGTCTGCGACCAGCACCTTCCCAAATGCGCTCATGCCAAGCGTCACGGACTTGGGCTCGCCGGATTTTAATAGCCGCTCGATCACGCCCAGACGCTGGGCAATGGAAGCGTGAGTTCCCGATAGCTGAATTGTGAACAACGAGGCAAATGATTGCCCCACCTCCTCCGCCTTGTGTGAATCGCGGCCTTCGGTCGCGGCACGCCCAAGCATCGCAACACTTCGCTCAAACAGCGGTGCGTCGTATGCGAGGGAGCGCAACAACCTCGCGTTTTCGACCCAAACCTCAGCAGCGGTCTCTTGACCGGCGCAAACAGCGCGCTCGAGCGCCCTGAGCGTTGCCTCAGGGTCAACGGGCGCGACATTCTTGAACATCGTAGTTTGCAGCGGGCTGAAGGCAGTAACATCGCCAAGCATGCCGCCATCGCTTAGCCACTTGCGAGCAATCTCAATGGCCTTGGGATGGCTAGTGAGGTACGACAGGCGTCGCGAGAATGAGCGCGCCAGATGTTCGTCGCCACCCGTGACGAGCATCTTCTCAATCAGCGAGTACGGGATATCCTCAAGCGCACGCGCTGCAAGGCGATTTGCGAGCGCGTGTGGAAGCACAGCTCGCCACACACCTCGCTGCTGGACGAGCTCACGCCGGAGCAGCTCGCCGACATGCCGATACAACGTCAAGGCGGTTTGGCCGACGAGAGACGCGATGCGAGCCAACGCCGCGCTTTCCCCCTCAAGGTTCTCGCCATCAAACGAATACACGAGTGAGCAGGCCTGCCCCGCAAGCAGCAAGGCATCGTCCAGCTTATGTCGCTGCCAGAAGAGCCGTTCGAAAAGTTCATCGTTCGACAGCCCGGTGATGCTGCCGGACCGCCCCACCGTCCCGGCGAGGGCAACTGCAATTCGTGCATTACCACCAGAGGCGTCCGTGATGGTTCGCGCGTCTACCGAGGACAAGTGCGGGAAGCGACGCTCGACCAGCTTGCCAATGAGTTCGGGTGATGAGGTATCCAGGCTTACAACCTGTGTACCCTCGGGCTGGTCATCACGAACGTCGTACTCGACCGTGAGCACGCTGACTGTGCTGTCCGGGCCACGGCAGAGCTCTGTGAGCGAACGATGCAGTGTTGGCGGACAGTTATCGACTATCAGAACGGCGCGCGCCCGATTTGCTATCAGGTTGGTTGCCATCGCAGTCGGCTGCGGGTCCGGGTCGTCCGAGAGATTCGTGTAAACGGCGTGTGAAGGGGCGAGCGCCCGTTCGCCGACACGGGCATCAAACAACGCCTGAACGAACCGGGTCTTTCCGACGCCTGACAGGCCGACCAGCCGCACAACGCTTCCAGGGTTTCGGAGTTCGTCGCGTAGCGAGTCCATCGCGTCAGGGACGGAGGTAGCCTCGGAATTCTGCTGCCAGCCGAGGTGCACGCGAAGTTTCGCATCGAACAGGTATTCCGTCTCGATTCCTTCGCCTGCGCCGCTCCACTCACCATAGGGACGCCAACCCTTAAGCGCGCGCCCCACCTTCTGGCGGACCCAGGCGATCAGTCCTGGATGGCACTGAACCCAGCTTGCGACACGCCGGCGGTCGTAAAAATCGGTATGCAGTTCTGCCGCACCGGGTACATCTGAGAGCGCTTCGCGCATTGCTTCGCGACGGTCACGCAAGGCGCCGTCTGCTGTTGAGCCTTGCGAACTGACGATGACATATGCCCCAGCTGAGTCAGCAAGTTCTTGAATCGCAGGCCGGATTGTCGTGTTCGGCCGCATCTCCTTGAGAATCGCGGCGCGTGGCATATCTGGTTTCTTGACCTGGAAGCCTGTTGAGGCACGAGGAACATATCCTTCGGGCGAGGGCGGCGACGTCAATTCGACCCGAACGTCCAGCCCGCCATCAGGGGCGGTTTGGCTGCCACCCCACGTTACCGCCGCCGTCGAGAGGCCCTGCGCAGCCAGCTCGGCCTCACAAAGCAGAGCAACAAGCTCACGCAAATCGGTGTCGTTCAGTCGCTGAATGTCGTCTGGGGTAACTTCGAACATCGCAGTTTGGTCTTGGTGGAATTGGCGAATATTCTAGCGCGCCGGGCATCGCTATATGAGCGTTCGAAGTGTCGCCAGAAAGACCAACGGCCACCTTTAGGTGGCCGTCTCATGCGGGCAACGCAGGCTTCACCTTCGATCCTGCCGGCGCAGTATTGGTCCGCTAGCCGCGCCTCGCCGCCCGCAATTCCCTAGCGCCCTCGCGCGCGCCAGACATTTCGTTTCAATTGTGGCGGCAGATACGTCTCGTCAACGCACGCGCCGATACAGAAATCGCAACGCGGATCGCCAACAGAACAGTTACATCATAGTAGACGTCGGCAGAGGAGACCATCTCCCGGGCTGGATACTTTCGTCTCAGAATACGCATGAACTTCCGGCGCAGCCATGCCCGTCGCGCAGCGCGAGAGAACAATCTCTCCGCTTGTTGAGGAGCTTGCGCAATAACGTCGAATTCGACCCCATCGATGTAGCCAGACAATGAAAATCCTGTTGGACGTTGAGTCAACCAAGCTACGTAGCCGTATGCAAATACTTCGGTCATTGTCACTTTCTCCCGTGACTACACGATCTAGGATCACTTATCCTGCAGCCCGAAGCAAGGAATCGTTCGCTTCTGTTCACGATCCGTATTCCCGCGTTCTTCTCTGAACGCCTTCCAGACCACGACAAGAACGTAGAATCGCCACTCGCGATACGGAAGTACCGCGTCCTTACGCACAGAGGCATGTACAAACAGTTTTATAGCGCCCGCAGCAAGTCCTCAAGGGATGGATACAGTCAATCTTGAGAAAAATCGCCCCTCGACACCAATCAATATCTCCCCGCTTCCCGTTGGGGCCACTCGAGCCATATCGTCTCGCCAGCAATCAATCTAATCATCCCGTCGTCGGGATAATGCCTGAGGATGCGAACTGCCAGTTCTCGCAGTTCACCCGCGTCAAGTTCCGCAGACAATCTGGACAACCTCAAAAGTAGCCTGCGCGCCTCAATGAGTGCCCTCGCCCTTTCATCTGGCATCGTCGCGGCTATTCTCCTGGCCGTCGCCAGCTTCGGAAGGATGACTCCATATCGACCCAACACGGAAGTTTCCGAGTTCCGGCCCGATCAGGACCACTCGAACGTGGTCTCGACTGGCCACTTCTCGCGCCGGATCGGATTCCGCAAATGTTGCGGGCAGGAACGCCTCATAGGTTGTTCCAACGCAAGTGCCATGTTCATGCACCCACAAGTCTTGAGGCACCAAGACCTCACCAACTTCGTCGCCGTCCGACGGATCCGCGTAAGCCGGAAAGGCCAACACGTAAGCATTCGGATCTGCTTTTTCCAGACAGGCCATCAGTTCGCGGACTCTCACGTCTTCGCCCAAAGCTCTCGCGGTTAAAAAATCAACATATCGAGCAATAGGCAGTCGGGCGGTCTGGTCATCATTCGGTCGCTGTTGCGATATGCGAAGCCGCGTTGGAGCACATTGTCGATGACAAGAACAGGACGTTGGCAGTCGGCGTGCCAGTCGATGGATGGCTACAGGAACTGCTCTGCAAGGCGAAGCTTTAAGAGATTTTGAGTCTCTACATCGCCCAACCCGAGTCTTTCGTCACAACGGACCACGTGAGAAAGATACTCATCGAAACCATCGATTTCATCGTCAACCGCGAGCCATCTGGTCAAACGATGAGTCCTGACGTAGCGGAGAATCTGAATCCCGCGCCCCATCGTAGGCCACGCCCGAGCGTCGTAGTATTTCGAATGGTACGTCGCGCCGGCGACCCGTTCCCTGAGCAACGGTGGCAAAGCGTTCCTTGCTCTTTGGTAACCTAAAGCACGCACCCATGACGTCGAAAGAACGATTTCCAGAATCGCATACGGTTCGAGGCATTCAATCAGGATATTCGAAAACTCAAATAGTTGAATCGATGGGGTGGTACTTATGATGCCCCGACGCGTTCGAACCGCTCCAAGCCTGTGCATCACACCGTCAAAATCGAGAAATAAGACATGCCTTTTAGATGCAGGATCATCTCTGACGTCTTTCTTCTCGTCCATATGAGTCTCGCTACCGCCATCTGCTCAATGGTGCACAGCATCGATATGAAGAAGTTGAATCTCTCGGAGTTGCTGTTTCATCACCGAAGCTAGTCATGCCTCACCTAGAGTAGAAATTCTACCAATCGACAGATGGAATGCTCGCATAGGCCGACGCCCAAAGCTGGCCATCGTCCTTTCTGGCACCGGACTTTGGGGGATAGGCGCAAAAGTCCAGGCTTCGTCCGGCTAACAGAACTTTATTCATTTTCGCCCTCGTGCCGTTGACGCTTTGGGAGGTCCTCAATTTCAGCATCGTAAAGACCCGCGCGCTCCGATGCTTCCATCATTTGCTGTAGGCCCGCTCTTTGTCGAACACGCATTTTCTCCCGGTACACACGGAGGGCAGACGTCGGTATGCGTCGAATCCGACCACCACCAGTCTTATCGATGCGACTCGGGAGCTTGCCGTCGTCGATGAGGCTCCTAACGAATGTACGCGACACGCCAAGGAATTGCGCGGCAGCCTCGAGCGAGAGATCTTCGGTCACCGCCGATCCCCTTACGCCGCAATCAGGGATCAGTTCAGCAGTAACGTTGCGCCAGGCACCACCGCCGCCAATAATCGTCGCGACGCAGCCGAACACGTACTCTGCATCACTGTTGTATCCATTCAAACCGACGAGTTCATAAATTCGACCGCTCGCTGTACGTCCTCGACGGGCGGCCCCGTCTAGCTCCACTATCTCGGTACTTACGCGACCATCCTGAGACTCCCGACTGAATCCGACAAAAAACCTTTTTCCGTTCTCGAATTCGCGTATCGACCAGTGTTCCAGATAGACAACCCCTGGGCCCTCACCTGGCGGATGTATATATAAACTCATCGGGCCTCCACTTGTACAGCATGGTTGCTATTTGGGCGACTTAACCCGGCGTCGCGCTTCGTATAGCTCGTCTCTCAGTGCTCGTTTGAACGCTCGGCCGAGCTCTGCGCTCGACATAGTCATCACCGCCACAAACGCGCGCGGAGTTATCACATCGATAATGGGTTCAAGACCCGCGTCGATTGCGTCGTTAAGTCCTTTGCGCAAACGCAGCTTGCGCTTCGCGCCAAGGTGTTGCCTATGAGGCCTGCGAGGCGCCTTTTTCTTCACCCTCGCCTCACTCGTCGCCACCGCAGCCAGGCAAGTCTCCAAAGTACTGAATGAGCCGGCGACGAAACTGTTCTACTACGGCGGGATCGCCGAGCCCCACTTCTGTCTGACAGTGAACGAGCTGATCCCGAAACGCTTCGAAGCCATCCGAGCGGTCGTCGACTGCCAACCATCGCAACGGAGCATTCCTCTTCACATAATCGAGCACCTGATCGCCTCGAGGAAGCATGGGCCATAGCCGTGAATCAAAAGTACATCCATCAAACGTTGCGCCTACGATGCGTTCGCGCAACTGCGCTGAAGGGATCGCGTTACGCGTAAACTCTAGCCCCATTACGAGTGCCCAATCACTGGATACAACAATCTCGACATCGGGATACGGGTGCAGCAATTGCTCAAGAACCAGAGCATATTCGAACAACTCAATATGTCCGGGAGCACTGCTCACTACGCCCCTGCCAGACCGACGCGCGACTCCCCGATGGAGCACGCCGTCAATATCGAGAAAGAGAACATTCCGCATCCTTGCTCCTTTACAGCAATCGAAGATCACCCTCACTCTCAAGGGTTTCCCGGTCGTTCGTCCGGCCATCGAAAAGTCTTCTGCTGACGCTCTCACGCGTCTTCCGGCCGGAAAATCCTTCATCCGGACGACGAACGCTGCTGCGCTGAACCATCAAGGTCTTCAGTGCCATTTCGGGGCGCAAATCCGAAGCCATCTGTAGCTTCATTGGACTTCCAAGGCATATGCCAGAATACGTTGGTTACAGCCTTCTGAAGGACTGAGTCCGACCCGGTATCGGCTCAGAAATCGCTGACACGCCGGGGGGCTCCGACGACACCCCTCCGCGCCGCCAACCCATCTTGGGCCGTCAGGTTTCTCTCCAGTCTCTTGTGCGCTCACCGACGGTATCAGTATGTCTCACTTCGTCCATCAACTCAATATATATATTGAATTGATGGACGAAGGACTGCGACGTAGAGCTTTGCGGCTTGTAGGGTTCAACGCACGTCCGCACGCTCCGAAATTGCGAAGCGCGAACCGTACTGGAATCAGGCTGGTTGAGCAGGTCGCCACTCATCGACGAGACTATCTCCCCGAGCCGACTTAGCTCAGCATGCTGGCCGTTCAGCTTGCACTTAACAGCGAAATCAGGACAGGCGGAAGGTTCCGGAAGTAAATCTGCTTCGCAGATGTCGTGGATGCGGTGGCGGCGTTCGACGCCGTTTCCCGACAAACCATAAGAACGCCTTGGTGGATTCAAACAATGCAGGGGCGAGATCACCGAATTTTTCGCCAGCCGTCACTTCGCCGCGCCATCTGATGGCGCCTGCGGGTTCGCTTGGGAACCGCATTGAGCCAAACAACGGCACCGACGGCGGTCGACCCCTTTGCGAACTATTATGTGGATCAGATGACCAGGTACCTCTGCATCACGCGCAGCGCAACGACATAGAAGTGGCCGACTCCAGGCTGGAAGCGCCGGCCCACGGTGAATTCGAGTACTGTGCCGCGTCGAAGCTGCGACCTGCACGTGAAGTGGCGAGAGAATACAGGCGCGAGCGGATGTCAGCAACCAGCCAGAAACGCAAAGCCGGGATAGCTGGGCAACCTGTAACGTGACGAGCGAGACACAAGCTTCGGGCAAAGGTCGATTGGTGGGGTCATCATGAACCCGAGACGCCAACCCGAAAAAATCCTTCAGGCTGCGGGCTTCCGCTTCTTGCGTTTCGGAGACATCGCCGCCATGAGAGTTTCCGCCTCGAGGAGAATCGAGGAGAGCGGCCGTTCAAACTGGGCTGCAATGACCAGCAGCGTGTCCAGCGAGACGTTGACGCGTCCAAGCTCCAGAAGCGAAAGGTACTGGCTAGTAATCTCGCAGCGGGAGGCCAGCTCATTTTGCGTGAGGTTGAGTTCCCGGCGCAAGGATCGGATAACCTTGCCGATGGGCGGACGGTCGATCATTACCAACCTTCTGGCGAAATTCCAGAGTGTCAGTGAACAGGCGAAATCTCTCAACAATATATATGTTGAATTTTCGCTTGGCGTCAATTGATAACAAGCCTGTAGCCCGTTAAGGTCCGCCCAGCAAGGCTCGTGTCGTTTCCACGCCGACCGGTTTAGGCAGAAAAAATCCTGCGCGCGATGTTATCAATTCGGCAAAGAATGCAGGCACGACTAGCGCCGGTTCCGTCGGAGTTGCCAAAGGGAATCGTGATGTCGTGGTAGCGTCAACTGCCGTCCAATCCCACGAGTAGCGCTCTTTGAAGAGCGAGGCACATCGCGCACGCATAACGATCATCTGCGGCGCCAAGTCTGGACCCACGCGAACGCAATCGGTCAACGCCGCCGGCTACTGGCTTCCGAAAACTGCCAGGAGTTCTTTGACATTGCCACGAGAACCGGCCGCTGCGCTTACTGAACGACGCGCGGGAAAGGTCAATATGTTTGCCCCCTCGTAGAGTTCATATGCGGCCACGCAATCGTGGTTCGAAATTGCAACCGGAATACCTCGCTGCGCGAGCTCCCTCGCTAGGTCTGCGAGTTCACGCTGGCGGTCCATTCCGAACCCTGCTGCCCCGTATCCCCGGAAGCTCGGGCTGTCATCGCGGTCCAGATACGGCGGATCGCAATAGACAACGTCGCCTGGCTGGGCCGACCGCACGAGATCAGCGAAGTCGCCGTGTACGAACGTCGCCCGCTGCGCCTTGCGGGCGAAAGAAAGGATTTCTTCTTCAGGAAGCCCAGGAACCCGTACCGGGTTCCCATAGGGTACGTTGAACTGGCCCGAGCGGTTGTATCGACACAGACCATTGAATCCAAATTTATTCAGGTAAAGAAACTGCGCCGCACGCGTGAGGACGTCGCCCTCACTGTTGAAGGCGCGGCGCACGTCCACGTAACGCTCCCGGCTACGATATTGCTCATCAAAGAATTCCAAGGCTACCGCGATAAATTCTTGGGGTTGCTCCGCCACGACGCGATATAGCTCGACCAGGTGCTTGTTGCTATCTCCGAGAAAGTATTGCTCGAAGCCTTCTGTGTTTAAGAATACGGCGCCTCCGCCAACGAAGGGCTCGATGAGTCGCTGTCCCGCTGGAAGCTCGGGAATGATGTTTGAAAGCAGGCGGGACTTACCGCCCACCCATTTAAGGAACGGCCGTGTGGCCTTAGCCGCCTGGGGCACTGGATGATTTCGCATCCAGTGTCAAGCAAATGAGGTTTAGCCCGCCTCTTCCCTTAGGATTCCCGCGTCGGTAGTGGCCACCCTCCTCTCACGCCGCCCCGACTGGGCCGCACCGTTATTTGCATCGACGTGGGAGTGCATTTCCGTCTGCTGCACGGATAAACCTTGCATCTATATGTTTCAACGGCAAAACATAACCACCCCGGAGAAACTGAAAATGAACGACATTGGATTCGCTGACCACGAGGAAACACTTGAATTTGCGATGATTGCTGCAGTCAACCTCATTGCGGACATGGACGAATCCCTGCCAGACGGCTCAGCCACCGTCGTACCTGAACACATCCTGCAGGCGCTCGATAAATCAGCGCCCTTGCTAATGTCGGAAGTCACTCAGTATGGTTTGTGGGGGGAGCTACTGTCACATATCGGCGACTATGGTCTTCTGCGACAGCTCGTTGCCGACTGGGTCGACCTCGAGGGCTTCCTCGATTGCGGCCGGCGAGTGTTCTTCGAGGACCTTCTCTATGCACTTGAGGCTGAAAACTGGAAAACATCTCGCCCGACGTTTCACGCTCTGTTCCTGTCAATCGTGCCAGTGATACGACCCAGGCTGGAGGCCATGTACGCAATCCCGTGGTGAGATGACGGCCCGCCGTCGCGAGAGAAAACATCTGTTGGAGTGTCCGATTCGGGCCGCTCGTCGACGTGCAACTTATCCCCAGTTTTTGTGAGCAAGTCTGTGGATATCTCTCCCAGGAGCACCTTAAGCCATTGATCCAACGAGAAAGACCGCGTGTGCACCATGCAAGGGGGCACCCGGTCCGCGACGGCATCTTGTCGCTGCTGACAGCAGCGATAGACAACGTCAGCCCCGTGTCGAGCGGAGCGCTCGCGTTTCGCCGCCTGCGTCGGAATTTTGCGCACGATGCTGACCACGTCATCGCTCTCGTCTACTGGACCAAAGCCTGGGCGAGGAATAATGGCGGCAGCAACTGCGGTATGTGCGACACCCATTTGATGATCGTATCTAGGCGCGCCTCCGCCTCGTTACGAGCCTTTCCACACCGGACCTGGAGATATAAAAGTGTCGCGGTCACTGACTTTGCATACAGACCCTCCCGCTGCTCATTTACGGAAGTCAACTCGTCTGACGCACGGTGCCACATACTAAAGCGGGAGTCGATGTCGGCGACAGCCGCCGACGATATTTCAGGGCGTGGCAACGCAACCGTTCAAAGAAAGCGCGTTGTAATTTCGACATCATTGCGAGATATCTGTTTGGCGTGTTTTGCCAACCACGCTTTCACCAAACTCTGTGCGTTGGCTGACGAGAGCGCCTCTCCTTTGCGCATGCAAGCGAAGTTGTGCTCGAAGTCGTTCGGCACTTCGAATGCTCCGTCGTGGAGTGCAATCCAGTTTCCGATTCGGTTCCGTTGCGCGTGTTCAATGACCGATCGCGGATCAGATGTCCCACCCCGCACATCCCGATGACAAGGAGACACGGCATAGGCGCACGTAACAACCCGCCTTAGGACGACCTTTGGAAGAAGCCGATTAATTTCTTCGATACTCAACCAATGTAACCAGACACTCGTCAACACAAGTTGGACAGACGGATACGGCTCCAGCATCTGGGCAAGGACGAACGCGAAGTCCAGAAGCGACACAAGCTGCCCTTTCCTGACCAACCCGGGCAAGTTCAGGTAGATAGTTGGTGCTTCAGAATCGAACGGCAACGCAAACAACATCGCTCCCCCAAAATCGCTAGGTTCGAACCCCCTCGTTCCACGTACGACACATTCCCGATGTGCGCCTGATGTGGGGTACCTCGCCCCACGGAAAAAGGGGACCGATATGCCCTACCGTGCGGCACCCTTGACGGAGTATGCGATATCGCGGAGCATAATTCAACATATATATTGAATTTCGCTCCGCCGCTCCCCTTTGTTTGCAACACAGCAAGCGCAGGATTGGACGGCGACGTCCGACGGGTGGTCAAAGAACCTCACCATCTGACTCCAACCAGAAACCCGTCGCCGGAAGCACGCCAATGGAAGTCGTGCACTAGTTCAGCGTGGCCTTTTGGCATCGGCGCGTGCTGGAGATCCCTCCCACGCCAGCAGGTAATGACAGGGCTACCGAAAGGATCCTGCACTGCTTTTTGATACGCCGACGGGATCAGATCCACGGGAGTTCATCGGATACAATTCAATATATATATTGAATTTGTTCGACTATCTCGCCTGCGCGACCGGAGGACTGCTAGAGATGAAATTACAGATAGCGTCGGATTTACACATAGAGCGATTGCGAATCAAGGCCCGTTTTGGGGGCCTAACGCCTGCCGCGAAAGCGGACGCGCTCGTGCTTGCCGGGGATATCCATCGCGGCGAAACGGCAGTAACGATGTTCGCCGACTGGCCGGTTCCTGTGATCTATGTGTTGGGCAACCACGAGTACTACGGGTCTCGTATCGGTGACCTGGAGATCCGAGTGAAGCAGCTTGCCCAAGGAACAATGGTGCAGGTGCTCGTTTGCGATGAATTGCAACTTAACGGGATTCGGTTTCTCGGGTGCACCCTTTGGTCGGACTTCAGGTTGAACCGAGCCCACAGGAAGTCAATGGCGCAGGCCGCATCCTCGCCGGATTTCGCACGAATCTTGAACAGATCCGGAAGGCCACTTAGTCCCGAAGACGTTGTTTCGGAGCATCGTATGGCGACGAGCTGGCTACATGCGCAACTGACCCGTCCTTTCAGGGGGCCGACAGTCGTGGTCACCCATCATGCTCCGCATTGCCGCTCTCTGAACGAGCGTTTCCGACGGACGCTTGCGGCTGCAAGCTTTGCGAGCGATCTGACGCATATCATCCCTGGCGCGGACCTTTGGATTCATGGGCACGTTCACTCATCGTCCGACTATCGGGAACATGGCCGGAAGATAATCTGCAACCCTCGGGGCCGTCCTTTACCAGGAGTCGATGGCTGTTCTGTGGCTGGCACAAACCGGCAGTTCAGCCCAGATCTTATCTATGAGGTTCGCTAACTACTCTTCGGAGGATGGCGGGTCTCAATTTTTCAGAACATGTCACGGAGGCCAAGGAGCGAAGCGGGAGACTTTGCGGCGACACCCTGCTGAAGTAACGTCGAGCCTTAGGGCTGAGAATCTGCGCTCGGCGAGCTTTGTCGACACGGTTTGTTCCGCCCCAGCTTAATGGACGATCGCTGGGTTGGTCGCCCGACAGAAAATCGGTCGCTGGCACCGGATATACATGAATTGATTCAGGCGTGTTGAGCGCCGGAGCTGTTCCGATTTCCGCTCATCGCCACGGTGGGTCCGGAAGAATGCCGGTCCGTCGTCAGCGGACACCCCCCGGTGGCGAGACTTCGACGAGTGTCTGCGAATCGTCGACTCGAGGGGAATCGCCGCGTAATCGGCCTTGAGCCATCGCAAAAGTGGGCTCGGCCAACTTTTCCTGTTTTGGCCGATTTGCTTTCACGCGCCCCCTATGAAATCAAGTAGTTAGAGGGGGAAAAAACGAAGCCACTTTTTCATGTTTTTCTTAAAGCGTTGCCAACTTTTGCTTTTGCCAAAGCCCCGTCCTGCGCGCTTTACAACTCACTGTCGAGGTATCGCCCCGCGCAACCATTGCGACGGTCTCCTCGTGTCTCTGCCAAATCGCTCTACTTTCCTCTCGAATCGCGTACAGAGTATTCGGAGCGACAAGTCATCAAGATTCCGTCTAGAGGCCGCCCAATCAGCATCTTCAACCTGAAGAACGCGTTCACGACAATCCGTACCCTATGTGTCGGCCGCCGCAATTTATCAATTTTTCTTATGAGATTTTTAAATTTTATTCGCTTGTACTTATCGATTCTCCACGCGAAACTTCGGTGACCCACGTGGCAACGCGACCGCTTGATCGAGGAGTTCAGTGCGGAAGCCGCCAGCTTTTCGCGTTTTTGATGCCATCTTTTCGAATATTTTTCACGATTCGCGGAGCCGTTGCGCATGTCCCTCACCCAACGTCAACAAGGCGCCATCACGCTGGCCAGCGGCGGGCTTCTGATGGGCACGCTCGGCATCTTCGTCGAGGAAGCGCGGCTCGGCGCGCTCACACTCGTATTCTTTCGCTGCCTGTTCGGCTTTCTCTCGCTCGCCGCGTATTGCGCGTGGCAAGGCTTCTTCACGCGCGCGCATTTCACGCGGCGCACCGTCGCGCTGGCGCTGATTTCGGGCGTGCTGATGGTCACGCAGTGGGTCGGTTTCTTCGACGCGATTCATCGCACCAGCATCGCGGTGGCAACCGTGGTGTTTCACGTGCAGCCGTTCTGGGTCGTGCTGATCGGCGCGGCGTTGTTCAACGAGCGGCTCGGCATGGACCGGCTCGGCTGGATTGCGACTGCTTTTGTGGGACTCGTGCTCGCGTCGGGCGTCGCGGCCACGGAGAATCTACAGGGTCATACGAGCTATCTGATCGGGATCGGCGAAGCGCTGGTGGGGTCGGTGCTGTACGCGAGCGTCACGCTGATCGCCAAAGGACTCGGCAACTTGCGGCCGCATCTGCTGACGCTCGCGCAGTGCGCGGTCGGTGTGGTGTGCCTGCCGTTTATCGCGCCGCTCACCGCCGTGCATATCGGACCGATGCAGTGGTTCTGGCTGGTCGGCATGGGCGTGCTGCATACGGGGCTTTCGTATGTGCTGATTTACGGCGCGTTGCCCAAGCTGAGCACGCCGATCATCGCCGTGCTGCTGTTCGTGTATCCGCTGACGGCAATCGTGGTCGATGCGCTCGTGTACGGACGGACATTGTCAATGTTGCAGCTGGCGGGCATGGTACTGATCGTGGTGGCGAGTCTGGGGGTGAATCTCGGCTGGCCGTTGCTTTCGGTGCTGCGGCCAGGCGGACGGGTGCGGCGGCAGGTGGATTGACAGGTCGCCGCACGCCCAACGCGCGCGCGACCCTCTTCGCTCAAGCTGCCAACCTCACTGCGGCAACACCTCGCCCCGCGTCTCCGGCGCAAACGGAATGATGAACAGCCCGACGACAAACGCGAGCGCCGTCAACGCCACCGGCACCCCGAGCGTATGCATATGCAGCACCGCCGCGCCGAGTAGAAAGTTGACGCCCGCGCCGACGAACCGCCCGAACGACGTGCAGAACGCGAAGGCCGTCGCCCGCACGCGAGTTTCGAACTGCTCCGGCAGCCACAAGCTGAACAGCGCGAAATTGCCGCCGAAGAAGCCCAGCACGAAGAGCCACGCAACGAACGGCGCGAGCCCATTCGGCAAATAAAACGCCCAGCCGAAACTGCCGACGATCGCCACCGCCATGCCGAGGAAGTAGATCGCCAGCGTCTTCTTGCGGCCGATGCGCTCAGCGAGCGGCGGCAGCGCGAGACAGCCGAGGATCGTCGCGATCGACAACAACCCCGTAGCCAGCGAAGCAGTTCTGATCGCGTCGTTCTTCGCCATGCCGGCCTTGGTCGCCAGCTGAATCACGGCGGACGGCTCGTACACCGCGCCCGCCCACAGCCCGATGATGGCGATCGTCAGCAGAATGCACGCGACCCAGGTGCGGCGCCGATAAGCCGGCCCCATGATCTCGCGCAGCGGCTTGGTGCGCACGGTGCTAGCCTCTGCCTTCTCCCACTTCTCCGACTCCTTCACGCGCAAGAGAACCAGAATCGCGACCACCACCGGCACCGCGCCGGTCAGGAACATGGCGCGCCAGCCGTAATGCACGCCGACTGTGTAATTCAACGCCGCGGCGAGGAAGAACCCGGCGTAGTAACCCGTTTGCAGATAACCGGCGCCCATCTTGCGGCGATCCTCCGGCCACGCTTCGGCCACATAAGTCCCGGCCAGCGCCCACTCGCCGCCGATGCCGACGCCCGCAATAAAGCGATAGATACCGAGTTCCCACACGTTGTGCGAGGTCGCCGCCAGTCCCGTGAAAATGGCGAACGTGAAGATCGTGCCGGCCAATACCTTGGTGCGGCCGTAGCGGTCGGCAAGCGGCCCCCAGATGAACGACAACCCCCACCCGACCAGGAAGAGCGCGAACAGGATCGAGCCGGCCAGCCCGACGTTCGCCGGCGTCGCCGCATAGCCCGAGCGCGGCAGCAATTCAGTCAGAGCGGGCGTCAATACGAGCGCGTAGATGAACGAATCCATCCCGTCGAGCGTCCAGCCTGCCCACGCTCCCCAAAAACCTGCGATCTGCGAACGATTGAGCGGCGTGCGGCGCCGCGTGACCGACGTGCGGTCGGTGAGTGAATTCATCATGCTCCTCCGGTCCAACAGTTGGCATACGTGACAGGAACGACGAGATAGCGCGTTTGCGATGAACGGCAGCGCCTTTGCACGACCGCTCAGCGGCTTTCGTGCAATGAACGGTGAAGATCTTTCCGGGTTTGCCCGCGTTTAATTGCAGAATTTTTATATATAATATTTGATATCATGAGCGACGCAATAGATGGTTTTCCCCTGGACGCCCCGGCGCGCACCCCGCTTTTACCCGCGGCGGCGCCGCGTGAGAGCACGTCCCGCGTGATCGCGGAGGCGCTGCGTGCGGCGATTGTCGACGGCACGCTGGCGCCCGGCGCGCCGCTGCGGCAGGACGCGATCGCGCGGCATTTTTCGGTCAGCGCAATTCCCGTGCGCGAAGCGCTACGTCAGTTGGAGAGCGAAGGCTGGGCCAAAGCCGCCGTGCATAAGGGCGCAACCGTCGCGCCTTTGTCGGCGGAAGAAGCGCGCGAAATTTACGAAATCCGTTCCGCGCTGGAGAGTCTCGCCATCGGGCTCGCGATTCCCAGGCACACGGCCGCCACGTTGCGCGAGTCCGCCAGCCTGTGCCGCGCCGCCGAACTCGAGGCGAACCCATCGCTTTACGTCGCGCGCAATGTGGCGTTTCACATGAGCCTGTACGCGCCCGCTGCCCGTCCGCAGCTCGAGGAGATGATCGGCACGCTGCATCGCCGCGGTGAACGGTATCTGCGTCTGAAGTTCGGCTTGCCGTCGTACAAGGGCGCGTCCGACAATGAACACGCCGCGCTGCTCGACGCAGTGGAACGCCGCGACATTCCCGCCGCACAAGAACTGGTCGTCGCGCATCTGCTGGGCACGGGCGACCTGCTTTATCGATTCCTCACCGAACGCGCGCAGGCCGAAGCCGTGCTTGCGGATCAACCCAAGCCGCGCGGCAGACGCCCGCGCGCCACCACCGGGAGCTGACTAAGCCGATGAACCGACCCGCCGAAGCCGCTGCGTCCGCAGTATCGACACCCACCGCCGCCCGTTCGTGGACCACCCGCCGCGACGAAAAGAACCGTCGCCTCGCCGCCATTGCACCCTGGCTCAAAGACGGCGTGCTGCCGCCGGAGCGCATCGTCGACGCGCTCGAAACGCTGATTCAGCCGGGCGATCGCGTCGCCCTCGAAGGCGACAACCAGAAGCAGGCGGATTTCCTCTCCCGCTCGTTCGCCAAGGTCGATCCGCAAAAGATTCACGACGTGCATCTGCTGATTTCGAGCATCGGCCGCCCCGAGCATCTGACGCTGTTCGAGCGCGGCATCGCGCATAAGGTCGACTTCTCGTTTGCCGGCCCGCAAAGCCTGCGGGTCGCGCAACTGCTCGAAGACGGCCAGCTGGAAATCGGCGCGATCTATACGTACGTCGAGTTGTACGCGCGCATGTTCGTGGATCTGACGCCGCACGTCGCGCTGCTGTGCGCCGAAAAGGCCGACCGTCACGGCAATCTGTACACCGGCGCGAATACCGAAGACACGCCCACCATCGCCGAGGCCGCGGCCTTCCGGCATGGCATCGTGATCGTGCAGGTCAATGAGATCGTCGACGAACTGCCGCGCGTCGACATTCCGGGTTCATGGGTCGACGTGGTCGTGCAGGCGGACCGGCCGTTCGCCGTCGAGCCGCTGTTCACGCGCGATCCGCGCCACATCGGCGACTTGCAGGTGCTGACCGCGATGATGGTGATTCGCGGCATCTACGAGCCCTACGGCGTGAGCTCGCTGAACCACGGCATTGGCTTCGATACGGCCGCGATCGAATTGCTGTTACCCACCTACGGCGAATCGCTCGGCCTGAAGGGCAAGATCTGCCGCAACTGGACGCTCAATCCGCATCCCACCATGATTCCCGCGATCGAATCGGGCTGGGTCGACAGCATCCATTGTTTCGGCAGCGAAGTCGGCATGGAGGCGTATATCGAGGCGCGTCCGGACGTGTTCTTCACCGGCAACGACGGCAGCCTGCGTTCGAACCGCGTGCTGTGCCAACTAGCCGGGCAATACGGCGTCGATCTGTTCATCGGCTCGACCTTGCAGATCGATGCCGACGCGAATTCGTCGACGGTCACGCGCGGGCGTCTCGCCGGCTTCGGCGGTGCGCCGAACATGGGCCACGATCCGCGCGGCCGGCGTCATTCGAGCGAAGCGTGGCTCAAGCTGCTGCGCGACGAGGGTCCTGTATCGCGTGGCCACAAGCTGGTCGTGCAGATGGCCGAGACTTACAAGAAAGGCGGCGAGCCGACCTTCGTCGATGAGCTCGACGCCGTCGCGGTCGGCGCGAAAAGCGGCATGCCGATCGCGCCCGTGATGATCTACGGCGACGACGTCAGCCATGTGGTCACCGAGGAAGGCATCGCGCATCTGCACAAGGCCGAAGGCATCGACGAGCGGCGCGCGGCGATCGCCGCCGTGGCCGGCGTGACGCCGATCGGACTGCGCGCGAAGCCGGAGAAGACGGCGGAGTTGCGCCGGCGCGGCATCGTCGCGTATCCCGAGGATCTCGGCATCCGGCGTGGCGAGGCCAAGCGCTCGCTGCTGGCGGCACGCAGCATCGACGATCTGGTGACGTGGTCGGGCGGCCTGTACGAGCCGCCGGCGCGCTTCAGGAGCTGGTGAGCATGGCGCCCTCTGCTTTGCTCGCGCGAGAAGAAGCGCAGGCGCGCGGCGCTAACGCTGTACCCGCGCTTTCCGACGCGCAACTCGCCCGTTACGCCATCACCGCGCTGATCGACGAAGCCCAGCTCACGCCCAAACCCGCGCTGGTCGACCGGCGCGGCAGCGGCGCGCATCGCGACCTCGACCTCGACATCATGCTGCGCTCGGCGCACGCGCTCGAGCCGACCTTCGCGGCGCTCGCCCGCGCGGCCCGCCGCCGCGGTGAACCGTCCGCGTTGCTGCGCACCGAACTCGCGCAGATCGGGCGCGCCGGCGAAATCGACATGCTCAACGCCACGGGCGGCAGCAACGCGCATCGCGGTGCGATCTGGATCGTCGGCCTGCTGGTCGCGGGGGCTGCGCTGCCCGCGGGCGCCGTGCGTCCGAAAGCAGCGCGGATCAGCACGCGCGCCGCGCAGATCGCCTGCTTCCCGGATCGCTTCGCCGCGCCTTCCGACAGTCACGGCGAACGCGCGCGCCAGCGCTACCAGGTTGGTGGCGCGCGCCGCGAAGCGCAAGACGGCTTCCCGCATGTGATCGACGTGGGCCTGCCCGCGTTGCGCGCGGCGCGTGCGCGAGGCATCGACGAAAACGCCGCGCGCGTCGACGCCCTGCTTTCGATCATGGCCACGCTCGACGACACCTGCCTGCTGCATCGCGCGGGCTTGCACGGTTTGCATGCCGGGCAACACGGCGCGCAACGCGTGCTGGACGCGGGCGGCAGTTCGACGGCCGCGGGCCGTGCCGCGCTCGCCGCGCTCGAACACGAATTGCTGACGCTCAACGCATCGCCCGGCGGCGCAGCCGATCTGCTCGCCGCCACTCTCTTTCTCGACATGCTGGCGCATCACGACACCGACAGGAGCCCCGACTCATGGAACATCTGACTTTCGACTATCCGGCCAAACGCGCCGTCAAGACCCGCGCGCATGTCGGCGTGGTGGGCTCGGGCGATCTGGAAGTGCTGCTTTCGCCCGCCGATCCGGCTAGCGCGCTGACGGCGCACGTGGTCGTGCGCACCAGCGTCGACGGTTACAGCCACATCTGGAAAAGCGTGTTCGACCGCTTTTTCACGCGCTACGATGGCGCCGCACAAATCGAAATCAACGACTTCGGCGCGACGCCCGGCGTGGTGGCGTTGCGCCTCGCCGAAGCCGTCGAAGCCGCCGAACAGGGAGACGACGCATGAATACGGTGGCGACCGCTCAACCCGCGCCGATGTTGCGCGAGAGTTTCATCGAAATGCCGGCGCGCGAGCGCGCCCGCTCGCTGCTGGATGCCGGCACTTTCCGCGAACTGCTCGGCCCGTTCGACAAGATCGAATCGCCGTGGCTGCCGTTGCAAGGCGTCGTCTGCCAGGCGGATGACGGCTGCGTGATCGCGCGCGGCACCATCGACGGCGAGCCCGCCGTGGTGGCCGCGATCGAATCCGCCTTCCAGGGTGGCAGCATCGGCGAAGTGTCGGGCAGCAAGATCGCCGCGGCGCTCGAACTGGCCCTGCGCGACTGCGAACGCGGCAAGATCGTGCGGCCCGTCGTGCTGTTCGAAACCGGCGGCGTGCGGCTTCAGGAAGCCAACCTCGGCCTCGCGGTAATCGCGGAGATTCAGGCGGCGATCGTCGCATTGCGGCGGCATGTGCCGGTGGTCGGTGTGATCGCGGGCATGGTCGGCTGTTTTGGCGGCATGTCGCTGGCGGCCGCGCTGTGTTCGTACCTCGTCGTCACGAAGCAAGGGCGGCTCGGCATGAACGGACCCGAAGTGATCGAGCAGGAAGCCGGCATCGACGAACTCGACGCCAGCGACCGCCGCCGCGTGTGGCAACTGATCGGCGGCGAACAGCGCACGGCGACGGCCCTCGCCGATACATTGGTCGACGACGATGCGGACGCGGTGCGCGCCGCCGTGCGTTCCGCGTTCGAGCAAGGCGTGCCTGCCGCGCATCGCACCGAACAGGTCGACGTGTTCCTCGACCGGCTCGCGCGGATCGATCCCGCCGGCGTCACGCCCGAAAACATGCGTGACGTGTTCAACCGTCAAACGCAAAACGAATCGCGCAAGGAGCAAGCATGAGCGACGCACAACTCAGCCGCGGCGCGCGCTGGTTCCAGGCGCTGGCCGGTGACTCAATCACTCAGGCGCCCGTATTGAGCGGCGACGCGCCGCTCGGCGGCGAGACCGCGCACTACTTCTCGGTCGTGCCCGATCCCGCCAACCGCTTTCCACGCGCGACCGATAACGTGGTCGGCCTCGAACAGGGCTGGCGGCTCGCGCGCGCCGTGCGCGACGCGATGGCGCGCGACGAAGCGAGCGGCACGCGCCGCCCGATCGTCGCGATCGTCGACGTGAAAAGCCAGGCGTACGGCTATCGCGAGGAGATGCTCGGCATTCACCTGGCGTGCGCCGCGGCCGTCGATGCCTACGCCGCCGCGCGCGACGCGGGTCATCCGGTGATCGCGCTGATCGTCGGACCAGCGATGTCGGGTGCGTTCCTCGCGCACGGCTATCAAGGCAATCGCATCGTTGCGCTCGACGCGCCCGGCACCATGGTTCATGCGATGGGCAAAGAAGCCGCCGCACGCGTCACGCGCCGCACGGTTGAAGCGCTCGACGCGCTCGGCGAAACCATCGTGCCGATGTCGTACTCGATGGCGTCGTTCGCCAAACTCGGCCTGCTCGATCAGTTGGTCGAAGGCGTCGATGCCGATGCCCCGGACGCCGCGCAGATCGAGCGCGTGCGCCAGGTGTTGAGCGAGCAGATCCGCAGCGTGCGCGACGATGGCCGCCGCAATCTCGCGCATCGGCTTGAATCCGAGGCGGCGCAGAAAAATCGCGCGGCGTCGATCGAAGTGCGCCGGCGTCTCGCCGAACAATGGGACGCCGTGTGATGCAAGCCTGTGCCGCGCCGCCGTTTGCAATTGACCACGCGTCGTCGTGCGATGCGCGATGGCGGCCGCACGACTTGCTGCGTCTGCAACGCTTGCAAGCATTCGACAATGAACCGTCGTGGGTGCGCGAGGCTTTCGGGCGCGCACCGTATGCGGTCGTCCGACGCGCGCTGGCGGCGGATGGGTTCGTGGCGATCGGTATGCGCGGTATCGGGCGGTCGGAGCGGTACGGCACGTGGGCATCGTCGGCGGATGTGGTGAGCGCCGTGTCGCCGGAAGCTCTTTCACGTAGACCGCTCGCCGGCCGTGATGCATTGCCCGCTTTCGCCGCACTCGCCGCATTGCAAAACGACGCGACCGGCCCGTTGAATGCTTTCGTCTGGGGACCGACCGGCAGCGCTGGTTTCGAGCTGGCGACGCAAGTACCGACGGTGACGGCATCGAGCGATCTCGATCTGCTTATCCGAACGCAGGAAAAACCTCTCACGCGAAACCTCGCGATTGAATTGCTCGACTATCTGCAAGCGCTCGCGCAACGCGTCGGCGTTCGCGTGGACGCGCAACTCGATACGCCCGCCGGCGGCGTGGCGCTGGCCGAATGGGCAGCGGGCAAACCGCGTGTGCTGGCGCGCCACGCGCGCGGCCCGCAACTGATCGCCGATCCGTGGGGCCCCGCGTCTCACGGCGACGACGCCTGATGCTCGCGCTGCTTTTCCCCGGCCAGGGCGCGCAGACCGATGGGTTCCTGCATCGTCTGCCGGAGCATCATGCGGTGCGCGACACGCTCGATGAAGCGTCGCAGGTGCTCGGCGTCGATGTGCTCACTCTGGACACGCCGGACGCCTTGCGCTCGACCGTCGCCGTGCAAATCGGCTTGACGGTTGCAGGCGTGGCGCTTACGCGCGCGCTGACCGCTGAACGGTTCATGCCGGGGATCAGCGCGGGTCTATCGGTCGGCGCGTACCCCGCGGCCGTGAGTTGCGGTGCGATTCATTTTGAAGACGCATTGAAGATGGTGCGCCGCCGCGCAGAATTGATGGAGACCGCGTACCCGTCCGGCTACGGCCTCGCAGCGATATCGGGCTTGACCGAGTATCAAGTGGAAACGCTCGCTGCACGACATGCCGATGAAACACAGCAGCATGTCTATATCGGCAACGTGAACGCGCCGCGCCAGATTGTCATAGCGGGCGCGAATGACGCACTGGACGCTTTTATCAAACGCGCGCTGGCCGCGGGCGCGCGCAAGGCCACGCGTCTCGCGGTGAGCGTGCCGTCGCATTGCGAATTGCTTGCGCAAGCCTCGGACGAACTGGTCGCCTACTCAAAGGACGTGCCCTTTCACGCACCGCAAAGCATCTACGTCGGCAATCGCGGCGGCCGTCCGTTGTATACGGCGGACGCGATCCGCAATGACCTCGCGACCAATATCCGCTACACGGTACGCTGGTTCGACGCACTCACGGTGATGCAGGAAATGGGCGCGCACGTGCTGATCGAAGCGCCGCCGGGCCAGGTCCTGACCGACATTGCGCGCGAATACTTGCCGGAGACCGCTGCGCTCGCCGCCAGCACCTTCTCGTTCGATCGACTCGTGGCCACCGCGCGACGGCGTCTCGACGCGAACTGAATGAGCCGCTTTCGTGTTCATCAGCATGCCTCAGCGTTTCTCGATCAACTGCCGCCCCATCGCCTTCGCATACTGATCGCACGCGTTACGCGCGACCCGTGATGCCGCGAGCACGCCGACATCGGCATCGTCGCGGTAGTACATCGCGACGTCGATCGGCGGCGGAAGCGGGCGCACCTGCAATTGCCCCAATTCCCCATTGCTCAGATAAGGCTCGACGAATAGCGCGGGCACCGCCGCGATTCCATAGCCGTCGCGCAGCAGTTTCACGATCACCGCTACCGACGGCATGCAGGTCACCTGAGTCTGCGCGAGCGGCACACCGGCGCGCTTCGCGAGCGCCTGCACGATCGCGTCGACGGCGACTTGCGGCGCGGTGCCACGGCCGAATGTCAGCACGGGTTTGCTCAACACCGTCTGCACATGTTTCGCACGGCTGGCCGGAATCAGATCGCTGCGCGCGATCCAGCGCACGGGATAGCTCGCCAGCAAGGTCGACACGATCGACGCCTCATGCTCCGCCGTTTCTTCCACCTGAATCACCAGGTCCAGTTCGCCCGCGCGCAGACGCGGGCCGAGTATCGCGCTCGAATCGACCGTGAGGTCCACGACGATGCGCTTGTACTCGAGGTTCAGCATCCGGATGTAGTCCGGCAGCCAGCTATGCACCACCGTCTCGATCACGCCGAGGCGCAAACGCGTCGCCACTTGCGTCTCGTCCTGCGCGGCCAGTTGCAGCGAGCGCGTGGCCTGCACCACCGAGCGCGCATGCGCGAGCAGCCGCTCGCCATTCGCCGTGAGCTGAAATTCCGCGGCATCGCGTTCGATCAACTCGACGCCCAACTCCGCTTCGAGTGTCTTGATGCGCAGTGAAATCGCCGCGGGCGTCGCGTGCATGGCGGCGGCGGTCGCGCGAAAACTGCCCAGGCGGGCGAGCGTCAGAAACGTTTCGACAAAGCGGGTATTCATGGCGGAGCTCTCACAAATGCGGCGGGTTGCACGCGATCATCGCCGTAAACGGGCCACGGCGGGCCACGGCGGGCCACGGCGGGCCACGGCGGGCCACGGCGGGCCACGGCGCTGTTAAGTTTAATTTAACGAAACCCAATAAAAACTCGCTGGATGGATATTTTTGACGTTACTAATCTGGCTTGCATCGCTGAAGCGTTTCAGTCACGCGATCTACCTGGAGCCGAGCAGTCCATGTCCTACACGCCATCCGAGTTTCGTCAGCAGATACGCAGCCGGCGTCTGTCCGGTCCCACTGCGGGCTATTGCGGCGACTATGCGCAAGCCAATCTCGCCATCCTGCCCAAGCAGCACGCCGACGATTTCCTGCGCTTCTGCACGTTGAATCCGAAAGCATGTCCGCTGCTGGGCATCGGCGAACCGGGCGACTGGCGCGTGCCCGCGCTCGGCGCCGATCTCGACATCCGCAACGACGTGCCCGCGTTTTACGTGTACCGGCATGGCGAGCGCGCCGAGGAAGTGCGCAGTCTCGACGAATTGTGGCGCGACGACCTGGTGGTGTTCGCGATCGGCTGCTCGTTTTCTTTCGAAGAAATGTTGCGGCGTGAAGGCATCGCGCTGCGCCATATCGAACAGCAGGTCAACGTGCCGATGTATCGCACCCGCGAGCGCAACGTGGCGGCCGGCGTGTTCGGCGGCAATCGCGTCGTGTCGATGCGGCCGATGAAAGCCGCCGACGCCATCCGCGCGATCCAGATCACCAGCCGCTTTCCCGCCGTGCACGGCGCGCCGGTTCATATCGGCGATCCGTCGCTGATCGGCATTCGCGATCTGGCGCGTCCCGATTTCGGCGACGCCGTCGAAGTACGCAGTGACGAGCTGCCCGTGTTCTGGGCTTGCGGCGTGACACCGCAAGCCGCCATCGAAAGCGCGCGTCTGCCGTTCGCGATTGCGCACAAGCCGGGGCACATGCTCGTCACCGATATTCCCAACACCACGCTGGCGGTGCTGTAGCCGCCGCGTTTGTGCCCTCACCCGCCGTGCGACGAGACGCGGCCAACGACGACCGGAGTGCAGCATGGAAACCGAAGCGCAGTTGACCGCCGACGCCGAGCCTTATGGCGAGTCCGGCGCAGGACAAGGCCCGTTCGCGTGGTATCGGCAGATTTCCGCCGGCGAGAAACGCGCCTTCTGGAGTTGCAAGATCGGCTACGTACTCGACGCCATGGACACGCAGTTCCTGAGCTTCGTGATTCCGACGCTGATCGCGACGTGGGGCATCACGCGCGGCGACGCCGGGCTGATCGGCACCGTCACGCTGCTGAGTTCAGCGCTCGGTGGCTGGGCTGCCGGCGTGCTGTCGGATCGTATCGGCCGCGTGAAGACCTTGCAGATCACGATTCTCTGGTTCGCGGTCTTCACGCTGGCTTGCGCGCTGGCGCAGAATTTCTCGCAACTGCTGTGGGCGCGCGGGCTGATGGGTCTCGGCTTCGGCGGCGAGTGGACCGCGGGCGCGGTGCTGATCGGCGAAGTGATCCGCGCGCGCGATCGCGGCAAGGCGGTGGGGCTCGTGCAGGCGGGTTGGGCGATCGGCTGGGGCATCTCGACGCTGCTCTTCATGGCCGTGTTCTCGCTGGTCCCGGCCGATTACGCATGGCGCGTGCTGTTCGCGATCGGCATTGCGCCGGCGCCGTTCGTGATCTGGATCCGCCGCTTCGTCGACGAGCCCGAAGTGCATCGGCAGCAGAAAGCGGCGCAGGCCGCCACGCACACGCGCGCTTCGCTGCTCGATATCTTCCGCGGCGAGATCGTCTGGACGACGTTGCGCGCGTCCGTGCTGGCTACCGGCGTGCAAGGCGGCTACTACGCGGTGACCACCTGGCTGCCGACGTATCTGAAAACCGAGCGGCATCTGAGCGTGATCGGCACCGGCAGCTATCTTGGCGTGGTGATCGTCGGTTCGTATTGCGGCTATCTGACGGGCGCTTATGTCAGCGACCGAATCGGCCGCAAGCGCGCCTTCATCGCGTTCGCCCTGGCGTCGTGCGCGATTGCGCTGATCTACACGCAACTGCCGCTCGACAACCTCTCGATGCTCGTGCTCGGTTTCCCGCTCGGCTTCTGCGCGTCCGGTATTTTCTCCGGCATGGGCGCGTTCCTTACCGAGCTGTTTCCCACGCGGATTCGCGGCTCCGGCCAAGGCTTCTGCTACAACTTCGGGCGAGCGGTCGGCGCGACGTTTCCGTTCCTGATCGGCTACGTGTCGCAAACGATGACGCTCGGCCACGCGATCGGCGTGTTCGCCGCGGCGGCGTACGGCATCGTGATCCTCGCCGCGTTGACGCTGCCTGAAACCAGAGGGCGGCAGCTCAGCGCGTGAGCCGCCGCAACGCGCGCTTGTTCAAGCCTGTTCGGGCGCGCGTCCGATCACATGCGAATCCGAGGCGGCCGGTCCGTCCGCGTGGCCGCGTTCGCGTCCCGCGGTCACGACCGCGCCAGTGCCGCCAGGACGGCCCACCGATTTCGCGTGACGCTCGATCAGCCGTTGCAACAGACAGAACGCGCACAGCAAGGCGCCGATCACGATGCGGGTCCACCACGAACTGAGCGTACCGTCGAACGTGATCAGCGTCTGGATCGTGCCGAGAATGCCGACGCCGAACAGCGAGCCGATCACATAGCCAACGCCGCCCGTCAGCAGCGTGCCGCCGATCACGGTCGCGGCGATCGCATCGAGCTCCATGCCCTGCCCTTGCAAGCCGTATCCGGACAGCACATAGAACGTGAAGACCGCGCCGCCGAGCGCCGAACAGAAGCCGCTCAGCGCATACACGCCGATGCGGGTGTGCGCCACCGGCAGGCCCATCAGCAAAGCCGAGCGCGCGTTGCCGCCGATCGCATAGACGTTGCGGCCGAAGCGCGTGAAATGCGCCACGTAGATCGCCGCCAGCAGCGTGACGAACGCAATCAGCACATTCGCCGTCACCGAGCCGACGCCGATGTCCAGACGAAACGCCGAAATTTTCTGGAAGGTCGGATCGGTGATGGTGATCGACTGCGTCGTGATCAGAAAGCACAAGCCGCGCGCGAAGAACATGCCGGCCAGCGTGACGATAAAGGCCTGCAAGCGAAAGAAGTGGATCAACGCGCCCTGCACTGCGCCGAACACGGTGCCCATCAGCAGCACGGTCGGCAGGATCACCCAGACCGGCCAATGCAGATGTTCGGACAGCACCGCCTCGACGATGGTCGTCAGCGCGACGACCGACCCCACCGACAGGTCGATGCCGCCGGACACGATCACGAACGTCATGCCGATCGCCACGATCAGCAGGAACGCGTTGTCGACCAGCAGATCGAGCAGCACTTGCCACGAGAAGAAACCGGTGTACATCACCGAGCCGAATCCGAACAGCGCGCAGAACAGCAGGATCGTGACGGCAATCGGCAGCGTGCGCGGATCGACGATATGAGCCCAGGCTTCGAGGATGCGTCTCATCGCGCCACCCTCCGATGCGTGACAAGCGACATACCGAGCGCGCGCGCCGACGGCGACTGGATCACGCTCACCGCGAGCACGACGGCCGCCTTGACGACGAGCGTCGCTTCCGGCGGCACGCCGATCGAATACGTGGTGTACGTGAGCGTCTGGATGATGAGCGCGCCCAGCACCGTGCCCGCGAGGCTGAAGCGGCCGCCGAGCAGCGACGTGCCGCCGAGCGTGACCGCGAGGATCGCATCGAGTTCGAGCAGCAAGCCGGCATTGTTGCCGTCCGCGCTGCGTACGTTCGAGCTGATCAGAATGCCCGCCATCGCCGCGGTTAGTCCTGAGAAGCCATACACCGCGAAGACGAGCGCCTTGGAGCGCAAGCCGACCAGACGCGTGGCGACCGGGTTGACGCCGATCGCGCGAATGAACAGCCCGAGCGCGGTGCCTTCGACCAGCGCGGCAGTCGCCAGCACCGACACCGTGGCGATCCACACCGAACACGGCACGCCGAGCAGGTAGCCGCCGCCTACGAACAGATAGCCCGGCGCGCCGATCGGAATGATCTGCCCCGCCGTCAGCAATTGCGCGATGCCGCGTCCGGCGACCATCAGGATCAAGGTGGCGATGATCGGCTGCATGCCGACGAAGGACACCAGCAAGCCATTCCACATGCCGCTCAGCACGCCGACGATCAACGCCGCGATCAGCGCCTGCGCGATCAGTGCGCCTGATGGTTCCGGTTGAGTCGCCAGGATCGTCGCCGCCGCCGCGCCCGCGATTGCCACCACCGCGCCGACCGAAATGTCGATGCCGCGTGTCGCGATCACCAGCGTCATGCCGGTGGCGACGAGCACCAGCGGCGCGGCGCGATTCAGCACATCGATCGGCGCGCCGAACAGGTGGCCGTCGAGCATGCGCAGCGACAGGAAATGCGGATTGACCCACAGGTTCAGCCCGCACAACAGCACCAACGTGACGCACGGCCAGATCAACGGACGCTCGGCGCCGTCGCGCACGAACCAGTTCGATAGCTTCATTCGCCGCTCCCCGCGATGAGTCGATAGATATTGTCTTCGTTCGACGCCTTGCCGGCCACTTCGGCGATCTTGCGACGGTCGCGCAACACCGCCACCCGATGACTCACGCGCAGCACCTCGCTAATCTCCGACGAAATGAACAGGATGCTCAACCCGCTCGCGCATAACGCCAGCAGCCGATCCATGATGTCGAACTTGGCCGCGACGTCGATGCCGCGGGTCGGTTCGTCGAGGATCAGCAGTTTGGGATCGGTGGCAAGCCAGCGCGCCAGCAGCGCTTTCTGCTGATTGCCGCCGGACAGCAGGCCGATCGGCTGTTCCGCATCGGCGGCCTTGATGCCGAGCCGCTCGATCCATAGATCGGCCAGCTCGCGCGCGCGCTGCCGGCTGATCTTGCGCCACCATCCGCGGCGCGCCTGCAAAGCCAGCAGGATGTTGTCGCGGATCGACAGTTCGGCGACGATGCCCTCTTTCTTGCGGTCTTCCGCGCAATAGCCGATGCCGTGGCGCACCGCGTCGCGCGGCGAACGCAGCCGCACCGGGCGCCCTTCCACCAGAATCGTGCCGCTGTCGGCGCGGTCCGCGCCGAACAACAGCCGCGCGGTTTCCGTGCGGCCCGAACCGAGCAAACCGGCAAGACCGAGAATCTGGCCTGGCTGCACGTCGAGATCGATTGGCTGCATCGTGCCGCGCCGTCCGACGCCACGCAGCTCGACGAACGGCTGGACAGCCTGCGCCGCTTGCGGTCCTGCGTGGGCTTCGTGGGCTTCGTGCCCTTCATGCGCGGCTTCGCGCAAACGCGCGCTCATGCGCTCGTGGCCGACCATCTTCGACACCAGTTGATCGGCCGGGAGATCGCGCGCGAGATATTCGCCTTCGCGCTCGCCATTGCGCATTACCGTTATACGATCGGAGATGGCGTAAGTCTGCTCGATAAAGTGCGTGACGAAAAGAATTGCAATACCTGATTGCTTAAGATGCCGAAGTATTTTGAAAAGCTGGCTCACTTCGCCGTCGTCGAGACTCGAGGTCGGTTCGTCGAGGATCAGGACGCGTGCGTCCACCGAGAGCGCCCGCGCGATGGCCACCATCTGCTGCACGGCGATCGGATAGGCGTCGAGCGAACGGGTGACGTCGAGTGTCACGTCGAGGCGCGCCAGCGCAGCCTGGGCGCGCCGCTTGATGTCGGGCCAGTCGATCGCGCCGAAGCGCCTCGGCTGCCGGCCCGCGAAAATGTTCTCTGCCACCGAGAGGTTCGGGCACAGGTTCACTTCCTGGTACAAGGTGCGCACGCCGGCCGCTTCGGCTTCCTGCGGCGAGGCGAACGCCACCAGTTCGCCACCCAGGCGGATCGTGCCCTCGTCCGGTGCCAGCACGCCGGTAAGCACATTGATTAAAGTGGATTTGCCCGCGCCGTTCTGCCCCATCAGCGTGTGAATCTCGCCGGGAAACAGGCGGAAATCGACGCGCTGCAGCGCCTTCACGCCGGGGAATGTCTTGCTCACGCCGGCGGTGGCGAGAATGGGCTCGAGTGCGTTCGTGGTGCCGCCGGCTTGGGTTGCGGCGGCGCCGGTAATGCCGGCGGTGGTTTGGACGTTGCCGGCGCCGCCAACTGGCGGATTCGGTTCGGAAGCGGGATGCGTCATAGGCCTCGCTCGATCGGCGTTGCGTGGTTCGGCGGCCTCCAGCGGCCTCAAGAGGTCTCAAGCGGTCTCAAGCCGGCAGCGCGGAAAAGAGGCCGCCCGCTGCCCAAGCAGTCGGACGGCCAGGCACCACTGGAGAAACCTTTGCGATCTGTCGGTACTGCGCTTCCCGGTTGCGCTTTCGTGCGCGCGTTTATATTCGCGTGTTCATTTCAGCGCACGAAAGTCAGGAAGCCTCATCAATTGGCGTCAGTACTTGCGCGTCGGCAGTGTCTGCGTGGCGACGCTCATCGGGAAGACCGTCTCTTCCGTCAGGATGCGCTTGGGCAGCGACTTGCCGGCCACCACATCTTTCACCGCCGACATCAATTGCGGCCCCAGCAGCGGACTGCACTCCACATCGACGTTCATCTTGCCCGCAGCCATGGCCTGGAAGCCGCCCTTGGTCGCATCGAACGAAACGACGGTGATGTCCTTGCCCGGATGCATGCCGGCCTCTTCCATCGCCTGGATGGCGCCAAGCGCCATATCGTCGTTATGCGCATAAACTACATTTATTTTATTTCCATATGTCTTTATAAACGCTTCCATGACCTGCTTGCCGCCGGCGAGCGTGAAGTCGCCGCTTTGCGAAGCAATGATCTTGAACTTGGGATCGCTCTTGATCACTTCGATGAGACCCGAGTGCCGGTCGTTGGCAGGCGCCGATCCGACCGTTCCCTGAAGTTCAGCGATGTTGATCGGGCCTTGATCGTTTTTGAAGTGATCCTCGAGCCAATGACCACCGCGCCGGCCTTCTTCCAGGAAGTCCGAGCCGATCATCGTCACGTAGAGCGAGGTGTCTTTCGTATCGATGTTGCGGTCGGTGAGAATCACCGGAATCTTCGCGGCTTTAGCCTCGCGCAGTACAGGTTCCCAGCCCGACTCGACGACCGGTGAAAACGCGATCACGTCGACTTTCTGCGCGATATATGAGCGGATCGCCTTGATCTGGTTTTCCTGCTTCTGCTGAGCGTCGGAGAATTTGAGCTTGATCTTCGCGTCGGCCGCCGCGGACTTGATCGACTCCGTGTTGGCGGTTCGCCATGCGCTTTCCGCGCCGACTTGCGCAAAACCCAGCGTAATCTGTTTGTCCTGCGCGTAAGCGCCCGGCGTGGCCAGCGTCAGCGCACCGAAACCCGCGCAGAGTGCGAGCGCGCCCAACGCACGACATGCGGCGCGTCGTGTATTCGCCATGACTGTCTCCTGATCGTTGTTGTGTAGGCGACCCATCGAGTCCGCCCAGCCGTTACGGCCCTCACGGTGCGTGGATCGTGATGTAGCGTAGTGTGTAGGGCGTTAACCGTCCAATCATATGATTCGCGTCGGCGATATCAATTTTGGTATAGCGGGCGGTGGCGGTTGTTGGCTGGAACGCGGGATGAGGTTTTGGTGTGGCTGGGGCGCGTTGCCTGGCGCGATGAGGTGGTTGGCGCTTTTTTATGCGCTTACGTGTTCTGTGGCTTGGTTGGCGCTGCGGCCGACCGACGCACGTCGCATCAGCCAACGCGCGCGCGGGGGGTCACCCATCGAAACGTCAGATTGATGCGCTCGCCCGCCACGCGCGGCTCCTTTGGCACCCGATGCCGCCAATCCGCCTGCGTGTTGCCCTTCATCACCAGCAAGCTGCCGCCCTTCAGCGAAAAAGACTGCACGACGCCGGTCTTGTTGTGCCGCAGATCGAACGTGCGTGCGACGCCCAGGCTCACCGAGGCGATCACCGGTTGCGTGCCGAGTTCGGGCTCGCGGTCTGCATGCCAGCCCATGCTGTCCGTGCCGCTGCGGTAGCGGTTGATCAGCACGCTATTGAAGCGCGCGTCGCAAGTCGACTCCGCGGCGGACTTCAGTTCGGCGACGCTCGGCGTCCACGCTTGTGGAACGTTGCGAATACCCGAGTAGACATAAACGGCGTCAGGCTCGCCTTGCCAGGCGGTCAGGCGCGGCAGCGGCACACGCCCGGCAGGCGTGCCCATCATGTCCTGACGCCATTCGACTTCGTCGATGAGTTGCGTCAACGCTCGTGCCGCCCTTTCAGGCGACAGCCAATCGGGATACCAGTCGACATCGGGCACCGGCAGAGCATCGGTAAATTCCGCAAAAAGATCCGTCATGAGAATGCCTGAGTACAATCGCGCGCACGACGCGCGACCGGATTAGAACCTTGGCTATTATGGCGGCAACGACGACGACGCTCCCGCGCGTGGCTTGCGGTTTGATCCGGCCGTCCTTTTCATTTCACACACGTCACCTTCAAGGAACAATCAAATGATTCTTTCGGACCAGGCGCTTGATCAGCTTTTTCGCGAAGCGCGCACGCATAACGGCTGGCAGCAAAAACCGGTCGACGACGCCGTGCTCAAGCAACTCATCGAGCTCGTACTGCTCGGCCCGACCTCGGCCAATTCGAGTCCGGGCCGCTTCGTCTTCGTCAGGACGCCGGAGGGCAAGGAGAAGCTGCGCCCGGCTTTGTCGCCAGGCAATCTCGAGAAGACGATGGCAGCGCCGGTCACGGCGATCGTCGGCATGGACATGGCGTTTTACGAGCACTTGCCGAAGCTGTTTCCGCATGCCGATGCGCGCAGCTGGTTTGCCGGCAACGACAAGGCGATCGCCGACACGGCATTTCGCAATTCGACGCTGCAAGGCGGCTATCTGATTCTTGCCGCGCGCGCGCTCGGCCTGGACACGGGCGCTATGTCGGGTTTCGATGCCGCCAAGGTCGACGAAGCGTTCTTTGCCGGCACGACCGTGAAGTCAAACTTCCTGATCAACCTGGGCTACGGCGACCCGTCGAAACTGTTTCCGCGCAGCCCGCGCTTCGCTTTCGACGAGGCCGCGCGGCTTGTCTGACGCACGGCGCCTGACATGGCGTTGCGTGCGGTCAACTCAGGATTGCCACGTAGAAGACCACGGCGCCGATCAACGCGCCGATGAAGCAGAAGCCCTCTTCGGCGTCGTCGCCGTTGGACCGCACCCACGCCCCGACGACGCCGAACAATCCCGCGATACCGAGAGCGACGCTAAGCATCACGACATAGAACAGCGCGCTTTTGCCCAACTCAGAAAAATCGATATTGCGCACGCCGAAGTACAAGCCGATCGCCATCAAGGAAATGACCACGAGCGGCAGCATGACATGGCTACCCTCGTACCCGACGTGATGCGCATGGTGCGTGTGGCGGAGCGGGTTACCTGATCTGAGCAGCTTCATATGCGCCTCCTGCATCGCCTTCTGCCGGCGACAGAATGAACCGCTAGTGGACTACGGGACCGTTGCTGCGGCCCTTGCCCTGACTGTGATACAAGCCGGTTCTATTTGAGAATAGTCCACGCTCGAACACAATTCAAAGCCCATTTAATTCAACCATATCGGCAGCCTGGACGGCTCACCTGCAGCCACCTGGGATGCTGCAATGCAGTACCGCACGAGTGCCGTTTTTAGCCTTGGACGGTTCGCTGTAGCGACGTCAATTTGGCGCGGTCGGCAGGCGGGTGCACATCTCGGTAGAATGGATCGGCTCGTTCGCCGCGGCAATCCGCGGCCGGCGAGCCGCCGCCGCTCCCCCGTCTGTGCCGGCCACTTCCCGCCCTGATCCTCTCTATGCGCCGCTCATCGTTTCTTGTTCGCTTCATCCTGATTGGCATTCTCCTGCATATCTACGTGGGCTTGCGTCTGATTCCAGACATGCCGATCGATATGACCGGCCGCTGGCTGTGTGCATTGTGGCTCGTGCTGTCGATCTTTCTGATTCCGCTCGGCATGCTGGCGCGCACGATCAAACAGCAACCGCTCGGCGACCGGCTCGCATGGGTCGGCCTGCTGGCGATGGGCTTCTTCTCGTCGCTGCTGGTCCTGACTTTCGCGCGCGACCTCATGCTCGCTTCGCTTCTCACCGTCGATGCAATCTGGCCGAACACCATTGCCATCCCGCACTGGCGAATCGGCTCCGCTGCGGCTGTGCCGCTGCTCGCGCTGCTCTCTACGCTCGTTGGCCTGTTCAACGCTCGCCGCCGCGCGAAGGTGGTGACGATCGAAGTGCCGATCGACGATTTGCCCGCCGCGCTCGACGGCTTCACGATCGTGCAGATCAGCGATATTCACGTCGGCCCGACCATCAAACGACGCTATGTCGATGCAATCGTCGACGCGGTGAATCGCCTCAAGCCGGATCTGATCGCTGTCACCGGCGATGTCGTGGACGGCAGCGTGCCGCAGCTGACCAACCATACGCAGCCGCTGTCACGGTTGAGCGCGCGCCATGGCGCTTTTCTCGTTACCGGCAATCACGAGTACTACGCCGGCGCCAACGCCTGGATCGACGAATTCCGGCGCCTGGGCTTGAACGTCCTGCTGAACGAGCACGTGATCGTGGATCACGACGGCGCGCGCGCCGTGATCGCCGGCGTGACCGATTATTCAGCGGGTCATCACGACCCGGCGCACCGCAGCGATCCAGTCGCGGCGCTGGCTGGCGCACCCGGCGACGTACTGATCAAGGTGCTGCTCGCCCACCAGCCACGCTCAGCCGAAGCCGCAGCGGCAGCCGGCTTCACGCTGCAGTTGTCCGGTCACACGCATGGCGGCCAGTTCTTCCCGTGGAATTTCTTCGTGCGCCTTCAGCAACCGTTCACCGCCGGCCTCGCCCGGCTGAACGGACTCTGGGTGTACACGAGCCGCGGCACAGGCTACTGGGGGCCGCCGAAGCGCCTGGGTGCACCTTCCGAAATCACGCGCTTGCGCCTCGTACCCGGCGAGCCAGATTAGATTAAGGCCCATTAAGACCCGATGAAGCCGCCCGTTACTGCATGGGCGCCACGGCGACGCTGACTTGCGGCGCGAACGCCACCACCACATGCATGCCCGGCGTCAGCCCAGTGATCTTGGCGGGATCGCGGCTCTGGATATGAAAGACGGAACCATTCGGGCCTTTGAGCGCCATGATGCCGGACGCATGGTCGACGGACTCGACCAGGGCGGTTACGCTCTGCACCGTGTTCGACTGGGCAATCTGAGCCGCTGCCGGTTGACCGTTCGCCCCCTGCGTGACACTGATCACCGCATTGCGCATCATGCGGATGTGAACCTTGCCGCCTTGCTTGATCTGCGCGAGATTGTGCGTGTCGGTCATGGTGAACGACGCCTCACCGCCTTGTGCGTCGAGCACAGTCACCGAATGGTTGGCCTGATCGACCGACTTGACGACACCGTCTGCCTGCAACGTGCTGCTGCCTTCAAACGGCGCCGGCAAATTTGCGGCTGACGACACGAACGGAGCGGCAGCGATCAATGCGCCAGCGACGATGCCAAGAGCTTTAACTTTCATACATTCCTTAATTCGGATTAACGGCGGAAACGACGACGTCGTGCGAATCGCGGCGCAATACCGCTGAACGCTGCATGAGCGCAACCGCAAGAAGTAAAACTCGCATTTGAGCGACAAGGCCACACGACGCGTTTCGGATGATGCAGACAGTGTGTTTTCCGCGATGAACGCCGTCAATATTCGGAGTCCGTATTTATGTGGGAATAGCGCCGCCATGCGCGCGGAAACTTCCTCAAAGTTGGTGCGCAATTCATTCGTCGCCTTGCCAGATCGCGACTTGACTTAACTTTGCAGAGGCGCCTAAAATCCGCCCAGTTCATTTACCCGGAATCACGATCTTGGACAGTAGCAGTAGTACCCGTCGAGCTTCGATTCGCCCGATCGCCTGATCGGCAAGATTTCCGCGCCAGTCCTGGTCTGTCGCCGTCTTGCCTTCGGGCGGGCGGTGCACGTCGTTGATACCCACTTTTTACCAGCGAAATCAGCAGTGAAGCTGCAGTGAAGCGCCGCACGGCTCCATGCCGTGCCGGCCCTGCTCGCCTGTCGGCCTCGTGAGCCTTTCGTTCGCGCTGCGCCACGCCTGAACGCGCCCGCGCTCCGTCGCGACAGACCTGCCTCTGTCACGCGTACGGTTCACACTGTGCGATTTCGCGTCTCAACCTTGCTTACCGATGACCATTGAATTCGTCTGGCGGCTGCTCGCCGCCTTCGCTTGCGGCGTCGCGATCGGCCTCGAACGGCAGATACGTCAGCGCAATGCAGGTCTGCGCACCATCACGCTGGTCGCGAGCGGTGCGTGCCTGTTCGTCACGCTCGGCGTACTGACCGGCAACGGCACGGCAGGCATCACCCAGATCGCCGCGTACGTAGTCTCCGGCGTCGGCTTTCTCGGCGGCGGCGTGATCATGCGCGACAAGGGTGCCATTCAGGGGATCAACACCGCGGCGACCTTGTGGTGCTCGGCCGCCGTGGGCGTGTTGTGCGGCGCGGGCCATTACGGGCCGGCGCTCGCCGGCACCCTGGTCGTGCTATTGACCAACACCGTGCTGCGCGAAGTCAGCCGTACGATCAACGCGACGCCGGTATCGAACGCCGACCTGGTCCGCGAATACGTATTGACAATCGTCTGCCGGGAAGCCGACGAGATTCACATTCGTACCGCCGTCTCCAACTCCATGTATTCGACGCCGCTGTCGTTTCAAAGCCTGACTAGCGAGGACGTCGAAAACGACCCAGGACGCATTCGTGTTACGGCAACCTTGAAGATGCACCCCAAGGATCAGTCGAAGCTCGAACAGATGGCAAGCCGCATCAGCATGGAAAAGAGCGTCTCCAGCGTCAGTTGGACGGCCAGAGAAGCGGAGCCTACGCCGGAGTAAGCGTGACGTGTAGGTTCCCTATCTGCGCGCGCATCGTCTACACTTGATCTGCAATAGATTTAGACAACGTTAATTCCGCGTCCTGAATATGGACTGTCCCATAACCATCGACTAAGCTCTGTCACCGTGAATTTTTCACACTCAACTAGGGAGTCTCGATTATGGAACACGGCATCATTGCATGGCTCATCATCGGCGCGATCGCTGGCTGGCTGGCAGGCGTGCTCGTCAAGGGCGGCGGCTTCGGCCTGATCGTCGACATCATCGTCGGGATTGTCGGCGCGTTCATCGGCGGTTGGCTCGCCGGCGTGCTGCACATTTCGCTGGGCGGCGGCTGGATCGGCTCGATCATCACGGCGGTGATCGGCGCGGTCATTCTATTGTTTCTTATCCGCCTCATTCGACGAGGCACCTGAGCGTAGCACCTGATGTCTTACGGCGTCAGGGGCAAACGCCACCTGACGCCGGCTTGAACTGACCGCCCCGCGTTTAAAGACCTGTCTCCACCGCCGGCAACATCGAGCCGGTGTCGCGCAGCCGTGTATGCCAGGCGAAAGCCTGATCCAACTGATGCGGCGTTTGCCCGCCGCCCTTCAATGCTTGCCCGTAGTAGTCGCGCAACAGATCGCGATACAGCGGATGCACGCAATTGTCGATGATCAACTTTGCGCGTTCACGCGGCGCAAGACCGCGCAAGTCGGCGAGTCCCTGCTCCGTCACGACCACGTCCACGTCGTGTTCGTTGTGATCGCAATGCGGCACCATCGGTACGATGCTGGAAATGCGATCGCCCTTCGCGATCGACTTGGTCGCGAAGATCGCGCACGAGGCGTTGCGCGCGAAATCGCCCGAACCGCCGATGCCGTTCATCATGTGCGTGCCGCCCACGTGCGTCGAATTCACGTTACCGTAGATGTCGAATTCGAGCGCCGTATTTAACGCGATCAGACCGAGCCGGCGAATCACTTCAGGATGATTGCTGACTTCTTGCGGACGCAGCACGAGTCGATCGCGATAGCGTTCGAGTTCGCCGAACACCTGCGCCTGGCGCGCTGCCGACAACGTGATCGACGCGCCGGAAGCGAACGTTACCTTGCCGGCATCCATCAGGTCGAAGGTCGAATCCTGCAGCACTTCTGAATAAATTTCAAAAGCATCGAACGGCGAATCGACGAAACCGGCCAGCACGGCATTCGCAATCGTGCCGATACCGGCCTGCAACGGCGGCAAGCGCTTGGGCATGCGCCCGCGTGATACCTCGTGCCCGAAAAACTCGATCAGATGACCCGCGATCGATTCGGTCTCGGCATCCGCGGGCAGCACCGTGGACGAACTGTCCGCCATATCGGTGATGACGATCGCCGCGATTTTCTCGCGCGGAATTTCGATAGCCTGCGTGCCGACCCGGTCTTGCGGACGGACGATCGGCAGCGGTTCGCGATTCGGCCTGCGGCCCGGAATCCAGATGTCGTGCAGACCCTCGAGCGCGAGCGGCTGCGCAAGATTGATTTCGACGATGACCTTCTCGGCGAGAATCGCAAAGCTTGCCGAGTTGCCCACCGACGTGGTCGGCACGATGCCGCCGCTCTCGGTGATCGCGGTGGCTTCGATAATGGCGGCGTCGAGCTTGCCGAGCTGGTTCGCGCGCAGCATCTCGACCGTTTCGGACAGGTGCTGATCGACGAACATGACTTCGCCGCGATTGATCGCGTCGCGCAGCGTCTTGTCCACCTGAAACGGCAAGCGGCGAGCCAGCACATGCGCCTCGGTGAGCGCGCGGTCCACGTCGTGACCGAGCGACGCACCGGTCATCAACGTGATGCGCAGCGGCTTGCCTTCCTGACGGGCGCGCTCGGCAAGCGCAACGGGGACTGCTTTGGCGTCGCCCGCGCGCGTGAAGCCGCTGGCGCCGACACACATGCCGTCCTGAATCAGAAGCGCCGCCTCGGCGGCTGATGTGATTTTTGCGCGCAGCTCGGCGCAGCGAATCCGGTCTTGGTACATGAAACTGAGTCTCTCCATAGTCACCAGTCCAGGCTACCGGTGCGCACGTCTGCGATGCTTCGCTCAGTAGCCGGATTGTCGCGCCCGCCGCCGCGTCACGATGGGACGACGTCGCGGCCGGGCGATTCGTCGCGTGTCGAACGTTCGCGACGGGTCTTGCACGTACTTCAGATATGACGCGTGGTGCTGCTTAGCTGCCGAAGTAGATGTTGCAGAAACTCACAGGTCCGACGCACTCTTCAGCTTTGATTGCCGGTGTGACGGCGCGGCTTTGCGGTTCCGCACTCTTTGCGCGCGACGTATTCGCCTGGGCGACCTGTTGATCCGGGGCGGCCGGCTCAGTTTGTGCGTGAGCGACGACGGCGGACAAAGAGCAGGCAATCAGGGCAATCTTCAACACATTCATTTTCTTCTCCAGGACTTGCGGTGCTACCCCGCAGGAAACCCTTTTGGGGACCGCGTGGCAGTGATAAAACTATATGGCTGCCTGCTCCGTGGATAAATGGGGCGGTCCGGAAGTGATCCTTCCATTTCGCAGAAGGATCGATGCACAGAGTCCATCGTCGCGTGCATGGGTCAATGCGGATTGAACGGCGCGTCCTTGTCGAGCAACGCCGTGCGGATAAAGTGCAGGCAACTCAGGATGCGCTGCAGATCGTGACGCTTGTCGCGATCGGCGTGAACCATTTGCAGCACGTCCTGCGCAAGCCACGTGGCCGCGCGCACGGAAACCAGCGCTTGATCGAGACCGCGCGCGTCGGGCCGCTCGAAGAGCCGGGCCAGGTCTTCGAGCGCATGCTCGACGGCGCCGGTCCAGCGCGGATCGAGCGCGTGCGCGTAGCCGGCGCGCGCCGTTTCGTTGCGCAGATCAATCACGGCATGGCCCACTTCGAGGGTCGCGAGTGTCCAGCGCAGCGCATCGCGACGGCGTCGGGAACGTCGCGTCAACAGCATGCGCAACTGTGAAGTCAGGTCGTGCGTGCTCGACTGAAAGCGCTGATTGAGACCCGGCAGTTCGTCCTTGCATGCGAACACGACTTGCGCGCGCAAATCGCCCATGATTTTCCCGATGAGCCAAGGCATGTCGGCCGGGAAAACCACCACAAAAACGAGCGCCGCCAACAGCATCGACGCGGTCAGCGCCATGCCGTTGTTGATCAGCAGATCCGGCGCGTAAGCAACGACGTTATCGGGTCCGGCGAGCAGGCAGAAGAACACAGAGAAACCGATCCCATATCCCGCCGCGAGCTTGCGCGTTGCGATGAATGCGCCGAGCGCGAGTACCGGCGCCAGCGTCGTGCACAGCAGCGGAAAGCCGTCGATGTTCGGATACACGTAGCACGTGAACAGGTAGCCGGTCATGGTCGCCAGCACGGCGCCGACGGCCATCTGCACAGCCATCTTCGACGGGTTCGGCGCGGTCGACGTCAGCGCGCACGCCAGCGCCACGCCGATGACCGCGAGGCCGCCGCTCGGCCAGTCGGTCATGATCCAGAACCAGCCCGCGATCCCCATGACCACAGCCGAGCGGATAAACGTCAGCGCAACGACAAAGGTGTTGGTTTTACTGACGTAGCGGCTTTTCGTCCGCGGCTGGCTGTCGTCACGCTTGCGCTGCGTCAAGGATGCGTAGGTCAGCGAGTAGCGGATCCATTCGTCGACGAACCGGTACAGCAGTTCCGCCGCCGTGTCGAAGTCAGCCAGCGATTCGGCGGGCGCGGCTTCCAGCGGCCGTCGCGTTTCACGCACACGCCGTGGCAAGCTCGCCTGGAAATGTTGCAAGCGGGCGGCCGTGCGCGATGCGTCCACCGGGACCTCGAACTGCAACGCCATGAGCGCGGCCAGCTCGTCGAAATACGGTTTGATTGCCGCGACGGTCGGCGCCGAGCCGGTCACGCGCAGTCGCTTGAGCAGTTGATGCAGCGCATGCAGACGCGCACAGGCATCCATGAACTCGCCGTTTAGACGACCGAGATGCTGATTGCGTGAACGCATGGCCGGGTCTTCGAAGGCGGCGAAAGTGCGCGTCGCCTCGAAACCGACGATCTCGTCGACAAGATCCGCGAAGCGCCGCTCAAACTGGCCCCGCTTGATGCCGCGAGTCAACACATCGGCAGCAAACGCAGTAAAATTTCCGTACCGAATCTGTAGCGCGCGCCGCAGTGCGAGGCTGGACCGCTGCGGCACGATCAGCGCGCTCACCGCGCTCGAAGATACGATGCCGACCGCCACTTCCGCCGCGCGCGTGAGCGCCGCGAGAAACAGGTCGTGAGGCGCCGTCACATTCGGGATGCCGATCAGCGCAGCGGTATAACCCGCGAGCACAAAGCCGTACCATCTGAAATGCCGATACCGGACCGCTGCCGCAATGCAGGCGCTCACCCAGCCGATCATGCCGAGCATGTACAACTCGGGCTGCTGGACGAACAGCGCGCCGAGCACCAGCGCGGCCACCGTGCCCACCGCGGTCCCGAGAATCCGATAGAAACTTTTCGCCAGCACCATGCCGCTGAACGGCTGCATCAGTACGAAGACCGTGGTCATCGCAATGCGCGGCTGCGGCAGATCCAGCAGCATCGCGATGCCCAGCGCCAGCAAGCCCGCCGTGACGGTTTTCAGCAGATGCAGCCAGATCAGGCCCTCGCTGGCCGTCCAATCCCGGACGGCCGGGCTCAGCGTTCGCAAGACGACGTCCCACCGTCGGCGGGAATCTGCCGTCGGTTCGATCGCATGTTCGCGTTTCATCTGAAAGCTGGGCGCCCCGGTTGGTCCCTTGAGGAAGCACCGGCGGAGAACACTGCTGACACCGGCACGCAAGCCGCCGATTGTAGGAGCATGCCATGCGCGCATTAAGAGCACGGCTGCGCAACCTCCCTTCCAGAACGAACAACAATGCGCACCCGGGACAGGCGGACAATACGGCTTCAGCCGTGAAATAGAAGGATCGATGGATACGTTACAAAATATGCGAGTGTTCGTGCGCGTGGTCGAAGCCGGTAGTTTTACCGCCGCCGCGCAGTCGCTCAACTCAACGACCGGCGCGATGTCCCGCGCGGTCTCGGAACTCGAAGCTCATTTGCGGACGCGGTTGCTCAACCGTTCGACGCGACGGCTTGCGCTTACCACTGCGGGCGAGCGTTATCTGAAACGTTGTCAGCAGATACTGGCAGATGTCGACACGGCGGAAGAAGAAGCCAGTTGTGCGCACGAACGCCCGAGCGGCGCGTTGCGGATGCACAGCTTTGCCAGTATCGGCCAGCACTACGTTTTGCCGGCCATTTCGCGCTATCGCGCGCTGTATCCGGAGGTAACGGTCGAGCTGACATTGTCGCAGCGCATGCCGGATCTCTTCGAAGGTAGCGCGGATGTCGCGGTGATCGGCGCTTCCACCTTGCCTGATTCGGAGCTCGTGTCGCTTCCACTGGGGACGACTTTTAGCATTGTGTGCGCATCGCCGGCGTATGTGCGCGCACACGGCGCGCCGCAGCAGCCGGCCGATCTGGCGCACCATGAATGTCTGATCCTGCACACGCCGGCGTTTCCGCCGCACGACTGGGTGCTCGACGGGCCGAATGGCAGCGAAATGATGGAGGTGAATGGGCCGGTGCACGTGAACATCGCCGAATCGCTGATTGTCGCGATTCGCGAAGGAATGGGCATTGGCATGCTGCCGCTGTACGCGGCCATTTCCGGATTGCGTGACGGCACGCTGGTGCGCGTGTTGCCGGAATATACCGCGCAGAAGATGAATGTTTACGCGCTGTATCCGTCGCGTAAGTTCATCGATGCGAAGACGCGGACTTGGGTCGAGTTCCTGCGCACGCATCTGCCGAAAGTCATTGCACGCGATGAGGCGTTGCTTGCGGAAGTCAGCGAAGCGCAGACTGGCGACAGCGACGTGCCGGTGGGCGCGAGCGGTAGTGGGGTGTAGCGGTGCGGTGAGTTGCGGGTGGAGTTGTTGGGTGCCGCCGGCTGCGCTTGGGTGTGGCTGCGGCTGTTGTGTTGTGCCGGTGTCCGCACAATACAAATGTGCCGTCTGACGGAGTGTCGTGCAGCGATTGCTGCGTGCGGATAGCAAACCGGAGTTTTTCCGCGAGTTAATTTAACGCGCGGGATTGTTGCGTGTATGTTCCGGCGGCGTAAACGCAGAAACCCCACCTTTTTTGGGGTGGGGTTTCTGATGCTGCAGGGGAGCCTGACGATTACCTACTTTCACA
>NZ_JBHUFR010000044.1:0-3065 GCF_042680985.1 Paraburkholderia dipogonis | reverse complement strand
AAGGAGCTGTTCGGATGGCGGCAGTTTCGCAATCGCCGCGAGCTCGCCGGCTGTCTCGGTCTGGCGCCTACGCCCTATGCAAGCGGCACCAGTGAAGTCGAGCAGGGTATCAGCAAGGCGGGCAACAAGCGGGTGCGGTGGTTGATGGTGGAACTTGCCTGGAGCTGGCTACGCTTCCAGCCAGTCAGCGAGATGAGTAAATGGTTCAACCAGCGCTTTGGCAGCACTGGCAAGCGCTCGCGACGCATCGGCATTGTCGCGCTTGCGCGCCGTCTCGCGATCGCACTATGGCGTTATCTGGAACATGGCGAGATTCCGGCAGGAGCAAGGCTCAAACCGGCGGCAACACCGGCGCTGTAACCTGAGCAACGACAGTCAGGCAGGATTGAAAAAGGTTCGCGTGCCCGGACAGTAAGCGGGTTGCCCTGACGGGTGACCGTAGTTCTAGATGGGGTACGTCGCTAACGGAGTGGTTCCAGCGCTTTGCGCATGCGGTATGTGGTGACCGGCCTCGCGCCGGCACGGATAGAAGTTGGCCCGGGGCAACCGCCCGGATATCAGACACTCCGGCCTCGAACGTTTTAGTGACTCGCCTGATGTAGAGGATTCCATACTTAATTCTATACCTTCAGCAAACAGCAGGTTATCCACCGCTGGTCAGCGGTTCGAGTGTTATGACCGCGACGCTGACCAGCGGTGGATAACCTGCCTCTGTCAAACGGAGGCAAATGACCTACGGAAAGCACATCGAAAAAGGGGTTTACTACCGATCCCCCATAGAAGTCTTACTGTGTCATAAAATAAAGACGTCTTCCCAGCCTTCGGCAGCATGGACAGGCGTCGAGCCCCGCGACCAGTCGCACCGTAAGTTCGTAGCGGATGGTGGCAATCGAGTCAGCCGTGTGGCGCTGTGCGCGCCGGACTTCCCCGCGCAATGTAATCGTCGGGAACTGCAGGTGTCTGGCGTGCTGCGAAGTTTTTTTTGGCGCTGACCGGGGTACCGGTAGCGAGACGCTCTGAGAGAAGGAACCCGTAGGCCGCGATCGCCAGTGCAGCGTGGTGGTGAAACCCACGCCATCCCCGGCCTTCGTAGTGTCCCAGCCCCAGCTCCTGCTTCAGATCCTGGTAATCACGTTCGATACGCCAACGCATGTGTGCATGCGCCACGAGTTGCTCCAGCGCAGTATCAGCCGGCAGGTTGGACAGATAGTATTTCAGCGGGTCAGCGTCGCCGGCGGGCCACTCGATGAGCAGCCATTGCTCGGGGCGCAATCTCGCCTTGCCGGTATTGCCGCCCGCGTGACGCACGCGCACCGCGGCGAAACGTCCGCTGAGCGTTTCGTTCGAACCCTCCCGCCAGCTGAGCGTGGTGAAGGCAGTAGCAGGCAGTGAATGCGCCAGGTCCTTCACGTTCACCGGCTGTCGGGCGCGTGTGCGGCGCGGTACCACAGGCGGGCGGCCCATGCCGCCATACGGTTTGGGCGGCAATGGTTCGACGTCCGGTGGCCAGACCACGAGAGCCGATGTGATGCCGACCACATAAGACAAGCCCAGATCGTCCAGACGTTGCCGGAAGGCGTTATCTATTCCATAGCCTGCATCGGCCAGTACGCAATGTCGGGGCGCACCCGCAGCCAGCAGGGCCTCGATCTGTCGCAATGCAATCTGCGCCTTCGTCTCAAACCCGATCTGCGCGGGAATGCCGGCTTTCTCGCGCCGCTCATCATCCTCTGCCCATTCACGCGGCACATAGAGCTGCCACGCAACCGGAATGCTGGCCTGCTCGCAGGCCAGTGACACACTGACCGCGACCTGGCAATTATCCTGTTTCCCCAGCACCCCGCAGTATTGACGCGCCACACCTACGGAATGGCGGCCCTTCTTTGGAAATCCCGTGTCGTCCACAATCCAGAAGCCGCCGCCGGAAAAATCCATCCGCGGCACGACCCACTGGCTGACCCGGAGAAGTAGCTCGTCGTCTGACCAGTCGGCTTTGGCCACAAAGTGGTGCAAAGCCTGATGCCGGGCGCTGGCGTGAAGCGGATCCACGCTTGCGGCCATCGGCTCGACGCTCTTGCGCGTCAACGGCAACATCAGGCCTGTGCAGTAGCCCCTCAGTCCTGAGTGGCGATCCGCATGACCCAAGCCGCCAGACAAATGCTCAATGTACTGCTCAAACCGCATTTGTGCGTCCATTGCTTCTCGCTCTATGCCTGGGTATCCTCATTATACGAGGACAAACAAAGCAATATCGCTATTGTTAGTTTTGTGACACAGTAAGACTTCTATGGGGGATCGGTAGTCAACCCCTTTTTCAATGTGCTTTCCATAGGTCATTTGCCTCCGTTTGACAGAGGCAGGTTATCCACCGCTGGTTCAGCGTCGCGGTAATAACACTCGAACCGCTGACCGGCGGTGGATAACCTGCTGTTTGCTGAAGGTATAGAATTCAGTCTGGAATCCTCTACATCAGGCGAGTCACTAAAACGTTCGAGGCCGGAGTGTCTGATATCCGGGCGGTTGCCCCGGGCCAACTTCTATCCGTGCCGGCGCGAGGCCGGTCACCACATACTGCGTGCGCAAAGCGCTGGAACCACTCCGTTACCGACGTACCCCATCTAGAACTACGGTCACCGGTCAGGGCAACCCGCTTACTGTCCGGGCACGCGAACCTTTTCAATCCTGCCTGACTGTCGTTGCTCAGGTTACAGCGCCGGTGTTGCCGCGGGTTTGAGTCTTGCTCCTGCCGGAATCTCGCCATGTTCCAGATAACGCCATAGTGCGATCGCGAGACGGCGCGCAAGCGCGACAATGCCGATGCGTCGCGAGCGCTTGCCAGTGCTGCCAAAGCGCTGGTTGAACCATTTACTCATCTCGCTGACCGGCTGGAAGCGTAGCCAGCTCCAGGCGAGTTCCACCATCAACCACCGCACCCGCTTGTTGCCCGCCTTGCTGATACCCTGCTCGACTTCACTGGTACCGCTTGCATAGGGCGTAGGCGCCAGACCCAGACAGCCGGCGAGCTCGCGGCGATTGCGAAACTGCCGCCATCCGAACAGCTCCTT
>NZ_JBHUFR010000043.1:0-5445 GCF_042680985.1 Paraburkholderia dipogonis | reverse complement strand
AGCGTGCGACGCTCGTACCCGGTGTCATGCTGGAAAACCGTCATCTGTATGTCTCCATTGAACTATCTTTTCCCAGCGACGCGGTTCCGCGGGATGAAAGTACTTACCCTTGCGGACGAAACCATGCAGTCAAAATAAACATCGGCCACTTCAATGCTATCGTTTGCACTAACAATTCTATTTAATTCAAAGTATAGATGTCAATGCATGGTATACCCAATGCCATCGTTTGCACGAACGCTAAAATGAATGCGAGCCACAAAAATCTGCGGCCGCCGACGCTGCGTGCCTGCTCTCGGGCGGGAAAACGTTCCAGTTGCCGTCGTCGTGCCGAAAGAAAAAAATGACCACAGGATTTTCGGATTGCGACGACTGGACCCGAACGCAATGATTCCGACTTAACCGGGTATGCTGGACACGACTCACCCGCAAGGACGAAGCCGGATCTTTGCCAAACCATTTTTCGACGATAATTCTCAAGGACACCTGATTAAAATGCACTTTAACCTCCTGCGTGCTGACGGCACCGTCGCATCGACTGCGCATCACCGGATAATCGGTAATTCCACCTTGGGATTTCCATGGGGAATGGAAGCGACGCACGTTCTCGCCACCCTTCCAGATGCTCGTCCCGCATTCGCGATTTGCTCGATGTTACGGGGACGCGTTGCCTGCAACCCGGATCACCAAACGCTACGCACATTCGGAGACAAACTGAACAGACCAGAGCGCTAACGTTAGCATTACATTAGCAACTCAATGGAAGCATGTCAAATAAATATGACTATCTGTTTGTGCTTACGTTAGCATTCAAAAATGTCGGCAGTATTGCATGAACGTTCGTTCTGCCTGAAGGCGTCGCGCCGCTCTCTGGATGCTGACCACAAAGCAAGCAGTACCAGATACGGCGATGGTTCACGCTCGCACCGCTGGTATGCGGAAACGGTACCATGGCGCAATGCTATCGGTAGCACAAAACCAGGCCGCGTACCTTCCTGCGATGGAACATCTGGCCAAATTAGCAGGGGAAACCGGTTTGGTCGGCTATCCATCCCGTGCTATCGTTATACAAAACTGCCGCACTGGAGCGCCCATGACTACCATCAAAGACATCGCTGCACGCCTGAAAGTCTCCCCGTCCACGGTGGGACGCGCACTCGCGGACGATTCGAGAATCAGCGCAGCCACGAAGCAGCGGGTTAGCGAGGTTGCCAGTGAAATGGGATACGTAGCCAACCTGGCAGCACGAATGATGCGGGGGATTTCCAGCAACCTGGTCGGCCTCGTCCTTCCCGACATCCGCAACGGTTTCTACTCGACGATCGCCCACGCCCTGTCAAAATGTCTCGAGGGTGGTGGCTTCCAGCTGACCCTGTCAGAAACCGATGATGACCGCCTGACCGAACTGCATCACGTGCGCGAGCTAACGAGCGCGAACGTTGCCGGCATTATTATTGTGCCGACCGCGAGACCTCATCCGGATTCGGTGAAAATGCTCAGGGCGCTACCGCATATCCAGTTGTTACGGCGGCATGCGGCACTTGGCGACCAATGGTTCGGAATTGACGACACGCAGGCGATATACGAGGCGACCAACCATCTCGTGCAACTGGGCCATCACCGGATTGGGTATATTGGCGGCACGGATGACCTACCCACCGGTTCAGCGCGTCTGAAAGGGTTTCACAAAGCGCTGCCGCGGAATGAAACCGCAGTCCCGGCGTTTGTCCACCTCGGCGCCCCAGGCTCGGTCGACTTCGGCCGCGAGGCGACGCGTCGCCTGCTGTCGCTGGCCGTACCGCCGACCGCTATCGTTGCGGCGTCGGTGCAAACTACACAGGGCGTTCTTGAGGAGCTGACGGCGCAAGGCGTTCATGCGCCTGACGACCTGTCGGTTGTCGGCTTTGGCGACGAGATGGGGTTTCGCTGGTGGGGTCCCGGACTCACCACCGTCGGACTTCCGGTTTCCGACCTGGCAACTGCGTGCGGCCTGTGGTTTGTACATCACATGAAGCAGCACTCGTTCACCACCGCGCCTTACACCTCGATCTCGCCCGCAACGCTGATCGTTCGAGGTAGCACAAGGCATATCGGAGCGGCGTTGAGCGAGACGGCAAACTCGCCGTTGCACGATACGGCCAGCTGAAGCTGGCCGGTTACGTTCAGGACAACGCTTTGCCAGTAGTGTCAAATTCAACTGTCCCTCCCCGCAGCCTGGTGCAGCATAGTCCGTCAGCGCGGCTGGCGGATACGAGACTTGGCGCACCCTATGCGGGGCCGATCAGGACAGGTGATTGACGAAATCAGGCACGACACTGAACAGATCGCCCACGAGGCCATAGTCCGCGACGCTGAAGATCGGCGCTTCTTCGTCCTTGTTGATCGCGACGATCACTTTGCTGTCCTTCATGCCGGCCAGATGCTGGATCGCGCCCGAGATGCCGACTGCCACGTACAGTTGCGGCGCGACGATCTTGCCCGTCTGGCCCACCTGGTAGTCGTTCGGCACGAAGCCCGCATCGACTGCCGCGCGCGATGCGCCGAGCGCGGCGTTCAGCTTGTCGGCCAGCGGTTCGAGAACCTTCGTGTAGTTCTCGCCGTTGCCAAGACCGCGGCCGCCCGACACGATGATCTTCGCCGACGTCAGTTCCGGACGGTCTAGCTTCGTCACTTCACGGCTCACGAACTGCGAGATGCCGGAGTCCGCTGCGGCTTCGATCTTTTCGACCGATGCGCTGCCGCCCTCGGCTGCGACGGCGTCGAAACCGGTCGTGCGGACGGTGATGACCTTGATCGGGTCTTGCGACTGAACCGTTGCGATCGCGTTACCGGCGTAGATCGGACGCTCGAACGTGTCGGCGCTGTCCACTGCCGTGATGTCGCTGATCTGCGCGACGTCCAGCTTCGCGGCGATTCGCGGTGCAATGTTCTTGCCGTAGGCGGTCGCCGGCGCGAGGATGTGCGTGTAATCCTTCGCGATGTTCAGCACCGTGGCTTCGATGTTTTCCGCGAGACCCGCTTCGAGTTGCGGTGCATCGGCCAGCAGCACTTTGCTCACGCCTGCAATCTTCGCTGCGGCATCGGCCGCGGCCTGTGCATTGTGACCCGCCACCAGCACGTGAATGTCGCCACCAATCTTCTGCGCCGCTGCGATCGTGTTCAGCGTCGCGGCCTTGATCGACGCGTTGTCGTGTTCTGCCAATACAAGATTCACCAGATTCGTCATTTGCTCTGTCTCCGTGTCGACTGGAATTAGCGCTTTAGCGCTTACTCCAGTCCCATGCAACATAGTTGCCGTTCTACTTACAGCACCTTGGCTTCGGTCTTCAGCTTCTCGACCAGCATCTTCACATCCGGCACCTTCACACCGGCGGAGCGCTTGGGCGGCTCGACGACTTTCAGCGTTTTCAGGCGCGGCGTGACATCGACGCCGAGGTCTTCGGGTTTGACGACTTCCAGCGGCTTCTTCTTCGCCTTCATGATGTTCGGCAGCGTCACGTAGCGCGGCTCATTCAGGCGCAGATCCGTGGTGATGATTGCGGGTAACTTCAACGACAGCGTTTCCGCACCGCCGTCCACTTCGCGCGACACGGTTGCCTTGCCGTCAGCGACCACAACCCTCGACGCAAACGTCGCTTGCGGCAATCCAGCCAACGCAGCGAGCATCTGACCCGTCTGGTTCGAATCGTCGTCAATGGCCTGCTTGCCGAGAATGACCAGTTGCGGCTGTTCCTTATCGACTAGCGCCTTCAGCAGCTTCGCGACAGCCAGCGGCTGCAGTTCTTCGGACGACTCAATCAGAATCGCGCGATCCGCGCCGATCGCCAGCGTCGTGCGCAGCGTTTCCTGCGATTACGTCACACCCGCCGACACGGCGATCACTTCCGTCGCCACGCCCGCTTCCTTCAACCGCACCGCTTCCTCAACCGCGATTTCATCGAATGGATTCATCGACATCTTCAGATTGGCAATGTCCACGCCCGTGTTGTCCGATTTCGCGCCAACCTTCACGTTGGCATCGACCACTCTTTTTACTGCAACAAGAACCTTCACGTTCGTCCCGTCCTCTTGAATCTGTTCACCCAGCGGTATCTCATGCGACGATTTCGACGATCAACTTCCGCCTCACCGTACACATGCCATCCGCTTATCCGTTGTATTGAAAGACGCCCCTGCCTTTCTTACGCCCCAGCCTGCCCGCTGCCACGAGCTCCCGGAGCAGCGGAGAAGCACGAAACTTCGGGTCCCCAAGATCCTTCTGCAACACGTCCATGATCGACAGGCAGACATCGAGGCCGATCAGGTCAGCGAGTGCCAGGGGCCCGATCTCGTGACCGGCGCCCAGCCGCATGCCGGCATCAATCTCTTCTGCGGTCGCGACGCCCTCAGCCAGAATGAAGAAGGCTTCGTTCAGCATCGGGATGAGCAGTCTGTTCACGACGAATCCTGGAGAATTGGAAACGACAATGGGCGATTTGCCGATTTGCCGCGCCCATTGCAACGCGGAGTCGACCGTCTCACTGCTGCTCTGCAGCCCGGGAATCACTTCGACCAGCGGCAGGACGGGAACAGGGTTGAAGAAATGAATGCCTACGAAACGGTCAGGCCGTTCAAGCGCCGCGGCAAGTGACGTAATCGAGATCGAAGAGGTGTTGGTCGCAATGATTGCATGTGGCGCAACCGTTGACTCGATTTCGCGCAGAATGGCGACCTTGACGGCGGCATGCTCGGTCGCTGCCTCGATCACCACATCCGCACCGGCAAGGCTTCTGTAGTCCGTGCTTGCGACTAAACGCTGCACCGCTGCCGCGCATGAGGGCCCGTCGAGCCGGCCTTTCTGCACCATGCGCTCAAGCCTGGCGTTCAACGATGCAACACTGGTCGCAAGCGTCGTCTCACTGACGTCAACCAGTACCACCCGGAGGCCAGCGACTATCGCGGTCTGTGCGATCCCGCTGCCCATCGTCCCGGCGCCAACAACGCCGATCGTTTCAATTTTCACTCGGTGTCCTCTGATGTCGAATGGAGATGGATCAATGGGGTCTTTCGGGACACATCCCGCCAAGACCTGAAGACAAGACCCCGTATCTCCGGATCCGGTAGTTATGCCTGCGCGGTCAGCCCAGCGGCTCCGCGCCGCAGTCAATTATTCATGCGAACGATAGCATTTTTGTCTTGATCATCGCAAGCGTTCTGCTTTATGTCACATCACTGACGGGTCGAAGCCATATAATTTACGCTTGCTTATATGCTAACGTTTGCATAAACTGTATATCAATCTGGAACCGCCGGTCGACCACGTTGAACTCACGTAGTTCGCGCGACGATTCTGCGCCATAGCGAAGCAGGCAAAGTCCTGGCTGTCTACGACGCCCAATACGAGATACAAGGAGACATACAGATGACGGTTTTCCAGCATGACACCGGGTACGAGCGTCGCACGCT
>NZ_JBHUFR010000042.1:0-1089 GCF_042680985.1 Paraburkholderia dipogonis | reverse complement strand
ACAGTCACGACAACGGCACGCGTCACACACGCGTGCCGTTGGCTTTTGTTGTCGACGGAGCGCCATAAGCCGACATCCCCCCGTGGATTGGTGGGAACTCGCCGAACAGTTCCGTCGAACTTCAAGCTCACCGAACGCCATAGTCGAAGAACGCATATCGTCTATTGCCTGCTGGTCTTGTGTTGCCGCCTCGCATTCTGTTCCTTGTTCATTGCTCATAAATTGGCATGCGCTTTGCAGAACCGTGGCTGAGCACCGCATTGTGCTCACTCACCCACCTTCAGGAGTAGCGCCATGAAATCCAGCCTCATCATCAGGGACTTGCCACGTTCCGCAGATCGCCCACACGACGAAACGACACTCACCTCCGCGCAGATGAAGGCGCTGCGGGGCGGCCGTTCCGTCATTGTCACCGTCGATCATGGCCCTCTCGGCCAGGTCGACGACTTCGGAATCAACACCGCCATCTTCGAAGGGCGTATCAAAGGGCCTTACTTATAGGACGCGCGAGATGTCCGCAATTAGAAACAGGCCTCCTTCACATCTTTGCCGTTGGAGGAGGCCTGTTCATTGATGGGATGAATGCCCGCTTGTCGTGTTCCAATCGACGCTTGACCTTTGCCTCGCGACTAATATCGAACGGCGTCGCCCCGACGCGAACGACATCTCTTCGGCCATCGCTTTGTCCAGGCCAACCAATCCATCGAATTCCTCGCACGACGTCATCCGGTTCGCGACAGCATCGTGTAGTCACTGAGGCGAGCCACGCCCGCGATACGTCACAGCCGTGCGCGCTGTGCTGCGAATTTCGCGCGTGCCCTCTTCTATTCCGGATCAAGAACACCTTCTGCATCCTCTCTCGAGTTTGAACACCCGGTCAGATCGAGCCGCTTCGCCGCTGCCCGTGTCGTTCTTGATCCAACAGCATGCGGCGGTCTGTCGGGCGTGTGCCGTCAGTCGTGCATCGTTTCCATCGGCAATGCGCCGGTGCGCGCCCGGCACGGCGACGCGAGACGCCTGCGTAGCAGGCCTTCTCCAACTTTCTTAGGAACCTTGAATAAAACTGGCACAGCCTGTGCATTAGTGATA